>NZ_JBNCKO010000007.1:0-389303 GCF_049841595.1 Micromonospora sp. DT228
CGAGACCAGCAACGGACAGCACACTCTTACGCATGATCGTGTTCATGGGGGTAGCTCCTTCGGGGGTAGGAACACCCGCGCCACGCCGATCGGGGAAACGGCGGTCACGGGTGTGAGCACCTCGTCCGGCGCTGCACAAAACAAGGGGAAGTCTTGGGGGTCGGCCGCCTGCGAGCGGTTGGGCTCGTGGCGCCGGGTCCATCTGTAACGGCCCGGGGGCCGGGGTCATTCCGGGGGTGGCCCATCGGTCGCGCTCTCGTGGAGGCGGTGCCCGGCTGGCCGTTCGTGGGGACTGCAACGACCGAGCGGGGGCGGGCATTCCCACCCCGAGGCACGGGGGCGCGAGCCGGTGTTGCTGCGATCGTCAGGATGTGTAACGACCCCGCCCCGGCCACGATTCCGGCCCACGGATGCGACCGGTCACAGCCCACAACTACCCTCGATCGGACAAACCACCCACACCACGCGGCATCCACGACCCCCGAGCCGCCGCCACCGGGCACGATCCACTCGCCTCAGCGGAAGTCGGAGACCACGGACACCGGACACCCGACACCCGGACATCACGGACACCGGGTTGATGACGTCCCGGCCGGGCCTGAGGATGCGGGGTCAGGCGCCCAGATAGCGATGCGGGGGTCAGGCGCCCAGATAGCGCAGCACCGCGAGGATTCGCCGGCTGTAACCTGTGGTCTCGCCGAGATCGAGCTTGTCGAAGATGGCGTTGACGTGCTTCTCCACCGCGCTCTGCGACACGTGCAACCGTTGCGCGACAGCGCTGTTCGTGTGGCCTTGGGCCATCTCGTGCAGGACGTCCCGTTCGCGCGGTGTGAGCCGCGCGAACGGGTCGGGCCGTTGCGAACCGGCCACCACCTGCCGAACCACCTCCGGGTCGAGTGCCGTGCCCCCGGCGGCCACCCGGTCCAGCGCGTCGAGGAAGTCGTCCACCTGGGCGACCCGGTCCTTGAGCAGGTAGCCGACCCCCTCGGGACGGTCCGCGAGCAAACGGCCGGCGAAGCGCCGCTCCACGTACTGGGAGAGCACCAGGACACCGGTTTCGGGCCAGCGTCGACGGATCTCCAGGGCGGCACGCAGCCCGTCGTCGGTGTGGGTGGGCGGCATCCGGACGTCGGTGACGACCACCTCCGGACGGGTTCGTCCGACCGCCTCGACCAGTTCGTCGGCAGTGCCGACCGCCGCGACCACCTCGTGCTCCTCCTCGGCGAGCAGCCGCGTCAGGCCCTCGCGGAGCAGGGTCGAGTCTTCGGCGAGGACTAGCCGCACGGCAGCTCCGCCAGCACGGTGGTCGGACCGCCGACCGGGCTGGTCACCAAGAGCCGGCCGTCGAGTGCGGCGACCCGTCGGGCCAGGCCGGCCAGGCCTCGCCCGGTGGGGTCCGCGCCGCCGACGCCATCATCGTGTACGCGCATCCGGACCCGCCCCTCCCGTACCCCGATCTCGACCGCGACCAGCGTAGCGGCGGCGTGCTTCGCGGCGTTGGTGAGCGCTTCGCAGGCCACGAAGTACAGCACCGTCTCGATCTGCCGCTCGGGGCGGATCGGCAGGTCGCAGTGGATCCGCACCGGCACCTCGGAACGACGGGCGACCATGGTGAGCACCGCACCGAGGTCGCTGCCCTCCAACGCCGACGGGTAGACCCGCCACGCCACCTCGCGCAGTTCCTCGACGGCCCGCTGCACGTCCTCGTGTGCCTGGGCGAGCAGGGCGGCGGTGCGGTCGGCGTCGCGGGCCCGCCGAGCGCGGCCGAGCAGCATGCCGAGGGCGACCAACCGCTGCTGGAGGCCATCGTGCAGGTCGCGTTCGATGCGCTGCCGTTCTGCGTCGACAGCGGCGAGGACCCCGGCCCGGCTGCTTGTCAGCTCGTCGACCCGCCGCGCCAGCTCGGCCCGACTTCCCGGGCCGAGCAGCCGCCGAGCCAGCCGGATGTCCAGCGCGGCGACGCTGGCGAGAGCTTGGACGTTGAGCAGCAGGAGAGCCACCCCGACGGCGACCTGTGCCAGTGTGTCGACAGGGGACAGTTCACCGCGTACCGCCGCGCGGAGCACGATGCCGGCCAAGACCAGGCCGACGCCGAGCATCGCGTACGCCAGGAGGCCGAGCACGCCGGGCAACAGTCGGGCCGCCAGGTAGCCGATCTGCCGGCGGGTAGCCACCAGGTGGACCGGGAGCGTTTCGCCCTCGGGGAGCAGCAGCCGATGGAGTCGGTCACGTTCCCGGCGGACGAGCCATCCGGCGTACCGCTGGGTGAGCCTGGTGACCCCACGAGCGGCCGTTGGCACGGGGGCGGACACGGCGGACGCGGCGGCCGCGACGACCAGGAAGGCAAGCTCGACAGCGGCGGTCACGCTGCCGGCGGCGACGCCGAGCGGCAGTCGGAGACGGGTCCACCACCTGTCGATCCGAGACTCCCCGGTCACCTGCCCTCCCCTCCCGTGCCGAGTCCGCCGTCGATGGCCCTGCTCCAACAGGTGGAGCAGAGCCAGGAAGGGCTAGCGCTCGTCCGAGGTCCACGAACCGCTTCGGTAGAGGGTGCCGCGCCCGCCCGGGTCGGGCACGCCGAGCGCCGGCTCGCCGCGACCGGCATCGGCCGGCTCGGGGTCGCGGGCGGCCCGGCGGGCGCGCAGCACGCGGGACCCGACGAACCAGGCGGCCGCCGCCGCGCAGACCACGATCACCACTTTCTGCAGCGTGCCCGCGTACCCCTCGACGAGGTGCCAGTTGTCGCCGAGCAGATAGCCGGCGAGCACGAATGTGGTGTTCCAGATCAGGCTGCCCAGCGTGGTGAAGAGCAGGAAGGTGCCCACCGGCATGCGCTCCACCCCGGCCGGGATGGAGATCAGGCTCCGGAAGATCGGGATCATCCGGCCGAAGAAGACGGCCTTCACACCGTGCCGGAGGAACCACGCCTCGGTCCGGTCCACGTCGCTGAGCTTCACCAGCGGCAGCCGGGCCACGATGGCGCGCATCCGGTCGCGGCCCAGCGATGCGCCGACCAGGTAGAGCGCCATCGCGCCCACCGCCGAGCCCAGCGTGGTCCAGAAGATCGCACCGACCAGACTCATCCGGCCCTGCGCCGCGACGAACCCGGCCAGCGGCAGGATCACCTCGCTGGGGATCGGCGGGAACAGGTTCTCCAGCGCCACGGCCAGGCCGGCGCCCGGCCCGCCGAGCCGCTCCACCAGGTCGGTGACGTAACCGACGAGGCCACCCTGCGGTGGTTCCGCCGCGGCGGTGGGGGTTCCGGTGGCGAGCAAGGCGTGGGACGTTCGAATCATGCGCCCACCGTACGAAGTGATCCTGAGAGCCGACCATGCGGTTGACCGCCCGGCCGCGCGACTCGACCACACCGCTGGGGGTGTGGAAAACCGCACCCCACTGCGGCTCGCCGTCGCGCAGCCGCGGTGCGTACCCCGGGATGTCGCGGAGAACGCGCGGACGCACGCCGCCGCGGTCCGCGCGGCGCGCGCCCGGGTGGTGGTCTTTCCCGAGCTGTCCCTGACGGGGTACGAGTTGGACGCGCCGGTCGTGCCGGTCGACGACCCGCGGTTGGTGCCGCTTGTCGAGGCGTGCGCCGAGACGGACACGGTGGCCCTGGTCGGCGCGCCGGTCGCCGGCGACCACATCGCGGTGCTGGCGGTGACCGGCGCCGGAGTGACGCTGGCCTACCGGAAGATGTGGCTGGGCGCCGCCGAGGCCGATCGGTTCCGGCCGGGCGAGGCGCCGGTCGTGCTGGACGTGGACGGCTGGCGGGTGGGGTTGGCCGTCTGCAAGGACACCGGCGTCACCGCGCACGCGGAGCGGACCGCGGCGCTCGGCATCGACGTCTACGCGGCGGGTGTGCTGGAGTCCGCGCGCGACGCCGCCGTGACCGACCAGCGGGCGCACCGGATCGCCACCGCCCACCGGGTCTGGGTGGCGGTGGCGAGCTTCGCCGGCTCGACCGGCGGTGGCTACACCGAGGCGGCCGGACGGTCCGGGGTGTGGACGCCGGAGGGACAGGTCCTCGCGCGCGCGGGCACCGAGCCGGGAGAGTCGGTAGGCGTGACCCTCCCCGACACTGTGGGAAGCGGCGCCGGCTGACGCGCACGTGTCGTACGCCTCGGGCAGAATCGGCTGATGAGCACCGTCCCCTCCCGCCTGTCCGTGGTCACGCTGGGAGCACGCGACATCGGCGCGCTGCGGTCCTTCTACCGGTCCCTGGGGTGGCCCGAGCTGCCGGCCAGCGACGACGGCTGGTCGGCCTTCCTGCTCGGTGGCGTCCTGTTCGCGCTCTTCCCCCTGCCGGAGCTGGCCGCCGAGGCGGCGCCGGGCGTGCCCGGTCCGGCGGGAGGTTGGTCCGGCGTCACCCTGGCCTGCAATGTCGACAGTCGCGGGGAGGTCGACAGGGCCTTCGCCGCTGCGGTCGAGGCGGGCGCGGCGGTGGTGGCGGAGCCGACCGACCGGCCCTGGGGTGGGCGCTCCGGTTACATCGCCGACCCGGAGGGCAACCGCTGGGAGATCGCCTGGGCCGGCTCGGCCCGCTTCGACGAGCGCGGTGCGCTCGTCGGGTTCGGCTGAGTGGCTGGTGTTTGCGCCTCGACCGCACCGCGGGGTCTGGCCCAGCACTGCGGCCACGCCGAAACAATGCGGCCGAGTAGTTCGGGCGGTCAGCCCGCTTCCAACACCTCCCGCAACCGTGCCGCGAACTCCTCCGGCTTGCCCGCATAGCCGAACTCGCCCCCGAGGAAGCCACCGTGGTGACTCGGGAACACCACGGCCTCCTGGCCGAGCAGGGCCGCCAGGCCGAGGGCCGTCCGCGCGGTGTACGTCCCGGCCGACTCCTCGCCGACGGCGACCACGATCCGGGTCGGCGCCGAGGTGAGCCGGCTCGCGTCGGGCCGGTAGTCGCTGATCGCCCAGGACAGGTCCGACAGCAGCGGGTCGTCGCGGTTGCCGTCGTCCTCGGTGGACAGGCCGAACATCACCGGGTCCGGCGCGGACTGGGCGAAGTAGGCGTCGGTGAACTCGCCCTGCCACGACGTCATCGCGATGAACGCGGCCATGCCCGCGCCCGCGCCCTTCGTCTGGTACGCCTGGTAGAAGTCGGCCCGAGCGCGTTCGGCAGCCCCGGCGTCGGCAAGCACGGCGTTGATCGGCGGCTCGTGCGCCACCAACGTGACGACGTCGCCCGGGTAGGCCGCGACGAGTTCGAGCGCCGTCACCGCGCCGCCGCTGCTGGCGAACAGGTCGACCGGGCCGGCCCCGAGGGCCTCGATCAGGCGGTGCAGGTCGGCCGCCTGCTGCTGCGGCGTGTGGTCGGTGCGGCCGTCCGTGCGGACACTACGGCCGAGGCCGCGCGGGTCGTAGGTGACCACGGTGCGGTCCGTGAAGAGCGGGGCGAGCGCGGTGAAGCCCTCCGCGGCCATCGGTTGACCGATCATGAGCAGGACGGGGCGCCCGCCGGACGGGGGCAGCGGACCGCGGACGTCGTAGACCAGGTCGACGCCGGACACGGCGAGGGTGTGCGTCTGCGTTGTCGTCATGCCGGTGAGACTACGGCCGGCGGAAACCGATGGGCGAGCACGCCGTGCCGGCGATCTCGGCCCGGCACGGCCCCTACTGGAGGCCCGGCACGGCCCCTACTGGAGGCCCGGCACGGCCCCTACTGGAGGCCCGGCACGGCCCTACTGGATCACGCTCTGGCCCAGCCGCCCAGGTCGCCGAAGCGGCGCAGCGTCCACCGGGCCGGCGGCCAACCGCCGGGGTCGTGATCGGTGGTCCACTCGGTGATCGAGGCCGGGGCGACGTCCAGGTCGAACGCCCGAAAGATCGGCTGCGCGGCGAGCGCGTGGAAGGCGCCCTCGACGGTCTCGCTGTGACCGACAAGCACCACTGTGGCGCCCCGGTGTCGATGCGCGATTTCCATGATCGCGCGGCTGACCCGGACCACCAGCTCGGCCCAGCTCTCGTTGCCCTCCTCGAAGGGTCGGAACACACCCCCACCGGCCACCGCGTGGTCGGTCCGGAAGCGGGCGGTCGGCAGGCCGTCGGCGTACGGGGGTGTGTGCCAGGTGCACAGACCGCAGTCGGCCACCGGTCGGACGCCGAGCGCCGCGCCGATCGGTTGCGCGGTCTCGACGGCTCGGCGCAGGACGGACGAGTAGACGGCCACCGGTCCGTCGCCAGCGACGTCATGGGAGAGCCGGTTGGCCAGGTCGTGTGCCTGCTCGTGGCCGAGGGCGGTGAGGCCCCGGCAACCACGCGGCCCACCCACGATTCCCTCGACCTGGTGAAGCGACTCGCCGTGCCGTACGAAGATCAGACGTGTCCGCATCGGCACATCATGCCAGCGGCGTCGACAGCGCTGTCAGTCGTCCGTACGGCCGGTGGAGAAGCTGCTGGCCCGGGTCAGCAGAGCGTCCAGTTGGGCGCCCGTCTGCGCTGGCAGCCGGTCGCGTTCCACCAGCTCGGCGAGGTGTTCGCGCAACTCGGTGACCCGTTTGGCCCGGTCCCTGGTGTGCCGGTTCAGGTCGGTGAGGTCGTCGCGCAGGTCTTCGGCGGTCTTCCAGTCGACGTCGCCGCGGGCGACCGCCCCGGCGAGGACCGCGGCGAACTCGCTCGTCACCTCCCGGAGGCTGACCGGCACCTGCCCGGTGGTCGGGGGCGCGGTGCTGGCGCTGGGTCGGGGCGCTGCCGGCGTCGGCGAGTGCGTGGTGGGCGCGGGTTTTGGAGCGGAGGACGACGGCGGGGCGGCCACCTGGGGTGAGGTGGGCGCGCTCGGTGTGCCCAACGGCCCCTCGGCGAGCAGGGCGCCGACGCCGACCAGCACGGCGAGGCCGGCCGCGACCAGCACGGCGAGGGGTCGACGTGAGCGGCGGCGGATGGGCTCGGCGGCGACCGGGGCGGGACGGACCGCCGAGCGGTCGATCAGGGTGGGCGGGTGCGCCACGGGCTGGATGCGCAGCAGCTCGGTGGGCGGCTCGACAGGTTGGCCGGCGCCGAAGCGGCGGGCCAGGTGCGCGGCGCTCGGCCGGTCGGCCGGGTTTGCGGCCAGGCAGGCGAGGGTCAGCTCGGCGATGTCGGCGGGGAGGCCGGGCACCCGCAGCGGCGGCACCGGAGTGCCGCGCCGATGCACCTCGAGGGCGTCCTCCCAGCTCTGCACCGGCAGCGGCGCCTGCCCGGTGAGGGTGCGGTAGAGCAGCGCGCCGAGGGCGTAGACGTCGCTGGCCGGATCGGGCGGGCCCGCGGTCAGTCGCTCCGGGGCGAAGTAGGCAGGGGTGCCCATCAGGGGCTCGCCGGACTGGCCGTCGAGTCCGCCGAGCGCGGCGATGCCGAAGTCGAGCACTTTGGCACCGGTGTCGGTGAGCATGACGTTGCCCGGTTTGACGTCGCGGTGCACGACGCCGATGCGGTGCGCGGCGGCGAGCGCGGCGGCGATCTGCCCGGCCACCCGGACCGCCTCCGGCCAGGGCAGCGGCCCGTTCCGCAGGCGGTCGGCCAGGTTGTGACCGTCGACGAGCTCCATCACCAGGTACGGCACCACGACGCCGCCGGCCAGGGTCGCCTCGGCGTAGTCGTACACCTGGGTCACGTGTGGGTGGGTCAGCCGGGCGGCCGCGCGGGCCTCGCGTTGGATGGTGGCCCGCAGTTGCGGGTCGGCGGCGAGCTGCCCGGCGAGGACCTTTATCGCGACCGGTCGGCCGAGCACGTCGTCGTCGGCCCGCCACACCTCGGACATGCCACCGAGACCGATCCGCTCGTGCAGCACGTAGCGGTCGTGGAGACGGAGGGTGGGCATGAAGGGTGACATGGCCTCACCAGTCTGCCTGGCCACGCCCCACTCGACCACCCTGCGTGCCCGGACCCACACTGTTCGTCCCGTGCGTACCGGAATGAGTTTCGACCGGGTCAGGAGCAGCGGGGCGCGGCGGGCAGCGGTCGCGGCTGGATGCGGTCGGCGAGCCGGCGCAGGGCGACCGCGGCGGCCTGCCGGGTCGGGGCGAGCAGGGCCGGACGGACGCGTTCGACCTGGACCGGGGCGTCCGGTCGGGCCGAGTTGACGTGCCGGTTCATGGCGTCGAGCGCGGTGACGTATCCGGTGGGAAGTTCCATGGTCAGCTCCTCGGGACAGGTCCGGTGGAGGCCCGGACGACGAGTGTGGTGGGCAACAACACATGGCCGGCCGCGGCGTCCGCGGGCGGGTCGAGCAGGAGTTCGGCGGCGATGCGGCCCTTCTCCTCGGCGGGCTGCCGGACCGTGGTGAGGCCGGCCGCGGCGGCCTCGGGGACATCGTCGAAACCGGTCACCGAGACGGCCGGTCGGGTGCTGCCCGGCTGCCGCTCGAGGGCGTCGAGCACACCGAGAGCGAGCACGTCGGAGCCGGCCAGCACGGCGGTCGGCGGCGTCGGTGAGTCGAACAGGCCGGCGACGGCGGCGGCTGCCGCCTGGCGACTGTTGCCCGGTGCGTTGAGCAGGGTCAGGTCGGCCCACTCGACGCCGACCTCGGCGAACGCGTCGGCGAATCCGGCGAGCCGGCCCCGGGTGGTGGGGTGCCCCGCCTCGTGCACACCGGACAGGCGGAGCGGGCCGGCGGGGGCGTCGGGGACGACGGAATCGGCGAGCAGCGCCACCCGGCGATGACCGAGGCCGGCCACGTGTGCGGCGACACCACGCGCGGCGGCGCGCTCGTCGATGCCGACGAACCGCTCGTCCGGGCCGGCGTCGTCGCGGGCGGCGGTGCTGACGAACGGCAGCCCGCGGGCGCGGATCACGTCCAATGCCCATTTTTCGTCGGCCACGCAGTAGACGCAGAACCCGTCGACGGCGGCGTTCTCCACCGCCCGCCGGGCGTCGGTCACGGCCGGCGGCAGCGGCACCAGCAGCATGCTGGTGCCGTGCCGCTCGGCGGCCACACCGACCCCGGCGAGGAAGCGGACCGCGAACGGGTCGGTGAAGGCGTACGACAGGTGCGAGGTGAACAGCACGCCGATCGACCCGACGAAGCCCCGGCGTAGGGACCGTGCGGTGGGGTTGGGGCCGGGGTAGCCGAGTTGCCGGGCGGCGTCCAGGATCCGCTCGCGCAGGGTGGCCGAGAGCTGGTCGGGGCGGCTGTAGGCGTTGGACACGGTGCTGCGGGAGACGCCGACGGCGTCGGCCACGGCCTGCAGGGTCGGCTTCACCGGCACCCTCTCTGCATCGATTCAGTCTGTATCGATACAGAGACTAGCTCGACCAGTCGGCGTCGGTCAATACGTGGATCCGGACCCGGAATCCGCCGCCGCGGGCGAGCACGTCGGAACCGGCCAGCACGGCGGTCGTCGGCGTCGGCCTCAGGGCTCCAGCACCAGGCGCCCCCGCAACCCCCCGGCGGCCAGCCGCTGGTGTGCCGCCGCCACGTCGCTCAGCGGCAGCCGTCCGGCCAGCCGCAGACTGAGCTGGCCAGTGTCGACAAACGCCGACAGTTCGGCCAGGAGCGCACCGTCGGCGTGGACCTCCTGCACGACGACCCGGGTCGCGCGCAGCGGCGGCGGGGCGAACGGCGCCACGAGCGCGACGAACACTCCCCCACCCCGCAAGGCCTCGTGCGCGGCGACGCCGACGACCGCCGCGTCGACCACCGCGTCCACCCCGCCCGGTACCACCGCGCGCACCGCCGTCCCGAGCCGGTCGGTCCGCGCCACGAACCAGTCCGCGCCCAGCGAACGGACCAACTCCTCGTCCCGCGCGTCGGCCACGGCGACGGTCCGGATGCCGCGCAACGCGGCCAGTTCGAGCAGAAGCCCACCCACCCCGCCGGCCGCGCCGGTGACCAGCAGCGTGCGCCCGGCGTCCAGGCCGGTGAGGGCGAGCGACCGGGCCGCGGTGAGACCGATCAACGGCAGCGTCGCCGCGACCTCCGGGGCGACGGTACGCGGTGCCCGCGCCACCGCCCACTCGTCCAACACCACCCACTCGGCCTGGGTTCCGGGGGCGGACAGCAGGTCCCGCAGACCGATCACCGCGGCACCCACCGCGAACCGTCGCACTCCCGGCCCGACCGCGTCCACAGTCCCCGCCACATCCCAGCCCAGCCCCACGACGGGCAACGGGGGCAGCAGGCCGGCCGCGGTCAACGCGCCACTGCGGGTGGACAGGTCGATCCGGTTGACGCCGGCGGCGGCGACGCGCACCCGTAGTTGCCCCACCCCCGGCTCCGGTTCGGGCCGGTCGGCTATCTCCAGGACCTCGGGGCCGCCGAACCGGCGGACGATCACAGCTCTCATGCCAACGACGTTAGAAGCGTTAGCATCCGGCGAGAAGAAGGCACCGCGAGGTGCCCTGGGTACCCGGGAGGGAAACGATGGCCACCATGACCGCCGGCGAACGCCGCGAGCGGGACCGGCGCTCGTACAACGCCTTCCTGGCCGAGTGCCCGGGTCACGAACTGCTCGCGACGCTCAGCGACAAGTGGTTGACGCTTGTGGTGAGCGCGCTCGCCGACGGGCCGCGACGGCACAGCGAACTGGCCCGCACCGTGGCCGGGGCAAGTCAGAAGATGCTCACCCAGACGCTGCGCAAACTGGAGCGCGACGGCCTGGTCAGCCGGTCGGTGACCGTCGGCGTGCCGGCTCGGGTCGACTACCAGCTCACCCCGCTGGGCGAGAGCCTGCTGCCGGTGCAGCGGGCGATCAAGGCGTGGGCCGAGACGCACATCGGTGCGGTGCACGCCGCGCGGGCCCACTACGACGCCCCGGGGAGCTGAACGCCTCCACTCGGGAGGCGTCGCCCGGCCGGGTCAGGGAAGGCGGGCGACCGCGCCGTACACGCTCACCTCGACGGGCGAGGGACGTGGCGGCGGCTCGCTCTCCGCCCGCCACTCGGCGACCGAGACGATGCCCGGCTCGACCATGTCGAGACCGGCGAAGAAGCGGGCGAACTCGTCACTGCCGCGTAGGTTGATCAGCCCGTGCGGGCCGCCTTCTCGGGCTCTCGCCCGGAAGTCGGCGGCGACCGCCGGCGGAAGGTAGTCGTGGGTGCCGTGCGAGGCGGCCAGGTAGCTGCCGGGCGGCAGCGCGTCGAGCACCTGCCGCACCAACGCGTACGGGTCGTCCTCGTCGGGCAGGAAGTGCAGGACCGCGACCAGCATGAGCGCGACCGGCTGCGACAGGTCGATGGCGCGGGTCAACTCCGGGTGCGCGAGGATCCGCTGCGGGTCGCGCAGGTCGGCGTCGATGTAGGCGGTGGCGCCCGCCGGCGAGCTGCTCAACAGCGCGCGGGCGTGGGCCAGCACGATCGGGTCGTTGTCCACGTAGACCACCCGGGACTCCGGTGCGATGGCCTGGGCGACCTCGTGGGTGTTGTTGGCGGTCGGGATGCCGGTGCCGATGTCGAGGAACTGCCGGATGCCCGCCTCACGGGCCAGGTAGCCCACCGCCCGCTGCAGGAAGCGGCGGTTCTCCAGGGCGGCGGTGCGAACGGTCGGAAAGGCGGCCGTTATCGCGTCGCCGGACTCACGGTCGGCCTGGAAGTTGTCCTTGCCGCCCAGCCAGTAGTTGTAGCGGCGCGCCGGGTGCGGCACCGAGGTGTCGATCCGGTCGCTCGGCGAGCCGGCCGTCGTGCCCGCAGCATCGGTGGTCAAGGCATCCCCCGCAATGACGAGTGTCCACTGTCGCCGTTCGCGGACCATGGTAGTGCCACGTCGGGTCGGGCCGGGGCCCCACCCGACGATCACGCGGGATAGAGGTCGTCCAGCAGCCGGCCGAGAATCTCCGCCGTACGCTCGGGTGGCTCGGCCTCGACACAGAGCCGTTCCATGGCCACCGCGTAGTAGTCCAGGTCGTCGCGCTTGTCGAGGTAGATCGCGCTGGTGAGCTGTTCGATGTAGACGATGTCGGGCAGTTCCTGGTCACCGAAGCGCAGGATGGTGAAGGCGCCCCCGGCGGCGGCGTGACCCCCGGCGGCGAACGGGATCACCTGGAGCCGGATGTTCGGGGATTTGGTCGCCTCGATGAGTGCGGTGAGCTGGCCACGCATGACCTCGGCGCCACCTATCGGTCGGCGCAACGCCGCCTCGTCCACCACGGCCCAGAGCTGCGGCGGGCTGTCCCGGTGCAGCAACTGCTGACGCTGCATCCGCAGGGCGACGCGTCGGTCGATCTCGCCCGGACCGGCCGTGCCGTGCCCGAGCAGCACGACAGCCCTGGCGTACTCCCGGGTCTGCAACAGGCCGGGCACGAATTGCACCTCGTAGCTGCGGATCAGCGCGGCCGCGGCCTCCAGGCCGAGGTACGACTGGAACCAGGTCGGCAACACGTCCCCGTAGCGGTGCCACCAGCCGGGACTGTTGGCGTCTCGGGCGAGCTTGAGCAAGGCGTCACGCTCGTGTTCCTCCGTGACGCCGTAGAGGGTCAGCAGGTCGGAGACGTCGCGCTCCTTGAAACCGACCCGGCCCAGCTCCATCCGGCTGATCTTGGATTCGGAGGAGCGGATCTCCCAGCCGGCGCCCTCGCGGGTCACCCCGCTGGACTCCCGCAGACGGCGCAACTGGGCGCCGAGCAGCATCCGGAGCACCGTCGGCCCGGTTGTCGGGCCACCCTCGGCAGGAACCATCGTCACGTGCGGACCTCCGGACACCAACCCGTGATGGCCGGGCACCCCGGCCCGGCCGACGTGTAAGCATGCCATGGACCGACAGTGAGGTGAACTCCTCCGGACCGGCGATTCGGTCCCGTCGCCGGGACGCTCCCGCTGACGAACGGTCAGTTGATGAGGTGATCGAAGTCGCCGTCTCGGGCACCGAGCACGAAGGCGGTTATCTCGTCCACCGTGTAGATCAGTGCCGGCCCCTCCGGGTGTCGCGAGTTGCGGACCGCGATGCCCGCTCCTTCGGGCAGTTCGGCGAGTTCGACACAGTTGCCGCTGGGGTTGCTCCGGCGGCTCTTCTGCCAGGTCAACGGGGGCAACTGGTGGATCGGTACGCCATTGGGTGGCTGCTGCATGGAGGCGTCTTTCTGCTCACGAGCCCGCCGGTGGCCGTGGGAGGAGCGGTGACGGCGAGGGGGGTGCCATATCGACATCGGACGGTCATGCACGTGCATCTGCTATTGCATCTGCACCGGACGGCGAGCATGATAACGCACGTGATCGGTGGCCATCCGTTCACTATGAGTTACCCCCGCAGGGGCAACTATCAGGCAAAACGTGGCCCCGACGCGGCACGCCGCGTCGAGGAGAGGCTGGAGGCGGTCGAGGCGATGGGAGGGTTCGTGCCGGATCCGATGAGTGTCGCCTCCGGCATCTGTGCCGCTGGCGCCCTGCTCTCCTCCTGGCAACTGCGCCGCCGGGCGCTGCGCGCCGAGGCCGAGATCGGGCACCTCCACGCCGAGCTGGCCGCCGAACGGCACGCCGCGAGTCACGACCCACTCACCGGGCTGCCCAATCGCCGCGCCTTCTACCGCCTCGCGGCCACCCTGCTCACCGACGCGGCCGGCGAGCCGCTGATCGCCGTCGTGCTCGACCTCAACGACTTCAAACAGATAAACGACCAGTACGGGCACGCCGCCGGCGACCAGGTGCTGATCAGTGTGGCCGAGCGGCTCGCCGGCTTCGCCGGGGACAACCTCGTCGCCCGCCTCGGCGGAGACGAGTTCGCGGGACTGCTCTCCACCCCCACCGTCGACCGGCGCTGGATCGAGCACGCCACCCGCCGCCTGAGCGAGACCGTCGCCGCGCCGATCCGGCTGAGCGGATGCAGCGTCCGGGTCACCGCGTCCGTCGGGCTCGCCCCGGTGACCGGTCCGGCCCAGCTCACCGACGCGCTCAGCCGTGCCGACGCGGCCATGTACCAGGCGAAGAGCCTCGGCGGCGCCCGGTCACCCCGGCAACTCGTCGACAGCGCCCGCCTGGCCGAACGCTGACCGACGTCGACCCGGCGGGGTCACCGCCGAGCCGTGACGACGGCTCCCGACTCGTCGCGGGCTCGACGACCACCGGCTCCGCGCGGGGCAGACCGATCAGCTGACGGGCACGCCGAACCACCTGGGCAGGTGGCCGAGCAGGCCCGTCTGGTCGTCGCCCACCCACGCCACATGGCCGTCCGGTCGCAGCAGTACGGCGGGCACGTCCAATTCGTCGCTGACGTCGACGACGTGGTCGACCCGGTCCGACCACCCGGCGACGGAGAGCCGACCGGTCTGGTCGAGCAGCAGTCCGCGCCCGGCGTGCATCAGCTCGTAGAGGCGCCCTCGCCGCAGCCGCACATCGCGCAGGTGTCGGCCGAGCAGGTCGTGGCCCTCGCCGACGTCGTAGCGGACCCCGATCGCGGTGATCTTCTCGAGCAGGTACCGGTTGACGTCCTCGAAGTCCAACAGCTCCGACAACAACCGGCGCACCGCCCGAGGGCCGGGCTGGGGCGACAGCAGCTCCATCTGCGCGCGGGTGTTGTTCAACACGTCGGAGGCCACCGGGTGCCGCTCGGTGTGGTAGCTGTCCAGCAGCCCCTCCGGCGCCCAGCCGTCGATCTCGGCGGCCAACTTCCAGCCAAGGTTGAACGCGTCCTGGATTCCGAGGTTGAGGCCCTGTCCCCCGGTCGGCGGATGGATGTGCGCCGCGTCCCCGGCCAGCAACACCCGGCCGACCCGGTAACGCTCGGCCAGCCGGGTGGCGTCGCCGAAGCGGGAGAGCCAGCGCGGTGAGTGGACGCCGAAGTCGGTGCCCGCGTACACCCGCAGTTGGTCTTTGAAGTCCCCGATGGTCGGCGGGACCGCGCGGTCCTCGGCCACCCCCTCGGCGGGGACGAGGACGCGGTAGACCCCGTCGCCGAGGGGCCCGAGACCGAATCGGAGATGGGTCTTGCGGACCTCGGCCACGACCTCCGCCACCGCCTCCGGTGGCACCCCCACCTCCATCTCGCCCAGCAGGGTGTCGACCCTCGAAGGCTCACCCGGGAAACCGACGCCGAGCAGCTTGCGTACGGTGCTGCGGCCACCGTCGCAACCGACGAGGTAACGCCCGCCCAACCGCGTGCCATCGGCCAGCTCCACGGTCACCCCGTGGTCGTCCTGGCTCAGCCCGACCAGCTCGCTGCCGCGCCGGATCTCGACGCCGACGTCGCTGGCGTGCTCGTCCAGCAGGCGGTCGGTGCTGGTCTGCGGAATGCCGAGGACGTACGCGTGCGCGGTGTCCAGCCCGCCCGGCGACGGCTTGGGAATGGCCGCGAAGAAGCCGCCGACCGGGTGCCGCGTGCCGAGCGCGAGGAACCGCTCCAGCAGACCGCGCTGGTCCAGCACCTCGAGGCTGCGCGCGTGTAGGCCGAGCGCGCGGACGTACCTGGTCGGCTCGGTCTGCTTCTCCACCACGAGCGGACGCAACCCGTGCAGCCGCAACTCGCTGGCCAGCCACAAGCCGGTCGGTCCACCGCCAGCAATGATCACATCGAGCACAGAATCCCCCGATTTTCCCGAGTTTGGGCTTCGGCTGAAAATTCTGCTGCACCACCCGGGTCTTGCCGCAAGGCCCCGGCTGCGCTATATGGTGGGAGTGGCGAGGGGACGACCCCCTCGCCTTTGTTCTTGCCAAACCCGGACGTGGTCGCCGCTCAGCGCCGGTGCTCAAGGTCGCGCAGCGCCGCGACGGCGAGGGTGACCAGACCTACCGGCGACACCAGTCCCCGCACGATTCGCGCCGCTCGGTCCCGGTCGGGCGCCTCGGCGTTCGGGTCCAACGCCTGGCGGGTCCAGTCACTGAGGTCGTCGAGCGCGCGGACCGCGAGGAACCATGCCAGGCGGGCCGGGTCGATGTCCGCCGGACCGTAGCCGGTGAGTACGGCGCGCTGCTGCCCGGCGGTGACCGGCGCGAACGCGCGGACCCCACCCCGGACGAACATCAGGTCACACTCGGGCGGCGCGAGCACGGCGTCGTCCCAGTCGATCAGCCACACCCGCCCGCCCGCGCCGAGCAACAGGTTGCCCAGGTGCGGGTCGCCGTGACAGACGACAGGTGCGGGCCCATCACGCAGGGAGGCGGCCCCGCGCTCAACCTCACCGGTCAGTGCGCGCACCCGGTCGGCCGCCGTGGACCACACCGCCGCGAGCTCGGCGAGCACCGGACCGGCGGGGTCGGCCGGGTCGGGGTCGCGCAGCCGCTCGGCCATCGCGCGGGTCGCGGCGACGATCGAGGGGTACGCGGCGCCGCCCGACGGCAGCAGCCGGCTCAGTTCGTCGGTCACCGGCACCGCGTGCACGGCCGCCAGCACCTCGCCGTACGCCTGCCAGTGCGCGTCGGTCATCGGGCCGTCGAGCGCCCGCTGGTCGGAGACCCACGGCACCACCGAGAGGCGGTGGCCGTCGTGGTCGACGGACAGGTCTCCGTCGCGGGTCCGCAACGGCGCGGCGATGCCCGGCACTCCCTGTCCGACCAGGTACGCCGGCACGGCCAGACCGGCCGAGGTGCCGCCGCCGCTGAGCTTGACCGCGTACCGGACGCCGTCGGTGGTGGACGTCAGCCACAGTCGGGCGTGCTCGTCCGCGCCGTGGGTCACCCGCTCCATCGTCATCAGCCGGAGACCGAAGTCCGCCCGGACCCACTCGGCCACCTGCCTTGCGACGTCTTCGCTCATGCGGACATGGTGCCAGCGGTGTCCGGGGTGTCGTAACGGTCGTCCCACAGCCGGCGGCCGGATGCGAGTGGGGGGTGTCCGGGGCCACTGTCCGGGTATGAGACAGCGGCCCCAGACAACTGCCGGGAAGGAACCGACGTGGCGACGATTCGCGCCCTCGTGCTCAACTGCACCCTCAAGCCGTCACCGGCCCCGTCCAGCTCCGAGCAGCTCGGTCGGGAGGTGCTGGCCGAGTTGGCCGCGCAGGGCGTCGAGGGCGAGCTGGTCCGGGTCGTCGACCACGACGTGCGCTTCGGGGTATCCACGGACGAGGGCGACGGCGACGGCTGGCCGGCGATCCGTGCCAAGCTGCTGGCGGCCCAGGTGCTCATCATCGCCACGCCGATCTGGCTCGGTCAGCCGGCCAGCGTCTGCAAGATGGTCCTCGAACGCCTGGACGCCGAGCTGTCCGAGACCGACGACGCCGGTCGGCTGCTCACCTACGGCAAGGTGGCCGGCGTCGCCGTCGTCGGCAACGAGGACGGCGCGCACCACACCATCGGCGAGGTGCAGCAGGCGCTCAACGAGGTCGGATTCACCCTCGCCGCCGCCGCCGCGACCTACTGGGTCGGCGAGGCACTGCACAAGGTGGACTACCGCGACGTCGGTCCCAAGCCCGACACGACCGGCCGCACCACGAAGGCCCTGGCACTCAATACCGCGCACCTGGCACGACTGCTCGCCGACCGGCCGTACCCACCGCCCGACGCGCAGGGCGCCGCGGTCGGCCCGAGCCGCGAGTAGGCACGCACCGAGCACCACCGTCAGCGCCCGGCGAGCAGCTCGACAGGGGCAACCGCGCCGGGCGCGCGGTCAGCGCCAGCCGTAGCCCGCGCGCAGCGCCTGCCCGACCCGGTCGAAGCGGGGCCGATCCAACACGGCGCCCTCGCGGCGGATGCTGTCCTCCCGCATGGTGAGCACCCGGTCCAGCCGAACCCAGCTCGGCCGGTTGTCCCGGTCCCACTCACCCGGCCCGAGCGCGAACCAGTGCCGCTGCCCGTCCCGCTCGCTCTGACTGGACAGCATCAGCCCGAACAGCGTCCGACTGTGCCGCCCGACGACAAGCACCGGCCGGTCCTTGCCCTGCCGGGGATCGTCCTCGTACGGCACCCACGTCCAGACGATCTCGCCGGGGTCGGCCTGACCGTCCCGCTCCGGGGCGTAGGTCAGCTCCCGTCGCTGCAACGCGCTCACCTGACGGCGGCGGGCCACCTGCGCGGGCGCCGGCCCGGTACGCCGGGGCGACGGGATCACCGCGCCCACCCGGGAGATACGCGCCGCGACATTCCTCAACAGACCAGCCACGGCGGGCAGCCTACCGGTCGCCGCGCCGGCCACCGGCGTGGGAGTTGCTGCGGCAGACTGGGCCGATGATTGACGTACCCGACGACCTGCCGATCCTCGAACGGCGTGCGGTGCGGGTGGTGGTCGTCGACCACACCGAACGGGTGTTGCTGTTCCACACCCACGACCCCGACCATCCCCGGCTGGGCAGGTGGTGGGAGCTGCCGGGTGGCGGCATGGACCCCGGGGAGACCTACCGCGACACGGCGGTGCGCGAGCTACGCGAGGAGACCGGCATCGTGGTCGCCGCCGACCAGCTGGGCGCACCGAGCTGGCGACGGCGGGCGAGTTTCCTGCACCGTCAGGTGCGGCACGTCCAGGACGAGGTCGTCGTCAGCGTACGACTCGCGGGCCCCGGCCCGGACGTGGACGAGGCGCACCGCCTCGACTACGAGCGGGAGGACTACTTCGACTTCCGCTGGTGGCCGCTGCCGGAGGTGGTGGCCAGCCCGGACCGGTTCTACCCCGGTCAACTCCCCCGGCTGATCACACCCTTCCTGGCTGGCGAGGAGATCGACGAGCCCTTCGAGCTGTGGTCGTGAGCCGGGCCGGCGGGCAGAGTGGGGGCATGACGACCGTTCCGCACGGGCCACTCGCCGCGTACGCCGCGCGGTTGCACGCCACGATCGGCGACCGGCACCACGTCGCCTCCCCGCTCGGCGCCTGGCTGCTGCTCGCGGTCTGCGCCACCGCGGCCGACGCCGACCCGGCCGCCGAGGACCTGGCTCGCGCTCTGGGCACCGACCTGGCCAGCGCGGCGGAGGTCGCCCGAACGCTACTGGACGCGCCGCATCCGCTTGTCGCGTCCGCCACCGCGCTCTGGCACCGGGCGGGCCAGGGCGGCGGCGGGTCGGCCGGTTGGCGGGCCACGCTGCCCGCGACGACCGAGGTCGGTGCGCTGCCCGACCAGGCCGGGTTGGACGCCTGGGCGTGCGCGCACACCGACGGTCTGATCGACACGTTCCCCCTGAAGGTCGGCCCGGACGTGGTCTTCGCCCTGGCCAGCGCGCTGGCCACCCGGATCTCCTGGGCGACGCCGTTCGACGCCGCCGACGCCCGCGCGCTCGGCGTCGGCAGCGCCTGGACGCGGCGGCTACGCCAGGTGTTGCGCAGCCCGACCCACGGCCACCGGTGCGCCATCGTGTCCGGCACGCCTGTCGGCGACGTGATCGTGCACGCCGCGCCCGCCCAGAGCAGCGACGGCGCGGGGCTTGTCGTCCTCTCGGTGGCCGCCGCACCGCAGGTGTCGCCCGCCGAGGTGCTGGCCGTCGCGTACGACCTCAGCGTCGGCGCGGCCGACGGCACGCCGCCGGCCGGCAGCCGATCGCTGTTCGACCTGCCGCTCGGCGAGACACCGCTGTGGACGCTGAGCGAGGAGCGGGTCCGGACCCGGGCCCGCGACGGTCGCGAGGAACGGCACACCGCGGTGCTCCCCTGCTGGTCGGCCCGCAGCGAGCACGACCTGAGCGCTGCGGAGCTGGGCTTTCCGGCGGCGACGGTGGCGCTGGCGGGAGCGCTTGCCCAACCGGTGCGGGGCTTCGAGGCACGACAGACGGCGCTGGCCCGCTACGGCCGGTACGGCTTCGAGGCGGCCGCGGTGACCGGGATGTTCGGGTTGGTCAGCCTGCCGCCGGAGGGCGTGGCCCGCACCGCGGAGCTGCGCTTCGGCCATCCGTACGCCGTGGTGGCCCTCGCCACCGACGCCCGGCCGGACGGGACGACCGGGCCGTGGCACGGGGTGCCGGTGTTCTCCGCGTGGGTCACCGAGCCGGAGGAGCTGTCCGACTCCGGGACGTGAGCCCGTGATCAGATGCGCGCGGACGGCGCCGTCGGCGCGATGAGTGGCTCGTGTTCCGGGGCCGCACGGCGCGGCGCGGCTCAGGGCAGGTATCGCGGAGCGTCGCCGTCGCGCGGCAGTCGCGCCACCAACTGCCGGAACTCCCGTACGGTCATCGCCGACCGCAACGTGCCGAAGACCGCGCCGGTTCCCGCTCGGGCGGTAGCCGGGTCAACTCCGGCGCGCTCTTCCACCCGACGTAGGAACTCCGCCGGGCCGGCGTCCGGTGGTGGAGAACCCGGGGCGGCCCCGCCGACCTCCAGCCCGACGCCGGTGTCCAGCCCGTCCACACCGTCATCCGGTCCGCCCAACCCGGCCGGGTCCAGAATCGCCCCGGCCCGATTCGGGACAGAGCCGGGCAGGTCCGGGAGAGGTCCCGTCAGGTCCGGGGCCGGGCCCGTCAGGTAGCCCTCGACCTCGTTCGGTAGGTGCCCGACGAGGTCGTCGGGCGCGCCGCCGGTCACCCGCTCGGCCAACGTCTGGAGTACGGCGCGGGCGAGTGCGGCGGCCTGCTCGGCCGGCAGGCCGGACCGGCGGGACACCGCGTCGATGAAGTACGGGAACCCGTCGCGGTCGGTCACGTCCGGGCGGTTACCCCCGGCCGGGCGCGACAAACGGCGCCGTCAGCGCAGGAGGTCCTCGGCCCGCAGGTGGTCGAAGATGAGGTGGTCGACGGGCGAGGTACGGTGCCGGTCGGCGTAGCCGAGCCAGGCCATCTCGGCGATCTCGCTGGCTGGCCGCAGCCGTCCCTGGTAACCGGCCCGGTAGCAGGTCATCCGTACGGTGACACCGCCCGCGTGCCCGTGCGCCTGCGCGGTGAAGGTGCCCACGTGCACGGCGTGGTCCACGTCCACGTCGACGCTCAACTCCTCGTCGATCTCCCGGCGCAGCGTCTCCAGGTCGGTCTCTCCCGGCTCACGCTTGCCGCCCGGCAGATACCAGACGTCCTTGCCCGCCGACCGGGTGCTCAGCACCCGCCCGTCCTCGATGAGGATCCAGGCCACCTTGTCGATCTCGCGCACGCCGCCCCTTCCGGTCGAAGATCGGGCACGCTACCAGCAGGGGCGCGATCACTCGGCCAGCAGGTCGAGCAGCAGCGCGGCGGTCCAACTGAACGCCGGCGAGCCCAGCCCGGCGCCAGTGTCCGGGTGGAAGTACTCGTGGCAGCCGGCCCCGCTGACCAGGTCGATCATCGAACGCCGCAGCCCGGCGGCCAGCTCCGGGTGCCCGTGCGCGAGCAGCCCGCGCCGGACCAGCCAGCCGATGTTCAGCCAACTCGGTCCCCGCCAGTAGCGCAGCGGCTCGAAGTCACGGGCGGTGCGGTCGTAGGTGGGCAACGGCCGGTCCATTCGCCGGGCCACCCCGAACCGCGCCGAGCGGGCCTCGACGGCCAGCGCGTCGGCCTGCCGCGCGGGCAGGTCGGGCAGGATCAGCGGCGTCAACCCGAGCACGGTACGGGCGCTTACCAACCGGTCGGTGCGCAGGTCACGGGGCTGGAACGTCCCGGTGTCGTGGTCGTAGAGCCGGCGGAGCAGCGCCTCGGTGACCTGGGCCGCGCGAGCCCGGTGCGGCCCCGGGTCGGCGCCGACGAGCACGGCGATCTCGGCGAGGGCGTGTTCGGCGGACCCGAACGCCGCGTTGAACAGCGGGCACTCCACCAGGAAGGGATGACCGTCGGCCAGCCGGCGGTCGGAATAGCCGTGGTCCCGGTAGGCCGCGACGATCGCCAGGTAGCGCGCGTAATCCAGGTCCGTGGGGCGGTGCGCGGCGTCGGCGTGCGCGGTGTCGTGCCGACGGTACGCGCGCATCACGGCCGCCTCCGCCGCGACGGCAGCCATCGGCTCGTCCCAGGCCGGGCTGTTGTCCAACCCGGACTCCCACGGGTGCACGATGCAGACCAGCCCGTCACCTGCCACGTCTCGCCGCGTCGCCAGGTAGCGCTGCTGGGCGACAAGCGCGGGATAGAGCCGGCGCAGCGCGGCCAGGCCGGCGGGATCGGGCGCCCGCTGGTACGCCAGCCACGCCGCGAGCGCGTGCACCGGTGGCTGGACCAGACCTGAGGTGTCCACGGCGGGCGTGCCCGCGACGCTCGCCGAGCGCCACAGCTCCGGGCCGGGGAAGTACGTGCCGACCCGCATCGCCGGGTTGAATACGATGTGCGGCACCCGCCCGTCGGCCCACTGGGCCCGGAAGAGGCTCGCCAGCTCCCGCCAGGCGCGCTCGGGGCGGACCTGGGCCAGCCCGATCGCGATGAAGGCCGAATCCCAGCTCCACTGGTGCGGGTAGAGGGTGCGCGAGGGCACGGTGTGGTCGCGTTCCCAGTTGGCGTCGAGCGTGTCGACGGCGAGTTGGCGCAGCCCGGCGACGTCGGCCGGCCCGCCGGTGCGGGCGGGGTCGGCGTCGGCCGTCACACCGCCGGCGGTCACGCGGCGGCCTCGCGGGGCTGCGCGTGTCGCAGGACCGTCGCGGCCTGTTGCAGGGCCCGGACCGGGTCGCCGCGCAGCCGGCACTCCAGGGCCAGCCAGCCCCGGTAGTCCAGCTCCAGCAGGGTCCGCAGCAGCGCCGGCCAGTCCAGGTGCCCGGCACCGGGCTGGCACCTGTTGGAGTCGCTGACCTGCACGTGCCCGAGGTACGGCGCGGCGGCACGCAGCGCGCGGTGCATGTCGTCCTCCTCGATGTTCATGTGGAAGGTGTCGGCGACCACCCGGACCGACGGCATCCCGAGCGCGGCGCAGAGCGCGACCGCCTCGTCGAGACGGTTGACCATGTGGTCCTCGTACCGGTTGAGGGGTTCGAGGAAGAGGGTGACCCCCTCGGACCTGGCGTGCTCGCCCAGCTCGCCGAGGGCGTCGAGGAGGACCTGCCGGTCACCGGCCGGCGAACGCGGCGGCTCGAACGGTGGTAGCCGGCGGGAGAACATCCCCCAGGACGCCGGGGTCATCACCCCGACGCCGCCCAGCTCGGCGATCACCGAGAGCTGCGAGCGCAGGTTACGGACGGCGTCGGCGGAGCGGGCCGGGTCGAAGTCGCCGATGAAGTGGTCCATCTCGACGCAGACGGTGGGCAGCACGGCCCCGCCGGCGCGGGCCCGGCGCAGCTCCGGCAGGCGGCGGGCGAACGCGAGGTCGCCGCGCCCGCGTAACTCGATGCCCTGGTAGCCGAGGGCGATCGCGAGCGCGTACTTCTGGGTCAGGTCGGTGCCCGGCAGGAGTTGTTCCTGGCAGGCCAGCGCGATGGTGGTCATTTAGAACCTCAACACCACTTGGAGGACGTCACCGGCGCCGCGGTCGAGCAGCGCGAGGGCGTCGGCGACGGCGCTGGCGTCGACGATGTGGCTGACCAGCGGCATCGGGTCGAGGCGGTGTTCAGCCACCAGATCCATGAAGGTCTGCGCCACCCGGTCTCCGGTCCACCGGCCGGCCATGCTCGGCGCGGGGGTGGGCCCGGAGACCTGGGCGGCCACCAACTGGATGCGGTTGTGGTGGAACTCCTCGCCGAGGCCGAGCGCATCGGCCTGGCCCTGGTAGAAGCCGGCGGCCACCACCCGTCCGGCGTGTGCGGTGGACCGGATCGCCTCGTGCAGCGCCGGGTACGCGCCGGACAACTCCAGGCAGACGTCCGCGCCCCGACCGTCGGTGGCCCGACGCAGCACGGCAGCGGCGGTGTCGACGCGGGCGTCCACAGTGCATCTCGCGCCGTAGCGGGTGGCGTGCGCCAGCCGAGCGGGCACCGGGTCGACGGCCACCACCCGGGCGCCGGAGAGCACGGCGAGTCGGGTGGCGAGCAGCCCGATGACGCCCTGCCCGAAGACACCGACCCAGTCGCCGAGGTGCAGGTCACCGGCGAGCACGGCGGTCAGCGCGATGGCGCCGGGCCGGGCGAAGACGGCGGCGAGCGGGTCCAGCCCGGCGGGGAGGGGACGGACCGCGCCGGCGGTGAGCACCGCCTCGGCCCGGTGCCCCCAGATGCCCCACACGAGCTGCCCCGGGTGCCGGTCGGTGACCTCCGGGGACACCTCGATGATCTCGCCGACCTCTTCGTAGCCGAAGCCGATCAGCGGGTAGGGAACCGGGGTCTGCCGGGGGACGAACATCCGGGCGGTGTCGTCCCAGTCCTTGCTGAGCCGGGGATTGCTGCCCCGGTAGAGGGTCAGCTCGGTGCCGGCGGAGATGCCCGAGTAGCAGGTGCGGACCCGGACCTGACCGGGGCCGAGCGGATCCGGTGGGCAGGGCTCGAGGCTGATCCGTCGAGGCCCGGCGAGAGAGACGACCCAGTTGCCCATGTGTCACATCCCGGTAGCACTGGGCTCCAGGATAGCAAAAAATCGCCATATGTCTTGTTATTGATCAATCGAAGGTGTTGAATCCGTCATGTACCCTTCGAGAGGAGTGCCACCGATGTCAGCACCTCCGAGGCGGATACTCGCCACCACCCTGATCATGGCACTGACAGCGTCCACCCTGCTGGCCTGCGGCGACGACGAACCAGACAGCAACAGCAAAAAAATCACCGTCTGGAGCCTGGAAGACGTCGCCGACCGGGTCACCGCCACCAAGGCGATCATCGCCGACTTCACCGCCAAAACCGGGATCCAGGTCGACCTCGTGACCGTAAACGAGGACCAGTTCCCCTCCCTGATCGCCGCCAACGCCGCGGCCGGCGACCTGCCCGACGTGGTCGGCTCGGTCTCCCTGGCCGGCATCCGTACGCTCGCCGGCAACGAGCTGCTGCACGCATCGGCGAACGCGGAGGTCGTCGACAAGCTGGGCAAGCAGACGTTCTCCCCCCGGGCGCTGGAGCTGACCTCCGACGACGGCAAGCAGCTCTCCGTCCCCAGCGACGGGTGGGGGCAGCTGCTCGTCTACCGCAAGGACCTGTTCGCCGCCGCCGGCCTGCCCGCCCCCGACACGTACGAGCGGATCACCGACGCCGCGGCGAAACTCAACACCGGCGGCGTCGCCGGGATCACCGCGGCGACCTCCGCCAGCGACGTGTTCACCCAGCAGACCTTCGAGCACCTGGCACTCGCCAACGGCTGCCAGCTCACCGACGACTCCGGAAAGGTCACCCTCGACTCACCCCAGTGCGTCGAGGCGATCCGCTTCTACGGCGACCTGATCCGCACCAGCTCGGTGAAGGGCGCCCAGGACGTGGACACCACCCGGGCAACGTACTTCGCCGGCAAGGCGGCCATGGTCATCTGGTCGCCGTTCATCCTCGACGAGCTGGCCGGGCTGCGCAACGACGCCAGGCCCACCTGCCCACAGTGTCAGACCGACCCGGCGTTCCTCGCGAAGAACAGCGGGTTCGTCACCGCGATCAAGGGCCCGAACGGCACCGAGCCGGCACAGTACGGCGAGATCAGCTCGTGGGCGGTTCTCGACGGCGCCGTGGCCGACCCGGCCAAGTCCTTCGTGGAGTACATGCTCAGCGACGGATACCCGCGCTGGTTCGGCATGTCCCCCGAGGGCCGTTTCCCGGTCCGCAAGGGCACCACGGCCGAGCCCGAGGCGTACCTCACCGCCTGGAACACCAGCCAGGCCGGCGTGGACGCGAAGAAGCCCCTCACCGACGTGTTCGGCGAGGAGGTGCTCGCCGCCCTGCGCCGCAGCCCGGACACCTTCCAGCGGTGGGGGCTCACCCAGGGGCAGGGCAAGCTGGTCGGCGCCATGCTCGGTGAGCTACCGGTGCCCAAGGCGCTGACCGACGTCTACTCCGGCAAGTCCGATGCCGCGGCCGCCGCCGGCCGGGCCAAGAAGGACGTCGAGGCCATCAAGGCGGGCGTCAATTGACCACCACCGCGCCCGACACCGGCCGCTCCCCCAGCCGGGAGCGGCCGGGACGGGCCGGCCGCCGTCGCCCACTGACCCTGCGCCGCCGCGAATCCCGTGCCGGGCTCGCGCTCGTCGCACCGACCCTGCTCGTCACCATCGCGGTCATCGGCATTCCGATCGTGTGGACCGTGGTGCTCGCCTTCCAGCGGGTCCGGCTCGCCACGTTGCGCAAGACCGGTCTGTTCGGCGAGTTCACGATGGACAACTTCGACCGGGTGCTGCACACCCCCGGCTTCGCCGAGACGCTGTGGGTCACGCTGATCTACAGCATCGGCGGCACCGTCGGGTCGATCCTGCTCGGTCTGGTGGCCGCCCTGGTGGTCCGCCGGCCGTTCCGGGGCCGCACGCTGGTCCGGGCGTCCATGCTGTTGCCGTACGTGGCGCCGGTGGTCGCGGTGACGTTCGTGTGGCAGGTGATGCTCGACCCGCAGCTCGGCATCGTCAACGCGTGGGGCCAGCGCCTGCTGGGCTGGGACACTCCGGTGCCGTTCCTGTCCCAGGAGTCGACGGCGCTGAGCACTGTCATCGCCTTCGAGGCGTGGCGATACTTCCCGTTCGCGTTCCTGTTCCTGCTGGCCCGGCTCCAGGCGGTGCCAGGTGAGTTGGAGGAGGCCGCCCGGGTCGACGGCGCGACCCCCACCCAACGGTTCCGGCACATCCTGCTGCCGCAACTGCTGCCGGTGATCGCCCTGCTGGGCGTGCTGCGCTTCATCATGACGTTCAACAAGTTCGACGACGTCTACCTGCTCACCGGTGGCGCCGCCGGCACCGAGGTGGTCAGCGTGCGGGTGTACGAGTTCCTCACCGCCCGCACCGACATCGGCGCGGCCTCCGCGCAGGCGGTGGTGCTGGCCGTGGTGCTCATCGTGTTCGTGGTGATCTATCTGCGCTTCTTCGGACGGAGGGTGAGCTGATGGACCGGGACATGGTCGAGACGGTCAGCCTGCGCTGGCTACGCCGCCTGGTGATCGCCGCGTTCCTGGTGGTCACCGTCTTCCCCTTCTACTACATGCTTGTGCTCTCGGTGCGTCCCATCGAGAAGTTGCTGCTCGACCCCGGCGCGCTGCTCGTCGGCTTCGGTGAGCTGACCGTGGCCACGTACGCCGAGGTCCTCAAGGCCACCGACGACGGGGGCCAGGGGTTCCTCACCTTCATCCGCAACAGTGGGCTGGTCGCGGTCGCGGCGACCGTGCTCACCCTGCTGGTGGCGATCCCCGGCGCGTACGCGGTGGCCCGGCTGCGGTTCTTCGGCCGGCGGCAGGTCGACTTCCTGTTCCTGGCGGTCTACCTGTTCCCGTCGATCGTCATCGCGATCCCACTGTTCGTGGCGTTCAGCCTCGTCGACCTGCGCGGCTCGCTGTTCGGCCTGGTGCTGGTCTACATCTCGCAGACGTTGCCGGTGTCGGTCTACATGCTGAGGAACTACTTCGAGACCATCCCGGTCAGTCTGGAGGAGTCCGCCGCCATCGACGGCGCGGGTCGACTCGGCATCATCCGCCGCGTCAGCCTGCCCCTCGCGATGCCGTCGATCATGGCGGTCGCGCTCTACGACTTCATGATCGCCTGGAACGAGTTCCTCTTCGCCCTGTTGTTCCTTATCGACAAACCCAACCGGTGGACGGTGTCGCTCGGGTTGTCCCTGCTCTCCGACGGGGTGGAGGTGCCCAAGACGGTGCTGATGGCCGGCTCGGTCGTGCTCACCCTGCCCATCGTGATCCTCTTCTTCGCCAGCGAGCGGCTGCTCACCGAGGGGCTCACCAGCGGCGCGGAGAAGGGATGACCGTCTCCCCCGGGTCACCGGCCGCATCCCCACCGGCCCGGTTACGGTGGCCGTATGGCCAACCCGACCCGCTGGGCGACCGACACCGGTCCCGAGCACTCGCAGTGGTACATCGATCGGTTCCGGAAACTCGCGGCCGAGGGCGCGGACCTGGCCGGCGAGGCCCGACTTGTGGACACCCTTGTCGCGCCCGGCTCCCGGATTCTCGACGCCGGCAGCGGCACCGGCCGCGTCGGTGCCGCGCTGGCCCAGCGCGGCCACACAGTGGTCGGGGTGGACGCCGACCCCGCCCTGGTGGCTGCCGCCCGCGTCGACTATCCCGGCCCGACGTGGCTGGTCGCCGACCTGGCCGAGCTTGACCTGCCGGCGATGGGTGAGGCGGAGCCGTTCGACGCGGCGGTGCTGGCCGGCAACGTCCTCGCCTTCGTCGCCGTCGGCACCGAGCCGGAGGTGCTGCGCCGGGTCGCTGAGCACCTGCGGCCCGACGGCGTGCTGACGGTGGGCTTCGGCACCGAGCGCGGCTACCCGCTGACCGCGTTCGACGCCGACGCGGTGGCCGCCGGGCTGCGCGTGGAGCAGCGCTTCGCCACCTGGGACCTGCGCCCGTGGCGCGACGACGCCCCGTTCGCGGTGAGCGTCCTGCGCCGCCCGGCCGACTGACACCCGGCCCGGTCGGGCGGCGTCGCCCCTCAGTCCGGGGCGGCGACGGCGCGGGCGGCGGCCGGGTCGAGGGTGGCGCCGGCGGGCACCAGGCTGACCAGCCCGGCGGGCAGCCGCACCGGGCGCACCTCGCGGTAGCCGAGCATCGGCAGCACCTCCCGGTCGGCCAGCACGTAGCGTCGGCCCAGGTCGGTGACCACGGACACCGCGCCGCCGGACGCGCCGGGCGCCGCGGCGGCCTCGACCACCGCGCCACGACCCGGCTCCACCACCACGTGGTCGGCCAGCACCGCGCCGCCGCCGGGCGCGGTCCGCGGTGTGGCCGCCAGGTCCCGCAGCGGTACGCCCCAGCGCACCTCGGCAACCCCGCCGTCGTCGGTGACGCGGGTGCAGAGGGCCCCGTCGTCGCCAGCCGCCAGCCGGGGCGGGGTCGGCGGTGGGGCGTTCGCGCCGCTCGGCGCGAGGTCGGGCACCATGGGCAGCGCGGCGAATCGGCCCAACGTCATCGGCACCGGCTCACCCTGCCCGGTGCGGGCCAGCAACAGCCCGGCCTGCAACTCGGTGATGCCGGCCACGCCGGCGTCGACGGCCACCGCGTACTGCCGGCCGCCACCGGAGTTGCTCACCAGGTAGACCGTGCCGATCGCGGCGTCCGGCACCCGGGAGGCGGGCTGACCCAGCCCGGGCAGGTCGAGCGGGGCGAGGTCGCTGCCGGCGGGCAGGGAGTTGAGCAGCGCGGGCGCCACCGCCACCGCCTGCGCGCGGGTGGTGGCGAGCGCCGCCAGCACCCGGCTGGGATCGCGGACGAGGTAACGCCGCTGGTGCCAGACCAGGTGCAGCCCGCCGTCGGGGTGCCGCAGCAGCAACGCCTCGTCGCCCAGCAGCCGGCCGCCGCCGGCCTCGGTGCCGATCAGCAGCGCGGAGCGGGGCGTCTCACCTCCGGGAGCCGTCGAGCAGACCGTCCACCCCGCCGTGGCCAGCCGGCCGGGGGCGGGCAGCGAATCCGGCGCGTCGGCGATGCCCAGCGGCAGCCCGCGCGGCACGCCGTCGATCGTGCGGCGGGAGACAAGCACGGTCTTGGACCGGTCCGCGCCGACGATCAGCAGCGCCGAGGCGTAGTTGAGCACCGGGTGCAGCTTCTGCTCGCGATAGACGAACCGGGCACCGGACTCCTTCTCCACGATCACCGCACCCGGGTCGCGCCAGCCCTTGCCACCCCCGGCGAACAGGCCGTAGAGCGCGAAGCCGCCGAGCCCGATCGCCGCGACCAGGACGCTGGCGAGGCCGGCCCCGGCCAGCCGCCGAAACGGCGACTGCGCGGGGTCGGTCTCCCGCATGACCAGAGCGGCGACCGCCCGCTGAACGCTGAACTGGTACGAGTGCAGCTGGTCCTGCCGCGACGGCATGAGGTCCCTTCCGGTGGATCGGCCGGGCACAGAATAAGCGTTGCGTCGATGTCTCGGGACCCTGCGTGTCCGGCACCGGGGCAACCGGTACCATCCGGGGACGAATCCGGCGGCGAGAGGGCACCCGTGGGCGCGCGTTTCGAGGAGCTGGCCTGGCGGGAGACCCCGATCGGCGCGATCAGCCTGCGCCGGCGCCGGGATCCGGCCCTCCAGGTCGAGGTGTACGAGGTCAAGCTCGACGACGAGTACCTGATGTCCAGCCTGTTCCCGGTCGCGGAGATCGAGCTGGCCCGGCTGGGGCTCGCCGAAGTGGCCGGTGACTCGCTCGACGTGGTGGTCGGCGGTCTCGGGCTGGGCTACACCGCCTGCGCGGCGCTCGGCGACCCACGGGTGCGTTCGCTGCTGGTGGTCGAGGCGATCGAGGACGTGATCGACTGGCACCGTCGGGGTCTGCTGCCGTTCGCGGCAGGGCTCGCCGAGGACCCGCGGACCCGGTTCGTGCAGGCCGACTTCTTCGCGGCGGTGGCCGGCACTACCGGGTTCGACGCCGACGTGCCCGGGCGGCGGTTCGACGCCGTGCTGCTCGACGTCGACCATTCCCCGCGCAACGTCCTGCACCCCAGCCACGCGGCGTTCTACCCGCCGGCCGGGCTGCGTCGGCTGGCCGCCCTGCTGCGCCCCGAGGGGGTCTTCGCGCTCTGGTCGGACGACCCGCCGGACGCCGAGTTCACCGCGGCGCTCTCCGAGGTGTTCTCGAGCGTACGGGCGCACGTCGTGCCGTTCGCGAACCCGCTCACCGGCGGTGAGTCCGCCAACACGGTCTACGTGGCGCGCGCCGAAGGCTGAGCCGGCCGGCGGGGCCCGCCCTCGATCACAAGCAGCGCCTTTCACCTCACGCGCGCATGGTGGCGGCCGGATCGGGAAAGGTCACACCGTGCCCGCCGCACCAGGCGCGGCCGGTTACCGGAGGTGGACATGCGTGCACTGCTCTGGGTCGTCGGTGTGGTCGCCGGCGTGCTGATCCTGCTCGGGCTGATCCTCGAGGCCGTCCGCTGGCTGATCATCATCGGTCTGATCGCGCTGGTGATCGTGATCATCCTGGGCGTGGTCAAGGGGCGGCAGGCGATGCAGCACCAGAGCCGCCGACGCTGACATCCGGCACGCTCAGAACCAGTCCGGGCGCATGTCGAGGGTCGTCCGGTCCCGGCTGTCCAGCAGGTCGAACTGCGGGCCGGTGCGGGGCAACTCGACACGGAAGAAGTAACGCGCGGCCTGGCGCTTGCCAGCGTGGAACGCGTCGCCGGCCTCCTCCGGCGGCAGCGCCAACACCTGCTCCAACCACATCCACGCGATCACGACGTGCCCGACCGCCTCCAGGTAGGCGGTGGCGTTGGCCAGTGCGAGCACCGGGTCGCCGTCGGCCCACAGCCGACGGGTGACGGCGGTCGTGCGGTCCACCGCGGCGGCCAGCCGGTCCGCCAGGTCGGCCACCTCGCCGCCGACCTTTCGGCCCCGCTCGACGGTGTCGCCGATCGTCGCGGTCAGCTCGGCGAGGCCAGCGCCGCCCCGCATGGTCATCTTGCGGCCCAGCAGGTCCAACGCCTGGATGCCGTGGGTGCCCTCGTGGATCGGGTTGAGCCGGTTGTCCCGGTAGTGCTGCTCCACGTCGTGATCGCGGGTGTACCCGGCGCCTCCGAGCACCTGGATCGCCAGGTCGTTGGCATGCAGGCACCACTGCGACGGCCAGCTCTTGGTGATCGGGGTGAGCACGTCCAGCAGCAGGTGCGCGCGCTCGCGGTCCGCCTCGGCGGGGGCGGTCTGCTGCTCGTCGAGCAGCCGGGCGCAGTAGAGCACAAGCGCCAGCGCGCCCTCCACGTAGCTCTTCTGCGCCAGCAGCATCCGTCGTACGTCGGGGTGGTCGATGATCGGCACCTGCGCCGTCGCCGGGTCCTTCGCACCGACCGGACGGCCCTGCGGCCGCTCCCTGGCGTACGCCAGGCTCTTGAGATAGCCGGTGTAGCCCAGCGCGGTCGCGCCGGCCCCGACCCCGATCCGGGCCTCGTTCATCATGTGGAACATCTGGGCCAGGCCCTGGTGCGGCGCGCCGACCAGGTGGCCGACCGCACCGGCGCGACCGCCGGGGGTGTGCCCGCCGTCGCCGAAGTTGAGCAGGGTGTTCGTGGTCCCCCGGAACCCCATCTTGTGGTTGAGCCCGGCCAACACGACGTCGTTGCGGTCGCCGAGTGACCCGTCCGGGCCGACGAGCACCTTGGGCACGATGAACAGCGAGATGCCCTTCACGCCGGCCGGACCGCCGGGGATCCGCGCCAGCACCAGGTGGACGATGTTCTCGGCCAGCTCGTGATCGCCACCGGAGATCCACATCTTGGTGCCGAAGAGCCGGTACGTGCCGTCCGCCTGAGGCTCGGCCCGCGTGGTGATGTCGGCGAGTGAGCTGCCGGCGTGCGGCTCGGACAGGCACATGGTGCCGAAGAACCGGCCGTCGAGCATGGGCCGGACGTAGGTGTCCACCTGCTCGGCGCTGCCGTGTGCCAGCAGCAGGTTGGCGTTGCCCAGGGTGAGGAACGGGTACGCCGAGGTGGCCACGTTTGCCGCCTGGAACCAGGTGAAACAGGCCGCCGCGACGGCGTGCGGCAGTTGCAGGCCACCGACCGAGGCGTCCAGCCCGGCGGTGAGCAGGCCCGTCTCGGCGAAACTGTCGAGTGCCGCGCGGACCTGCGGGATGAGCCGCACCCGCTGCCCGTCGAAGGTGGGCTCGGCGAGGTCGGCGGCGCGGTTGTGCGGGGCGAACTGCTCGGTGGCCACCCGCTCGGCGAGGTCCAGGGCGTCGTCGAAGGTCTCCCGGGAGTGCTCGGCGTAGCGGGGACGCTCGACGAGTTGGCACACCCCCAACCAGTCGTGCAACAGGAAGTCGAGGTCTCGGCGGGAGAGCAGGGTGGACGGCACGGCACTCCTCAGGGGCACGGGGGTGGGTCGAGCCTGGACGACGGCCCAGGGTCGCCACGGCCCATCCTGACGGATCGACGGGGCGCGCACCACCGGGCCGGACGGCGGTCGACGAGCGGAACTTGTCACACCGGCCGGCTAGGGTCGCTGCCCGTGACCGAACCCGGAGACGTCCCGCCCGAGGTCCTCGGCCGGCTGCGGCCGATCTGCCTGGGGCTGCCGGAGACCTACGAGGAGCCCGCCTGGGTGGGCACCCGTTGGCGGATCCGCAAGCGGACCATCGCCCACGTGCTCACCGTCGACCCCGATCGCCAGCCGGTCCTCGCGCGGGCCGCCGCACTCGACCAGCCCGCCTGCCTGCTGACCTTCCGGTCGCCACTCGACGAGATCGCCGGTCTCCTCGCCACTGGGCACCCCTTCTACAAACCGGACTGGAGCCCGAACGTGATGGGCATCATCCTGGACGGGAAGACCGACTGGGAGGAGGTGGGTGAGTTGCTCACCGAGAGCTACCGCATCATGGCCCCGAAGCGGCTCGCCGCCCAGGTCGGTCCCCCGGCGCCGCCGGTCGGCTGAGCTCCGGTGTGGATCTACCGGATGCTCGTCGACGCCCCTCCGCCGCCACTGAGCCACGGCGGAGCGCACCCCCGCCGATATGCTGCCTCGCATGCACCGGAGCCGCGTCTACGCCCTGCTGATCGACGCCCCCGAGGCGGAGGCCGCACAGGCGGCGGAGTTCTGGTCGGCCGCGCTCGGCGTCACCACCCGGTCCGATCCGGCGGAGCCGCAGTTCGTCGGCCTGCACGAGGCGCTGCCGGGGCTGGTCACGGCCGTGCAGGCGGTGGACGACGCGCCGCGCTACCATCTCGACATCGAGACCGACGACGTGTCGGCCGAGACCGCCCGCCTGATCGACCTGGGCGCCACCGAGGTGTCGCGGTGGTTGGAGTGTCGGATCCTGCGGGCCCCCGGTGGGCATCTCCTGTGCGTGCTGCCGGCGGCGAGCGCACCGGAGGTCTTCGCGGCGCAGGCCCGCACCTGGCCCTGACCCGCCAGGCTGTCGTAGGGCGGCGCTAGGGTCCCGGCCATGGCTGAATTCGTGTTGGTGGCAGGGGCGTGGCTGGGGTCGTGGGCATGGGACGAGGTCGTGCCGCCACTGCGTGCCGCCGGGCACGACACCTACCCGTTGACCCTCTCGGGTCTCGCCGAGCGGCAGGGCGTGGCCGCTGGCCAGCAGACCCACGTGCGGGACATCGTCGACGAGGTCGAGCGGCGCGACCTGCGCGATGTGGTGCTGGTCGGGCACAGCTACTCGGGCATTCCGGTGGGTCAGGCCGCCGAGCGGATCGGTGACCGGCTGACCAGGGTGGTCTTCGTCGACTCGGAGGTGCCGGTCGACGGCGGGTCGTTCGCGTCCGGTTGGTGGCAGGGGCAGTCGGCGTTCGAGGCGCTGATCGCCGACAACGGCGGCTACTGGCCGCCGCTCGCTGCGGCCGACTTCGACGGTCAGGGGCTCACCGACGAGCAGGTCACCCGCCTGATCGAGGGCTCCACGCCGCATCCGGGTGCCACGCTGAGCGAGCCGGCCGTGCTGACCCGGCCGTTGGGCGAGCTTCCGGCGACGTACATCAAGTGCCTGCTCGACGGGCCTGAGCCCAACGACACCGTGGCCAAGCTGCTGACCAGCGACACGTGGCGACTGGCCACGATGGCCACCGGCCACTGGCCGATGATCTCCCAGCCCACCGAGCTGGCCGGACTGCTGCTGGCGGAAACCAGCTGACCGGCCCGCCGCGCCCAACGACCGCGGCGGCGGTCGCGCATCCGGGCCACATCAGGCCGTCTGGTCGTCCAGGGTCCTGATGTGGCGCACCGGTGACGCGAGCAGCCACAGCACGGCGAGCACACCACCGAGGCCGGCGACGACCAGGGTCGGTCGTAGCCCGATGGTGGTGCCCAACGCGCCACCGACAAGCGCGCCGAGCGGTCGGACGCCGTAGTTGACCGCGCTGTAGGCACCGGCGCGCCGTCCGCGCGCGTCGTCGGGCGTCACCGCGGTGAGGAGGGCGTTGAGGTTGACGTCCATCAGCATCACCCCGACGCTGGAGACCACCTCGATGGCCGCCAGCGTGGCCACCTTCGTCCAGGTCGGCCCGGACACCAGGGCGGTCAGCGCCAGCGGCGCGGGAAAGAGCACCACGCCGATCATCGCGGTACGCCCCAGTCCGATGGCACGCGAGATCCGTGGCGCGAGCGCCGCCCCCGCGAGCCCACCGACTGCCCCGAATCCAAGGGCGATGCCGATCGCGCCGGCCGAGAGGTCTAGTTCGCGACTGGCGTAGAGCACCAGCAGTGCGCTTGCGATGAAGGTGAAGAAGTTGACCGTGCTGGTGCAACCGAGGGCGGCCCGCAGCACCGGGTGCCGCAGCACCAGCACGAGCCCCTCGCGGACCAGGCCGAGGGTGGACGTTTGGCGCGGCGGCGGAGGCGGCTCGGTCACCGGGATGCGGCGCAGCAGCAGCGCGGAGCCGAGGAAGGACACCGCGTCGACGACGATCGCGGCCGGCGCGCTCAGCGCCTGGACCAGTCCGCCACCGACAGCCGGCCCGGCGAGGAACGACAGCGAGCGGCTGATGCTCAGCTTGCTCGTCGCGTCCACGTACGCCGATCGTGGCACCAGGGCTACGAAGAACGCCTGGCGGGCCATGGCGAACAGCACCGCCGCGGCACCGGTGAGCAGTGCCACCAGGTAGAGCTGGGTCAGGGTGACCGCGCCGAACAGATAGGCCACCGGCAGGCTGAACAGCACCGCGGCGCGGACCAGGTCCGCGATGATCAGGAGTCGCCGCTTGTGGGTGCGCTGGTCCACCCAGGCGCCGAGGAACAGGCCCAGCAGGTTGGGCAGCCAGATCAACGCGGTGAGGACACTCACCTGCACGGGCGTCGCGGTGAGCAGAGTGACGGCGATCAGTGGCAGGGCCAGTTCGCTGATCCGATCACCGAAATCGGAGATCGTCTGACCGATCCAGAAGGTGCGGAACCGCCTGTCGCGAAGCAGGGCCGGCGGGGGCACCGCGTCGGTGGCGCACACGGTCTCGGCGCCGGTGGTATTCACGACGCGGCCGGGCCGTCGCTGGTTTCGGCCGGGGCGTCGTCCGTTTCGGGCGGGGCGTCATCGCCGGGCTCGGGCAGGAGGTAGCGCAGCATCCGGACGATCCGCGCGCCGTCCGGGGACGACTCCTCCTTGCGCCGCACGTACGGAGCGATCAGCTCTTCGATCGACTCCTCGAGCTGCCGCAGCTCGTCGGCGGTGGCCACGAACCGGGTGTCGGCCATGCCGGCCAGAGCGCGCCACTCGGGGTCCAGCCGGGGCTCCTCGCGCAGCAGCCACTGCTGGGGCGCGTCGGCGTTGCGGGCGAACATCTCGCCGCGCAACTGTTGGCTGGCGGACTGCCCCTCGACGCTGTCGGGCACGGTGAATCGGAATCCCCGGGCGACGGCCTGCCACCAGCGTTCCCGTCTGCTGGTGGCGCCGTCCCAGTCGGTGACCAGACCGAACGTCGCGAGATGCCGCAGGTGCCAGCTGACCACCGACGGTGTGGCGCCGACGTGCGGCGACAGCCCGGTCGCGGTGGCCGGGCCGTGGCGCTGCAGGTGTTCGAGGATCGCCAGCCGCACCGGATGGGCCAGCGCCCGCAACGCCTGTGGCTCGCTGATCTCGAAATCCCCGTACGGATTCTTGAGAGACATGTTTCGAAAGTAGTCTCTCACGTTGAGTCCGGCAACCTCGAGCCACGCGGGACCGCCTGGCGATCAGGCGATGCCCAGCCGCGCCAACGGCTCCACCAGCTCCCGCTCCTCGTAGCTCAGGTGCGACAGCAGGGCGTCGGTCAGCAGGTCCACCGCGGCCCGCAACTCGGCGAGACCGTCCGGAGACCCGACGTACGCGACCAGCGCGCGGTCGACGCCCTCCAGCACGTCGTGGATGACGTGGTGCTCCTGCTCCAGCCGGTCGACGACCGGGCCGAGTCGGGGGTCACGCGCCCGCAACCGAGGAAAGAACGACTGATCCTCGATGGTGTGGTGGGTGGTGACGATCCGGCAGTACGACTCGCAGTAGACACCGAGCGTCCAGCGGTTCTGTCGCATCGTCATGGTGTTGATGTGCGACCGGGCCGCGCCGGCGTCGATCTCACCGGCCGCCACCTGCTCGATCAGATCGTGAATCTGGGCCAACTCGGCACGCAGGCCGTCGTGGACCTGCACCAGGTGCGCCCCGGTTGCCTGCTCGTGCGGGGTGTACGTGCGGTCCGGGTCGGGCGCGGGCCCGGTCGGCCGGGTCGACTCGTCCCAGACCTGCTGGTCGCTGCGCCGCACGCCGTCGTCAGGGGTCGGCACCACGGCGAACGCGCCACCGGTCACCGTCGCGCGGCTCGGCCGCACCCCCGACTGCGGGGCACGTCCCGTGCCGGGCTCCGGCGCACGTCCCGTGCCGGACTGCGGCGAACGCCCCGGCTCCGGCGCACGCCCCGTCCCCAGCGCACGCTCCGACCCCGACCCCGACCCCGACTGCGACTGCGGCGCGCGTCCCGACCCCGACCCCGACTGCGGCGCGCGTCCCGACCCCGACTGCGGCGCAGGCTCCGGCTCCGTACCGCGATCACGCTCGGCCGCGACCAGCTCGCGAACCGCCGGAGCCACCTCGCCGGCGAACCGGCGCAGGTCGTCGGGGTCGTCGCTGCCGAGGATGAAGGCGCTGACGCCCTCCCCCAGCGCCAGCTCGGCCAGTTCCCGCGCCCACTGCTCGGCGGGCCCGTTCAGTGGTCCGCGCCCGGCGGCCGAGAACTGCCCGGAGATGTTGAGCAGCCGGCGCACGTCCCGCGGTGACCGGCCGGCCTCCCGCGCGGCGTCGTCGATTGTCGCGTTGCCCCTGGTCAGGTCGCCCGGCTGGAGATAGCTCAGCGATGGCAGCCAGCCGTCGGCCCGGCGACCGGTGAGCTGGAGCATCCGGGGCTTGTACGCGCCCAACCAGATCGGCACCGCGTGTGCCGGCGCCGGCCCTCTCTTGGCGCCTCGCACCCGGTAGAACTCGCCGTCGACACGCACGCCGCCACGCGCCTCGGCGTCCCAGACCTGGCGGATGACCTCGATGGCCTCCGCCAACGCGCGTACGCCCTGGCCGGGGGTGAGGCGTCGGCCGCCCATCGCCTCGATGGCGTCCCAGAACGCTCCCGCGCCGAGGCCGAGACCGACCCGGCCGCCGCTGAGCAGGTCGAGGCTGGCCACGCTGCGGGCGAGCACCGCCGGCGGGCGCAGCGGCAGGTTCGTCACGTTTGCCGCCACGTGCACGCGGCTGGTCCGGGCCGCGACGAAGCTCAGCAGGGTCCAGGTGTCGAGGAACGCGGGCTGGTACGGGTGGTCCTGGAAGGTGACCAGGTCCAGCCCGACCTGCTCGGTCAGGACGGCGAGGTCGACCGTACGGGTCGGGTTGTCACCGCTGGGGGTGACGAACGATCCGAAGACCAGGTCATGGCCGTAGTCGCTCATCTGCGAGCCTCCCGATCTCACGCGACGCCTCGATCGAAGCGTCATGACCACAACCTTATGTCAGACAGAACATCTTCTGCCAACAAGGTCTTCGTCACTGCGCTATTGTCGGGGGATGACGGGTGCCCCGCACTGGCCGGACCGGCCCGATCCGCTCGACGACGACCTGGGCTGGATGCTCGGGATCGTCTTCCGTGGCTACGTCCGGGTGGCCGACCACGCGCTCACCGACTTTCCCGGCGGCCCACGCGGCTACCAGGTGCTCACCGCCGCGATCACCGGGCCGGCCCGAAACCAGGGTGCGATCGCGGAGGAGCTGGGCATCGACCGCACCGTCCTGACGTACCTGATCGACGACCTGGAACGGCCCGGGTTCGTCGCCCGTCGGGCGGACCCGGCAGACCGGCGTAACCGGCTGGTCGACGTCACCGACGTCGGCCGCGCCGCCTGGGAGCAACGGCGTCTGGCGCTGCGGCACGTCGAGTCGCACCTGTTGGGCACGCTCACACCGGCCGAGTCGGCGACGCTGCGGGCACTGCTCCAGCGGGTCGCCTGCTCCGTTCAGGCGACGGACCCGCTGCGTGACCTCTGCGAGGTCGTGTCGCAGGTGCAACCCACGGAGAACCAGACCGACGCTCCGGCCGGCCGCGGCGGGCGGAGCACCGCCGCCCGGGGCCGTCGCCGCGCCACCGACTGACCCCGGCGACGGGCGCCGCCGGGCGGAAACGCGACGCGGGCCCGCCCGGCTCCCCCGACGAGGTACGTCGAGCGCGGCCGGACGGACCCGCTGTGCCGCTGGCGCGATCAGCGCACGTGCACGAACACCGGGTTCGAGTAGAACCACAGGTCGTCCCACGGGCTCTCCAGCCCGTCGGCGAGCGGCTCGGCCTCGTCGGTGCTGGTGCCCCGCACCCGCGCGTAGGTGTCGGCCTCGACGTTGCGCAGCGTGTGCCGGATGACGTAGTCCTGGCCCTGCCGACGCCAGTCGCGCGGGCCGAACCGGGCCACCACCTTCGTGGTGGGGTTGGTGTCGGCGTCCAGGCTGGCGCTCGGGCCGGTGATCTGGCCGACGATCAGGTCGACCCGACGGACCTCGGGACGGTCCCCGTTCGCGTTCACGCCGCCCAACGGACGGAACGTGATCTCGATCTCGACATCGGTGCGGCTACGACGGCTGACCGTGATGGTCTCGCCCACCTCGGCGGTCTTGCCCTGGGATTTGGCGGTGACGTCGAGACTGCGGATCAGGTCGCCGGTGGTGACCCAGATCCGGCCGTTGCGCAGACCGTCCATGATGTCGCCGTAGTCCTGGCGGGCGTGGACGTAGGTCTTGCTGTACTCGCCCGGCCAGAAGTCGGAGCCGCCGCGGGTCCAGTGCACGTGCGAGTCCGACGTCGCGGTGATCCACCAGCGCCGCCCCTCACCGAGCAGCGAGTCCCACAACCCGCCGACCCGGGCGGTCATCTGGTCGAAGCCGCCGTAGGTGGGGTGGTTGCCGTAACCGCCGCGCTTGCCACCGTTGAGGGGGCCGGCCTGGTGCCCGGGCGCGCCCTCGAAGCCGATGTAGACGTCCGGAGCGGCGTTGTTGCCGTTGCGGAACTCGCGCGGGGTGTCCTGGCCGTAGACGCCGAGCCCGGGCGCCGAGCGGGACGCGTGGTGGGCGATCACCAGCGGCTTGTGTGGCATCCCCCGGGCGACCTTGAGGAACTCCACGATCTTGGCCTCGGTGTCCCGGGCCGGGTCGGTGGGGAACGCGTCGTACTTGGCGAACCGGCTCTCCAGCTCGAAGAGCTGCTTCGCCTCGTCGTCGTGGCGCGGGATCATCAGCGTGTGGTGGTCCAGCGAGGGCGCGTCGAACTCCATCCCCCAGAACTGGAGCACCTCGGGGACCAGCTTGCGGGAACGCAGCAGGTCGGGGTACGCCTGCTCGATGTTCACCTTGGAGTGGGTCGGTCCACCGTGGTCGGTGCACATCGCCCAGGTCAGACCGAAGTTCTTCGCCATGATGGCGTTGGTGACGATCGGGTAGACCGCGTCCGCGCCCTTGTGGAAGACGATCGGGCTCTTCGTGGTGTCGAACTCGCCGCTGTACTCCGAGTGGACGTGGTGGTCGCCAGCGCGCCACACACGGTTCTTGGAGTTGCCCCGGTCGCCCGCGTCGTCGCCCGGCCGACGATCCTCGTCAGCCCACGCCGCGCTGGCGCCGACCAGCGGGCTGGCCGCGGCCAGCGTCGCGCCGACGCCCGCGTACTTGACCAGCTTGCGTCGGGACAGCTGCGCGTGTTCGGTCTCTTCGGGTTGATTGTCTCGCACTGCGGGCCTCTCCTCGATCAAGCGAATTGCTCTTTCGATCAAGAAGCCTCGAAGAACGTCGTGAACATCCGTCGTACGGGGAGCGGGTCCACGATGAACACCCAGGCCTGACCTGCCAAAAGACCTGTTGACGATAGCAACGGGTCACCTCTCGACCGCAGGGCGTGCCGGGCGGGGCAGGGCCCGGCCGGGAGCGTCAGGGCACCTGCCGGGTGTCGCGGGGCGCCCGCGCGGCCGACGGGTCGCTCGGTGCGGTCACCACCGGTGGTGCGACGTCGACGGCGGGCAGTCCGGCACGACCGGTGACCGGAAGGACCAGCGTGCTGCGACCGAGGTCGACCCGGACCGTGGCGTCCCGGTCGGTGGTCTCGGTGAACTGCGGGTCGCTCTGGCCCAGCACCAGCCCGAGCACGTGCCCGGCGGGCACCACCGCGTCGTACGCGTTGAACGGGACCGTCACCGTGTACCAGCGGTCCGGTCGCAGCGGCGTGGTGAACCGCAGCGATCGGTGGTGCGCGGCGTCGAGCCACCCCCGGGTCAGCACGGCGTGGTCGGAGACGGCGGTGACCTCCTCGGTGTCCCGGTAACAGGCGTCGTCGACGTCGGTGGAGGCGCCCCAGCAGGACTCGGTGTCAAGTGTCCGCACTCCCCCCGCACCGTCGAGCAGAATCCGCTCGGCGGTCCCGTAGTCGACGAGCCGGGCGGTCAGCTCGGTGGTCGGCCGGTCCACCCGGACCCGCAGCCGCACCGACGGGCTGCCGGAGATCCGCAGCGCGGTGGGCAACGCGCCGGAGAGGAAGACCAACCGGCCGGCGGTCGCGGTGTTCGGCGCGGCGACCAACTCGTCCTCGAACAACGACTCGTCGACGTACTCCTGCTCCTGACCCGGCCGCGCGCCGCGCCCGCCGAGCGTCCCGGTCACACCGTCACCGGCGCCGAGGGCCACCCGCACGTCCCGGGTGCCGGGAGCGGGCCAGTCGCGCTGCGTCGTCCACGTGCCCGGCGCGGTCTCCAGGTCGACCCGCGGCTCGTCCATCACCCCGTTGCGCAGCCCCTGCAACCAGTAGTCGAACCAGCGGTGCAGGGCGGCCACCCACTCGGCGCGTCGAACGTCGAACGGGTCCTGGTGACCGGTCTGGTGCAGCCAGAGCTTGCGGGGCACACCCTGCTCGGCCAACTCCTGCCACCAGCGGCCGAACTGGTTGGTCGTGACGTTCAGGTCGTTGAGGCCGTGTGCCAGGAAGACGCTGGCCCGGACCCGGTCGGCCGAGGGCCGGTAGTCCCGCTGCGCCCAGAACCCGTTGTAGTCGCCGGTCTCCTCGGCGCTGTCCGCCCGCAGCCGTGCCAACACCTGCGCGCAGGCCTCCTCGGGGCGGCCGTTGACGACGGAGTGCAGATAGCCGGGATAGTCGGTGGCGACAAGCGTCCCCCGGTAGCGCATGTAGTCGTACCAGCTGGAGATCGCCGAGATCGGCACGATTGTGGCCAGCCCCGACACGCCGGTGGCGGCGACCCCGTTGGCGACCGAGCCGTCCCACGACTTGCCGATCATCCCGACCCGCCCGGTGCTCCAGGTGGCGCTGACCGGCCGCCCGGCGGCGTCGTACGCGCGGGCCCGCCCGTTGAGCCAGTCGATCACCGCGGTGGCGCTGCCCACCTCGGCGGGACCGCCGACGTCCTCGCAGCCGGTCGACCGGGCGGTGCCCGCCAGGTCTACGGCGGCGAAGGCGTACCCGCGCGGGACGAAGTAGTTGTCGTAGAAGAGCGGGGCCTTGGCGATCACGCCGGCCGCGTCGTACGTCTTCAGCTCGCCCTCGTTGCCCCGACCACAGCAGAGGTAGTAGGGCGAGGCGTCCATGATGACCGGCACGCGTACGCCGGCGGCGGCGGCCTCCCGGGGTCGGACGAGGTCCACCGCCACCCGGTCGGGCACCCCGTCACCATCGCTGTCGGCGCGGGTCTGGACCCAGACGCTCTCCCGGATGGCGTCGGTGTAGGAGTAGACGGGAACGGTCTGGTCGCCCACCACGTGCGGCGGACGGGGGCGGGGCTGGGGCTGGGGCTGGGCCGCCGCTGGTTCGGCTGCCCGGGGTGACGCGACCACCGGGGTCCCGGGCAGTGCCGCCCCCAGAAGGCCGACCAGGATGGCGGCGACCCGTGCGCGGGTGCCGACGGACAGCGGCGCGAACCTCATCGATGTCCTCCCGGGGACCGACGCACGTATCACGTTCCATCGAATCGATGCTTGTCTAGCCTAGTGCCCGCGGCGGACCCGGTGCCGGACAAACAGTTTCCGGGCGGCCGGGCGGTCGGCCTGCTCAGATCCGGGCGCGGGGCAGCCAACCGAGGAATCGGAGCCGGACCCGGGGCAGCGGCACGGTGGGCAGATCCTGGGCGGCGGCGACGAGGCAGGAGCCCAGATAGACCGCGAGGGCGGTACGCGCTCCGCCGAACTCGGCGAGCAGTTGGCTCTGCTTCGTGGCGCAGGGCCACTCGCGACCACATCCGGTGCAGGTCCAGCTCGGTGGGTTGGGCAGGTGCTCCGGCAGTTTCGCGCGGCGGTACCGGCCGACGACGCTGTTGTCCGCGCGCACATCGCGTCGGCGCGGCATCGGGCGCCCGTTCCGGGGTGCGTTCGGGCGGGCCCCCGGCAGGTAACGCCCGACGGTGCCGAGCAGCACACCCACCCGGATCAGCGCGTCCGGCCCGACGTGGTGGGCCAACAGAGCGGTCATCAGGTAGTGCCCCAGCAGGTCGAACGCCTCGCGGCTCAGACCAAGGTCACGGCAGAGGTCGACGAAGCCCGGCGTGGTCAGCGGCACGCGGTTGTCGAGCGCGCGGCGCAGCACCTCGCGCAGGTCGGCCCCGAGTCGCTGCACGGCGTCGCTCTCGCCCAGCCCCAGGCTGTCCTCGTCCACCACCCGGGCCAGCGCCTCCGCCACGGCCAGTCGAACGACGCGGTCAGGATCAGTATTGTCCAAGGCGCACCCCTTTCGTGGGCCGGTCACCCGGCGGGGGCCCGATCGCCCCGCGACGCCGAGGAATGATGAACAAGATTTCGCTGTCGCCCGCGACGATGGCTAGGACAGCAGACGCAGAACCCGCAGACGGGCTAGTCGGAAAGCGAAGTCGGCAGGCCGACACACTGCGGTGATTGGTAGGACGACTGACGGTGATTGTCGTATGGTGACATTCCCATCTACGGATATTGCGTCCCCTTAGCTCCTCGCCCGACCAGCCAGTCACGACGCCACTTCGACCGGTCGCTGCCGTCCCGCTCGCGACGTTCCACCTCACTGCACCGCCGGCCACCGCCATGCCGAGTCACCACCGAACACCTCGGCACGTTCCGAGCTGGCCGCCGGCACCAGCTCACCTCCCGGCGGCTCTTTCACCGGACGGAGACAGCGGATGACGTCAGCACCACTGCAGACCCGACACTTCGACAGCCGTGACCCGGTGGCGATCCACGAGTTCCTGTCCGCGACGTACGACCCGAAACTGCGCCTGGACAGCAGGAACAGATTCCGGCTCACCCACCGCCGCGTCGACGCCGGCCCGTTCGCCATCGCGACCACCCGGCAGAGCGGGCACCTCGACATCGGCGCCAGCACCCTCGACGGGCTGGTCGTCGGGCGCACCCGCACCGCCCGCGTCGACCGCGTCTGCGCCGGATCGGTCAACAGGTTCGATCCCGGCGACGTCTTCCTCGTCACCAGGCCGGCGGAGCCCTGCTCCGTACGCTGGCATCCCGGCGAGGTGGAGCTCTGCGTGCTGGACCTGGCGGTGCTGGAGCAGGTGGCCACCACCGCGCCGGCCCGACGACCCGGTCGGATCCGATTCACCGACCTGGGTCCCGCCGACGAGGCCCTCGCCCGGCAGTGGCGCACCACCACCAGCTTCGTCAGCGACGTCGTCCTGAACAACCCGACCGCCGGCGCGCAACCGCTGGTGATCGGCAACGCCGCGCGGATGCTCGCCGCGGCGGCGCTCGCGGTCTTTCCGAACACCGCGTTCACCGAACCGACCGCCGCCGACCGACACGACGCCAGCACCGCCACGTTGCGGCGAGCGATCAGTTTCATGGAGGACCACGCCGACCGGGACATCAGCGCGGCCGACATCGCCGCTGCCGCGGGCGTCTCGCTGCGGGCGGTGCAACTGGCCTTCCGCCGTCATCGCGGCACCACCCCGATGGCGTACCTGCGGCGGATCCGGCTCGCTCGGGCGCACCACGACCTGCTGCGCGCCGACCCGCGCCAGGAGACCGTCTCGGCGATCGCCAGTCGATGGGGGTTCGCCAGCCACAGCAGGTTCACGGCCCGGTACCACGCCAGCTACGGCGTGCCGCCCCGCGAGACGCTCCATGCCTGAGCCGGCGAGGTGACCACCTGCGCCCCGACCCTCGTCGACTCAGCGCAGCACGTGAGCGAGGCGGCGCACCGCCTCGTCCATCAGCTCGGGCCTGGTGGCGGCGTAGGTGAGGCGCAGGTACGGTGCCGGGGGTTCGGCGGCGTACCAGGGGCGGCCCGGGAAGACGGTGACGCCTCCGACGGCAGCGGCGGCGGCCACCGCCACGTCGTCGGTGCCGTCGGGCAGGCGAACCCAGAGGTGTAGACCACCGCGCGGCAGCGACTGTGGACAAAGGCCGGGAAGGTGCCGCCGCAGCGCGGTCAGCAGCGCCTCCCGACGGGCCCGGAGCGCCGTGGCGAGGGCCCGGCGGTGCCGCGGCCACCCCGGGGAGCTGAGGAATTCCAGCGCCGCCTGCTGCAGTGGGCCGGCGACGAAGAAGTCGTCGAGCAACCGGGCAGCCCGTAACCGCGCGCCGGCCTGACCACGGGCGCCGAGCGCGGCGACACGTAGCCCCGGTGCGGTCGACTTGGTCAGCGACCGCAGGTAGACGACGTGCCCGTCCGGGTCGTCGGCGACAAGTGGCGGCGGGGCCTGGCCGTCGATGGTGAGGTCGCGAGCGTAGTCGTCCTCGATCAGGAACGCCCCGGCGTCTCGTACCGCCGCCGCGACCTGGGCCCGACGGTGGCCGGCGAGCGTCGTGCCGTGCGGGTTGGCGTACAGCGGCTGGCAGTAGAAGAGCCGCGCGCCGGTGCGGGTGAACGCGGCGGCGAGCTGGTCGGGGCGTACCCCGTCGGCGTCCACCGGCACGGGCACCACCCGGAGTCCGGCCGCCCGCGCCACGGCGAGTGCGCCCAGGTAGGTCGGCGACTCGACCAGCAGGGCATCGCCGGGGGCGGCAAGCGCCCGCATCGCCGACGACAGCGCGGCCTGACCGCCGGGGCAGATCACCAGGTCCTCGGCCCGCAGCCCCGTGCCGGTCTCGCGGGCAAACCAGGCGCGCAGGTCCTCGCGCCCCTCGACCGGCCCACGCTGCCAGGTAGCGGGCTGGCGCGCGGCGCGGGTGAGGGCGGCGCCGAGCGCGGCCGCCGGCTGCAGTTCCGCGTCCAGGTAGCCGCCGGACAGCGGGATCGCCCCGGGTGGCGGCAGCGCCAGCAGTCCCTGCATCTCATCCTCGCCGCGCGGTCGGGGACCGAGCGCGACGGTCTGCCAGGACAGGTCGGGTACGCGTTGCGCGGTCGGCGGGGTAGCCACAAATGTGCCTCGACCGGGTCGCGTCTCGATCAGGCCCTGGGCCACCAGCCGCCGGATCGCCTCGGTGACGGTGACCGGCGAGGCTTGGTGCCGGGCGGTCAGCTCACGGACCGAGGGCAGCCGGGTGCCGGGACCGGCGGCGGTCGCCAGCGCACGCAGATCGTGGATAACGCGATCGCCTGCGTTATCGTTCTCCATGACGGACAAGAGTAGCGCTACTGCACCCGCCACGGTAACGGTGGATCACGCTGGCGGCCTCGTACTCGGCGCGCTGGGCGTGCTCGGCTTCAGCCTCTCCCTGCCCGCGACCCGCCTCGCCGTGCAGCAGCTCAATCCGTGGTTCGTCGCGTTCGGCCGCGCCGTCGGAGCGGGACTACTGGCCTGGGCGTACCTGCGCCTCACCGCGGCACCACGGCCGTACCGGGGGCAGTGGCGGCGGCTGGTGGTCGTCGCCCTCGGCGTCAGCGGCACGGTACGCGGAGCGGTCATCCCGGCCCGACGCGTTCCTGCTCGCGGCGGTCGTACTCTGCGGTCTGGGTTATGCCGAGGGCGGCGCGCTCGCCCGCGAGTTGGGCGGCGCCCGGACGATCTGCTGGGCGCTGCTGCTCTCGCTGCCCGCCACCGTGCCCCTCACGGTCGTCGCCGCCGTGGCCGATCCGCCGCACGCCGACGCTCTCGGCTGGTCGGCGTTCGGCTACCTCACCCTCGTGTCGATGTTCCTGGGCTTCTTCGCCTGGTACGCGGGGCTGGCCCGGGGCGGCATCGCGCAGGTCGGCCAGGTCCAGCTCGCGCAGCCAGTGCTCACCCTGGGGTGGTCAGCACTGCTGCTCGGCGAGACTGTCACCCCCACCTCGATCGTGGCGGCGCTGGCGGTCCTGGGGTGCGTCGTGTTGACCCAGCGCAGCCGCGGGTCGGTGCCCGCCTAGCTTCGCTCCCGTGCGCGGGCCGTCTGCACCTCGGGCACGGAGGCTTCCAGCAGGTCGGCGAGGCCGCGCAACTGCTCGGCGACCCGAGCGCCGAGGGGGGTCAGCGAGTATTCGACGCGCGGTGGGATCGCGGTGAGCACCTCGCGGGTGAGCATTCCGTCGCGTTCGAGGGTCTGCAGGGTCTGGGAGAGCATTCGCTCGCTGATGCCGTCGATGCGGCGACGCAGCGCGTTGAACCGGTAGCGGCTCTCACCGAGCGCCAGCAGGGCGAGCGAGGCCCACTTCGAGGTGACGTCCTCGAAGGCGGCGCGGGAGGTGCATCCCCGCGCGAAGACATCGCTGACGAATTCCTGGGTAGGCCCCGCCGGGTCCTGGGCCGGCATGTCGTTCACCTCACCAGCCTACCCGACGGTTACCTTTCGGCCTGTGCTATAGATTCGTAAGTGCTTGCAAATCGTCACCGTCAACCGGAGGTTCCCATGCCCACCTATGCCGTCACCGGCGCCACCGGCCGGCTGGGCCGCCTGGTGATCGAGCAGTTGCTCGACTCCGGCGTACCCGCCGCCGAGATCGCCGCCATCGTCCGCAGCCCCGAGAAGGCCGCCGACCTGGCCGCGCGCGGGGTCGAGATCCGCCAGGCCACCTACGACGACCCGTCGACGCTGCCCGGCGCCGTGGCCGGCGTACGCCGCCTGCTGCTCATCTCCGGCGACACTCCCGGTCAGCGGGTCGCACAGCACACCGCGGTCATCGAGGCGGCCACCCTCGCCGGGGTCGAGCGCCTGATCTACACGAGCATCCTGAAGGCCGACACCACCACGAACCCGCTCGCCCCGGAGCACAGGGCCACCGAGGAGGTCCTCGCCTCGTCGGGTCTGACCCACACGGTGTTGCGCAACAGCTGGTACATCGAGAACTACACCGACCAACTGCCGCAGTACCTGCAGACCCGCACGATCCTCGGCGCCAGCGGGGGCAGCAAGATCTCCGCCGCGACCCGGGCGGACTACGCGGGCGCCGCCGTCGCGGCGCTGACCCGCCCCCAGGACGGTGACGCCGTCTACGAGCTGGGCGGGACCGCGTTCACCTTCGACGAGTTGGCCGAGGCCGTCACGGAGGTCACCGGCACGACGGTCGTCCACCGGGACCTGTCGGCCGCCGAGCTGGCCTCGACCCTGGAGAACGTCGGGCTCGACGCCGGCACCGCCGGGTTCGTCGCCGCGCTCGACCACTCGATCGCCCTCGGTGAGCTGGCGACCGACAGCGACGACCTGAGCCGGCTGCTCGGCCGGCCGAGCACCCCGCTGCGCGACGCCGTCCGAGCCGCGCGGGCCTGACCACCACCGGAGGTGATGTCGGGCGGGCGACGGGGCGCACTCCCCCGTCGCCCGCCCGGCGTACGGCGTCTACTCCGCCTCGTCCTCCTGGTCGGTGAGCTCGGCCAACACGTCGGCGGCGTCGCGATTGCCCGCGTCGGCGAGCCGTCGAAGTTCACCGACGTCGGCCCGCTCCGCCGCCACCTCGACGAGCTGGTCGACCGCGTCCCGGTCACCGCCGGCGGCCCGTTCCCGCAGGTCGGCAAGATCAGAATCTGCCATCGCACACCTCTCACCAGCGCACGTGCGACCTTCTCGTCGCCCGTCGACGCTCACCGACCGGTCTCGCCACCACCGAAAACCTAGACCAGTCGGGGCCGCGTCGGGGGACGGAACAGCCGACCCCGCCCTGTGCGCCAACTGTCAGCCCGCCTCGGACGGCTCAGCGAGCAGCAGACCGCGCAGCAGACCGCGCAGGGCCCGCTCGAAGAGATCCGTTCGGGGCGCGGGCGCGGAGGGCTGGCGGAACGCCGCGACCAGGTGCGGGTACGCCGCGAGGTCGGCACCGGCGAAGCTGAACGCCCCGGAGGCGGCCTCGCTGCGGGCGAAGAGGGTCACCACGCCGTTCATCATCGCGATCGCCTCGAACTTCGCGGTGACAACTGCCGGCACCGGCTCCAGGATCCGAATGCAGTTGTCGAACCAGGCCAGGCTCTCGGGACCGATGCCGGATGTCCGGTGACTCACCTCAATCAGCCACGGGTGCGCACGGTGCAGCGCCAACTGCCGGCGGCCCAACAGCAGCATCGAGTCCAGCCAGCCCTCCTCGGCCTCCGGATAGGGCCGCAACTCCCCCACGACCCGGTCGGTCATCAGGTCCAGGAGATCGTCGCGTGACGACAGGTAGCGGTAGAGGGATCCCGCTCCCGTGCCGAGCGCGCCGGCGACAGCGCGCATCGACACCGCGGCAAGCCCTTCGCTGTCCGCCAGGGCGATGGCGGCCACGACGATGGCGTCCCGGCTGTGCGCCGGGGCGGGGCCGCGGCTGCCGCGTTCGGGCCTGTTCCAGATCGGCTGTCGAGCGGTGTCGCCGTCGTCGGCTCCGGTGGATGCGTCGCTCACTGTTCTACTGTAAACTGCAAACGTCGTTCGCAGTTGTTGTCGCCGCGGAAGGGTGGACGATCATGGAACGGATCAGCGCACGGGACGGCGCGAGCGTCGTACTGCACTCGACGGGGGACGGACCCGGGATCGTCGTGGTGCACGGCGGCGGTGTCACCATCGACGTCTACCGCCGGCTGGCCACGGCGCTCGCCGACCGGTTCACCGTGCACCTCTACAACCGACGGGGACGGGCCGACGCACCACCCAGGTCGATGCCGTACACCGTGGAGCAGGAGATCGACGACCTCGCCGTGGTGTTGGAGCACACCGGGTCCGGCAACGTCATCGGCCACAGCTCCGGCGGTTTCATCGCGCTCGAGGCCGCGCTCCGACTGCCCATCGACCGACTCGCCCTCTACGACGCCGCGGTCTGCATCGACGGCGGCCCACCGTCGGCGTGGCTCGCACCGGCCCAGGCGGCGCTAGGGGCCGGCGACGTCGCCCGGGCCCTCGCCATCACGGCCGCCGGGCTCAACCCACAGATGGCGGCCGGGAAGCTCCCGTTCGGCGTACGGATCGCGATCATCCGCGCGTTCATGCGCACCCCGATCGGCCGGACGATGGCCGAGCTGCTGCCGTTGACGCTCGACGAGACGGCGCTGATCCGAGCACACGACGGCCCGGCCAGCCAGTGGGCCGGGGTGACCGCCGACGTGCTGCTGGCGTGTGGTGCCGACGGTCCGCCCTACTACCCGAGTCAGAACGAGGCGTTGGCCCGCGCACTGCCGCGGGCGCGGACGTTGACGATTCCGCGCAGCGGACATGACGCCGTCAACCGGGCGTACCCCAGAATTGTCGACCCGCTCGCCGAGTTCTTCGCGGCCCCGGTGACGCCGGAGCGGACGAGCCACGCCTGAGCGGATCACACGGTCGCCCGCGAGCATTGATCTTGGCTAGGCTGGCGGGCATGCCCGCCAGCCCCGTGCCCGCCCAGCGGCGTGAGCCGGGCCCACCCGAGCGGCACCGATCCCGTTGGGCCGCGCACTGCGCCCGACTCGCCGGGTCACGACCCTTCGAGATCGTCATCGTGGTGGTCATCCTCGCCAACGGGGTCGTCCTCGGCCTGGAGACGTACGACGACCTGACGCCTGCCGGCACCGCGCTGCACTGGCTGGAGCTGGTGTTCCGTGCCGTCTTCGTCGTCGAGATCGGCGTCCGGCTGGCGGCGTACGGCAGGCGTCCGCAGGACTTCTTCCGGCACGGCTGGAACGTCTTCGACTTCGTGGTGATCGCGGCGATCTTCATACCGGGCCTGCACGGCGATCCCGCGCTGCTGCGGGTCGTACGGGTCGCCCGGATGGTCCGGTTGGTGCGGTTCTCGCCGGGCCTGCGGACCATCGTCTCCGCGCTGTGGCGCAGCCTGCCGGGCGTCACCGGTTTCCTCGCCCTGGCCGTGGTGACCCTCTACGTGTACGGGATGGCCGGCTGGCTGATCTTCGGCAGCCGGTACCCGGACGAGTACGGCGACATCGGCAAGTCGCTGCTGACGCTGTTCGTGCTGCTGTCGCTGGAGACGCTGCCGGACCTCATCGAGCAGGGCATGGCCATCTCGCCGTGGACGCTGCTCTACTACGTCAGCTACGTCGTCATCACCGTCAACCTGCTGCTCAACATCCTCATCGCCGTCATCGTCAACTCGATGGAGGAGGCACGCCGGTTGGAGATGACCGAGCGGCTGGCCCCCGACTACGACGAGGACGGCGACGGCGTACCGGACGAGGTGGACCGCATCGCGCTCACCCAGCGGCTGGACGACCTGCGGGCGGTCATCGCCGAGTTGGAACGCGAGCTGCGGATCGACCGGGACGACGGGCACGGCCGGCCGCACCGGGACGGCCGCACCAGACGGTGATCCGACCCTCGCGCTCCGTACTCCCCTTCGGATAGTCTCGACGGCGGTCCCACCGCTTAGGCCGAAGGGCACCGCCATGACGACGCGTGTCGACAGCGCCCATCCCGACGCCGCCGTGGCAGACCCCCTCGGCACGGTGATCGACGAGGTGATCCGCCCGCGGTCGGTGATCGTCGACCGGGAGGGGGCCTTCCCCCGACCGGGTGTCGACGCCCTCGCCGCGGCCGGCCTGCTCGGCCTGGCCTCCTCGACCGAGGTCGGTGGCGGCGGTCACGGCATGCGCGTGGTCGCCGAGGTCGTCGAGCGGCTGGCCGCCGAGTGCGGGTCCACCGCGATGGTGGTGCTGATGCACTACGCGGCGACCGCCGTCGTCGAGGCGCACGGCCCGCGCGAGGTCCGCGCGGCCATCGCCACCGGCGGCCACCTCGCCACGTTGGCCTTCTCCGAGTACGGTTCGCGCAGCCACTTCTGGTCACCGACCGGCACCGCGAGCACCACCGACGACGGCACGGTCCGCCTCGACGCCCGCAAGAGCTGGGTCACCTCGGCCGGCGAGGCCAACAGCTACGTCTGGTCGAGCCTCCCGCTGTCCCGCGACGCCGGGCCGATGACGCTCTGGCTCGTGCCCGCCGACAGCCCCGGCCTGACCGTGGCAGGCGATTTCGACGGGCTCGGCCTACGCGGCAACGGCTCCCGGCCGATGACCGCCGACGGGCTCCGCGTCCCGTCGACGGCGATGATGGCGGCCGACGGCGCGGGGCTGGACACCGCACTGGGCGCTGTTCTCCCCTGGTTCCTGGTGCTCAATGCCGCGTTCTGTCTGGGTCTGGCCGCCAGCGCGGTCGCCGAGGCCTGTCGGCATCTCACCGGGACGACGCTCACGCACACCGGCGCCGCCCTGCGCGACGCGCCAGTTCCTCGCCGCGACCTCGCCCGACTGATGATCCGCACGGACGCTCTGCGCGCTTTCCTGGGCGACACCCTCACCGCGCTGGAGACCGGCCGCGACGACGCGATGCTGCGGGTGTTGCAGGTCAAGGCCCTCGCCGGCGAGACCGTCGCGGACGTGACAGATGGCGCGATGCAGCTCTGCGGCGGGAGCGCGTTCCGCCGGGAGTTGGGCCTGGAGCGCCGTTTCCGCGACGCGCGCGCGGCCCGGGTGATGGCACCGACCACCGACGCCCTGCACGACTTCGTCGGTCGGGTCGCCACCGGGCTGCCCCTGTTCGACGAGGCCAACCGCTGATGTCGGCGCCGAGGGTCCTGATGGGCGCTGTCGCGTACGACCCCAAGGTGGTGACCATCTGGGCGGGTTTCCGAGCCTGGTTGCGCGGGCGGGGCCTGGACTTCGACTTCGTCCTCTACTCGCACTACGAGCGACAGGTCGAGGATCTCGTCGCCGGCCGGATCGACGCGGCGTGGAACTCGCCGCTGGCCTGGTTGCGGGCCGAACGGCTGGCGGCAGCCACCGGCACCGCCGTCCACGCGCTGACCATGCGCGACACCGACCAGGATCTCACCTCGGTCGTGGTGGTGCGTGCCGACTCCCCGGTGCGACAGGTCGCGGATCTCGCCGGAAGGCGGGTGGCCGTCGGCGCGGTGGACAGTCCACAGGCGACGCTGATCCCACTGGGCCACCTCGCGACCGCAGGCGTCGACGTCGACGTCCGCCGCTTCGACGTCGGTGTCGGCCTGCACGGCGACCACGTCGGCGGGGAGCGCGACGCGGCCCGCGCCCTGTTGAGCGGGGAGGTCGACGCCGCGTGCATGATCGACGCCAACCACCTGGCGTTCGTGCGGGAGGGCACGCTGCCGCCCGAGGGCACCCGGATCGTCGGGCAGACCGCGCCCTACGACCACTGCAACATGACGGTCCGCGATCCGGAGTCCGCCGGGGTCCAGCTCTTCGGCACGCTGCTGCTCGGCATGTCGTACGCCGATCCGCAGGTGCGTCCGCTGCTCGACCTGGAGGGGCTGACGGCCTGGAAGGATGGCCGCACCAGCGGGTACACCCTGCTCGCCAGGGCGGTCGACGTCAGCGGGTTCTACTCTCCCGACGGGCGGGTGACGGCCACGGACTATCGGCCGTGAGCGGGACGCCGGCCGCCGACGTCGAGGTCCACCTCGGCGATCTGGGCTTCGGCCGGGGAGCGCACCTGCTCGTGCAACGCGCCCTGGCCGGCCTGCCACCCGGAGGCCGGGTGGCGGTGCTCGGTCGCGACCCGGCGTTGCCCGTACACCTGCCCGCCTGGTGCCGTGGTCGGGGTCATCGGGTCGAATCGCCGGATCGCGGCGACAGCAGCGAGCTGGTGGCGGTGGTCGTGCGGGGGACGGCGGATGACGACCGCTGGTTCGGCGCGGAACGGGCCGGGCCCGCGCTGCCGTCGGCGCTGAGCAGCCGCCCCCCGGCGCGCTGGGGGCTCGGCGCCCGGGGCGCGCTGCTCGAGGCCGGCGGGCCCGAGGCCCGGTTCGACCTGGACGACCGGGACCTGGTGTGGGCCGAGATCGCCCCTCAGTTGTACGCGCAGGCGGCGGCCCGACAGTGGGATCCGCAGGCCGCGGTGCCGTGGAACGATCCGTTCGTGCTGCCGGCCGACGTCGAGGCCGCGGTGGTGCAGGTGATGACCTACCTGGTGGAGAACGAGCAGGCCGCCCTCGTCGTACCGGCCCGGTTCGTGGGGCGCATCCACCCGCACTTTCGGGAGGTGGCGCAGCTTCTGGCCGTGCAGATGGCCGACGAGGCGCGGCACATGGAGGTGTTCAGCCGGCGGGCACTCCTGCGCGGCGTCGAGTTGGGCACGTCGTCGGCCGGCGGCCGGCAGTCGCTCTTCACGCTCGTCGCGGAGTCCGACTTCGCACTCGCCTCGTTCCTGCTCTCCGTGCTCGGTGAGGGCAGCTTCGTCGATCTGCTGTCCTTCCTGCACCAGTTCGCCCCCGACCCGGTGACGCGCCGGATCTGCTGGCTCGCCATGCAGGACGAGCGCCGGCACGTGCTGTTCGGCATGGCGCACCTGGAACATCAGGCACAACTGGACCCGCTGCTGCGGGATCGGCTGCGGGCGGCCATCCACCGCCGCCACGACGCGCTCGTCGACACCGCGGGCCTCAACGCGGACGTCTTCGACGCGCTCGTGGTGCTCGCGTCGGGTGGTTGGCATCCGGACGAGGTGTCCGCCGGCTTCGACCGGGTGCAGGCCCTGCAACACGCGATGGATCAGGGCCGCCAGCGCCGGCTCGTCCGCCTGGGCTTCCGGGCCGACGAGGCCGCCGCGCTCTCGGCCCTGCACACCCGCAACTTCATGTAGGCGATCCCCGCGCCTGCCACGGCGTGCGCGGGGATCGCCCGACGGCAGGTCAGCGAGCGGTTGTCACTGGCCGAGCAGGGTCCGGATCTGACGCGCGTAGCCGGCCACCGTGAAGTCCGAGCCGACGGAGTCCACCAGGACCAGGTCGTTGATGGTGTGGTTGACGCGCAGCGGCAGGATCGCCTGGTACTCGGCGGAGTTGTACCAGGCCTTCGCGGTCTCCGCGTCCGGGAACTCGATCAGGACCGCCGAGCCCTCCCAGGAGCCCTCGATGACCTGCACCTGGGCGTCCAGGACGAGCCACTTCGCGCCGTACGGCTTGGTGGTGGCCTCCACCTGCTCCAGGTAACGCAGGGACTCCTCGGTCGGCACTCCACCCGGGATACGCAGGTGGTTGATCAGGTACGTGCTCATGTCGCACTCCTATGGGGTGATGGTTACCCGGTCGAATACGTACGACCGGTCGTCTTATACTGGATGCAGTCCGCGGCAAACAGGACAACGCGGACTATTACGGTTTGGATCCGGCGCGAATCACGTGAGGATCCGCCCCGTGGTGATCGTGAGGAACTCGTGGAGGGCGGTCAGGTCACCGGAGGCCTTCGCCCGCGCCGCCGCACCCTCGTAGCTGGAGACGATGAAGCCGGCCAGGTCACCGGCGGGCTCGTCACCGTGCACCTCACCGGCAGCTCGCGCCTGCTCGATCGCCACGGCGAGCACGGCGACCCAGCGACTGAGACCGGCGTCGACGGCAGCCCGCAAGGCATCGCTGTGCGCCGGAATCTCACTGGCGAAGTTGCCCAGCAGGCAACCCCGATCCCCCATCGTGTCGCCAAGGCCGGTGATATATCGCAGGTGACCGACGATCCGCTCGCGCGGCGTCCCGGCCCGCCTCTCGTCGAGCATCTCCAGCCCCATTGCCGCCGAGTATCTCGCCACCGAGTCGAGGGCGAGATCCTCCTTGCTGGCGAAATGGTTGTAGAAGGTGCCCTTGGGCGCACCGGCGGCGGCGACGATGTCCTGAACGCTCGTCCCGTTGTAGCCACGCATGTGGAACAGATCCAACGCGGCGTCGGACAACCGCTGCCTGGTCCCGGCGGAGGTCGACGACTTGGGTCGTGGCATGTCGTGACGCTCCTTCGCTCGGGTCCTGGTCGACACCACTACGATATGACCGGTCGTCTCGGAATGCCAGCGATGTGACCGCTGTCATCCCGCCGTACCGTGGAGGGCCATGACCAGCGACTCCAGCGCGGTTCGCGAGGCACTGCTGCGGCTGCGCGAGCAGACCGAGGCCCAGGCCACTGCCCTGGAGGGCGACCTGCGGAGCCTCTTCGAGGCGTCCCGGTCGTCGAACGCCGACGACGAACACGACCCCGAGGGCAGCACCATCGCCTTCGAACGCGCTCAGCTCACCGCCGTGCTGGGCGCGGCCCGCCACCGCCTGGCCGAGCTGGACGTCGCGCTGGGCCGGGTCGACGACGGCAGCTACGGCGTGTGTGAACGGTGCGCCCGTCCCATTCCCGCCGAACGCCTGCTGGCCCGCCCGTCGGCGCGTACCTGCGTGGCCTGCGCCAGCCGGCGGTGACGGTGCCGGCGGCCACCCGACGGCGTCCCGCACGCCTTTCCCCACGTCGCGCGAGCGCGACGTGGGGAAAGACCGGATCACCCGACTGGGATCAGGTGGTGGGGCGGCACAGCGAGTTCTGGTTGGCGCTGCAGTCGGTGAGTTGCAGTGTGTCCACGTTCATGGTCAGGGTCGCCGGTTGCGAACCACCGGCCGGCGCCACCACGGAGATCTGCACGGTGGCCGCGTTCGACGGTGCGACCGCTTCGTAGGACCGCTCGATCCAGCTCGACGTCAGGCCGAACGAGCTACTTGTCGACGTGGACAGTAGCGTGCCGCCGGAGTTGTACCACCGCATGCGCAGCGCGGCGGTGCCGGAGTTGGCGCGTAGCTGGACGTAGAACTTGTACTTGTGTCCAACCGTCACCGACGGCTTACGACTCACCACTACCGACTTCTCCGCCGACTGCGGTGAGCTGACGAACTGCAGCGAGCGACGGTTGTCGAAGTAGCGGGCGGAGATGCCGGTGAACGAGCCCTGCGGCGTCACCGAGATGGTGGCCCCGGAGCCTGCGGTGGTGAACCCGGTGGGGTTCGAGGTGCCCGGCGCCTGCGCCTCGATGGTCCGCTCCTGCGCGGTCAGCAGGTCGTTGTTGGCGCCGACGTCGCAGCACACCGGCGAGGTGAGCAGCGGGTGATTCGCAGTGTTCCGCACCGTTTCGGACGGATAGTTGTCGACATAAAACGTCGCGCTGGTCTCGCTCGGGTCGTAGTTCTGACGGTAGGCCATGTCGTAGGCCCACCAGTCGGTGAAGCACATCGTGATGTCAGGGCAGTACTGCTCGGCCTGCCAGTTGTTGTTGGAGTCCTGCCAGACGTTCTCGGTCTTGTAGCCGTGGCCGGCGCCGAGCAGATGGGTCATCTCGTGCCCGACAACTCCGCTGTCCCACGCCTCGACGATGGAGACACAGCCGTGACCTCCGCTTGTCGGACACCAGTGTGCCGAGAGGGATGGCGCGGGGAACTCCGTCAGGATCACGTACCAGCGGTTGGGGTCGTCGTAGCCCTTGGCCGACAGGTCGCCGGCGATCGCCCAGAAGTCGGTGCTCAGGGTGTCGATCTTCTCCGGCACCACCATCGCCTGCGCGTACTGGTTGTACGTGCTGGTGGTCGTCGATCGGCAGCTGATCTTGAAGTGCTGGTCGTAGTTGCTGGCCTGGTCGAACAGCCAGTCGACGCGGTCCATCACACGGGCAGCGTGCTCGACGTTCGCCGAGTACTGGTTGCCGGTGGAGTCATTCCACGCGTAGATCACCTGCAGTGCCGCCGGACTGTTGACCGGCGGACTCTTCGGGTCGGTGGCGGTCGTGTCGCATCCAGCCCTGGGCAGGCTGGCGTTGTTCGGCTGCGTGTAGGGCAGGGTCGGCTCGCTGCCGAGGTTGGCGGCATGGACCGGCTGCGCGGACGACGCCATCACCACCACGGTCACGAGTAAGGAGGCCAGCCCCAGACGATGACCGCGCCGAAGCTGGCGTCCGTTGCCTAGCATGCACATTCCCCCTTGCGTAGGTCTTCGCTGTGGCGTGCCGTCCGGTGTCGACACGCCTGTTGCAGCAGACCCGATCACGCACATTGATCGCTATGTGTTGATGCCAACACTCTTAGTGACGGCCAACAGCCGCATTCCGTGGTGAAATGGGACTGTCTGCCGCCACACCGCCCGGCACGACTGCCGGCAGGACCGCCGGCATGTTGACTCCTGCCGGGCGTCCTGCCTGCCACCCGGCAGCGGCTGTTGCTTGACTCAGCGGCATGACATCAATACGGAAAGCGATCACCCACACGGTGGTCGTCGGGGCACTGGTCGGCGCGACGGCGCTCACCGGTCCCACCTCCGCGTACGCGGAGTCCGGCCAACCGGGGGCCGCTGGGGCCGCCAAGTCCCTCCTCGACATCATCCCGGCACAGACCCTGGACCAGATGGTCGCCCAGGCCCCACTCGTCGACGCGGCCAATGTCATCCGCACCGCGGTGGACCGCGCGCCGGCGCGCGGTTATGCGGGCATCGGCCTGGTCGACGACCACGTCACCCTGTGGTGGAAGGGTGCGCCGCCCACCGACATCGCCGCAGCCGTCACCGCCGCCCGCCGCGCCGCGCCGGTCGAGGTGGCCAACGCCACCTACTCCCGCGCCGAACTGCGCAAGGCGGCCACCAGACTCACGCCGGTGGTCGAGGCCGACCCGACGGACGCCAGCCACTCGGTCCGGCTGCGCACAGACGGTAGCGGCATCGAGATCGCCGTTGACCACACCCCGAGCGCCAAGCTGCCGAAGCTACCGGTCACCGGCGTGCGTACCAGCCTCGTCGAACGCGACCAGATGGTCGAACGGTCACGGGCCAACGACGCCGCGCCGTTCGACGGCGGGGCCGGCATCGGGTTCACCACGCCCGGGTGTACCGCAGGCTTCGGCGTACGCAACGCCGACACCAACGCCGGTTACCTCCTCACCGCCGAACACTGCGGGGCCATCGGCTCACCCTGGCACGTCGGCTGGAACAAGACCACCGGCACCGGCACCCTGGTCGGCTACGCGGTCGACAGCAATGACGACCACGACACGATGATCATTTCGACGTCCGCGCCCGGCAACCACCTCTACGTCGGCGGCCAGCAGGACGAGGTCCGCGCCCAGGTCATCGGCTGGACCGAGGTCTTCCCCGGCCAACTGCTGTGCCAGTCCGGCTACACCTCCGCGGGTGCCATCGGCGGCCCGGTCTGCAACCTGCGGGTCGACTACCACTACGACGACATCGAGGACCTCGTCGAGGCCACCCAGCTCGACGGCAACGAGGCCGCCCGGGGCGGCGACAGTGGCGGCCCGGTCTACGCCGTCAACGCCAACGGCACCGTGCTCGCCGCCGGCACCACCACCCGATCGGCCGGTCGGGGCTTCGGCTTCCAGGACTTCGCCACCGCCCGCGACGACTACGGCAACATCGTGCCGGCGACGAAGATCGCCAGCACCTGCCGGGTCTCCTTCGTCGTCACCAACTCGTGGGTCACCGGCTACAGCGCCAGCGTCACCGTCTACAACGACGGCCCGGCCGCCAACGGCTGGTCGCTGGGCTTCGCCTTCCCGGGTGGACAGCTCGTCGAGGGCCACTGGAACGGCGTCTTCCAGCAGGCCGGCTCGGCGGTGACCGTCACCAACGAGAACCACAACGCCAGCATCCCGACCGGCGGCGCCGTCAACTTCGGCTTCACCGCGAGCGGTCCCCCCGCCACCTCGGCACCGTTCACCCTCAACGGCACCACCTGCAACTGACAGCTGTCCCTGCACACCGGGCCCCGCCGCATCGTCGGCGGGGCCCGGCCCGGGTCCGGGATCAGGACTCGGCCAGTTCGCGTCGCAGGGTGGCGCGCAGGGTCCGCACCTCCGGGGCGTCCAGTTCGCCGCACCGGTCGAGCGCCCGCTCGCGCAGCAGGCGGGCGTCGGCGGCCCGGCCCGGAGCCGAGCCGGCCAGCGCGGCGAGCGCGGACAGGGTCTGCGCCTCCCACCACGGGCAGGACAGCGCGGCATACAGGGCCAGCGCCGCCCGCAGCGCCTCGGCCGCCGCGTCGACCTCGCCCAACGCCTCAAGCGCGAGCCCGTACCGGTGGATGGCGATGGCCTCGCTGAACGTCGCGCCGGACCGGTTGAACACCTGCCGGGCGCGGGCGTACTCGTCGGCGGCGGCCCGCCACCGGCCCATCCCGGCCAGGTCCGCGCCGAGATTCATCATCGCGCCGGCCCGGGCCACCGCCGCGCCGGTACGGCTGAGACCGTTGCCCTGGGCGTAGAACGCCAGCACGTCGCGGTGCAACTCGGCCGCTTCGGAGAACCGGCCGAGCGTGGCCAGCGCTCCGCCCAGCACGCTCGCCGCGCTGTGCTCGCCGAGGGCGTACCCGATCTCGCGGAACAGGCTCACGGCCCGGCGGCAACTGTCGACGGCCGACCCGCCGCGGCCGATGCGGATCAGGATGGCGGCGGTGTAGGCGAGCGCCCACGCCTCCTCCCGGCGGTCCCCGATCCGGCGGGCCAGTTCCAGCGCCCGGGCCAGGGCGGCCAGCCCGTCGGTGTTGCGGTCCCGGCAGAAGTACCGGGCCCAGCCCAGGAAGTTCAGCAGGACGGCCTCGTCACGGGGGCTACCGGCGGCACGGGCCGCGGCCACTCCCAGCGAGAAGATCTCGTCCCAGGAGTGCCGGTGACTGTTGGCGTCCGAGTACCAGTGCAGAGCCCTGGTGACCGCGACCACGTCGGCGTGCCGACCACGCCGGGCCGCGTCGCGCAGCGCCGCCAGCCAGTTGCCGGACTCCCGATCCAACCAGTACGCCGCCGCCCGATCGTCGTCGAACGAGGAGTCGACCCGACAGGCGACCGGTTCGAACATCAAGCCGGCCTCCCGGGTACGCCGCAGCAGCCAGCCGACCATCTGCTCGTGCGCCGCCGCCCGGCAGGCCTGTTGCTCCTCGGCGTCGAGGCGTTCCTGGGCGTAGAGCCGGACCAGGTCGTGGAACTGGTACCGGTCCCCCATGGTCAGCAGGACGCTGGCCTCGACCAACTCCTCCAGGGCCGCCGCCGCGGTCTCCTCGTCGGTGCCGGCCACGGCGGCGACCAGCGCGGGTTCGAAGTCGGTGCCGGGAATCAACGAGGCCCGTCGGAACACCCGCGCGGTCGTCGGGTCCAGTTGCCGGTAGGAAACCTCGAACGCGGATCGGACGCCCAGGTCTCCGGCGGTCAGCACGGTCAGCCGCTGACGCTGGTCGCGGAGCAGGTCCACCAGCCAGCCAACCGACCATTGCGGACGGCTGGCGAGGCGGTTGCCGGCGATCCGCACGGCCAGCGGCAGCCGGCCGCAGAGTTTGACGATGTGGTCGGCCGCGGCCGGCTCGGCGGCGATCCGGTCGACGCCGACGATCGCCTCGAGCAGCAGTCGACCGGCTGTCGGGGTGAGCAGGTCGAGCGGCAGGCGGACCGCGCCGGCGAGACCCGTCAGTGGACGCCGGCAGGTGACCAGCGCGAGGCATCCCCGCCCGGCCGGCAGCAGTGGGCGTACCTGTGCCTCGCTTGCGGCATTGTCCAGGACCACAAGCAGCGGCCGGTCCCGGGTGAGGGTGCGGAACAGACCGCCCCGCTCGGCCGGCGACACCGGCACCCGGCTGTCCGGCACGCCGAGCGACCGCAGCAGTCCGGCCAGCGCCTCGGACGGGTCGAGCGGACCGTCCGGCGAGGCGCCCTGTAGGTCGACGAAGAGCTGTCCGCCGGCGAAGGCCGGGCTGAGTCGATGTCCAGCGGCGACGGCGAGGCTGGTCTTGCCGATCCCCGGCGGCCCGTGCAGCACCACCACCGAGGCGGTGTCCGGCCGTCCCGCGGTGACGTCGGCGGCCAGCGCCGAGAGCCGTTCCAGGATCTCCGCCCGGCCGGCCAGGTCCGGAACGGCGGCGGGCAGTTCCCCGGGTACGACCACCGCCGGGCGGCCGGGCGGCACCGGCACGCGATCGTGCGGCACCGGCACGCGATCGTGCGGCACGTCCGCGCGCTCGCCCGGCACCGTGACGCGATCCTCCGGCACCGCCGCGTGGTCCTCCGGCGCCTCAGCGTGGTCGTCCGGCGCCTCAGCGCGGTCCCCCGGCGCCTCAGCGCGGTCCTCCGGCACCGCCGCTCGGTCGTGCGGCTGCCGCTCGACCCGGGCCAGGGCGACGAAGCGGTCGCGGTCCGCCCCCGCCAGCCGCAGGGCGTCGGCGAGCAGAACCACCGTCCGTCGTTGCGGGCTGCGCACCCGGCCGCGCTCCATCTCCCGGATGCCGCGGACACTGGAACCGGCCGCTTCGGCAAGCTCCTCCTGGGTCAGCCGCCGCTCCAGGCGGAGGGTCCTGAGGAGACCTCCGAAATGGTCACGCCGCACCTGACTCTTGGGCATGCTCCCCCACCCACCCAACGCCCGCACTTACGTAACGTGCATCGATGGTCGCATGTGCGTGACGAGTTGCGGCCCGCTGTGCACGGAGTGTGAGTATCACCATGGCGAATCCGGCGATCCTCGCCCACGCTGTCGTCTGGTCGATCCGACCGCCCCAGTCGGCCCTGTCGCAGCGCCCCGGGCGCGAGGAAGCCTCACGCCCGGGGGCGGCCCTGCCGGACTGACCCCGTACCGACGAGCTCGGGCGACTGACGGCTGCCGTCAACTGTCGTCAGGTGATGGCAGGGCTGCGGCGTTCCAGCAGGACGACGTCGCGCCAGCGGCCGTGGTGGCGACCGACCCGCTCGCGTACGCCGACGAGCCGGAACCCGGCTCGCCGGTGCAGCGTCAGGCTGGCGGTGTTCTCCGGGAAGATCCCGGACTGGATCGTCCAGATGCCGACGGCCTCGGTGGAGGTGACAAGCGCGTCCAACAGCAGCCGGGCGACGCCGCGGCCCTGGGCGGCTGGATCCACGTAGACGGAGTGCTCGACCACACCGGCGTAGACCGCGCGGGTCGAGGTCGGCGAGACGGCGATCCAGCCGAGAACGGTGCCGTCGGGGTCGACGGCCACGAACCGGTGCCCGGTCAACCGGGCCGCGTCGAATGCCGCCCAGGTCGGCGCGGTGGTCTCGAAGCTGGCGTTGCCGGCATCGAGGCCGGCCTGGTAGATCGCCAGCACCCGCTCGGCGTCGGCGGCAGTCATGGAACGCACGGTGATGTCAGCCATCAGCAGGTTCCCTCCAGGTCAAAGGCTGTCCACGTCAACCTAGGCCCGTCACTCAAGGGACGCCCAACCGGCGCCGATCTTGCACTTTCTGTCGCCGATACACGTGGAATGCACCTCGTGTCGGGACAGAAAGTGCAAGATCGCGGGATGAGGGCGGTCGGGGTTAACGCGTTCGGGCGTAGACGGCGCGGTCGCCCAACTCCTCCTCGATGCGGATGAGCTGGTTGTACTTGGCGGTGCGGTCGGAGCGCGACAGCGACCCGGTCTTGATCTGGCCGCAGCCGACGCCCACGGCCAGGTCGGCGATCGTGGTGTCCTCGGTCTCGCCCGAGCGGTGCGACATCACCACCCGGTAGCCCGCCTTGTGGGCGGCGTCCACGGTCGCGAGAGTCTCGGTGAGCGTGCCGATCTGGTTGACCTTGACCAGAATCGCGTTTGCGTAACCGCCCTCGATCCCGTCGCGCAGACGGTCGACGTCGGTGCAGAAGACGTCGTCGCCGACCAACTGCACCCGCTCCCCCGCCAGCGCGGTCAGCCGCTTCCACCCGGCGATGTCGTCCTCGGCCATCGGGTCCTCGACCGAGCTGATCGGGTACCGGGAGACCAGGTCGAGCAGGTAGTCGACGTGCTCCTCGACGGTGCGCGCCCGCCCCTCGCCGACGTAGTCGTAGACGCCCTCGTGGAAGAACTCCGAGCTGGCCGGGTCGAGGCAGATCGTCAGGTCGGCGCCGGGCTCGTAGCCGGCGTCCTCGATGGCGCGCAGCACGAAACGCAACGCCTCGTCCGCGTCGGTGAAGGTCGGCGCGAAGCCGCCCTCGTCACCGACGTTCGTGCTGTGCCCGGCCGCCGCCAGGGACCTCCGGAGGGTGTGGAAGACCTCCGCGCCCATCCGGACCGCCTCGGCGAACGTCCGCGCCCCGACCGGAGCGATCATGAATTCCTGGAAGTCCAGCGGGTTGTCGGCGTGCGCGCCGCCGTTGATGATGTTCATCATCGGCACCGGCAGCAGCCGGGCCCCCACCCCGCCGACGTAGCGGTAGAGCGGCTGCCGGTGCGCCATCGCCGCCGCCTTGGCCGTCGCCAGGGACACCGCGAGGATCGCGTTGGCGCCCAGTCGACTCTTGTCCTTCGAGCCGTCGAGAGCGATCATCGTCTCGTCGACGAGCGCCTGGTCCTCCGCGTCGAGCCCGATCACCGCGTCGGCGATCGCACCGTTCACGGCGGCGACCGCCGTCGTGACGCCCCTGCCGTGAAAGCGCGTGTGGTCCCCGTCGCGCAGTTCGACAGCCTCGTTCGCTCCCGTCGACGCCCCGGAGGGCACGGCCGCGCGCCCGGTCGACCCGTCGGTGAGCACCACGTCGGCCTCCACCGTCGGGTTGCCCCTGCTGTCGAGGATCTGCCGACCCCGTACCCGGCTGATTGCCGTCATCACACACTCCCTGCTCAGGATGCCTTTTCACCGCCAGACTGGCAGGAAACGGCGGTCCTGGCACCGCGATGATCGACACGTTGACCCGTACCCCGGGGTGCGGGTTTAGGGTCGCGGGATGCGGGTGGGTGAACTGGCACGACGGACCGGGACGACGGTTCGGGCCCTGCGGTACTACGAGTCGGCCGGGCTGGTCGTGCCCCGACGGCTGGGCAACGGCTATCGCGAGTACGACCCGATCGCGGTGCGCCTGGTGGCCCAGATCCGCGAGTTGATGGCGCTCGGCCTCACCGTCGAGGAGACCCGCCCGTTCGTCGAGTCGATAGCCGGCGGCGCCGACGACGCCGACGTGTGCGCGGCGGCGGTGGCCACGTACCGCAGCACCATCACCGGCCTGCAGGAGCGGATCGGCAGGTTGACCGCCCAGCGGGACGCGCTGGACGCGCGCCTCGACGCGGCCGCGACCCAGGTCGTCCCCGGCGGTGACACGGTCGGCGCCGACCCTGCCGCGCTGGTCGGGACCCGCCTGCCGCAGCTGTCCTTCTACGGCACCGACGGCCGACCTGTCGATCTCGGCGCGCTCGGCGTCGGGCGCAGCGTCATCTTCGTGTACCCCCTGACCGGGCGGCCCGGCGTCGATCTGCCCAACGGTCTGCTGGAGGTCCATGGGGCCCGGGGCAGCACCGAGCAGGCCGCGTGGTTCCGCGACCACCACGCGGAACTCCGCGCGGCCGGCGCGGCGCGGGTGTACGGCCTGTCCGCGCAGTCGACCGGTTACCAGCGGGAACTCGCCCACCGGCTGCGGCTGCCCTACCCGCTGATCCCCGACCCGCGGCTGAGCCTGGCCGCCGCACTGCGGCTGCCGACGCGCACCGCGGGCGACATGACGCTCTACGAGCGGTTGACCCTGATCATCGCCGACGGCGAGGTGGAACACGTCTTCCACCCGATTCCGGACCCGGCGTCGCACCCACTGCACGTGATGCGGTGGCTCACCAAGCGACGCCAGGCCCCGGGATCGGTCGCCGCCTAGCAGTCGTCGTCGAACTCGCCGCGGTGCTCACCGTGGCGCCGGCGACGTCCTCGATCCCGTGAAACGACAATCGTTACTTCTGCAACATGATCGATGCGGCGTCCGCCACAACACCCAACGACCAATCGAGCTGACGACATTCGCTTTGACTCGTGCACCCAAGGCAGCTGCCTGAACGCCACGGCTGGCCACATGCCCGAGTCCAATGAGCATCAAGCGTCCGCATCGCGGCGAACAGTTCGTCTGCCCGACTCACCGGTTCATCGATCGGCACGGCCGCGAGTTGGTCGAGGGCCATCCAGGCAAAGGTGTCTACGTCGCAGAAGCGCAGAGTTGAACCCGCTGTTCGCCAACCCCGCACCGCCTCGTCGATCATGGAGTTGTGGTGGGTGACAAAGTGCCTGCACAACCCACATCAGGCGCCACAACTCCATGATCGGAGGGACCGGACCGCCCCTTCCCCGCGATCTTGCACTTCCTGTCGCGACATAAGAGAGCATTGCACGCATATCGACGACAGAAGCTGCAAGATCGGCGCAGACGGGCGTTCCTCACGGGCGTTCCCGCACGACGCTCCTAGAAGTCGTCGTCGAAGGCGACGGTGCCGGCCACCCCGACCTGGTACGCCGACACCCGCCGCTCGAAGAAGTTGGACAACTCCTGCACGTCCTGCAGCTCCATGAACGCGAACGGGTTGCTCGACCCGTAGTGCGGGGCGATGCCGAGCTGGGCCAGGCGGCGGTCCGCGACGTGCTGGAGATACTCCCGCATGTCGGCCAACGTCAGGCCGGGCACCCCGTGGCCCACCAGGTCCTCGGCGAACTGCACCTCACACTCGACAGCCTCGGCGAGCATCTGCCGCACCTGGTCGGCGAGGTCGTCGTCGAACAGGTCCGGTTCCTCGGCGCGCACGGTGTCGACGACGTCGAAGGCGAACGCCATGTGCATCGACTCGTCGCGGAACACCCAGTTGGTGCCGGAGGCGAGGCCGTGCAGCAGGCCGCGGGAGCGCAGGAAGTAGACGTACGCGAACGCTCCGTAGAAGAACAGCCCCTCGATGCAGGCGGCGAAGCAGATCAGGTTGAGCAGGAACGTCCGGCGGTCGTCCCGGGTCCGCAGCTCCCGCAGGTCGCCCAGGGAGTCGATCCAGCGGAAGCAGAACTCGGCCTTACGGCGGATCGAGGGGATGTTCTCGATGGCGGCGAACGCCTCGAAGCGTTCGGTCTCGTCCGGCACGTACGTGTCGAGCAGGTTGAGGTAGAACTGGACGTGCACGGCCTCCTCGAAGAGCTGCCGGGACAGGTAGAGGCGACCCTCGGGGCTGTTGACGTGCTGGTAGAGGTTGAGCACCAGGTTGTTGGCGACGATCGTGTCGCCGGTGGCGAAGAACGCCACCAGCCGGCTGACCAGGTGCCGCTCGGCCGGCGACAGCTTGTCCAGGTCGGCGAGGTCGGCGTGCAGGTCGACCTCCTCGACGGTCCAGGTGTTGCGGATGGCGTCGCGGAACCTGTCGAAGAAGTGCGGGTAACGCATCGGGCGGAGGGTGAGGTCCATCCCGGGGTCGAGCAGCATGTGCGTGGTCCTCGTGTCGGTGGTGCGGGCGTCGGCGGTGGTGGTGGTGTCGGCGGGGGTCACTGGCAGGCCTCGCACGACTCGGGGTTCTCCAGCGAGCAGGCCAGCGCCTCCGCGTCGGCCGCCACCGGGGCGAGCACCGCGACGGTGGCCTGCTGGATCCGGGTGGCGGGGCGGGAGCGCAGGTAGTACGTGGACTTCAGCCCGGCCTTCCAGGCGTACAGGTACATCGAGGAGAGCTTGCCGATGGTCGGTGCGGCCAGGAACAGGTTCAGCGACTGGGACTGGTCGATGAACGGGGCGCGGGCGGCGGCCAGGTCGATCAGGGCACGCTGCGGCAGTTCCCAGGCGGTGCGGAACAACTCCCGGACGCCGACCGGCAGCTCGGCGATGTCCTGGACCGACCCCTCCGCCCGCTTGATCGCCGACCGGATCCGCTCGGTCCACAGGCCACGGGCCTTCAGCTCGCGGACCAGCGCGGTGTTGACCTGGAGGAACTCCCCCGACAGGGTCTCGCGCTTGAAGAGGTTGGACACCTGCGGCTCGATGCACTCGTAGCACCCGGCGATCGACGCGATCGTCGCGGTCGGGGCGACCGCCACCAGCAGCGAGTTGCGCAGCCCGTCCACCTGGACCCGCTGGCGCAGCGCGTCCCACCTGGCGGTCTGCGTGCCCTGGACGCCCCACAGATCGGGCTGCAACTGGCCACGCGCGGCGCGGGTCTGCGCGTACGCCGGGTGCGCGCCGAACTCGCGCGCCAGGTCGGCGGAGGTCTCCAGCGCGGTCAGGTACAGCTCCTCGCTGATCCGGGTGGACAGCTCCCGCGCGGCCGGGGAGTCGAACGGCAGTCGCAGCGCGAAGAACACGTCCTGCAGGCCCATCAGCCCGAGCCCGACCGGCCGCCAGCGGGGGTTGCTCGCCGCCGCCTGCGCGGTCGGGTAGTAGTTGATGTCGATGACCCGGTCGAGGAAGGTGACGGCGGTACGGACCGTCGCGCGCAGCCGCTCCCAGTCGATGCCGCCGTCGGTCAGGTGCGCGGCGAGGTTCACCGAGCCGAGGTTGCACACGGCGGTCTCGGCGTCACTGGACACCTCGATGATCTCGGTGCAGAGGTTGGACAGGTGCACCACGTTGCCGTCTTCGGCGGTCTGGTTGCAGAGCCGGTTGGCGGCGTCCTTGAACGTCATCCACCCGTTGCCGGTCTGGGCCAGGGTCCGCATCATCTTCCCGTACAGCTCCCGCGCCGGGACCTGCCGCACGTAGCGACCCTGCGCCTCGGCCTCCCGGTACGCGGCGTCGAAACGCTCCCCCCACAGGTCGGGCAGCTCGGGCACCTCGTGCGGGTCGATCAGCGACCATATCTCGTCGGCCTCGACCCGGCGCATGAACTCGTCCGGGATCCAGTTGGCCAGGTTCAGGTTGTGGGTGCGCCGGGCGTCCTCGCCGGTGTTGTCCCGCAGTTGCAGGAACTCCTCGATGTCCGGGTGCCACGGCTCCAGGTAGACGCAGGCCGCGCCCTTGCGCCGGCCGCCCTGGTTGACCGCGGCGACGCTCGCGTCCAGCGTGCGCAGCCACGGCACGATCCCGTTGGACTGCCCGTTGGTGCCGCGGATCAGGGCGCCCCGGGACCGGACCCGGGAGTACGCGATGCCGATGCCGCCGGCGAACTTGGACAGGTTGGCGACCTGGGCGTAGCGCTGGTAGATCGAGTCCAGCTCGTCGCGTGGGGAGTCGACCAGATAGCAGGAGGACATCTGGGTGTGCCGGGTGCCGGAGTTGAACAACGTCGGTGAGCTGGGCAGATAGGCCAGGCTGGACATGAGTCGGTAGAAGTCGACCGCCTCGTCCGGCGTCTGGGACAGCCCGCAGGCCACCCGCAGCAGCCAGTACTGCGGGGTCTCCAGCACCAGGCGGCTGGTGGGGTGGCGCAGCAGGTACCTGTCGTACACCGTGCGCAGACCGAAGTACTCGAACCGCCGGTCACCGTCCGGATCGACAGCGTCGTCGAGCATCGGGGCGTGCGCGGCGACGAACGCGGCGGTGTCGTCGCCGATCAGGCCCTCGGCGTGGCCGACCCGGATCGCCGCGCTGAACGAGGTGACGCCCTGCCGACGCACCTCCTTGCCGACGTAGCTGGAGAGCAGCCGGGCGGCGAGGCGGGAGTACTGCGGTTCCTCGCCGATCATCTCGGCCGCGGTCTGGATGGAGAGCCGGTCCAGCTCGGCAGTCGTCGCGCCGTCGTACAGGCCGCTGATCGTGCGGGTGGCGACGCGCATCGGGTCGACGTCGGTCAGGTCGTCGGCCCACCGCTCGACCGCCCGGACGATCTTGTTGACGTCCACGGATTCGGTGGCGCCGTCGCGCTTGCGGACCTGCATCGGCGTCCGCCGCACGGCCGCGTCGCCGACTGCCGGGACTACCTCGGTGACTGTCACCACTCACTCCTCGCGAGTTCGAGACCTGATGGCCCCTCGAACGCGTGGAGACAGACACCGGCGGACGCCACGCCGGCACGGCGTGGGTCAGGTGGCGTCGGCCGTCCCACGCGGCCTCGGACCGCCGCTCACCCGGGTGTGGGTACGCGGCGCGCTGGCAGGTCTTCGGACTCGTGGGCACGACCGGGTTGGCCGGTCTCCTACTGGCCGTCGCTTCCCAGGCCGATTCGTGGCCCAGTGCTCATGACGGCTGTCGTTCCCACTCACCGCTGCGGGACAGTCCCGGATTTCCACCGGGTTCCCTCTTGCCTCGACCGCTCGGGCTGAGCGGTCGAACCAGCTGCGCTCGACACCATATATAGGGACGCTGCCGTTGTCACACCCCACATGTCGGTCTCGGGCGTGTCGACGGCGACGCCCGTGATGGTCGTCACCGGCCGCGCCGGCCGGGCCGGGTCCGGCCGACTCAGGGTCGGCGAACGCCCGCGCGGCACACGGCAGGCCGAGCGGGTGTCGACATTCGGAAAGGTGTGATGTATTAAGTCTTTAGATGTAAAGACCCCTACCCATACTCGGCCGTCAATGCAACTTTCCGGAGTGGACATCCAATCTTCTGGACCATTATCCACTTCCCGCGCCACCGTCCCCATCGGTCTCGGGGCGCCTCAGCGGCCTGCCGCGTCGTCGAGAGTCAGGGCGTCTACCAGCGCGACGAACACCTCCGCGACTCCGGCCGGGCGTGCAGACCAGGCACGGCGACCAGGCCGCCGGCACGTCGACGAATCGGCGGCGCGGAAAAAACATTAGATGTCTTCGATTCCTGGGTGATCGACGTCGTTGACTCGTCGGATTGACCCTCCGTATACTCCCAGAGATCATCTGATCTTTAGCCTAACCGGGCGAGGAGCGCATGCCGCAGATCACCGCCGTCACCGTCGAAGACGTCCGCTTCCCCACCTCCCTGACCGCTGACGGCTCCGACGCCATGAACAAGGACGGCGACTACTCGGCGGCCTATGTCGTCCTGCACACCGACGGCGTCGACAGCACGGGTGCGCCACTCGCGGGCCACGGTCTGACGTTCACCATCGGCCGGGGCAACGACATCGTCGTCGCGGCGGCCGTCCACCAGGCACAGCGCCTCGTGGGCGTGGACGTCGCGACGATGGCGTCGGACATGGGCGCGGTCTACCGCCTGCTCACCTCCGACTCGCAACTGCGGTGGCTCGGCCCGGAGAAGGGCGTCGTCCACCTGTCGCTGGCCGCCGTGCTGAACGCGTCGTGGGACCTGGTCGCCCGGGTCGCCGACAAGCCGCTGTGGCGACTGCTCGTCGACATGTCCCCCGAGGAGCTCGTCGACATCGCGGACCTGCGCTACCTGTCCGACGCGCTGACCCGGGACGAGGCACTGGCCATCCTGCGCGCCAAGGAGAGCACGAAGGCGGCCCGTCTCGCCGAGCTTGACCGGACCGGCTACCCCGCCTACACCACCTCGGCCGGCTGGCTCGGCTACGGCGACGACAAGCTGCGCCGGCTGTGCCAGGAGGCGGTGGACACCGGCTACGGCTACGTCAAGCTGAAGGTGGGCGCCAACCTCGAGGACGACATCCGCCGGTGCGGCATCGCCCGGGAGATCCTCGGCCCGGACCGCAACCTGATGATCGACGCCAACCAGGTGTGGGACGTCGGTCAGGCCATCGAGTGGGTCAAGGCCCTCGCCCAGTTCGAGCCACTGTGGATCGAGGAGCCGACCAGCCCCGACGACATCCTGGGCCACGCCGCCGTCCGCCGCGCCGTCGCTCCGATCGGAGTCGCCACCGGCGAGCACTGCCACAACCGGGTGATGTTCAAGCAGTTGTTCCAGGCCGAGGCCATCGACTTCTGCCAACTGGACACCGGCAGGTTGGCAAGCATCAACGAGATCGTCGCCGTGCTGCTGCTCGCCGCGAAGTTCGACATCCCCGTGTGCCCCCACGCCGGCGGTGTCGGGCTGTGCGAGATGGTCCAGCACGTGTCGGTGCTCGACTACGTCGCGATCTCCGGAGATCTCACCAACCGGGTGACCGAGTTCGTCGACCACCTGCACGAGCACTTCACCGACCCGTGCATCATCCAGGACACCGGCTCGGGCAGCGGTTACGTCCTGCCCCGCCAGCCCGGCTACTCCACCCGGATGCGCCAGGAGTCGGTCGAGCTCTACCGGTTCCCCGACGGCGGCTACTGGGCGACGACAGACCCGACTACGGTGTCTTCTCCGGAGTCGTACGTGATCGCGGGTGGGACGGCCACGCCCGCCGGCCGCTAGGGGGATGTCATGTCGCGCACCGACGAGGTGGTGAACGGCATCAAGCGGATGATCCTCGAAGGGCACTTCAAGCCCGGGGACCGCCTGCCCATCGAGAAGGACCTCGCCGAGTCGCTCGGCGTCTCGCGGGGGTCGCTGCGCGAGGGGATGTCGGCGTTGTCGATCCTCGGCATCGTCAACATCCGCCAGGGTGACGGCACCTACGTCACGAACCTCGACGCGCCGCAGCTGCTGGCCCCGATGGGCTTCGTGGTCGACTTCCAGGGCCAGGGCGACGCACGGCACGTCCACATCGTCCGGCGGCTGCTGGAGTGCGAGGCCGCCCGGCTGGCGGCGACCAGGATCACCGACGAGGCCCTCGCCCAGGCGGGGGTGCTCCTCGACGAGGCCGCGCGGATCGCCGGTCGGTCGCCGCAGGAGCACGAACGGATCATGGAGATCGACATCGCGTTCCACCGGATCATCGCGGTGCACGCCGACAATCCGGTGCTCGTCGGTCTGATCGAGGCGTTCGCCGGGCGCACGCTGCGCGGGCGGCTCTGGCGGAGCCTGCACGAGGAGGGCGCGGACCGGCGTACCCACGACGAGCACGTCGCGATCCTGAAGGCCCTGGTGGCCCGGGACCCGGAACGCGCCCGGATCCGGATGGCCAACCACCTGATCGGGGTGGAGGAATCACTGCACGGGCAACCCGACGACGGTGAGGCAAACGTCGAGCCGGCGCGGTTCTGAACAAACTCCCCGGCGTACGGCGGCGCGCTACGCACCCGCCCGCGGCGCGCTACGCACCCGCCCGCGGCTCCGCGGCGCGCTAGCCACCCACCCGCGCCTCCACGGCGCGCTCGCCACCCGCCGCGGCCCGGCGGCTCCGGGGCGCGCCCTCGATCACGTGATCGCGCGCGCCCCGGTCGACGACTTCAGCGGTCGTCCCGCTCTCCGCCGGTGCTCCCGGTCATCGCCGCGACCAGGTCGTCGGTGGTGACCTCGTCCGCGCGCAGCCGGGCCGCCCGGCGGCCGAGCCGCAGCACCTCGACCCGGTCGGCGATCTCGAGCACCTGCGGCATGTTGTGGCTGACCAGCACCACCGACATGCCGGCGTCGCGGGCTCGCCGGACGACGTCGAGCACCCGCCCGGTCTGGACCACACCGAGCGCCGCGGTCGGCTCGTCGAGGATGACCACGTTCGTCGCCCAGATGATGGCGCGGGCCACCGCGACGCACTGTCGCTGCCCACCTGACAACATCGCGATCGGGGTGGTGACCCGAGGGATCCGCACACCCAGTTCGTCGAGGGCCGCGGCGGCGCCCTGCCGCATGGCGCGCTTGTCGAGCAGACCCAGCCGGCCGAGCGGCCCGGAGCGCAGGATCTCTCGGCCCAGGTAGAGGTTGGCGGCCACGCTGAGATCGTCGGCGACGGCGAGATCCTGGTAGACCGTCTCCACACCCGCACGCCGGGCGTCGACAGGCGTGGAGAACTGGACGGGCCGACCATCCACCCGGATCTCGCCCTCGTCGGGCGGGTGCACACCGGACAGCGTCTTGATCAGGGTGCTCTTTCCGGCGCCGTTGTCACCGATCAGCGCGACGACCTCGCCCCGGTGGACCGTGAAGTCGGCGCCGCGCAGCGCCTCGACGTGCCCGAACCGCTTGACGATGCCACGGGCTTCGAGGACCGGAGGATCCTCGGAGGTCGGTTGCGTGTCGCTGTCGGCGGTAGCCGTCGGGGTCGTACCCATCACTGCACCGGGGGGTTGGCGCAACTCGGCTCGAGCACCGCCTTGATCTCCGCGGAGTCGATGTTCTCCTTGGTGACGAACGTGACGCCGGTGTCGGCCGATGCCAGCGGCGCCTTGTCCCGCAGGTGCTTGACCATCTTGTCGACGCCGAAGTAGCCCATCTTGAACGGGTTCTGCACCACCAGCGCCGAGATCTGGCCGCTGCGCACCCCGGCGATCTCGTCCGGGGCGGCGTCCCACCCGATGATGACCACCTTGCCGGACTTCCCGGCCGCCTGGATGGCCTGCGCGGCGCCGAGCACGCTCGGCTCGTTGGCCGCGAAGATGCCGGCGAGGTTGGGGTTGGCGGTGAGGATGTTCTCGGTGACGCGCCGTGCCTCGTTGACGTCGCTGCGGCTGGGCTGCTGGCCGACCAGCTTCAGGTTGGGATACTGGGCGAGGCCGGCCTTGAAGCCGTCCACCCGCTCGGTGTTGGTCTGCGATCCCGGCTGGAACTCGACGAGCGCCACCTGGTGGTTGCCGGGGCCGAGTTCGGTGGCGAGCAACTTCGCCGCCTCGGTGGCCGACGCACGGTTGTCGGTGGCGAACAGCGGCACGCTCGACGGCTGCGGGCTGGTGCCAGAGTCGATCATCGCGACCGGGATCTTCGCGGCGAGCGCCTGGTCGGTCGCGGGCGCCAGCGCGCTGGAGTCGGTCGCCGCGTAGACGATGCCGTCGACCTTCTTGGTGACGAAGTTCTGGATCAGGTTGACCTGGCCCTCGACATCGGTTTCGGTGGTCACCCCGTCCCACTGCACGGTGACGTCCCCCGCGCGTTGCGCGGCGCACTCCGCGCCCGCCTTCACGGTGTTCCAGTAGTCGGCGCCGACGGCCTTCGGCACGACGGCGAGCTTCAACGGGCCGCTCGCGTCCTTCGTCGCGCCGTCGCCCCCGTCGCGGACCTCGACCCCGCCGCAGGCGCTGAGCAGAGCGGTCGCCGCGGCCGCGGCCAGAACCGCCCGTACGCCCAGGATCGACCGTCGCGTCCGCCGGCTGGTGGTGGTGTGCGCCATGGTGTGTGTCCTTTCCCGTTCGGAGTCTCGGAATGGCATGTCAACCCCGTGATTCCAGCCGCCGGCGGCGGTACTGGTCGAAGTAGACGGCGGCCCAGATGATCAGGCCGACGATCACCTGCTGGTAGTGGATGCTGATGTCGAGCAGGACAGCGCCGTTGCGCACCAGGGCGATGAGGAACGCGCCGATGATGGTCCCGACGATCCGGCCCTGACCACCGAACAGACTGGCGCCGCCGATGACCGCGGCGGCGATGACATCGAGTTCCAACGAGATCCCGTAGTTGGGCTGGCCGGAGTTGACGCGGGAGGCGGCGATCATGCCGCCCAGCCCGACCAGCACGCCCGCCAGCACGTACACGCCGGTCAGGTGACGCCCCACCCGGACCCCGGAGCGGCGAGCGGCCTCCAGGTTGGAGCCCATCGCGTAGGTGTACTGACCGAAGCGGGTCTGGGAGAGCAGAAAGGCGACCCCGACCGCGACCAGGACGGTGATCAGCACGGCGAACGGAATGCCGAGGATCTCGCCGTTGCCGAGCAGTTGGAAGGATCGGGGCAGGCCGTAGACGCCGACGGCGCCGGTGATGATGAAGACGAGACCGCGGCCCACGGACATCGTGCCCAGCGTCGCGATGAACGGCGGGATCCGGGCCACGGTCACCAGCAGCCCGTTCAGCAGACCGGCAAGCGCGCCGACGCTTATCGCGACCACGGTCGCCGCCCAGAGCGAGAAGCCGAGATCGCGCACGACCATCGCTCCCACGACGCCGGCGAGCGCGGCGACCGACCCCACGGACAGGTCGATCCCCTTCGTGATGATGACCATCGTCTGCGCCGTGGCGATGATGGCGATCACCGCGGTCTGCGCTCCGATGTTGAAGAGATTGTCCGCGGTCAGGAAATAGGGACTGGCGAAGGTCAGCGCGATGAACAGGACGACGAGCGCGGTCGCGGCGGTCAACTCGGAGACGGCGTGGGAGATCCGTTCGCGGAACCAGTCGCTGAGTTCGCCGCGCTGCGTGCCGGCGGATGCCTCGACGGTGCTCATCGTCGGATCTGACCTCCCCAACCGTGGTGCCAGCGCGGGACGGGGGAGTCCCCGACGAGCCGGCAACCTCTGACCCACCGAACCTTCCGGCAGGGTACGCGGGCTTGTGCCCACGTACCCGTCGAGATAGGTCGGATGTTTCCCTCGATCAGGCGTTACCTTGCCACGCATTGACTCATGTTGCCAAGGTCTTACGGGGATGTTGTCGTCGTTACCCGGCCCGGCCACGGCATACGTCCGATCAAACCGCCGCTCCTCGACACGTCCGGCCCGAGGTGCCGCTGGTCAGTCGGCGCGCCGCCGCGAGATCAGGCCGGGTCCAGCCGGTACGCCCGGCGGGCCGTCTCCCGCCAGATCGCCGCCCGCTCGTCAGCACCCAGCGGGTCCAGCAACTCGGTGAGGGCCTCGACCCAGCGCGGGTAAGAGGAGGCGAGCAGACACACCGGCCAGTCGGAGCCGAACATCAGCCGGGCCGGGCCGAACGCGTCGAGCGCGTGCTCGACCGCGGGCCGAAGGTCCGCCGTCGTCCAGGAGGGGCCGTCCACCTCGGTCACCAGACCGGAGAGCTTCGCCGTCGTGTTGGGCTCGGCGGCGAGCGCCCGCAGGTCGCGCGGCCAGTCGCCGAGGCCGGCGTGCCCGAGCGAGGGCTTGCCGAGGTGGTCCAGGACGAACCGCATCTCGGGCAGATCGCGGACCAGCCGGGTGGCCGCCGGCAACTGGTGGTCGCGTACCAGCAGGTCGAAGGCCAGGCCAGCGGCGCCCACCGCGGCGATGCCCCGCCGGATGTCCGGGCGGTCGAGGTACGCCGGGTCGGGCTCGGACTGGACGAGGTCGCGAATGCCCACCAGTCGCTCACCGCCGCGCGCCGCCCGGAGCCGGTCGAGGCGATCGCCGACGTTGTCGGCAGTGAGGTCGACCCAGCCGACGACGCCGGCGATGAGGGGATCGTCGGCCGCGATGCCCAGCAGCTCGGGCGTCTCCGTCCGGGCTGCGATGGACTGCACCACGACGGTCTGGGTGACTCCGGCGGCTCGGGCCACCGGGGCGAGATCGAGCGGGGTGAAGTCGTGGTCGATCACGGCCATGGTGTGCGGATCGATCCAGGGCTGCGGGTGCCGTGCCCGGACCCAGAGATGATGGTGCGCGTCGACGATGCCCTGGTCCGACGTGGCCTCGGTGCTCGTCATCGAACTTGTCCTGGCGTGCTCACGTGCTCTCCCCCACCCCGCCCAGTCATTGGTCAGACGTCCGGGTCGACTCGGTGTTTCAGAACCGATCCGGCAGTTTGACCATGTTAGCGGTAACAGGAGGCCTGCGGGGCCGCCGAGTGGGTGCTTCGGCGCAACCAAGCATCATATCTTTAGAATTCAAGCTTGTCGATACCGCTGCTCAGCGTGGACTGCCGCCCTGCTCACAGGATCGGGTTGACCGCCTGCGGCGACCCCGATACCGTCGACCCACTATCTGCGGCGACGCGAGGGAAGCCGGTGTGAGTCCGGCGCGGTCGCGCCACTGTAAGCGGTCCCGGCTCAATGGGGCCGCGAGCCAGGACGCTCGCTCGTCCGCAGCCTTGCGATGGGGACGCGTCATCCCCGGGGAGGTTCGTGTCTGATGTCTACTTCCACGTCCAGCCAGCCGTTGGTGCACCCCGCTGGCACCACCCGTCTGCTGTGGACGGTCCTCGCCACTGTCGTCCTGCTCAGCCTGCTGGCCTACCTCGTCGCCTTCGATCAGGGAGCGGTCTCGCGCAGCGGGACGTACCTGCACGAGCTGATGCACGACGGCCGGCACCTGCTGGGTGTCCCGTGCCACTGACGTCCACCACCGCCCCTTCGTTCGTCACCATCCTCGTCCGCGGGTTGCTCGCCGGCCTGCTCGCCGGCCTGCTCGCCGGGGCGTTCGCCTATGTCGCCGGCGAACCGCGCGTCGAGGCGGCCATCGCGATCGAGGAGGCGGCGACGCACGCCGAGCCCGCAGCCGGCGGGCACGACCACGAGGACGCCCTGGTCAGCCGGACCGGCCAGCGCGGAGGCTTGTTCCTGGCCACCAGCCTGTTCGGCGCCGCGATGGGTGGCCTGCTGGCCACGGCGTACGTCCTGCTGTCCCGCCGGAGGCGGACCTACGACGACGGCCGCTCGGGCCTGCTGCTGGCCGGCGCGGCGCTGCTCGGCGCGGTGATCGTGCCGTTCCTGAAGTATCCGGCGAACCCGCCGGCCGTTGGCGACCCGGCCACCATCAACCAGCGCACCGTCACCTACCTGCTGATGGTGGTGCTCGGCCTGGTGGCGGTGTGGGCCGGCTCCCTCGGCTATCGGGCGGTCGGCAGCACGGCGCCGCTGTGGCAGCGCGCCGCCGCGGCCGCCGGTGGGTTCCTGCTGGTCGCCGTGGTGTCCTATGTGGTGATGCCCTCCTTCCAGGAGGTTCCGGCGGACTTCCCGGCGACCCTGCTGTGGGACTTCCGGCTGGCCTCGCTCGGCACTCAGGTGGTGCTCTGGACCGGGATCGGCCTGCTGTTCGCGGCCCTGATGCACCGCGACCCGCGCCGCCGGACCGCCACCGCGCTGCCGAGCAGTTGACCGGCACCAGCCTCCGGCTGGTCGCCCACGGTCACACCGTCGCCCTGCGTCGGGCCCGCTTCGGTGGGCCCGACGACGGCCTGGACGAGGGGGGCCTGCGCGCCGCCCGCGCCCTGGCCCACGACGGAGCGGACCGACCCGGGCACCCGAGTGCCGGCACCGCCTGCCGGTCCAGTCCGGCGGCGGCGGCCACCCAGACCGCCGACGCTCTCGGCCTGCTGCCCACCATCGAACCGGCGTTGGCCGACTGTGACTACGGCGACTGGACCGGACGGGCACTCGAGGAGATCGCCGTCGAGCAGCCGCGGGCGCTGCACGAGTGGCTGTCCGCACCGGACCGCGCGCCACACGGGGGCGAATCCGTCACGACGGTGCGGGACCGGGTCGGTCGCTGGCTGGACGGGCAGCGCGCAGCCGGCGGGCGGATTGTCGCGGTGACCCATCCGCTGGTGCTCCGGGTCGCTGTCGTCCACGCCCTCGACCTGCCGGTGTCGACGTACCGGCAGGTGGACGTGGAACCGTTGGCGATCGTCCGGCTCACCAGCCAGGGCACGCGCTGGCAACTGCGGCTGGGCCCCTGACGTCACCCCTCGCGACCGGGCGGGGCGGGCCGTGGACACGGCCCACCGATGGTCGGGAAACCGAGTGGATCACGGTGCGGCGATGCCGGCCGGGTCACCGATACTTCCGGCGACTTTTCCGGATTATTGGGCCTGTCGATACGCCTGCCGGATTGATCGACCGATGACCGAACCCCTGCGTCCCGGCCGCTTATGCTAGGAGAGCACGGGGTGGAGCCTCAAGCGGCGCCGCTGCCGTGTTCCGGAGGACTACCGGAACTTGTTGACGCATCGGAAATCCCGCTGTAATACTCCGATCCATCGAGGTCAATGCGATCGGCTTCGCGACGGATTCGGTTGGCCTCCCCACTCACCCACACCCGACCGGACCGCGCCGCCCGCGTTCCAGGCGCGTCCGGCCCGCGAGAAGGGGCATCAGATGAGCAAGGTCTCCCCCGGCCCGGCCCTGCGGTCGAGGCGTTTGCGCGCGGCACTGGCCGTCCTCGCCACCGCCGTCGCGGCGTGCGGCGTCGTCCTCGCCGCCACCTCGACCCCGTCCAGCGCCGCCACCTGCAACGGCTACGTCGGCCTCACCTTCGACGACGGACCGACCGGCAGCACCGGCGCGCTGCTCAACGTCCTGCGCGGCAACGGCGTACGGGCCACGATGTTCAACGTCGGGCAGAACGTCCAGAACAACCGCTCCGCGGCGCAGGCGCAGGTGTCCGCCGGCATGTGGGTCGCCAACCACAGCTGGGACCACGCCCACATGACCTCGATGAGCCAGTCGCAGATGCAGTCCGACCTGTCCCAGACCAACTCGGCGATCCAGTCGGCCACCGGCGTCCGACCGCAGTTGTTCCGTCCGCCGTACGGGGAGACCAACGGCACCCTCCAGTCGGTCGCGTCCTCGCTCGGCATGCGCCAGGTGATCTGGGACGTGGACTCACAGGACTGGAACGGCGCGAGCGTCAGCCAGATCGTGTCCAACGCGAGCCGCCTCCAGGCCGGTCAGGTCATCCTCATGCACGACGGGATCCAGAACACCCGCGACGCGATCCCCCAGATCATGGCCAACCTGACCAGCCGCAACCTGTGCCCCGGCATGATCTCGCCGTCCACCGGTCGCGCGGTCGCGCCCGACGGCACGACCCCGCCGCCCAGCACCGGCACGCCGCCGCCCAGCACGGCGACCCCGCCGCCCAGCACCGGCGGCTGCACCGCGACGGCGACGACCACGAACGTCTGGGGCGACAGGTACAACACGTCGGTGACGGTCAGCGGCGCCACCACGTGGACGGTGGTGGTGGCCCTCACCGCGCCGCAGCGGGTCTCCACCATCTGGAACGGCTCCGCCACCTGGGACAGCAGCGGCACGGTGATGACCATGCGGTCCAACGGCAGCGGCAACACCTTCGGCTTCACCACGATGACCAACGGCAACAGCAGCGCCCGTCCGCAGGTCCGCTCCTGCACCGCGGGCTGACCGCACCGGGCCCATTCGGTGTCGGCGGGTGCCCGGTGCTCTCCGGGCACCCGCCGATTGTGTCGGTGGCGGTCGTTAACGTGTGGGCACTGTCGCCGCGCCGGCCCGCCCAGGTCGGTCGCTGACCCCCGGAGGCCCTCATGTCCCAGGAGACGACCTACCTCGAACTGTCCGAAGTGGACGGTGCGCACAAGTTCTACGAGGTCATCGTCGACAACGCCACACTGACCGTGCGCTACGGCCGGATCGGCGACCAGGGGCAGGTCAAGGCCAACTCCTACCCCGACAACGCGCGGGCGCGAGCGGCCGCGGCGAAGAAGATCGGGGAGAAGGTCCGCAAGGGCTACGCGCCGGCGGTCCCGGGCGTCCGACAGAAGCGCACCGTCTCCCGGCGGCAGATCGTCAGCACCCGCTCCACCGCCCACACCGCCCCGGTGCTCTGGCGCTACGACTCCGGCGCTCCCGCCTTCGGCATCTTCGTCGACGGGCGACACTGCATGGTCGGCAACGAGCACGGTGTCATCACCACGCTCGACCACGACGCCCGGGTGCGCGGGCAGGTCCGCCTTCCCGACGGGGTGAAGTGCATCGTCGCCGACGACGCCTGGATCTACGCCGGCTGCGACGACGGCAACGTCTACGACCTCTCCGGCAAGGTGCCCCGGGTGGCGTACGCGATCGCCCCGGAAATCGACATCTACTGGCTGGACATCCACGACGGCGTCCTGGGTGTCTCGGATGCCGACGGCGGGATCACCGCCGTCGACCACGAGGACGAGTTCCTGTGGCGCAGGCCCGGGCAGGGGCGGTCGGCCTGGATGGTGCGGTGCGACGACGACGCCATCTACCACGGCCATTCGCGGGGGGTGACCGGCTACGAGTGGCGTACCGGCCAGGAACTGTGGCACACCAGCACCGGCTCGGTGCTGTTCGGCTGGCAGGAGCGGGGCAGCGTGTTCGCCGGGACCAGCACCCGCGAGGTGGTGCGGCTGTCCAAGGCCGGTCGACACGAGGGCAGCTACCGGTGCGACGCCCCGGTGTTCTCCTGCGCCACGGCCGAGGGCGGCCGCTACGTCTTCGCCGGTGACAGCCAGTCCTCGATCTACTGCTTCGACGCGGACGGCACCCGGCTGTGGAAGCTCGGCACCGGCTGCGGCTCGGCGTATTCGATGCAGTACCACGACGACCGGCTCTACGTCGTCACCACCGGCGGTTACCTGGCCTGCATCGACGCGAGCGAGCCGGCGATCCGGTCGGCCCAGGCCGGGGACGTGCCCGAGGTGCGCGACGTCAAGGCCCCCCGCCAGGCGCCACTGCCGGTGCGGCCGACGATCGTCGAGGTGACAAGCGACTCGGGCGCGGGCGTGGTGGTGCAGTGCCTGGACGATCGGGGCCGGCTGCGGGTCCAGGTGCTGTCCGACGGCTACCGACACGACTGGTCCGTGCAGTTCCCCAAGGGGATTCGCGAGCCGGGCGCCCGCTATCTGGTGACCGAGGTCCGCGAGTCCAGCCGGGGCGGGTTCTACCGGGCGTTCGGCGACATCCGCCGCCTGCGCTGACTGTCGGTCGCGGCCGTCGAGCCGGCACACCGACGGGACACCGGTCGGCCTCGCCGGTGTCATAGGGTGCCGGCATGGCGCAACCCGTCCAGGCCGACGGCCGGGCCGACGGGGCCTGGTGGGCCGCCCCGCCCACGCGGCGGGTGAGTCATCTGCCGGCCGTCGACCCCGAGGTGCTGCGGGTGGCACTCGACCCGTTGCCGTCGGCGGCGCCGGCGGTCGTGCACTTCCGGCCCACGACTGTGGGTCCGCTCGTCGACCTCGTGGACGACCTCCTCGACCAGTTGGACACCGCGGCGCTCGCCATGTTCCCCAGGTGGCTGACCGGCGCGGACCGGTTCGAGAGCGAGGGCACGCTCGGCGTGGCGGCGGTACGCGCCCTCGCGGCCCGTGCCGCAGCCCGTTCCCGACACTTCGGCCCGTTTCTCGCCGACCTCGCCGACCGTGCGCTGCGCGGTCCGCGCCGGCCCGCCGGCCGGTCCCACTTCGCCCCGGGGGTACGCGCCGCCGGGCTCGCCCGCGTGCTCGCCGAGGCGTACGACCGGGAGGGCTGCGTACTCGTCATCGCTCTGCCCGACCTGGGCGCGGATGCCGAGCGGGCACTCGTGGCCGCCGCCGAATGGCTCGTGCGGCACGGCGGCTTCACCGTGTGGTTGGCCGGCGGGCCGCTACGCCATGCCGACCGGGTGCGGTCGGTGCCGATGCTGGTGCCGGCGCGATTCGCCGAGTTGGCCAGCTCGACCGACCGGCCGCCGGCCACGTCCGCACAGCCGGGCCCGACGGTGCTGGCCTGGCCGCCGATCGCGGGCGTGCCGCGTGGTGACAGCGCGGCCGAGCAGGCACTGGAACGCGCGCTCGCACCGCACGACTGGGCGCGGGGCCGGCGGTGGAACCACACCTACGAGTGGCATCTGCTGGGTGCGTCGTACCGGCTGGATCTCTTTTGGCCCGTCGAGGGTCTTGCGGTCGAGGTGGACGGCCCGGAGCATCGTGGGCGAATCGCTTTCGCCAACGATCGGCGGAGGGACGTGCAGTTGCAACTCCTCGGGCTGGACGTGCTCCGCTTCACAAACGAGCAGGTGCTCACCGACGCGCCGGCGGTGGTCGACGGAATCCGTCGGCTGCTGGCCCGGCGACGCGCCGACGGCACGCACACCCATGGAGATGAGAGATCATGACCAGCCCGGCGGACGTCCCGCACCTGACGCCGAACCAGATCAACGCCCTCGTGGTGCTGATGGTCGAGGCGCGCCGAGTCACAAACGTCGAGCTGAAGGAGCTGGCCGGTTTCACGCTGACCGGCCAGGACAACAAGAAGCTCGTCGACCTGGGTCTGGTGGAGACCGATCGGACGCACCGGCCGTTCGCCCACGAGCTGACCGACGAGGGCTGGCGGGTGATCCGTCACCTGCACACCTCCACCCCGCCGAAGCAGGGCGGCTCCACCACCCGGTCGCTGTTCGTCGTCCTGTCCAACCTGCACCGTTCGCTGGACCGGCTCCGCGTCAGCCACGGCGACTTCTTCAAGCACACGGAGGCAACGGCCCCGGCGACAAGCGAGCCGCGACACGAAGCACCGGCGCCCGCAGCGGCGGCGGCAGCACCCACGGCGGCAATACCCGCAGCGGCGGCACCGGTCTCTCCGGCGGAGGTGGAGGCGCTGGTTCGGGCGGCGTACGGGGAACTCGCCACCGCGCCGGGCGACTGGGTCGGCCTCGCCGACGTCCGCGACCGGCTTGCCGACACCGAGCGGGCATCCCTCGACGCGACGTTGCGGGCGATGGTCGGTCGGGCGGACGTCCGCATCATCCCGGTGGCGAACACCAAGTCGTTGACCGCGCGGGACCGCGCCGCGGCCGTTCGCATCGGGAACGAGGACAACCACGCCCTGGCGATCGGCCCGGCATGATCTCGGACGACCAGCGGGCCGCGCTGGAAGCGGTGAGTCTCAACCCGGCGGTCACCCCGGACGACGTCTGGAGACCCAGCCCGCACAACGTACCGGAGCTGCACGAGAAGGTGGCCGCGGAGATCCTGCGCGGGGTGGCGCGGGCCCGCACCGACGACACGAGCATGCCGCTCGGCGTCGCCATGCAGGGCCGCGCCGGTGCCGGAAAGACGCACCTGCTCGGGGCGGTACGCGAGCGGATCCAGCGTGACGGCGGCTACTTCTTCCTCGTCGACATGGTCAGCGGCAAGACGTTCTGGGAAAGCGTCGCCCTGGCCCTGGTGGAGGGCATGGGCCGCGCCCACGTCGGCTGGGGCACCCAGCTGAAGACCTTCCTGCGCCGACTCACCCCTCAGCTCGGCCTGCCGGTGGAGGTCCGCGACGCGGTCGCCGGTGCCCGACCGGTGACCCGTGCGCAGCTCGACGCCTTCATCTGGGCACTGCGCGCCCGTGACCGGGAGGTCGGGCGAGACGCCCAGGACACCGCTCGGGCGCTCGTCCTGCACGGTGCCATCGACTTCGAGGCACAGGACGTGGGGTACGCCCACCTCATCTCCGAACCAGGCGACCCGGCCGCGCGGGCGGCGTGGGGGTTGAGCGGCGCCATCCGCCCCCCACAGCAGATCGTGCAGGACATCTCCCGGCTGATGGCCCTGACCCTGGACCCCACGGTGATCGCCGTGGATCAGCTCGACACGCTGTTCGCCCAAACCAGCACCTCACTGCTCAACCAGCATCAGGGGCTGGAGGACGGGCAGGCCAAGGTGCTCGGTCCGATCGCCGACGGCCTCCTCAAGCTCCGCGACATCACCCGTCGTACGCTCGTCGTCGTCTCGTGTCTGCCGGACACCTGGGTGCTGATGACACGTACCGTGCCCACTCCGGTCGGTGACCGCTTCCGGGCGGCGACCCTGCCCGACCGGATCCCCACCCCGGAGATCGGGCAGGCCATCGTGGCGAAGCGCCTCGCCGCCGCGTTCGGCGGTCCGCGTTTCGTGCCACCCCACCCCACCTGGCCGATCGCCCCGGCCGCCTTCGCCGACGCGCCCACCCTGACGCCACGCGCCCTGCTGCGCCGGGTGGACCGGCATGTGGCCTGGTGCCGTGACCACGGCGAGGTGGTCGAACTCGACCGACTCATCGACGGCACCGACTCGACGCCGACGGCGGGCACCGTGCGCGGCGCGGCGGCGGACCCGACGACTGTCGAACGCCGCCTGCGCGAGTTGGACGAACGGTTCGCCGAACTGGTCGAGGCCGCGGATGTGTCGGCCGCCGTCGATCCGGCTGGCGAGGACGAGCACATGCCGCGGCTGCTCGCCGCCGGCCTGGCCGCCTGGATCGCCGAGCAGGCGCCGACCGGTGCGACCTACAAGTACGATCCGCCGCCGGGGCGCAAGCCCGCTCTGCACGGTCGGTTGATCGAGGTGCTCGACGAGGCTACCGAGAACGAGGCGCACTGGTGCTTCCGAGCCGTCGCGCACCCGAACGCCATCGCGGTGACCGCACGAGTCAAGGCCGCCTGCACACTCGCCGGACTGGACCGGGACCTACCCCAACGGCGACTGATCCTGCTGCGCAACGGCGGGTGGCCGACCGGCAGGCGTACCACCGAGGTGTTGACCGGCTTCGACGCGGCCGGCGGCGTGCGGCGCGGGGTGCCGGAGGCGGACCTGCGGGTCTTCGCCGCCTTGCGGGTGCTGGCGAACGAGCCGTCCACGGCCCTGCAGGAGTGGCTGGTGTCGCGTCGTCATGCCAGCGGCACCGAACTGTTTCGGGCGGTCCTACCCGGCCCCGAGCAGCCCCGTGACGACGCACCACCGGCAGCTCCCGACGACGGGCTGCCGCCGCCGCGAGGTCCCGAGCCGCCGTCGGTTGGCACCGCGCCTCCGCCGGGCGGCACCGCGCCTCCGCCGGGCGGCACCGCGCCTCCGCCGGGCGGCACCGCGCCTCCGCCGGGCGGCACCGCGCTTCGGCCGGGCGGCACCGCGCTTCGGCCGGGCGGCGAGGCCGGCCCGACCAGCGCGCCGGTCGACGACGGGACCGGTGGGCGGTCGACCGGTCCGATCGCCGTGGCCGGACCCGCTGACTCCGGCGACCTCGTGGTCGACGCCAACGGTGCGACCATCGGGCTCGGGCGGACCGTCGACGGCGGCCATCCGTTCACGGTGGCCCTGGAATCGTTGCGCCGACACACAGTCGTATTCGCCGGGTCCGGTTCGGGCAAGACGGTGCTCATCCGTCGACTGGTCGAGGAGTGCGCCCGCGAGGGAGTCTCCGCGATCGTGCTCGACCCCAACAACGACCTCGCCCGGCTCGGTGACGCGTGGCCCGCACCACCGAGCGGCTGGGATCCCGGCGACGCCGAACGCGCCACCGACTACCTGGCACACGTCGAGGTGGTGGTGTGGACGCCCCGAGTCACCGCCGGTCGGCCGCTGAGTTTCCAACCGCTGCCCGACTTCACCTCACTGCGGGACTGGCCCGACGAGTTCGACCAGGCGGTCCGCTCCGCCGTGGAGGCGCTCGCGCCCCGCGCCGGCGTCGATCGGTCGAGCAGGCTCGCCCAGCAGGGCAAGGCCGTCCTCACCGAGGCCCTCCAGGCCTACGCGCGAAGCGGGATGGTGGGTCTGCCCGGCTTCACCGAGTTCCTCACCGACCTGCCCGAGGGGGTCAGTCGGCTGGCCCGCGCCGGAAAGCTCGCCGAGGAGTTGGCCGAGGCGCTCAAGGCGGCGATGGTGACCGATCCGCTCTTCGGTGGGGTCGGCGCACCTGCCGATCCGGGGCTGCTGCTGACCCCCTCGCCGGGGCGGCGTGCCCGGGTGTCGGTGATCAGCTTCGTCGGCCTCACCTCCGACCACCAGCGGCAGAGCTTCGTCAACCAGTTGCAGATGGCCCTCTTCGCCTGGATCAAACGGCATCCGGCCGGGGACCGGCCGTTGGGTGGGCTGTTCGTGATGGACGAGGCGCAGACGCTCGCCCCGTCGACCGGCACCACGGCCTGCACCGCCAGCACGATCGCGCTGGCCTCGCAGGCCCGCAAGTACGGGCTCGGGTTGGTCTTCGCCACCCAGGCTCCCAAGGGTCTGCACAACCAGATCTCCGGAAACGCGACGACGCAGTTCTTCGGGCTGCTCAACGCGCCCGCGCAGATCGACGCGGCCCGGCAGCTCGCCGAGGCCAAGGGCGGGCGACTTCCGGACATCGGCCTGCTCAACAGCGGCGAGTTCTACGCCGCCGGGGAGGGATTCTCGTTCGTCAAGGTCCGTACCCCGCTGTGCCTGACCCACCATCCGAAGGCGCCGTTGACTCCCGAGGAGGTCGTCGCCCGCGCCCACCCGGCTGGGTAGCCTGAGGCCCATGATCTTCATTACCGCCAAGTTCCGGGTCCTGGCCGAGCACGCCGACCGGTGGCCGCAGATCGCCGCCGAGTTCACCGAGGCGACGCGGGCCGAGCCGGGCTGTCTGTGGTTCGACTGGTCCCGCAGCCTGGACGACCCGAGCGAGTACGTGCTTGTCGAGGCGTTCCGCGACGACCAGGCCGGCGCCGCCCACGTGCGGTCCGCCCACTTCCGCGCGGCGCAGGAGACCCTGCCGCCGCACCTGGCCGAGACGCCGCGCATCGTCAACGTCACCGTGCCGCAGGAGGACTGGTCGCTGCTCGGCGAGATGGCCGTACCCGAGGGCCGCTGAACGTCGCTCGGGACGGGGTCCCGGCCGCTGACCATCGTCGCGGTCCGGGGCCGTCGGCCGTCGCTGGCGTCTCCCGACCCGCTGCCTCAGCGGAGCCGGCGGGCGCTGAACCGGGCCGGCGGATCGGCGATCACGTCCTGGGCGGCGACAAGCTGGATCTCCCGGGTGCCCGCCGCGAGCGTCGCCTCGAGAACGGCGAAGACGGAGCCGATGGTGCGTTCGAGCGCGGTCGCTGGTGAACCGGTCGTGCACAGGTGCGCGAGGTACAGCGCCGCGGTGACGTCGCCCCCGCCGTTCGGGTTGATCGGCAGCAGCGGGGTGGTCACCGCCCAGGCGCCCTCGTCCGAGACGGCCACCACCTCCAGCGAGCCCGGCGGCAGGTCGCCGTGCAGCACGCTTGTCACCAGGACGTGGCGCGGCCCGGTCGCCCGCACCACGTCGACCGCGTCGAGCACCTCCGCCAGCGAGTTCGTCGCCCGGCCGGCGAGGAAGTCCAGCTCGAAATGGTTCGGGGTGATGATGTCCGCGCGGGGCACGACGGTGTCCCGCAGATACTCCGGGATGCCCGGCCGGACGAACATCCCCCGTCCGACGTCGCCCATCACCGGGTCGCAGCAGTACACCGCGGTCGGGTTTGCCGCTTTGACCTTCTCCACCGCGTCCAGGATCACCGCGCCCATGGCCGGGTCGCCCTGGTAGCCGGACAGCACCGCGTCGGCGCTGCCGAGGACCCCCCGGTCCTCGATGCCCGCGATCACCTCGGCCACGTCCGCAGCCGGCAGCATGGGCCCACGCCACGCGCCGTAGCCCGTGTGGTTGGAGAAGTGCACGGTCACGACGGGCCAGACCTCGTGCCCGAGCCGTTGCAGGGGGAAGGCCGCCGCCGAGTTGCCGACGTGACCGTAGGCGACCGACGACTGGATGGACAGGATCTTCACCGGCCCATCATCGTCGTCGCGGCCGGTGCCGCACGCACGGCCCGCCGAATCTGTCGGGTGGCCCACTCGCCGCCCACCCGGTGCCGGCACGACGGGCGGCCTGGACCTCGTCGTCCGGGCCGCCCGCGCGGTCGTACGGTCAGCCGCCGAGACTCGCCGCGGCGGAGGCGATCGACGAGGCGAAGTAGCTCACCTGGGTGTAGACACCCGGGTAGTTGGGCCGGGCGCAGCCGTTGCCCCAGCTGACGATGCCGACCTGGATCCAGGCGTTGCCGCCGTCGCGGCGGAACATCGGGCCGCCCGAGTCGCCCTGGCAGGTGTCCGTGCCGCCGCTGGCGTAGCCGGCGCAGATCTCCTGCGCGGGGATGAGGTCGCCGCCGTAGTTGGCGTTGCAGGTGGAGTCGCTGACGAACGGGACGGTTGCCTTGAGCAGGTACCGCTGCTGGCCGCCGCCCTCACGCGCGGCGCCCCAGCCGGCGACGGTGAAGGTGCCGCTGTCGTAGGCGGTCGTGGTGGCGATCGGCAGGGTGCCCAGCCCGTTCACCGGGGTGGCCAGCCGGATCAGCGCCCAGTCGCGGCCGGCGCCGTTGTAGCCGGGGGCACGGTAGACGTAGTTGGACCGGACGGTGATCCGGCTGGACGACTGGAGGTCCACCGCTCCGAGGGTCGCGGTGATGCTGGTGTTGGTGCCGGTCGAGCCCACGCAGTGTGCCGCGGTGAGCACCAGCCGGGGGCTGTAGAGCGCCCCGCCGCAACCCATCGAGAGCCGCACCATGAACGGGAACTCACCCTGGGCGGCGCGGGTGCCACCGACGACGTTCGGCGTCATGGGGTTGTCGGCCGCCGCGGCCGGCGCGGTGAGAGTGAGGCTGGCCGCGGTCACCGCGGCCAACGCGGTGGCCAACAGGCCAGTGAGGGTACGCCAGCGAACCATGCATTCCTCCGCATCAGGATGGCACGCCTCGTGAGCGCACCCCATTCGAGATAGCGGTCATCATATTGAGAGATATGGATCTAGCGGGCCATCCTCTCTGGGTCGTACCACCGAGGCTATGGATCTCGCCTCGGCGCACGGGCGTTGACGACAGGACCATCGCGGCTCTATAACGTTGTACAAGAAATGACGGATGTCTATGCGCCTAGGACCACCCGATGCCCACCACCCACGCGCTTCGGGCCTGGCTGTACCGCCCGCAGCGACTCGCCCCTCGGAGACGGCATGACACGTCAGGTCCCCATCCGCCCCGCCCTGCCGCTGCTGCTCATCCTCGCCCTGGTCGTCGGCGTTCTCGCCGCGCCAACCCGGCCGGCGTACGCCGCACCGGCCAAGACACCGCCACTGACCACCCCCTGGACCAGCCAGGCGCTGGTCGGCACACCACTGCCCGAGTACCCGCGCCCGCAGATGTCCCGGCCGGACTGGCTCAACCTCAACGGCGAGTGGCAGCTACGTCAGTCGGCCACCGACGACGCCCCGCAGTTCGGCGTCAACCTGCCCGAGCGGGTCAACGTGCCCTTTCCGGTGGAGAGCGCCCTCTCCGGCATCCAGCGGGCCGCCAACGACAACCGCAACTACCTGTTCTACCGGCGTACCGTGACCATCCCGACCACCTGGTCGGGTCGGCGGACCCTGCTGCACTTCGGGGCCGTCGACTGGCAGAGCACCGTCTGGGTCAACGGCGTCCGGGTGGGCGCGCACACCGGCGGCTACGACGCCTTCACCTTCGACGTGACGCCCCAGCTCAGCGCCGGCACGAACGAGATCGTCGTCAAGGTCTGGGACCCCACCGACACCCGACAGAACGGCAGCCTGCCGGCCCTCGGCAAGCAGACCAAGACGCCCGGCGGCATCTTCTACACCCCCAGCTCGGGCATCTGGCAGACGGTGTGGATGGAGCCGGTGCCCACCACCTCCATCGCCAGCGTCGACGTCCAGCCCAACCTCGCCACCAACACCCTGCGGGTCCGGGTCTTCGCCCGGGGCGACGTGAGCGGCCACAGCGTGCTCGCCGAGGCGCTGAACGGGAGCACAGTGGTCGGCTCGGCCACCGGCGGCTTCAGCGAGTTCAGCGTCCCGGTGCCGAACGCGCGCCGCTGGTCACCCGACGACCCGTTCCTCTACAACCTCCGGGTGACCCTGCGCGGCGCCGGGGGCAGCGCGGTGGATCGGACCACGCACTACTTCGGCATGCGGGAGATCACCACCGGCCTGGTCAACGGGGTGTTGCGCCCCAAGCTCAACGGCCAGTTCGTGTTCCAGGTCGGCACCCTCGACCAGGGTTTCTGGCCGGACGGGCTCTACACCGCCCCGACCGACGCCGCGCTCGCCTTCGACCTGCGCAAGCACAAGGATCTCGGCTTCAACATGGTGCGCAAGCACATCAAGGTCGAACCGCAGCGCTGGTTCTACCACGCCGACCGCCTCGGCCTGCTTGTCTGGCAGGACATCCCGTCGCTGACCGCGCAGGACGTCGACCCGACCGACGCCCAGCAGGCACAGTTCGAGGCCGAGGCACGCGAGATCGTCGACGAGCACCGCAGCTCGCCCGCCGTCGTCGCGTACACGCCCTACAACGAGGGCTGGGGTGAGCGGTCCCTCACCGACACCCGGCGGGTCGCGCAGAACATCAAGAACCAGGACCCGACGCGGCTGGTCAACCCGCACAGCGGCCACAACTGCTGTCAGTCCCTCGGCGACCCCGGCAACGGTGACATCGACGACTGGCACGTCTACCTCGGGCCGGACTCCCCCGTGCCGTCGAGCAGCCGGATCGCCGTGCTCGGTGAGTTCGGCGGCCTGGGCCTGCACACCCCGGGCCACGAGTACAGCCCGAGCGGCAGCTTCTTCGCCTACGAGTGGCAGTCGACTTCGAGCGCCCTCACCGACCGGTACGTGGGGCTGGTGCAGGGCAGTCAGAACCTGATGCTCGGCAAGGGGCTCAGCGCCTCGATCTACACCGAGATCACCGATCTGGAGGGCGAGCTGAACGGGTTCCTCACCTACGACCGGCAGGTGACCAAGATGGATCAGGCGCGGGTGCGCGCCGCCAACACCGCCCTGATCAACGCCTCGAAGACCATCGGCAGCTCGGTGCCGGTAGCCCTGCCGGTCGACACCCGGCGGTCGTTGCGGGTGACCACGCCCGGCTTCACCAACCGCTACCTGCGGCACCGGGACAGCCTGGCCTACACCGAGGTGGTCGACGCCGCGAGCTCCAGCCTGCTCAAGGCCGACGCCACGTACACCATCCGGGCCGGCCTGGCCGGCACCGGTTGCTACTCGTTCGAGTCGGTCAACTTCCCCGGGCAGTACCTGCGCCACCAGAACTCCCGGGTCCGCAACTCACCCGACGACGGCTCGGCGCTCCTGCGGGCCGACGCCACCTGGTGCGCGCGCGTCGGGCTGACCGGCACGGGCGTGTCGCTGGAGTCGTACAACTTCCGGGGCAGATACCTGCGGCACTACGACTCGGAGATCTGGCTCAGCAACGGCACCGGCGGCGACGCGTACAACACACCGACGTTGTGGACCGCCGACAGCACCTGGGCCATCGCCACCCCGTGGGCGCCCTGACCCCGCAGGCGACGACCGCGTGACGCTGGCACGTCGCGGGAGGCTCCGACCTGGCGGAGAGCCTCCCGCGACGGGCCGGGCCGCTGTCGCGCGTCCCGCCTTCCCGGTCGGGCCGCGACCGGACACGGGCGTCACCTGGCGTACCGGAGGTCGTTTCTCCGGTCATGGGGACGGTGGCAAGGACCGAGCCGCAACTTGCATCCGGCCGACCTCAGCCGTCCGTTGCAATACGCAATCAGGCCGCAATAAATAGATGCTGACCAATCTTGACTTGCCCATCCGCTCAGCGCACCGTGAAGAGCCAGAGGCAGTTGCGCGCCATTATCGGCCCGACTGACGTGAATCGCCGAATGGAGGCGCTGCCGGTTTTCGCGCCGCGTTCACCAGGAGGCGTTCCATGCGGTTGGATCCGTTCGCCGGAGCTTATCTCACCGATCCGGCAAGCATCTGGCGGCGAATTCTCGACGACCCCGGCGAGGTGCACCACGCCGAGGACCTGGACCTGTGGTTGATCAGCAGGCACGCCGACGTCCGACGTGCCCTCGCCGACGCCACGACGTTCACGAACGCCCTCACGCTCGCCCCGGTCTACCAGGTGTGCCCGGAGGCGATGAGCGTGCTCATGCAGCTCGACGCGCCACCCACCACGGCCGCCGCGGACCCACCCGTGCATCCCCGCACCCGCCGGGCCCTGCGGGCGACCTTCGCGAACACCACCGAGCGGGTCGAGGCCGAGTACGGCGCGATCGTCCGGCGGCGGGTCAACCAGTTGGTCTCCCGGCTCGCCGCCCGTCAGGGCGAGCGGGTCGACCTGATCCCGGAGCTCGCCACCGAGCTTCCCCTGCTCGTGGTCCTGGACATCCTCGGGGTGCCCGACGTCGACGTCGCGCGGATCCGGAGCTGGGCGGACGGTCAGATAGCCCTGGTCTGGGGGCAACCGGACCCGGCCGAGCAGGTACGCCTGGCGCAGGGCCTGCTGGACTTCTGGCGCTACTGCGAGGATCTGGTCCGTCGGCGCGTCGACGGTGGACACCCGGCCGACGACTTCATCGGCCGCGCCCTGGCCTACCGGGACGACGACGACGCGGTGCTGACCGTGCCCGAGGTGGCGAGCCTGGCCTTCAACCTCCTGGTCGCCGGCCACGAAACCACCGCCGGCCTGCTCGCGCACGCCCTCGACCAGGCGTTGTCCAGTCCCCGGCACTGGACGGACCTCGCCGCCGACCGGAGTGCCGTCCCCGCGTTCGTGGCCGAGACCCTGCGGTTCGCGCCCGCCATCGACGGCTGGCTGCGGGTGACCAGCCGCGACGTCACCCTGGGGACGGTGACGATTCCCGCCGGGGCGCGTTGCCTGTTGCTGATCGGGGCGGCAAACCGCGACCCCGCGGTCTTCACCCACCCGGACCGGTTTGCGCCCGACCGGGCGGACGTGGGCAATCACCTGTCGTTCGGCCACGGCCCGCATTTCTGCATCGGCGCGGGATTGGCACGACTGGAGGCCGAGATCACCATCACCAGACTCACCGAGGCCATTCCCGGCCTCCGTCTGGCGACTGCGCGACAACGCTCATACAAACCCAATGTCGCGTTTCGCGCCCACCACTCGCTGATCGCGGTCATCGATATCAGGGCGCCCGCCGACCTTGCGGCGACGCGCGGTGCGGCGGCCACCGAAGCGGCTGCCGCCTGACCGTGAGCGTGCGCCAGCAGGCTCACCCGCGCGCCGGCCGAGCGGCGTCGCTCACCTGGCCCGACGCAGCTCGGCCCCGCGCGGGCACCTTTTCCGCTTTGTCCGGCGATTCATGTCGGTGAACATCTTCACACCCATCGCATCCTGGGTTAAGAATTGCCCTCTATGATTGTTCAGCTCATCGGCGAATCTCGATCTGGCGTCCGCTGCTGATTCCCCGTAGCCACGAAGGTGAGCGCATGGAGCACACGTCCCCGTCGAGCTCTGCTCCCTCCGTGGCCAGCGAGCGGTTCCGCTGGGAACTGCGCAACTGCCGCGTTCGCCGGGGTCTGACCCAACGAGCCCTGGCGGATCTGGTGCGGTTCAGCCGGGAGACGGTGGCGGCGGTCGAGTCGGGTCGCCGGTTCGGCAGTCACGAGTTCGCGCTGCGCTGCGACGACGTACTCGGGACCGGCGGCCGGCTCGCGGCGTTGTGGCCACAGGTGGCCGCCGAGCAGTTGGCGGCCGACGGCCGCCGGGGCCCCCGCGCCCCGGAGCCAGCCCGGCGGGATCAGCCGGTGCCGCGCCAGCGCGCCCGGCGCGACGCGCGCGACCCGGGCGCCGTGGTGGACGCGATCGACGAGCTGCGGGAACTGATCGGTCAGGTGCTCAACGGCCCACCGGACCAGGACGACGCGGAGCGGCGACACCCCCGGGCCGACCCCCTCGACGACCAGCGCTGACCACACCGTTCCCGATCGGTCTCGCGGCGTCACCGGGCGCTGACGATGGGTACAGATGCTGGTACGGGCAGTTTGTACCACGGCCAGGTCTGGTCTACGAGCGCGGCTTCCGGCCGAATGGGACTTGCATTCGGCAACGTGCGGATAGACCGTCATCGACGAGTCGTGGGAGTCAATCTTGGCGTCGAGCACCCGGTCCCACGCGGCCAGACCCTACCCGACGCGCCAACGCGGCTGGAAGATAGCCGGGCGGATGCGCCTCATCGTCGCGGCACCACTCGTCGCCGTGATCGGCTTCGCCGGTCTCGCGCTGACCGAGAGCGCACGCCAGACCGTACGCGCCAGCGACCTGCGGATCCTGGCACAGGTCGGCGCGGAGGCCGGTGACCTGGCCTACCGGCTGCAACGCGAACGCATCGCCGCCGCCGACCTACTCACCTACCCCACGCCGGAGCAGCAGGACACCTTCGGCGTGGAGCTGGCCGCCACCGACGACGCCGTCGCGCGCTACCGCGCACAGCGCGACCGGCTGCCCTCCGGCGCCGGCGCCAACCGCGCTCTCCTGCGCCGCATCGACGCGGCCCTGGACAGCCTCGCCCCGCTGCGCACCCAGGTACGCACCGCGGCGCACGCCTCGGTCTCGGCGATGACCTTCAGCTACCGGATCGCGATCGCCGACCTGATCAGCTTCCGGGAGAACATCTCGCACGGCGTGGTCAACGCCGCGCTCGCCGACGGGATCCGCGCCTCGGCGGCCCTGTCGAAGACGGCCGAGGCCCTCGGTCAACAGCAGGTCGCCGTGCTGCGCGCGGTCGCGGGCGGCGAACTCACCCCCGCCATGCAACAGGACATCACCGCGGCCCGGACCAGCTACACCGAGTCGAGCCTGTCGTTCCTGGCCCTGGCCCCGCCCGAGTGGAGCGTCTGGTGGGAGCAGGCCGGCACCGGCAAGGAGGCGCTCACTCTGCAACGAATGCAGGACGAGGTGTCGCGGACCCAGCCGGGATCACGCCTGCAACTGGAGACCGCCGGCTGGGTCTCCACCACCCAGGCGCGTGCCGCCCGCCTGGCCGACCTGCGCGCACGGGCCGACGCCGCGGTCGGCGACGACGTCCGGGCCGCGCACGCCGATCAGCGCCGCCGGGCCGTGGCCGAGGCCGTCGGCGTCCTGCTGGCGCTGCTCCTCACCGCGCTGGTGACCTGGGCCGTCGCCCGGCAGATCACCCGCCGGTTGCATCGCCTCCGGGACGCGGCGAACGCCGTGGCTTTCGAACAGCTCCCCGCCGTGGTGGCCCAGCTCCAGCAACCGGGCAGCGCCGCCGTCGACCCGCACAGGCTGGCCCGTCAACAGGCCTCCGCCGCCCTCGAACCGTCCAGCGACGACGAGATCGGCGAGCTGGGTCAGGCGTTCAGCGCGGTGCACCAGGCCGCCGTGCGGACCGCCGCCGAGCAGGCCGTCATGCGCGCCAACACCGCCGACATCTTCATCCACCTGAGCCGCCGCGAACAGCGGCTCGTCGACGCCGTGCTGGCCCAGGTCGACCTGGTCGAACGCGACGAGACCGATCCCGACCGGCTGCACCAGCTGTACACGTTGGACAACCTGGCGACCCGGATGGGACGGATCAACGCCAGCCTGCTCGTGCTCGGCGGCGTCGGTGCCGGCCGCGTACGCCCGCGCGACGTCCCTTTGCAACAGGTGCTCCAGGCGGCGCTGTCCCAGATCGAGCACTACGCGCGGATCCGGCTCGGCATGATCGACGGGGACGTCGCCGTGGCGGCGAAGACCGTCGACGAGGTCGTGCACCTGCTCGCCGAACTCATGGACAACGCCACGACGTACTCGCCGCCCGGCAGCGAGACCTGGGTGAGCGGTCGAAGCCTGGGCGACCGTGTCATCGTCCAGATCAGCGACGAGGGCATGGGGTTGTCCCCGCAGCGGATGCAGCAGCTCAACGACCTCCTGGCTCGCCCACCGGCGATCGACGTGGCGGCCGTACGGGCGATGGGACTTGTCGTCGTGGGCCAGCTCGCGGCCCGGCTGGGCGCCACCGTCCAACTGCGACGCGGCCCCCGACGAGGCACTCTCGCCGAGGCGACGCTGCCCGCGGCGATCATCCGGTCGCTACCACCGGAGGAGTACCTGCTCGCGCCCGGCCGCCTCTCGCGGCGGGCCGCGCGCACCGCCAGCCCGCCGCCGCCGTACCAGCCGCGTCCCGAGCCCACCGCCGGACGTCCTCCGGCCGACCGGGTCCTGCCGGCGGCACCGGTGTTCCGACGGACTCCCCCACCCCCGGACCGGGGTGACGCGCCCACCGAGGAGCTGCTCATCTTCGAAGAGGTCAACCACTGGTTCCAGACGGACGCCGCCGACGGCACCGACGACCGAGAGTGGTCCAGCCCCGCCGACGAGGCCTGGCACACCGCCGCCCAGGCGCACACCCCCGACGTCGCCACGACCACCACGGCGGGCCTGCCCAAACGGGAGCCGCAACGGCATCTCGTGCCCGGCGGCGTGAGCGTGCCCCAACAGCAACAGCGGTCCGAGTACCGCGACCCGGCCCAGGTGGCGACGGCGATGGCCGCGTACGCGCGGGGTGTGGCGAACCGCAGGCGCACCCCGATCAACCTCGGCAACACATCATGACGCGACAGGAGAGCACGTGAGCGACCAACAGGACCTCGGCTGGCTGCTGGACAGCTTCGCCGCGCGCGCGAGCGAGGTCAGCCATGCGATCGCCATCTCCAGCGACGGCCTGATGGTGGCGTCCACCCGTGACCTGCCCCCGGACCGGGCCGACCAGTTGGCCGCGACGGGCAGCGGACTGGTCAGCCTGCTGCGCGGGGCGGCGGCCTTCTTCGACGCCGGCGCGGTGATCTCCAATGTCACGCAACTGGAGGGCGGGTTCATGTTCTCCATGGCCTTCAACGACGGCGCCTCGCTGCTGGTGCTCGCCGCGCCCGAGTGCGACGTGGGCAAGGTCTCCTACGAGATGACCGAGCTGGCCAACCGCATCGGCGACGCCCTGACCCCCGCGGCCCGGGCGGCACTCGCCCGCAGCCGCTGACCACCCCGGCGCCCCCACGCCGGACACCCTCTTCCTCTGGAGTTCAGACATGCCTCACCTCACCTCTGGGCGCAGCCATGCCCTCACCGCCACACTGCTGGCGGTCGTCCTGACCGCCAGCACGGCCTGCGGCGACGACGCGCCGGGCACGAGTGCCGGCGGCCCGATAAAGATCGGCCTGCTCGCGTCGCTGTCCGGGACGTACCAGTCCGTCGGTACGGAGATCCGCGACGGCTTCCAGCTCTACCTGGACACCCACGACGGCAAGCTCGGCGGTCGACAGGTCGACCTCGTTGTCGCCGACGAGGGCAACGGCGCCCAGACCGCGGTCCCGGCGGCGACCAAACTGCTCAAGCAGGACCGGGTGTCAGTGCTCACCGGCATCGTCGGCGGCGGCTCGGTCGCCGGGGTCACCCCGTTGCTCGACGAGACAAAGGTGCCGCTCGTCGGCTCCAACGGGCGACCGGAACTCAAGGACGTCTCCCGGGTCTGGCACACCTCGTACCTCTCCGACGAGCCCGGGGAGGCGATCGCCCAACACGTCCGCGACAACGTGCAGGGCTCGGTGTACGCGATCGGCCCGGACTACCAGGGTGGCTGGGACGAGCTGCGGGGATTCACCGACACGTTCGGCAAGATCGGCGGGAAACTCGCGAACACCGACGGCAAGACCACCTTCACCCCGTTCCCGGCCACCACCAACTTCACCCCGTACTTCGCCCGCATCAAGGCCTCCGGCGCGGCGGCCGTCTACACCTTCTACGCCGGCAGCGCCGCCGTCGACTTCGTCAAGCAGTACGCGCAGTCCGAGATCAAGGACGTCCCGCTGTACGCGGCCGGGTTCCTCACCGAGGGCGGCGTGCTCAACGCGCAGGGCGAGGCGGCCCGGGACATCTTCTCGGTGCTCAACTACTCACCCGACCTGGACAACGCGGAGAACCGCGCCTTCGTGGCGGCGTGGAAGGCCAAGCACGACGGGTCGCCGACGACCTACGCGCTCGCCTCGTACGACGCGGCGGCCGTCCTGGACCGGGCGGTCGGCGCCGCCGGGAGCAACCCGACTCCGGACGCCATCAACACGGCCATCGGCCAGCTCGGCCAGATCGCCAGCCCGCGTGGCACCTGGCAGTTCTCCACCACCACGCACTCCCCGGTGCAGAAGTGGTACCTGCGGCAGGTCCGCCAGGACGGCCGCGCGCTGTCCAACACCGTCGTGGGTGACCTCGCGACCGTCGGCCGGTGACCACGGTGGCGGCCGGCCTGAACCGGATCGACCCGTACCTGATCCCGGCGCTGGACGGGGTCGCCTACGGGCTGCTCGTGTTCGTCGCCGCGTCGGGCCTGGTCTTCTGCTTCGGCGTCGCCAACATCCTCAACCTGGCGCACGGCCTGCTCTACGCGATCGGCGGCTACACCGCCGCGGCGGTGCTCGACGGTGGCTGGGCCAGCCTGGCGTTGGCGCTGCTCGTCGGCGTGCTGGCCGCCGCCGCCGCCGGTGCGCTCCTGGCCGGCCTGCTCACACCTGTCGCCACCAGCAACCACCTCGGTCAGGCGCTGTTGACGTTCGGTGTGGCACTGGCCGGCGGCAGCCTGCTCGTCGCCGGCTTCGGGCCCGACGATCCGCAGGTCCGGGTGCCCGCCGTCCTGGAGGGGTCGGTGGTGGTCGCCGGGCACCGCTACGCCGCGTACCGGTTGGTCTTCATCGTCGTCGCGGCGGTGCTCGCCGTCGCGCTCTACCTGGTGGTGCGGCGCACCAGGGCCGGGATGCTGGTCCGCGCGGCCGTCGACGACCCGGAGATGGTCGCCTGCCTGGGCGTGAGCCCCGCGCGGATCCGCGCGGGTGTGCTCGCCGCCGCCGGCGCGCTGGCCGGTGCGGCCGGGGTCCTGGGCGCGCCGATCATCGGCCCCGGCACGGACACCGCCGACACCGTCCTGTTGCTGTCCCTGGTGGTCGTCGTCCTCGGCGGCCTCGGGTCGATGGGCGGCACCCTGCTGGCGGCGCTCGCGATCGGCGAGATCCAGACACTGGGCGTGGCGCTGCTGCCGTCCGCCGCGCCGTTCCTGTTGTTCGCCGCCATGGCGGGGGTGCTGGCCGTGCGGGCCCGGGGCCTGGCCGGCAGGTGGAGGGCGGTATGAGGGACGAGGTGGTTCGGCGAGCGCGGGGCGCCGTCGCGGCGCTCGTCCTGGCCGGCCTGGTCGTGGCGCCCTGGGTGGTCGACGACTACACCACGGCGATCCTCGCCCGGACGCTGGCGTTGGCCCTGGTCGGGGTGAGCGTGGCCCTGCTCACCGGCGTCGCCGGCATGCCCACCCTCGGGCAGACCGCGCCGTACGCGGCGGGCGCCTACGCGTGTGCCGTGGTCGGCAGCCGGGTCTCCGACGTCGGCGTCGTGCAGCTCGCCGTCGCGGCGGCCGCCGGGGCGGTGCTGGCCGCGCTGACCGTGCCCCTCGTCGTGCACGCCCGGGGGGTGATCATCCTGATGATCACGTTGGCCATCGGTGAACTCGCCGTCACCGTCCTCGGCCGGTGGCGGTCGGTGACAGGTGGCACGGACGGGTTGGCCGGCATCGCCGCGGTCCGCCCCTTCTGGGGGCTCCCGCCGCTCGCCAGCGACCAGGCGCGCTACCTGTACGCCCTGGTCGTCGTGGCCACGCTCGTCGGCGCGGTGCTGGCGCTGCTGCGGACCCGGGCGGGGCTGCTGCTGCGTGCCGGCCGGGACGACGAGACGCGGTTGCGGGCCAGCGGTCACCGGATGCCGCTCTACGTCTCCGGCGCGCACGTCGCCGCCGGGGCGATCGCCGGCGCGGCCGGCTCGCTCCTGGTCGTCGCCCAGCAGTACATCTCCCCCGCCGACTTCGGCTTCGACACGTCCGCGCTGCTGCTGCTCGGTGTCGTCATCGGCGGCACCGCCTCGGTCGGTGGCGCCCTGGTGGGCGCGGCGCTCGTCATCGCCGTCCGGGACTGGTTGTTCGGGGTGCTGCCCGGCCACGCGCCGCTGGTGCTGGGGCTGCTGTTCGTGGCGACGGTCTACCTGCTGCCCGGCGGCGGCATCCGGGCCCGGGGCAGGCTGCGCCCGTCGGGCGCCCCGGCACCACAGCCGGACCCGTCCGTCGCCCAGGAGCAGGCCACCGTCGGGGAGCTGCGCCGATGACCGGCCTGCTCGACGCCCAGGAGGTCAGCGTGCGGTACGGCTCGCTCGCCGCGCTCGACGGCGTGGACCTGTGCATCCACGACGGCCAGCGGCACGCGTTGATCGGCCCGAACGGGGCCGGTAAGACGACCCTGCTCAACGTCCTCGGTGGTTCCACGAAACCGCAGCGCGGCACCGTGCGGTTCGACGGACGGGACATCGGCCGGCTCGGTCCGGCGGCCCGGGCGCGGCGGGGCATCAACCGCATTCACCAACGACCTGCGGTCTTCGCGACCCTCACCGCGACGGAGAACGTGGTGGTGGCCGCGCTGCCACGGGTCATCCCACGCCGCCGGTGGTGGCCGGGCGGAGGCCGACGCGCCGCACAGCACCTGGCCGGCCCACTGCTGAACCAGATGGGGCTCGCGGATGTCGCGGCGGTGCCCGCCGGGCACCTCGCCCACGGGCAACGACGCCAGTTGGAGATCGCCATGGCCCTTGCCGGTCGCCCCCGCCTGCTGCTGCTCGACGAACCGGCGGCCGGGCTGTCCGCCGTCGAGGTCGGCCGGCTCGTCGAGCTGCTCCGGGCACTGCCCCGGGCCGTCGCCGTGCTCCTTGTCGAACATCGACTGGACCTCGTGTACGCCCTGTCCGACACGGTGACCGTGCTGCGCGACGGCCGGACGTTGGCCGCCGGGACGCCCGACGAGATCCGCTCCTCGCCGCTGGTGCGGCAGGCCTACGGCGACGGGGTGGCCTGATGTTGTCGGTGGATCGCCTGTGCGCCGGCTACGCCGGAGGGATGGTGCTGCACGAGGTCAGCCTGCGGGTGCGTGCCGGCAGCATCCAGGCCGTGGTGGGCCGCAACGGTGCGGGCAAGAGCACGCTCGTACACACGATCGCCGGGCTGGTGCGGGCCTCCAGCGGTCGCATCGAGATCGGCGGTGTGCACGTGGCCGGCCGACAACCACACCGCGTCGCCCAGTCCGGCGTCGGACTCGTCCCGCAGGGCCGACGGGTGTTCTCCCGACTGACCGTGGCCGAGCACCTGCACCTGGCGGCCGCACCGTGGCGGGCCGCCGCCCCCGGTGGCGAGGGCTGGACGGTGGCCCGCACCCTCGACCTGCTGCCCCGGTTGGCGGCGCGGCTGCGACACCGTGGCTGCGAACTCTCCGGCGGCGAACAGCAGATGTTGGCGATAGCCCGCGCGCTCCTCGGCCAACCACGGGTGCTGCTGCTCGACGAACCGTGTGAGGGCCTCTCGCCCGATCTGGCGGCGCGGGTCCGTGAACTCGTCAACGGTCTCGCCGCCGACGGCTTGACCGTGCTGCTCGTGGAGCAGCAACTCCAGCACGCGATCGAGATCGCGGACCGGGTGGCGGTGCTGGAGTACGGCCGGGTGGTCTACGACCGACCGACGGCCGGGGCCCGCGTCGATCCGGCGCCGCTCGCGGCGATGTTGAGCGTCGCCGCCTCCCCGCCGCCCCCACCCAACCGAGCGGCCCCTCGGCTCTGGGCCGACACCCCGTAGTCACCCTTCTCGGAGAGGTAGACACCCATGACAACCGCTACGAGCGATGGCGCGTACACGTTCGACAACGGCGCACCCGACGCCGTTCCCCAGATGCACGCGCTGGAGTCCTTCCTGGATCCGATCACGACGCGTCGCCTGGCCCGCCCGGTGCTGCGACCCGGCGCTACCTGCTGGGAGGTCGGGGCGGGTGGCGGCTCGATGGCTCGGCGGATCGCCCGCGCGACCGGCGGCCAGGGCCGCGTGCTGGCCACCGACATCGATCCCACGCACCTCCGCGCGGAGGGCAACCTGCGCGTACGCCGGCACGACGTGCGTACCGAACCGCCACCCGGGGACGCGTTCGACCTGATCCACGCCCGGTTGGTGTTGCTGCACCTTCCCGATCGACGGCGGGTCCTCCGGACGCTCACCGGCGCACTGGCTCCCGGCGGGTGGCTGGTGGTCGAGGAGTTCGACTGCACCGCGCTGCCGCGGGTGCTGACCGCGCCGACCGACGATGCCGCGAAGCTCTTCGCGCAGGTCATGGACGCCATGATGGGTGTCCTGGAGGACCACGGCGCAGACCTGGGGTGGGCGCAGGACGTGCACACCGAGATGGCCCTCGCCGGTCTCACCGAGGTGGACACCATCACCCACTCGCAGAGCTGGGCCGGTGGATCGACCGGGACGTCGCTCTACGAGACGAACTCCCGTCAGTTGGAGCCCGACCTGCTCGCCGCCGGGCTGGCGCCCCAACAACTGCACGCCTTCCGCCGGCTGGTCCGCGATCCCGGGTTCGCCGTCATGTCGTACCACTTCGTCTCCACACGGGGTCGTCTGCCGAGCTGAGCGGGCGGACACCGCGCGGAGAGCGGTCGCGCCGTACGTACCGCTCCCGCCGCAGCACGCCCCCCGCTGCGTTCCGGACCGCGCTACGACGGCGTCGACCCCACCGGCCGGGCTCCCCGCGTGGGAGCCCGGCCGGCCTGTGCCCGTAGTGCCGGGCACCCCTGAAACAGTGCAGGCGGTACGTACTGCACTCGCGCCGGCTGAATGAACAGCGAGCGTCGCGCGACGGCGTCACCGCTTGGGCCGAGCTGGTAGCAGTCGATCCAAGCCCATCCGTCGTATGTGACCCAGTCAAGAACCCTGATGACTTGCACCGTGATGGGGTGTAGGAACTGCACGCTGACAGCTCGGTCCAGCCGCAGCATGTCACCTGCCTTCACGCGGGTTTCCTTGCCCGCCACACCTTCAACGTCAGCTCGGCAGCCCTCAGCTTCGGGCAGCCGTCAGGCTGGCAACTCGGGCACGTGGCGCGATTGTGGAGGTCGACGACGAACCCAGCCATGATCACGGTGAACGGCGGTTCCGGGCGAGGCTGCTCAAGCATCATGCCGGCCGCTTTGCTGGTTACGGCGTTTGCGTAACTGCCTCCGGCTGGTCGCCTTATCCGGTTCCCCGGACAGCGCAGGAGGGCCGCACGCTACGGCCTGGTCAGCGGGGCGTCGAACCACATCGATCGGCTCATCAGCCCTCTGGAACCATTTCCATCGGCGCACGGGTGGCCTTCCTTGGTTCTGGGGACCGGCACAGGCACCTACCCCTAGATCACTCTCCGTGCCGGCCTCGTTGCTAGATTATGCCTGTCTATGCAACCTGTCCAGACAGGTTGTCATCGTGTCGTGGCACAGAGGTCGTCTCAGGAAGATCGGGAGTACGGTGACGAGCGTGCCTACCCCGCACCAGCAGCCCCGTCGATACCGTCAGGTGGCTGACGAGCTACGCCGCCGCATCGAGGATGGCCTCATCCCACCTGGCTCACTGCTGCCCAGTGAGTCGACGTTGATGGCTGACTTCTCAGTCGCCCGCGGAACCGTTCGTGAGGCTTTGGCATTGCTGCGCTCTGAAGGCCTGGTGCTGACGGAGGTGGGCCGTGGCACCTACGCGCGTCCGATCGTGCCGGTGCGCCGGGTGGCCTCAGAGCGGTACCGCAAAGAGCTGGAGCAGGTCCGAAGCGGAGAACTCGGCACGTCTTTCACGGTTGACCAGCAGGTGACGTGGCCGGCCTATCACGTGGATGCGGACTTTCGGGAGGTGCCGGCCAGTGCGGCAGTGGCCGAACTGTTCAACGTGGAGCAAGGAACGATGCTCCTCGAACGTCACTTCCTCTTTCGTACCCACGGCGTGCCGCAACAGATGTCCGTCTCACGCCTGCTGCTGGACATGGTGGCTGGCACCCCGGTAGCCGACCCGGCGAACGAGCCTTGGCCTGGTGGCAACACGTCGCAGCTCTACAGCCTTGGGCACACCATCACGAGCGTTCGCGAACGTCCCGCCTGGAGGATGCCATCCCCGGTCGAAATCGAGGCGCTGCGCATCCCTGGTGGGGTGCCCGTGATCGTCATCACCAGACAGACCTACGTGGACGATTGGGTAGCCGAGGTAGCGCACATCGTGATGCGTGCTGACCGAGTTGAACTGGACTACCTGATCGACCTCAGCTAGGTCGCGGGTGGTGATCGCGCCGCTGCTACCTGAGCCGCGCGATGCGCGGGCGGTGGTCTTCAGCAACGCCAGAACTGGCGGGGTGCGAAACCTTCACGTCGCAGCCAGTGTTCGGTATAGACAATGCGCTCCGCCTCAACGGCCACCAGGGTGTCCTCGGGCGGCTCGGACAGCAATCGACCCCGCTCGGCGTGCTCGTTCTCCCATCGGAACGCCTCCCAGTAGTGCGCACGGTCCGGATGACCCGGGTCAAGCACCCGGGCGGAACCGAACAACTGAGCCCCACGGCTGCTGGCCAGCCCGACCAGCGGCGCGAAGATCCCGACGGACACACGCGGATCGGCAGCGATCTTGCGCATCTTCGGCGAACGCGGCGCGGCCGTGAACAGCACGGTGAAGCCAAGCGAGTAGTACCGCACCGGGGTGGCCAGCGGCCCGTCCGGTCCCGCGGTCGCGAGTACGCACATGTTCTGCGATGACAGCAGGTTGAGAATGCGCTCTTCGAGGCGTTCGCGATCGAGCCGCCCAGCCGGCGAGGGCACGGAAAGCCACGGATTCGTCAACGGCATGCCGGGTCCTTGATCATGACGAGCACCTTACTCATACTGCTGAGCCGATCGGCTACCAAGACCGGCAGAGCGCCCAGCCGACTCAGCGGAGCGCTTGCCCTCTCCGAACGCCGTGGTTCACCCCGGCCAAGACCGTCGATCCCGGCCCAGAGGGCGGTTCTCGGCAGGTCTTTCGCCTGGCCGTTGCCTGATTCGCCGGGCGACGGCCCAGGCAACGAGGCTGTACGGGCGTTCGCGCGGGCGGGTCTGGCCCTGCCGGGAGGTGTTGATGGGGCCACCGCCGCTCCGGGCCCTCACTCACCGCGGAAGCGACTCCTGGTCCGCCAGGACGATCAGGTCGTCGGCGCGGGCCGACAGCGGCGCCGTCGCCCCGTCGAGCCACACGAGATAGCCCACCGGCGGACCCGACGACCCCCACGTGGCCTCGACGATCGTGGCCAACCCCGCGTCGTCCGGATTCCTGCGCAGGCGTACCCGGGTGCCCGGCGCGTGTCCGTCGTCGGCGACGATGAGCAGGGCGTCGAGGATCTGCCGGACCCCGGCGACGGGCAGCCCTGGCACGTACGGCTCGCCGGCGTGACCGATCCGCGGCGTCATCATCGTGTTCAGCAGCGCGGCCTGCCGGGTCGCTTCCTGGCGGATCTGCCAGTCCGCGCTCTGCTCGGCGACGGCCAGCGCCGCCTCGATGACCGACCAGAGCGCCAGGGGCTCCCGATCGAGTAGCCGGCGGGCCTCGCGGTCGATTTCGGCGCAGGCCGTGTCGAGCGCGGTGTCCTCGCCCAGCTCCGCGATCCAGGCGAGATCCCCCACCTCCGGCAGCAGCCCCGGGGAGTCGGCCGCGATCACCACGTACACCATGGCGAGCAGTTCCACCCGGCCCTCGCCGTGGTAGAGCGCGCCCACTCCGCTGCCCGTACGCCCACGGCTGGGCGGGAACCGCTCGACGAGGTGCCGCGCGCGGCCGTGAGGCAGGACCACGGCCCGCCTGGTGTCCGAGACCCGCTCCTCGAACGGCCGCCGCTCACGGCGTTCGACGAGCAGTTGGCGATGCGGGTCGAACCCGATCGGATAGATCGTCCGCCCGTACGTGGCGAGGTTTTCGCCGGGTCGCAGACCGACCGACTCGAGGTGGCGGGCGGCCACCGAGTAGGCGACACCGGTCTGGGCGGCGTGCTCGCGGATGGCGCGCTTGCGGGCACGTCCCGGGGTGGGGGTCCGTCGCGGGTGGTGATCAGACATGACGCCTCCGGTGCAGCCCCACGCACTCCACCGAACGGTCGGCGTGACCGGCACGCCGGGAGTCGACACGACGGCGCGGAGTCGGAGACTCTTGGCCCCAGCATGCGGTCGGGCGTGGGCCACCACATCGGGCGCGGGCAGGCGCTCTGCCGCCGCCAGCATATCGCGAATTCGACAATCGGCGCGGCCGCGCAGGCGCCGGCCGGTCCGTACGGCGGACGTCGAGTCCGCCCTGCGGTCCGGCCGACGCCGAGCGGTCACCTCGGGACGCGGAAGCGCAGGTGCGTGACGTGTGGTGATTCGATCACCGCGGTCCGTTCGAGTTCGATGTGGGCGGTGCCGAGGTCGTCGAACAGGCGCGTGCCGGCACCGAGGAACACCGGTACGAGTTGGACGTGGATCTCGTCCACCAGCCCGGCCTTGACGAACTGTCGACATGTGGTGGGTCCACCCATGATGAGGACGTTCCGGTCGCCCGCTGCCTGTCGCGCCTGGCGCAGCGCGCTGTGGAGTCCGTCGTTGACGAATGTGAAGACGTCGCTCTTCATCCGCAACGGGTCGCGTGACTCGCGGGTGACCACGAAGGACGGCACCGGGAACGGGGTGTCCTGCCACAGGTCCACGCCGACATCGAACGTCCGTTTGCCGATCACCACGGCGCCGGTCGTGGCATGACGCTCTCGTACCTGCGCGGCGTCGACCCCGACCGGGGTGACGCCGTCTGCCGCCACAGCGCGATCCCCGTCAGCCTGGAACAGCCATTCGTGCAGCCGCTCGCCGCCTCTGCCCATCGGTTGTTCGCGGGTGACGTCAGGGCCGGCGGCGAAGCCGTCCAACGACACGCTCATGCTCAACACCGTGCGGCCCATCGGGCCCTCCTTTACCCGTAGACGTCCGTCGACGGAGCGTCACGTTCAGTCCTGCCAGCGGTAGAGGTCGCGCAGCAGGGAGATCTCGGCGCCGTGATGGATCAGCTCCCTGTTGACGTGCAGGACGATGCCCTCCAGGGGAAACCGTTCGGGACCCGCCGTGGGCGGATTCTCCAGGTCAACGTCCGAGAGCTCGCGGACCCCCGCGTCCCATCTGCCGTACATCTCGTCGAGCTGTTTCAGCGCCTCGTCGGCGGTCCCCGCGTAGGCGAGCGAGTCGGCCTCCTGGCCGCCGAAGTGCCATTCGACCCGGTAGCCCAGGCAGGAAACGATGATGTGCGCCAGCCGCCAGGCAATCGTGGTCACCGGCGCGGGCACCGGGTCAGGGGACGCGGAGTCCATCGTCCATTCCCCGGAACCTACCGACATCGGTGCGGCCGACGTGCCACGTGGACGGATGCTCCAGCAGCCACGCACCGGCTCCCAGAAGTACTCCTCGTCGGCAAGACCGTCCAGCCGCGGCCGCAGGTTCTTCTGCCAGTGCCGGTCCAGCTGGTCCGCGATTCGCTCGCTTCTTGTCACGTCCGCAACCTACACATGACGACAGCCTGACGACGACCCTCGCGAACGCGACGGCCGTGGGCCGTGGGCGCGTACCGGGGTCTGACCTGGTCCTGTGTACGCGCGACGTGATCGACTCGGTTCTGCTGGGATCGGGGTGTCGTGGGCGTGTGGATACGGCGATCTCGCGACAGTCGAGTCGATCACCGCGCGGGGGCCGCGGACCCGCCCGCTGCCCGTGTCAGCCGGTGTCGGTGGCGTGTCGGGGCGGTGTCAGCAGAGCCGCGCAGGCTGTCCGCATGACAACTGACCTGGTGATCGAGGCCGAGGGCCTCGTGAAGACATTCGGGAAGACGAGGGCGCTGCAGGGCGTGGACCTCGCGGTTCCCCGCGGGACGGTGCTCGGGGTGCTCGGCCCCAACGGCGCCGGCAAGACCACCGCCGTCCGCATCCTCTCCACCCTGCTGGCCCCGGACGGCGGAACCGCCCGAATCGGCGGTTTCGACGTGGTACGGGACGCCGAGCGCGTTCGGCAGAGCATCGGCCTCACCGGCCAGTACGCCTCGGTCGACGAGGACCTGACCGGGCGGCAGAACCTGGAGCTGTTCGGCACCCTGCTGGAGTTGGGGCGTACGGGCGCACGGAAGCGGGCCGCCGAACTGCTCGACTGGTTCGACCTGACCGACGCCGCGAACCGGCCGGCCAAGACTTACTCCGGCGGCATGCGGCGCCGGCTGGACCTGGCCGCCAGCCTCGTCGGCTCCCCCGACGTGATCTTCCTGGACGAGCCGACGACAGGCCTCGACCCGGCCAAGCGCGAGGACATGTGGGACGTGGTCCGCTCGCTTGTCGGTAACGGCTCGACGGTGCTGCTCACCACGCAGTACCTGGAGGAGGCCGACGCGCTCGCCGACGCGATCACGGTGATCGACCACGGCCGGGTCATCGCGCACGACACCCCCGAAGGGCTCAAGCGGGTCGTCGGCGGGCAGACCCTGGAGGTCCGTCCGGCCGACGTGGCGCAACTGCCCCGAACCGCCGCGATCCTGACCGAGGTCGGCTCCGGCGCGCCCGCCGACGAGATCCGCAAGGGCGTGCTCGCGGTGCCGGTCACCGACGACGCGGCCCTGACCGAGAGCGTGGCGCGGTTCGCCTCCGCCGGCATCGCGGTCACCGAACTCTCCCTGCACCTGCCGAGCCTCGACGAGGTGTTCTTCACCCTGACCGGGCGTACGGCAGCAGAAGACGACACCACCCGCCCCACGGAGGTCGCGGCATGAGCACTCTGATCGACGCACCACCCACCAGGAATCGGGCGCTCTCGACGACCGCCCCGAGCCCGCGACCGTTCCGGCTGGTCCGGCACTCGTTGGCGCTTGCCAAGCGCAGTCTCATCAAGACCTGGCGTACGCCCGAGGCGCTCATCGACGTGACCCTGCAGCCGGTGCTGTTCCTCATCATCTTCGTGTACGTCTTCGGGGGCGCGGTCGCCGGATCGACACACGACTACCTGCAGTTCCTGCTGCCCGGCATCCTGGCGCAGACAATCGCCACCGGTGCCATCGCGATCGGCGTCAACCTGAACACCGACATCGCCAAGGGCATCTTCGACAGGTTCCGGTCGTTGCCGATCCCTCGCTCCGCACCACTTGTCGGCGCGGTCCTCGGCGACGTCGTCCGGTACGTCATCGTCACGGTGTCGACCCTCGCGATCGGCTACGTGATGGGCTTCCGGATCGACACCGACCCCTTCCGGGCGATCGCCGGGTGTCTGCTCGCGGTGCTGTTCGCGCTCTGCCTGAGCTGGCTGCCGGTGCTCGTGTCGATGAAGGTGCGTACTGCGGGTGCCGTGCAGGGTGTGATGTTCGCCCTGATCATGCCGCTGAGCTTCGCGTCCAACGTCTTCGTCGGCGCCAACACCCTGCCGGGCTGGATGCAGGCGTTCGTCAACGTCAACCCGATGACGCACCTGGTGGCATCGGTACGCGGCCTGTTTCTCGGCACCCCGCTCGGCAACCACGTCTGGTGGACGCTCGCCTGGTGCGCCGGCTTCGTGATCGTGTTCATGCCGCTGGCGCTGCGCGCGTACCGCAAGAAGATCTGACCTACGCGAGCAGGTCGTCCATCAGCTCGCGGATCCGGGCGACGACCGCGGCGGGTGGCCGCTCGCGCCACGCGGCCACCAACGGCTCACGCTGCTCCTCGTTCCCGAGGATGGCGTTGAGCCGTTCGCCGTTCTCGAAGGGGAAGAACATCTCGATCTGGGTGCCGATCCGCTTCGCGAGTACGGCCAGTTCGCGGGCGGCGTCGGCGTCACCCCGGTACGCCGCGAGTTCCGCGCCGCCCGACGCCCACGCCCCGATCACCGGCAGGTCCCGCGAGGTCAGCGCGTCGTCGCGGGCGAGCGACAGCATCGCGGCCGCCTGGACGGTGACGTCGTTGCCCGACACCCGCCCAGCCTGGGCCACCCGCAGGTAGATGATCGCCGCCGTGGCCCGGAGCATCACGCGCGGCTGCGGCTGCGGTCCGACCCAGCCGGCGAGGACGCGCATCACCTCGTCGGCGTGGGCGAGCGTCTCGTCGTACCTGTCGCGCTGCCAGGCGAGGTGCGCCAGGCCGAGCAGCGCCTGCGCGGCGTCGATCTGCTCGGCCTGGCCCAGCGCGGCCGTCTCGCCGAGTCGCCGCTCCGCCTCCGCGTCGCCGGTGAGGGCGAGTTGCACGTCCAGCCGGACCCGGATCGACCGCGCGTCCTGGGTGGCGCCGACCAACTCCATGTGGTGAACGCTGCGCGTCAGCCACTCGGCCGAACGGGCATCCCCGCTCGGGACGAGGAACTGCCCGACGGCACCGGCCGCCATCGCCATGCCCCAGTGGTCGCCGGCGGCCTCGAAGCGGTGGTACGCCTGCTCGGCGTCGCCGACCGACGCTTCCGGCAGGCCGCCGTTCTCCCGTACCGCGGCGCGCGCGAACAGCCCCAGCCCCTGCACGTACGGGTCCGGGTGCGCGATCATCTCGGTCGCGCTCTTCAGGCTCTGCTCCACGTCGGACGCGTCGAAGCCGGGCAGCGCCGACGCGAGCGCGGTCAGCCGGGACGACACCTCGCCGGGACGTTCGGCCAGCAGCGTCCGCAGCGCCCGGCGGGCGAGCACGGCGGGCCGCAGGTCGGCGCTGACGCCGGCGTTGACGCTGATCACCACGCACATCCAGGCCAGCCGCTCGGCGTTGGGCAGTGGCCGACCGCTGGCCGTGCCGCGCAGGATCGCCGACCGCAGACGCCGCCGCGGGTCGTCGATGTGCAGCAGCCCGCGCGCCCAGGCCAGGACCTCAAGGTGCAGACCACGCACCGACCAGAGGTGGAACAGCGCGGTGGCGACGTCGACGGCGTCGGGCTCGTCGTCCGCTCCCATCGCCCACCGCAGGGCCGCGACCAGGTTGTCCTGCTCGGCCGCGCAACTGTGCAACGCCTCTACCTGGCCGGGGCCGATGAAGCGGCCGGACAGTGCGACGGCCTGCTCCCGCGCCCATCCGACCAGACCGGCCATGGCCTGATCCCGGGCGCCGGCCGCGTCCAGCCGGGCCTCGCCGTACTCGCGGACCGTTTCGAGCATCCGGTAGCGCGGCGGGCCGTCCCCCTCGACCAGGGTCAACAGGGACTGTTCGACGAGGGTCGCCAGGCCGCGACGTACGTCCGGGGCGTGCGCGACGGCGGCGGCGAGGTCCGCGGTGAACGGCGCGGGGATGACCGCGACCCGCTCCAGCAGGACCCGGTCGTCCTCGGCGAGCAGCTCCCTGCTCCAGTCGACCAACGCCCACAGGCTCGCGTGCCGCTCGGGCAGGCCGCGTAGGGCGTCGTCGAGCAGCGCGAACCGGTCGGTCAGCCCGGCGAGCACGTCGTCGATCGGCATGTGCCGCAGTCGCGCGGCGGCCAACTCGAGGGCCAGCGGCAGGTTGTCGAGCCGGTGGCACAGCGCGAGCGCCCGCGCGGTGTCCCAGGTCGGCACGGCGCCGCCGGCCCGTGCCCGGGACTCGACGAGCGCGAGCGCGTCGGCGTCCGGCAACGCGGTCAGTCGGTGGACCAGTTCGCCGACCAGGCCCAGTGGGGCGCGGCTCGTCGCGAGCACCGCGACCTCCGGCGAGGCCGCCGCGACCAGGTCCGCGACGACGACGGCCACCGCGTCGAGCACGTGCTCGCAGTTGTCCAGCACCACCAGCCCGTCCAGGTCCGGCGCGACGGCGCGCAGTCGCTCCTCGGGGCTCAGCACCCGCCGCTCCAGGCCCAGGTTGGCACCGGTCGCCGTGGTGTCCGCACCGCCCAACGCGGCGAGCACCGTGGGCAGCACCTCCTCGGGCGCGCGCAGGCCGGCGAGCTCGACCACGCGGACCGCCCGCCCGGCCGCTGCCGTACGCCTCGCCACCTCGGCGGCGAGCCGGGTCTTGCCCGCGCCACCGGTCGCCACGATCGTCACGACAGGGGTCTCGGCGAGCCCGTCGGTGACGGCCTTCACGTCTCGCTCCCGCCCCACGAGGGCGGCCATGGGGCGGCGCCACGCGGCGGGCAGCGTGATCCGCGCCGGTTGCCGGGGCGGCGCCGCGACGGGCGGGGCGGTGAGTTCGCCGCGCAGCAACGCCAGGTGAACGTCCGTGATCACCGAGGACGGGTCGGTGCCGTACCGGTCGGCCAGCTCGGCCCGGAGTCGCTCGACCACCTCCAGCGCCTCCGCCTCGCGCCCCTGGGCGGCGAGCACCCGGACGAGCAGGGCTACCGACGGCTCGTCCGGGGGCGTACGCGCGACGAGCCGGCGCAGGTCCACCTCGTCGAACGCGCCCACACCGACGAGTGCCGCCTGCGCGCGCAGCGCCGTGACATCCGCGAACAGGCGGGTGTCCTCGCTGGTGACCAGCTCCGGGACTTCGGGGAACAGGGCCCGCGCCTGATCGGCCAAGCCGCGGGCGGCACGGACGTCGCCACAGTGGAACACGGTTCGCGCCCGGTCGACGAGCGTGCGCGCCTCGACCGCGTCGACGGTGACCTCCTCGGCGGGCAGCCGGTAGCCGCTCGGCACCGCGACCACGGGCAGGCCGAGACGGCGAACTCGGGACACGAGCGCCTGGACGGCGCCGGTGGCGTCGTCGGGCGGCGTCCCGTCCCAGACGGCGTCCACGAGCAGACTCGTGGAGACCGCGCGCCCCCGCGCATCGACGAGCGCGCGCACCACCGCCGCGAGCCGTTCACCCCGGACCGGCCGGCCGTCGACGGCGAGTGGGCCCAGGGTCTTGATCTGCACGGAACCAGCATCCCTCACGCGTGCACCATCCCCACCACCGACGGGCGCCCGGCGGACCACGGACCCCTGCGGCCGGCTTGACACGCGGGCATTTCCTTAGGTTAGCCTCACCTAATGCAGAACGAGTTGGCGTCGGTCAACGGGGAGCGCAGCCTGTCCGGCGTCGACCTCCACCTGGGCTATCACGGTGTGCCGGTGGTGCACGGTGCCGCGATCGGACTCCGCGCGGGTGCCGTGACCGCACTTGTCGGGCCGAACGGCAGCGGCAAGTCCACGCTGCTGCGGGCGCTGGCCCGACTGCACCCCGTCGAGGCCGGACTGGTCCACCTCGCCGACGGTGTCGACGCCGCCAGCCTCCCGTCCCGGGACTTCGCTCGGCGGGTCACCCTGCTCGCCCAGAGCAGGCCGGTGCCCAGCGGGGTCACCGTCCGCGACGTCGTCGGCTACGGTCGCCACCCCTACCGGGGGCGCTGGCGCGCGGAGGACCCGCACGGTCCCGCCGCGATCACCCGCGCCATGGACGTCACGGGCGTCGCGACGATGGCCGAGCGCCCCGTCGACGAACTGTCCGGCGGCGAGCTGCAGCGCGTGTGGCTGGCCACCTGCCTGGCCCAGGACACCCCGGTGCTGCTTCTCGACGAGCCCACCACGTTCCTCGACCTGCGCTACCAGGTGGAGATCCTCGACCTGGTCCGGGACCTCGCGAACGACCACGACGTCGCCGTCGGCGTCGTGCTGCACGACCTCAACCAGGCAGCCGCCGTGGCGGACGAGGTCGTCCTGTTGCACCACGGACGGGTCCGCGCCACCGGCACCCCGGCCGCGGTCTTCACCGAGGACGCCCTCACCGAGACCTACGGGATTCGCATCGAGGTGACCACCGATCCGCTCAGCGGACTTGTCACCACCCGCCCGGTCGGGCGGCACCCGATCCGCGCCCTGGTCTGAACACCCCTTTCATCCGCAACAGAGAAAGACCGTCATGACCCGTACCCGTTTCACAGCCCTTCTCGCCGTCGTCGCCGCATTGACGCTCGGCGCCTGCGGCACCACCGAGAACGCCGCAACGCCGGACCCCTCCGCCTCGGCGGCCGGCGGCCCGGTCACCCTCACCGACGGCCGGGGCAAGGAGGTCACCCTCAAGGCCCCGGCGACAAAGGTCGTCGGGCTGGAGTGGGGCGAGGTCGAGATGCTCGTCAGCCTCGGCGTCATGCCCGTCGGCGTCGCCGACCCGAAGGGATACGGCACCTGGGTCACCGCCGCGAAGCTCGACCCGGGTGTCAAGGACGTCGGCACTCGTGGCGAGCCCAGCGTCGACTCGATCGTCGCCCTCCAACCCGACCTCGTCGTGATGGAGGACGACCGGGGCGCCACCCTGATCAGCCAACTGGAGAAGTACGTCCCCGTCGTGGTCGCCAAGGGCAGCGACGCCACCGACAACCTCGGCCGGATGCGCAACGACCTCACCATGATCGCGAAGGCCGTCGGCAGGACCACCGCGGCGGAGAAACTGCTCACCGACTTCGACGCGGCCATCGCCGACGGCCGGAAGAAGATCGCCGACGCGGGTGCCGCCGGCCAGCCGTTCGCCATCGCCGACGGCTGGAAGGAGGGCAGCACCGTCAGCATCCGGATGTTCGGCAAGGGCGCGCTCGTCTCCCAGATCGGCATCCAGCTCGGCCTCACCAACGCCTGGACCGGCAAGACCGACGAGGTGTGGGGCCTGGGCCAGACCGACGTCGAGGGCATGACGGTGCTCAAGGATCCGAACCTGCGCCTCTTCTACAGCGCCTCCGACGGCGACGACGTGTTCGCCAACGGTCTCGCCGGCAACGCCATCTGGAAGTCGCTGCCCTTCGTCCGGCAGGGCAACCTGCACAAGATGCCAAACGGCATCTGGACCTTCGGCGGGCCGCTCTCCGGCAAGCAGTACATCGACGAACTCGTCACGACGTACGCGGGGTGAGCGTGCTCAGCGCACCCCCACGCCCGGAGCCGGCCACCCGGCCGGCTCCGGACGGACGCCCGGCCGCGCCCCGCGTCGCCGTCGTCTTCGTCGCCGCGACCCTGCTGCTGCTCGTGGTCGGCGCGGTGCACCTCACCCAGGGCACCTCGAACGTCGGCGCCCTGGACCTGCTGCGGCTCGTGACCGGCACCGACGACGAGGCGGCCCGCGTCCTGATCGCCGCCCGGCTGCCCCGACTGCTCGCGGGGCTGGCCATCGGCGTCGCGCTCGGCTTCGCCGGAGCCGCGTTGCAGTCGATCGCCCGCAATCCACTCGCCTCGCCCGACACCCTCGCGGTCAACGCGGGCGCCCACCTGGCGATCGTCTCGGTGGCCGCGTTCGGTGTCTCGCTCCCCGCGCTGCCCGCCGGCGGCCTCGCCTTCTGCGGGGGGTTGGCCGCCGCCGGTCTGGTGCTGGCGATGTCCTCCGGCGGGCAGGCCGGCACCACCCGGCTCATCCTCGCCGGCTCGGCGACCGCCCTGGCGCTCGGGTCGGTGACCACCCTGCTGCTGCTCCTGTTCGAACAGGCCACCATCGGCCTGTTCGCCTGGGGGAACGGCTCGCTGGTGCAGAGCGACCTGACCGCGCTCACCCAACTGGCCCCGGTGATCGTCGCCGCGATCGTCATGGTGATGCTGCTCGGGCACCGCCTCGACATCCTCGCCCTCGGCGACGACACCGCCACCGTGCTCGGGCTCGACGTGCGGCGTACCCGGCTCACCGTCATGGTGCTGGCCGTGCTGCTGTCCGCCGCGGCCGTCACCCTCACCGGTCCGGTCGGCTTCGTCGGCCTGTGCGCCCCGGTGATCGTCCGGCTGCTCGGCCCCGTGGTGCCGGGGGTGCACCGGCACCGCATCCTGCTGCCGTTGTCCGGCATCGCCGGCGTCATCATCGTGCTCGGCTCGGACGTGCTGTTGCGCGCCGTGATGGGCGGGCAGGCCGGGGTCGACATCCCCACCGGCGTGGTCACCACCCTGTTCGGCGCGGCGATCCTGATCTGGCTGGCGCGCCGGCACCGCGACGCCGGCCCCACCCGCCGCCCGCCCGGCGGGCACGCGGCGGTCCGCTCCGCCGCGTTCCACCGCGGCGTCGTCGCCGTCACCGCCGTGGTCACCGTCAGCGCCGTGACGGTCGGCATGCTCGCCGGTGACACCTGGGTGCTGCTCGGTGACGTCGTCAACTGGGTCAACGGCAGCACCGGGCCCGCGTACACCTTTGTGTTGGACCAGCGGTGGCCGCGTGTCGCCGCGGCGGTCCTGGCCGGCGCGGCGCTCGCGGTCGCCGGCACCACGGTGCAGGCGGTCTGCCGCAACCCGCTCGCCGAACCCGGCATCCTCGGCATCACCGCCGGCGCCGGGCTGGGAGCCGTCTCCCTGCTCACCTTCGTGCCGCTGGCCGGCGTGTGGGCCGTCTCCGGCGTCGCCGGACTCGGCGCGATGCTGGCCTTCGCCCTGGTCTACGGCCTGGCCTGGCGCGGCGGGCTGAGTTCCGACCGGCTGGTGCTGATCGGCTTCGGCGCCTGGCAGGGCGGGATGGCGGTCATCACGTACCTCGTCGTCGCCTTCGACCCGTGGAACACCGGCAAGGCGCTGACCTGGCTGTCCGGCTCCACCTACGGTCGGATGCCCACCCAGGTGCTGCCGGTGCTGATCGCCCTGCTGGTGCTCACCCCGGCCGTGGTCGCCGCCCGTCGCGACCTCGACCTGCTGGCGCTTGACGACGACACTCCCCGGGTGCTGGGCGTCCGGCTGGAACGCACCCGGCTGGTCGCGCTCGGGGCGGCGGCGCTGCTCACCTCCACCGCCGTCTCGGCCGTCGGGGTCATCGGCTTCGTCGGACTGGTCGCCCCGCACGCCGCGCGGGCGCTCGTCGGCGGGCGGCACTCCCGGGTGCTGCCGGTGGCCGCCCTGCTCGGCGCGGCGCTGGTCAGCATCGCCGACACCCTCGGCCGGACGGTCATCGCTCCGGCCCAGATTCCCGCCGGCCTGGTCACGGCCATGATCGGCGCCCCGTACTTCGTCTGGCTGCTGTGGCGCTCCCGCGCCGTGGCGAGCCCCACCCGGTAGACGCCGGCCCGAGTCGAGAGAGGCACCATGACCGACACCCTGCCCATCGCGCCGTACCGCGTGTTCGCCGTCACCGTCCGCGCGGTACGCCGACTCAGCCCGTCCTTCACCCGGGTGACCTTCACCGGAGCGGACCTCGACCGCTTCGCCGACAACGGTGACGACCAGCGGATCAAGCTGGCGCTGCCGCTGCCCGGTGAGCGCGGGGTGGATCTTCCCCAGGGCGCGGACTGGTACGCGACCTGGCGAGGCATGCCCGAGCACCGACGCCCCCCGATCCGTACCTACACGGCGCGGGCCGTCCGACCGCACCTGGCCGAGGTCGACGTCGACCTGGTGCTGCACGGCGACGGCGGGCCGGCGACGCGCTGGGCGCGGCGGGTGAGCGAGGGCGACCAGATCGCCATCGTCGGGCCGGACTCCGCGTACGACGGTGACCACGGCGGGGCCGAGTTCCGCCCGTCGGCCGGGAGCAGCCTGCTGCTGGCCGGGGACGAGACGGCCGTGCCGGCGATCGCCAGCATCTGCGAGCGCCTGCCCCGCGAGGCCCGGGGCGTGGTCCTGCTGGAGGTGCCCGACGGCGACGACGTGCTGCCGTTTGCCGCGCCCCCCGGCGTCGACGTGCGCTGGCTGCCCCGGGGCGTCGACGCCCATGGCAGCCAGCTCGTACCCGCCGTCGCCGTGGCGGCGGAAGAGCTGCTGGCCCCGGGGACGGCGCGGGCGGCCCAGCCGGTCGCGGACGTGGACGTCGACACCGAGATCCTGTGGGAGGTCCCCGACGAGGTGACCGCGACACCGCTGTACGCGTGGCTCGCCGGGGAGGCCGGCGTCATCCGGAACCTGCGCCGGCACCTGGTGACCGAGCGGGGCCTGGACCGGCGGGCGGTGGCCTTCATGGGCTACTGGCGTCTCGGCCGCGCCGACGACGCCTGAGGCCCACCGCCGCCACGAGGACGACAGGCGCACGCGAGGTGCGGCGCGGCCCACGAGGTGCGTACAGTTTCGGGTCGGACTTGGGGCGGGCCGGCTGGACCGGCACGGGATACGGGACGAGACACAGACGCATGACGGTGGACAACGTTACCGATAACGGTCAAGAGGGCATTGACCGAAGCCGGCTGGAGGCCTGCCTCAGCGTCTTCGAGGCGTTGGAGGATCTGCCCTCGGACCACCCGGACGTGGTGCGGGTGCAGCGGGCCACCGCCCGCCTCTACAAGGTGATCAAGCAGCGGCGGCGCGAGGAACGGCGGGACGCCATCCTCGCCGCCGACCGCGCGGTGACGGAGGCCACCGCCACCGGCGCACCGGGGCGGATCGACGACGAGACCCAGGGCATCCCGCTCGCGTCCTCCGCCGCGGGCGAGACGGCGGGCTTCCTGCACAACCCCCGCGGCTGCTACGTGTGCAAGCAGCGCTACCGCGAGGTGGACGCCTTCTACCACCAGCTCTGCCCGTCCTGCGCCGCGCTCAACCGGGAGCGCCGCGACGCCCGTACCGACCTGACCGGCCGGCGCGCGCTGCTCACCGGCGGCCGGGCGAAGATCGGCATGTACATCGCGCTGCGGCTGCTGCGCGACGGCGCGCACACGACAGTGACCACCCGGTTCCCGCACGACGCGGTCCGCCGGTTCGCCGCCATGCCCGACAGCGGGGACTGGCTGCACCGTCTGCGCATCGTCGGCATCGACCTGCGCGACCCCGCCCAGGTGATCGCCCTCGCCGACTCGGTCAGCAGCCAGGGCCCCCTGGACATCCTGATCAACAACGCGGCGCAGACCGTCCGCCGCTCCCCCGGGGCGTACGCGCAGCTCATCGCCGCCGAGGCCGCGGCGCTGCCGGACGGCCCGCTGCCGGAGCTGATCACGTTCGCCAAGCCGGACGGCCAGGGCGGCCCGGTGGGCAGCCTGACCGCCGGGCCACAGTCGACGGCGCTCACCCCGCACGCGCTCACCGCGCTGGCGCTCACCAGCGGCTCCGCCTCACCGGAGCGGATCGCCGCGTCCACCGCCATCGACGCCGGGGGTCTCGTGCCCGACCTCGACTCGGTCAACAGCTGGGTCCAGCGGGTGCAGGAGGTGGACCCGGTCGAGCTGCTCGAAGTGCAACTGTGCAACGTCACCGCGCCGTTCGTGCTGGTCAGCCGGCTCCGGCCGGCGATGGCGGCCGCGCCGGCCCGACGCAAGTACGTGGTGAACGTGTCGGCGATGGAGGGCCAGTTCGGCCGCGGCTACAAGGGGCCGGGGCACCCGCACACGAACATGGCGAAGGCCGCGTTGAACATGCTGACCCGCACCAGCGCACAGGAGATGCTTACCGACGGCATCCTGATGACAAGCGTCGACACCGGCTGGATCACCGACGAACGCCCGCACCCGACGAAGATGCGGCTGGCCGACGAGGGCTTCCACGCCCCGTTGGACCTGGTGGACGGCGCGGCCCGGGTGTACGACCCGATCGTCCGCGGCGAGCTGGGCGAGGACCTGTACGGCTGTTTCCTGAAGGACTACGCGCCCTGCGCCTGGTGATCGCCGGGTACGGACGATGAGGAGAGTCATGTCAGCTGATCGTGAATCGTGGCCGACCTTGGACGAGTTGCTGCGCGAGGAGACCGAGCTGGAGCTCGCGGGCCTGTCCGAGACCGACGCGTACGAGCTGGGGCAACTCGCCGTCGCCGCCGCCCGGGAACAGCGGTTGCCGGTCTCGGTGGGGGTGTGGCGGGCCGGTCGCCAGCTGTTCCACTGTGGCCTGCCCGGGTCGACGGCGGACAACGACGGGTGGTTGCGTCGCAAGGGGCGGGTGGTGATGCGGTTCGAGCACTCCTCGCTCTACATGGCCCGGTTGTGCCAGGACAAGAAGGTGACGCTGGCCGAGAAGTTCGGTCTGCCGGCCTCCCGCTACGCCGCGGCCGGCGGTGCGGTGCCGCTGCGGGTACGCGGCACCGGCGTGGTGGGCTGGGTCGGCGTGTCCGGGCTCCCGCAGCTCGAGGACCACCGCTTCGTCGTCGACATCCTGCGCAAGCTGCCCCGCTAGGGCCGGCGTCAAAGCCCCCGGTCAGCGTGCGCGCTGGTTGGCCCGCAGGGCGCCGAGGAGCACACCGGGCCGGGCCAGCGTGAGTGGGTGTTCCCGCATGGAGACGACCTGGTTGAACCGTCGCGCGATCGCCACGTCGGTGACGGTCGCGGCGATGATCTGCCGGCTGGCCCAGCTGGTGATGCGGTGCCCGCGCGGGTAGGGCCCGTCGACGTGCGGCAGCGCCAGGTCGGCCGAGGTCGACGTCGACCACGCGGCGTCGACGACGATCTTCTGCAACGCGAAGTACTCGCGTGCGGGGGCGGTCAGATCCGGCCGGCCGCGCAGGTACGTCGACAGGCAGGCCGCGTGCAGGGCCGCCGCCGTCATGCCCTGTCCGTAGACCGGGTTGAACGATGCGACGGCGTCGCCCACGCTGACGAGCCCGCCCGGGAACCGCCCCAGCGCGTGGAAGTCCCGCCGCCGACTGTCGGCGTGGTGGTAGGTCTGGACGTCGCCGAGCATCTCCTGGCCGGCGACGTCGCCGAACTCGGGCGGAAACTGCTCCCGTAGTCGGCGGACGAAATCCTGCGCCGTGCTGCCGGGGCGGTGGTCCCCGTAGCCGGCCATCATGGCCATCCACCGACCGTCCTCGATGGCGAAGAACGCGGCGCCGGCCACGTCCGAGGCCATCTTCGGGGTGTTCAGCGCCAGTGCGACGGTCGAGGACGGGGCCGTCTGCGGGCGGCGGAACAGGGCTGTCGCGTAGTTGAGGTGCACGGTCATCCGCCGGGTGACCGGTCGGTCCCAGCCGGCCTGCTCCAGCCAGGCCGACAGCTTGCTCGACCGCCCCATGGCGTCCACCACGAGGTCGCCGCTCTCCACGCCGGGCACCCCGCCGACGTCGCAGCGCACACCTGTGACCACGGTGCCGTCGAACACGAGACCCGTGGCACGGGCAGTGACGGTCTTGACGTTCGGCAGTCGCAGCACCTGTTGGCGGATCAGTCCCTCCAGGAGCGGGCGACTGCCGGCCAGGCTGTCGGCGTCGTCGGGGACGACGACCCGCAGGCGACCGTCGAGGTAGTTGCGCCTGGCCGCGGGCGGCGCCTCGACCGCACCGCGCGCCAGGGCCTCCTCGCGGAAGCCCGGAAACAGCCGCTCGAACTGGAGGAAGCCGCCGGGCAGCAGCGCGTGCAGCTGCGTCCCCTGGGGTACACCGGGACGCGCGCCGCTCACCTGCGGGTCGTCCCGGTCGATGATGACGACGCTGTCGGCGTAGTCGGAGAGCACGCGAGCGGCCAGCAGGCCGGCGACACTGCCGCCGACCACGACTGCCGTGCCCAGCACCGGGGTCGGCTGGTCGGGGGGTCGCACCGCGTTCAGCTCGGCGAAGATCCGGGCGCGGGAGAGGGACATCGTGCTCTCCAAGGGTATGGATGGTCGGTCGGGGTGACGCCCGCCGATCGTTGCACAAGCACCGCACATTTACCGAACGTGTCCGCATGGTGACTAGCTGCTGACCGGCGGGTGGGCATGGCCGAGGTTGGAGGGCTCGGTTGGCGGACGTCGATGTCAACTGTCACGATTCCCGGCATGCCCATCGCACGTCGTACTCTGCTCGGGGGCGGTCTGGCCGCCGTGACCTCCGCCCTCGCCGGCTGCGCCGACGACGGCGCGCCGAAGCCCGGCCTGGGCGATCCCGGCGACGCGGCGACCGCGACCGACGCCGCCGGAAACCGGGTGGGCTTCGGCTCGGCGGGCAACAGCGCGGCGCCGTCCGGCTCGCCGAGCGCCACCGCGACACCGGGTGGCGGTGGCGTGCCAGCCGGCCAGGCCCGATACGCGCAGGGCGTGACGGCGCTGCTGCGCAAGCACCTCCCCGCCACCGGCCAGACGGTTGCGCACAAGGGCTTCCCCGGTGCCGTCGCGGTCGTCCTGGTCGATGGGAAGACGACTGTGCACACCGCCGTCGGGGAGGCGCTGCGCTACGGCGCCGGCCCGAAGCTCCTCCCGGCGGGCCAGCGTGTCGCGATGCGCCCCGACTCCATCTTCGACCTCGCCTCGGTGACGAAGGTCTACACGGCCATCCTGCTGCTGCAGCAGGTCGACAAGGGCCGCGTCGACCTGGGCGCCCCGGTCCGCGACTACCTGCCGGGCTTCACCGGGACCGGCACGGAACGCGTCACCGTCGAGATGCTGCTCACCCACACCAGCGGCCTGCCCGTCGGCGCCAAGGTCACCGGCCTCGCCGGCAACGCGGCCCGCTGGAACGCCGTGCTCACCACCGGGCTGGTCTCCGGCGCCGTGCCCGGGGACACGTTCCGCTATTCCAGCGTCGGGCTCATGGTCGCCGGCAAGATCGTCGAGAAGGTCACCGGCCAGCGGCTCGACCAGGCGCTCAAGAGCAGCCTCACCGGCCCGCTGGGCCTGCGCGACACCGGTTTCACCCCCAACACGTGGCTGTCGGGCACGGCGAAGACCGGCCGACTCGTCGCCACCGACGCCCGATCGTCGCGCGGCCTGCTCCGTGGCACCGTCCACGACGACGCCGCCAACCACCTCGGCGGCGTCGCCGGTCACGCCGGCGTCTTCGCGACCGCCACCGAGCTCGCGGCGATCGGTCAACTGCTCCTCGACGGGGGCACCCACCGGGGCAAGCGGATCCTCGGCGCGGCCACCGTGCGCCGGATGCTCACCAACCACAATGCCGGAAAACCCGCCGTCGACCCGGAGCGGCCCAACCGGACCGCCGCCCACGGCCTCGGCGTCGTCCTCAACCAGAGCTGGTTCATGGGCCGGCTCGCCTCGGCCCGGACCTTCGGTCACACCGGCTTCGCCGGCCCCTCGCTCCTGGTCGATCCCCGCCGCAAGCTCGTCCTCGCCCTGCTCACCAACCGCGCGCACCCCAACTGGAGTTGGTCGAATCCCGATCCGGTCCGCGCGGCGGTCGGCGACCTGCTCGCCAAAGAGGTCGCCTGAGCAAGGGCGGAAGGTGTGGACCGCCGAACCTCACCCTGACACGATACTTGCGCTAGAAGTGCAAATACTTCGTCTCGAACGGTGGAGGATCGATGCACACGTCTCGCCGGAGGTTGCTCGCCACGGTGGCCGGGGTCGCGCTCGCCGCCAGCCTGTCCGTCGCCCCCGTCCCGCGTGCCGCCGAGGCCGCCGCCCCGCCGGCGTACCGTCCGGTGGTCTTCGTGCACGGCAGCGCGGGATCCGCGGCGCAGTTCCAGTCCCAGGCCAAACGTCTGACCAGCAACGGCTATCCGATCGACATCATCGAGGCCCACGAGTACGACTCGCCGAACATCGCCACGATCCTGCCCCAGGTGTACGCGGGTCTCGACGCGCGGATCACCCGCCTGCTGGCAGCCACCGGCGCGGATCGGGTCGACCTGCTCGCGCACTCCCTGGGCACCTTCGTCATGCAGGGCTACCTCAACAGCTCACCGACGCGCGCGGCCCGGGTGGCGCACTACGTCAACCTGGACGGCCGCACCGCGACGACCCCACCCGGTGGGGTGCCCACCCTCGCGATCTGGGGTGAGGGCGACCCGGCCCGCGCCATCGTCGGCGCGACGAACGTGCACCTCCCCGACCAGTCACACACCCAGACCGTGTCGTCGCCGGAGTCGTTCGACGAGATCTTCCGATTCCTGCGTGGTCGCCCGCCACACACGACGCGGATCGTGCCGCAGCTCTTCGGCACCGCCCGGGTCTCCGGCCGCGCGGTGCTGTTCCCGAGCAACGTGGGCGTCACCGACGCGACCCTGGAGGTCTACCCGGTCAACCCGTTGACCGGCGGTCGGCTGTCGCAGCGGCCCGCGCATCGGGCGCCCCTGAGCGGCGACGGCGCGTTCGGCCCCGTGCCGGTCCTCGCCACGGCCCGCTACGAGTTCGCGATCGTGCGCGCGGGCGCGCCGACGCACCACTTCTACTTCCAGCCGTTCCGCCGCTCGGACTCGTTCCTGCGCCTCGCGACAAGCGTGCCGGGCGAGGGCCTCAGCGCGCTCGTCGACACCAGCGACCGACACACGGCGCTGACGATCCAGCGTCAGAAGGAGTGGTGGGGCGACCAGGGCGACGCCGGCGACCACCTCTGGATCAACGGCAGGGATGTCCTGAACGCGGCGAACACGCCACGCGCCAAGAGGACGATCGGCATCTTCGCCTTCGACGACGGCAGCGACGGTGTGACCGACCTGTCCGCCCCGTTGCCGGAGTTCTTCAGCCAGACCTTCATCACGGGCATGGACGTGTTCATCCCGGCCGCCCCGGCGCACCTCGGCCTCGTCGGGATCACGGTGGGTCAACGCGGCGGCGGTCACGTCGTGCTCAACGTGCCCAACTGGAGGTCGAGCGCCCATCGGGTGACGGTGAACGTCGACGACTTCTGAGCCGCCCGCCGTGGGTCTCCGGCCACCTCAGCTCGCGACGGTGGCCGGGACCCGCTCGCGCGTCCGCCGGCCGACGGCGAAGCTGACCAGCCCCAGGGCCAACCCGAGGACCGCGAGGACCGCGCCCACCCGGGCGGGCGCGAGATAACCGAGCCCGGCGGCGATGGCGACGCTGCCCAGGGCGGCGCCCAGGCTGTTGGCGATGTTCATGGCCGACTGGTTGACCGCCGCACCCATCAGCTGCGCGCCCGGGGCGACGGTGATCAGACGGGCCTGCAGGACCGGGCCGAGGTAGAGGCTCGTCGCACCGACCAGGAACGCGCCCACGAACAGGCCGACCGGGTTTGCCGCGACGAGACTGAACGCGGTGATGCTCACGATCATCGCGACGAACCCGATGACCATGCTCCGCCGCAGGTCACGGTCCGCGAACCACCCACCCAGTGCATTGCCGACGGTCATGCCGAGGCCCACCGCGACGAGCGCCCACGGCACCGTCGCGGCGGAGAGCCCGGCGACGTCGGTGGTCACCGGCGCGATGTAGCTGTCCACGGCGAAGAACCCGGCGAAACCGACCGCGCCCGTCGCGGCGACCAGCCAGACCTGCGAGGTGCGCAGCGACCGCAACTCGGCAGCCGGCGAGCCGTCGGCAGCCGCGGCGACCTCCGGGACGACCGCCAGCACCGCCAGCAGGGTGAGCACGAAGACACCGGCGATGACCAGGTACGCGACGCGCCAGCTGGTCGCCTGCCCGAGCCGCGTGATGAGGGGTACGCCGACCACGTTGCTCACGGTCAGGCCGCTGAGCACGGTAGCGAAGCCCCGGGCCTCGTTACCGGGACCCATCAGCGACGCCGCGAGCAGGCCGGCCGCGCCGAAGTACGCGCCGTGCGGAAGCGCCGCCGCGAACCGCGCCACCAGCACCAGGTCGAAGGTGGGGGCGACCGCGGAGCCGACCGTGCCGACGGCGAAGAGGACGAGCAGCCCGAGCACGAGCCTCTTGCGGGGCAGGCGCGCGCTCAGCGCGGCGATCAGGGGCGCGCCCACGACCACGCCGAGCGCGTACGCGGTGATCATCCAACCCGCTCGGGCGACAGCTCCCGACGACGACTGGGCGTACTCCCGCGAGAGCAGACCGCGCGCGATGTCGGGCAGCAGGCCCATCGCCACGAACTCGGTCAGGCCGATCGCGACGCCACCCAGTGCCAGGGCGACAAGCGCCGCCACCCGTCGACCTCTGCTCATCTCGATCACCGAGAAAATTTAGCAACAGCGTTGCGTAATAGGGTGTCGAGATGACTCGCATCACTGCGGACGTCAGGTTCCTCCGCGGCTACAACCAGGCACTGGTGCTGGGCGTGGGTCGTACCGCTCGACGGTTCGAGCGGTCAACTGTGGTCCAGGCCACCGGCCTGACCCCACAGGCGGTCTCCAAGGTCATCGCCCGCCTCAGCGCCGCCGGACTGATCCGCCCCACCACCGCGCGCCGGCCGGGCGTCGGCAAGCCCGCGGTCGTCTACGAACTCGTCCCCGACAGCCGCTACGCCATCGGCGCCCACGTCGCCCGGCGCACGCTGCGGCTGGCCCTGGTCGACCTCGCCGGCACCGTGCGCCACTCGACGGTCAGCCCACTGCCCGACGACTTCACCCCGGAACAGCTTCTCGACGCCCTGACCGCCGGCGTCGACACCATCACCGGCAGCACCGACATCCGGGGCCGGCTCACCGGCGTGGGCATCGGCATGATCGGCCCACTGGACCACGCCCACGGCCTGGTCCGCGGCGCCCACGGCCTGCGGCACTGGCACGACGTACCGCTGCGGGAGATCGCCGAGAAGCACCTGGGGCTGCCCGTCCACCTCGACAAGGACGTCACCGCGGGGATCACGGCCGAAGCCTGGCGACACGGCGCGACCTTCGGCGACGCGGCGCTCATCATGATCGAGTCCGGAATCGGCGGGGGCTTCTGGCTGGGCGGCGCGGCCCACCGTGGCGCGCACACCAACGCGGGAGAGTTCGGCCACACGGTCGTCGACCTGGACGGTCCCCGCTGCGTCTGCGGCCGGCACGGATGCCTGGAGATCGTGCACCACCACGCCACCAAGGCCGGTGACCTGGCCCGTGCCGCCCGCGTCGTGGCCGTGGGCGTCGTCAACCTGCTCCAGACCCTCGACCTCGCCCACGTGGTGCTGGCGGGCGCGGATCTCCTCCGGCATCCGGAGACCTACCTCGCGGCCGTCACCGACGCCGTCGAGGCGGACGCGCGACGCGTGGACTGGCTCCGCACCCGGGTGACCGTGTCCAGCCTCGGCGCGGACGCCATCGCCGCAGGGGCCGCCATGCAGATCCTCGACCAGCACTACGGCATCCCGGAACTCGCCCAGAGCTGAGCGCGCGATGACGCCCCGCACCGCCGCGGAATCCGCTGCCGGTCGCGGAGCACGCAGCGGTGCACCGGCACAGGGCATCGCGCAGGGGGCGCTGCTCGTTCAACTCGACGCGGCCGTGACCGGCTTCGTGGACCGCATAGCCGGCACCCACGCCGGCCGCCGGGTCGCCATGGTTCGCAGCGACTGAGGTCAACACCCTCCCGCCCACTGGCCGGTCATCGGGATGAACCCACCAGACCCCGCAGACGCCGCAACGTCGCCTCCAGATCTTCGGCCACAGGCTCATTGACGGCAAGCTCGTTGCCGGGATCCTTGAGGAAGGTCGATATCCCGGACAGCAAGGCAGTGAGGACATCCGACATCGATGCGGAGCCTATCAACGCATTTCCGGCCGTCACGGTCAGCACGTCATTTTTTCGCTGAAAATTCAACGAGAATGATGAATCGGGGCCCACGAACAGAAAGCGCGAGGCATTCCCCTCTGCCACCTCCGAGAGTCCATCGACCAGTTGAACGATGCCCAGGTAGATCATCATTGACCTACTCGGCCGATGCCCGGCCGACGAGACGTCCGCCGAATCCACGACCACTCGCAGATCACCCAGGTCAAACGACGAGGCGGCCGGCCCATCTTGGTGCCTTGAAAACTCGAAGCGCACGCTACACTCCCTGCCGAACCGGAAATATGGTGATCACGCGATTTGCGTCGTCGGAATCAACAATTACTCTGACCCAGTCCCGAACACCGTTTACCTTCATCTTCTTCTCGAAAGTCTGCAACCGGCGGGCCGGATCGGAGATTCGGCTTCCCCGCTGGACGACCGTCTCGGCTGCGGCCGTAAGTTGATCACGCGTGGTCCCACTGGCAAACAGGTCCCCCGGCCCATTCGGATGGTTGCCGGAGACGTGCCTGGCATCCACATGAATCCAACCCTCCTTGAGATTTCCGTCTTCCATTCGTGGAGTCGAACGGTGCGGAACCCGGCAGGGGACAAGACCGAACGGATCAATTCGATGCGTGGGATTGTCGACGTAGGCATGCGAGTCGGGCCCCGCATCGAGGCCTAGTGGGTCGGCAGAGGAATACCGGGCGGTGTCTGGGTCGTAGTAGCGGTGGTAGTTGTACGAGGCGCCGGTTTCCGGGTCGTGGATCTGGCCGGGGAAGCGGAGTGGGCAGTCGACTCCGGTGGCACTGGTGTGGGTCGGGATGCCCCAGATGGTGGTGCGCTGTTGCCAGGCGACCTGGCCGTCGGGGGTGACCAGTTCGGTGGGTGTGCCGACCAGGTCGGTCACCATCGCGTAGAAGCGGCGGTCGACCTCGTCCTGGTCGCCTGGGCCGTCGGTCTGGCTGATCGGGGTGAACGTGCCGGGGGCGTACTCCCAGGTGCTGGTCCGGTCGCCGTCGTCGCGGCGGTGGGTCTGCTCGATCAGGCGGGGGCCGTCCCAGGCGAAGTCGACCTGCTCGACCACACCGCCGTCGGCGTCGAGGCGCTGCTTGGCGACCCGGCGGCCCAGGGCGTCGTACCGGTAGCGCCATCGGGTGCCGTCCGGGGTGGTGACGGCGGTCAGTCGGTCCTCGCTGTCCCAGGTGTAGCGCCAGGTCGAGGGCTTGGTCGAGCGTTCCTTGCGCTGGCGCAGCGTGACCCGGCCCGCGGCGTCATGTTCGTAGCGCACGTTCCCGGCCCGACGGATCAGGGTGCCCGTGTACTCCCGCTCACCCCGAGCGCCGCCGTCGCCATCCCCACCGGGCCAGGCGGCACTGGCCACGTTGCCGGCCTCGTCGTAGGCGTACCGCTCGGTCCAGTCGGCGGCCTGCACCGCGGTGATCCGGCCGGCCCGGTCCAACTCCAACCGCCGCTCCCCGGTGACCTGGTCGGCGACGCTGGTCAGGTAACCGTCAGCGCGGTACTGGTAGGCCCGGTGGGCGACCAGGTCCGGCACGTCGCTGACGAAAGGGCTCGCCGTGAGGATCTGGGAGAGCAGCCGGTGGTTGGCATCCCAACTCTGGGTGAGAGCCAGGCCGCCGACGGTCCGCCGGGTCTCCCGGCCGGCCGCGTCGTGGGTGAAGCTGACCGTCGCGCCACCGGTGTGCAGCGCCACCGGCCGGTGGCCGGCGTCATACTCCCAGGCGCTGTCGACCCCGGCGGGGGTACGTCGGAACGTCCGGCGGCCGAGCGCGTCGTAGGACGAGGTGATGGTCTGCTCGTCGCGGATCTCAGCGAGTATCCGACCGAGTGGGTCGCGGTCGAACCGGAGGTTGGCCTCGGGTGCGGTGGCGTGCAGCAGCCGGCCGGCCGGGTCGTACCCGAAGGTGGTGATGCCCTCGGCGGTGCGCTTCCCCACGACGTTGCCCAGCAGGTCGCGGACGAGCTCGATGGTCTGCCCGGTCCCATTGGTCCGGGCTGTGACCTGGCCGGCACTGTCGTGCGTGTAGGTCTGCGTCCGGCCGTTGAAGTCGGTTTCGGCGACCAGTCGCCCGCCCGGGTCATAGTCGTAGCGCCAGGTCAGCCCGTGCGGGTTCGTGACCGTGGTGAGCCGCAACTCCGTGTCGTAACCGAACGCCAACCGCGCACCGTCCGGCCCGGTACGCGCCACCGGCAGGTCGAAGGGGCCGATCTCGAACTCGGTGGTCGCCCCGGCCTGGTCGGTGTGAGTGACCAGGTTGCCTTCCGGGTCGTAGGTCCACTCCTCACTCGCCCCGTCCGGGCCACGCCGCCAGGCCAGCCGCCCCTCGACGGTCCAACCCAGACGCGTGGTGCCCCCGACGGGGTCGGTGACCTCGGAAACCCGTCCCGCTGAGTCCCGCCGGTAGGTCGACACCGCTCCGGTGGGTTCGGTGACCTGGCTGACCAACCCCACCGGATCCGTCGCCACCACCAGAGTGCCGTCCAGGGCGTCGGTCAGCCCGCTGAGGTGACCAGCCTCGTCGTAGCGGTAGTGGGTGGTCGCGCCGATCGGATCGGTGACCATGGTCAGGTTGCCGCGCTCGTCGTACTCGCGACGCCAGAGGGCACCGTCGACGTCGGTGACCACGACCGGTTGATGCAGGTCGTTGTACGCGGCCGTCGCCCGGCTGCCGTCCGCGCGGGTGACCTCGACCAGATTGCCGTCGTCATCGTAGGACCAACGAGTTGTCCGCCCCAGAGCATCGGTCTCGGACAGCTTCCGATCAGACCCGTCCCACGTGAAGGCCGTGGCATGACCCAACGGATCGATGACCCGGTCGGTCTGGCCACGCTCGGTCAGCTCGTAGACGGTGGTGTGGCCGAGCGAGTCGTCCACCGTGGTCTTCCGGTCGACCGGGTCGTAGTGCAACCGCGCGGACAGGTATCCGCCGGAGCCGGTGGCGGCGACGCAGCGTCCCTGCTCGTCGTAGGTGTAGTGGTACTCCTGCCCGTTACGGTCCTGCCAAAGGGTCAACCGGCCGTCGTCGTCGTAGCCGAACCGCAGCGGCAGCCCCGACCCGTTGATCACCTCGGCGAGGTGACCGGCCTCGTCGTAGCCGAACCGGCCGAGGGTCCGGGCGTCACCCGACGATTCCGCGTCGAGCAGACTCAGCGCCGTCACCTGTCCGTGCAGGGTGTCCACGGCGATCCGGTACCCACCACTGTGCCGAACCTCGGTGACCACACCGTCGCGCCAGTGCAGGTCGATCCGGTGACCGTTGCGGTCGGTCACGGCTGTCAGGGGTAGCACCCGAACGGCGTCGCCGTCACCCTCTGGCTCGGGTTGACCGCCCTCGGGCTCGGGCTGGTCCGACACCGCCCGAAAGTCCGGCACTACCTGAAAGTCCGGCACTACCTGGAAGTGCAGGGCGCGACCGGTCTCCGGCTGGTCGACCCGGAATCCGTCCGGGGTCGGGGTGAGCGGCCAGCGGGGACCCGCCTCCGGCATGACCTGCCCGCCGCCATCCAGAGGCGTCGGATAGGACAGGACCATCCCGTCCTCGGCGACGAAGCACACCCCCTGCTCGTCGACCTCGACCCGCTGATCAAGCGTCGACGCCCAGGACGGCCCGAACCACCGACCAACCCGATACGAGGACACGTGGCTACGGCTGAGGACTAACGGGAGCAGACCCGGTAGCTCGGCGTCGGTCTGGGTGAGCACCACCTCGCCACTGGCCACGTCGATCGGATCACCCGCGCACTTACGCAACCCCAGAGGAATGCTCGGGCGGGGCATGCTCGGAAGCGCCGCCCGCGCCTTGGTCAAACCCTTGGCGAGGGTCGGCAGCCCCTTCTTGGCCAGGGCCAACACCGGTCTTCCCAGCATCGCGAGCCGACCGATAGGCACGACCGTCATCACCGTATCGATCAACAGGTTGGTGAGACTGCCCTTACCCGTCGCCGCATACAGCGACGCATCGATCAGCAGAGCCGCCGCACCCGCCGCGATCGCGATCGGCCCCATGATCGGGGCGAGAATCGGAATGAAAGCGAGCAGACCCGCGACCAGCGAAACGATCTTCAACGCGCCCGACAGCTGCGCCAACAACTCCTGGTTGTCCCGCACGAAGTTGGTGAACTGACCCTTCAGATCCCACCACTTCGGGTTCTCCTTGAACCGCAAACCCTTCGCGTCATTGACCACCCGCACGCAATCACGCACCGCCGTGGACAACTCACCCCGCAAGGCACCCGCCTGGGCCACACACTCGTCCCAGTCCCGCTGCGCCTGCGACAACGCCGAACCCGCCGCACCCGCGTCCGACCGATACGCATCCGGCGCCGCCGCCGCGGCTTCCTCGGGCGGCCGGTCGGCGACCTCCCGCTCATGACGCTCATCAGCCTGCCTCGCCCGATCAGCCCGCCCCCGGGCGGCCTGCAACGCCGCCCACAAACCCGGCGCACGCTGCGCCAACGGACGCATCCGATCCTGCAACGACGACAACGACCCCGCAAACACCGTCAACCCGGTCGACACCCTGCCGAACGCATCACCAGTCACCCGCAAATGCCCCGGCATCTGGGCATTCAGCCCCTCCCGGAACAGATCCCCCTCCGGGCCCACGAACTGCGACGTGTCCAAACCCGTGATCTGCCCCGCCGCCTGCGACGCCGCCGAACCAAAACCCTGCCACCGCGACGCCGACGACCGAACCGCCGACGGATCACCATCCATCTTGAACAAATGCGCCGGAAACTCAGCCACCGCGTCGGACCTCCCCCGTGTCCACGCCAACAAGCCGCACTACGCATCGAAGATAGACACGCGACAAACGTGGATGACATCTTCAGTCGCATATCTCGCACAGTCTGCGCAGGCGACATCAGACGGCGATGGGAAGCTGGCACAATCCGGGCCTACCGGAGGCAGCCGTCCCACGGGACCTTCACCGAGCGGCCTGGGCGGGACCTCGCGTCAGGCGACCGGCACCATCGCGGCGCCCCTCAATGGTGGCGAACCTTTGCGGGCACGGTCCTCAGGCACGAGGGCGTCGGCTTCCGCCCGAGTGCAGCCGCTCGCCGGGCTCTCGCTGTGAGCGATGACCGCGTCGAGCCGGTCCCTGGCCTGCCGGAGGTGGGCGATCTGCTGATCGATGCGGTCGCGTTCGGCGCGCAGCAGCGCCCGGGACTCCGGGGTGTTGACCTGCGCGTCGACGCAGGGCAGCAGGTCCAGGATGGTCCGACTGGACAGGTCGGCGGCGTACAGCATCTGGATCAGGTGCACCCGGTCGACCGCGCTGTCGAGGTAGTGGCGCTGACCGCCGCTGCTCCGTTCGGCCGTCAGGAGTCCCTGCTCCTCGTAGTAGCGCAGGGCTCGCGCGGACACCCCGGTCTGCGCGGCCAGCTCTCCGATGCGCATGGGCCCTCCCCCGTCGGTGACACCAGTCACACAACTTGTCTCTAACGTCAGCGTCAGGTTCCAGCGTAGCCCGCGTACCGCTCGTCGTTGAACCTGCCAGCAGGCACCCATCAGGAAGATCACCGGTGATCGCGCTGGTCACCGGCGCCAATCGTGCCTCGGCCGGCACTTCGCCCGGCAGTTCACCCTGTTGATCAATAACGCCGGGATCTCGATCTACACGAACCTGGTCACCGGCGACCGCCCCGCCGGGCAGTCATAGCCCACCCCGCCTGTCTACCTTTCGTGACCATGAGGGAATCGGAGCGTGATGCTCCCTCGGAATGCTGACGACATGCGCAGAAGACGATTCCCGTGGATTCTGTTATCCCTGCCGCTACTCGGCCTTCTGGCCGCCTGCACCCCTCCCGACGAGCCTCTCGTCGGCCTCGCCGTCCATGATGGCCAGCCGGTCGCTGTCCTGGTGCACTGCGGCGGCATTGTCGCAGGGCTCAGCGTCTACCAGGAATACCCGGACGACGGGACCGATCACCCGGATTTCAGGTGGCGCATCGGCGGCCGACCCACGAGCGATGTCGTGGAGGTTGCCCTGCTTGGTCAGCCGCCGGACGGCTGGACGGTCGACGAGGCCACCGACTACTTCTCGGGGGCGCTGGGCCGTGTGGTGGACGTCGAACCGCTCGCCGAATTCAGGCCAGGGGTCACCTACAGCGTCGGTGGACTTGGCATCATCTCGGTAGATTTCACGCTCGAGGACCTCCCGCGGATCGGCGCGGGCCAGGTGCTGGCGCCGAGCGGGCGGGAGTCCACGAAGGTCATGTCGCGGAAGACCTTCCTGCGCAAGGCCCGCGACGGTTGCTGACCAGGTGGCCGTCGCGGCCAACCGAGGGCCGAGGAATAGCGCGATCGGCACCGGGGCTGCCTGCCACTCAAAGTGACGAGTGGCGGCGCGGTCGCCGATTACAGTTTTTGGAGAAGAATCAGGGAAATGAGATTGATCTGACAGCTAGACCGTCGCGCACAGCCGCTCGGGCAATCGCGGAACGACATTTAAGGGAGATTTAATCGGCCCGGTGGGCAGCGAACAGGAGTCGCACTCGTATTCTTCGCTCGGAAGAAAGGTGCACCCCTGTTGAATAGTCTGCGATCCACCCCTGGGAAACGTCGTTCCGCCACCGCGCTGCTGCTGCTGAGCGTGGCGCTTGCCGGCGGATGCAAGGAGGCCCCGGGCACCCCCGGCGCGTCCAGTCCATCGAGCGACACCGGCATTGGCTCGTCCGGCCCGGAGGCACCGGCGTCCGGTGTCCCCGGTGACGCCGCTGCCCCGCCGAGCGCGTCGAGTGCGCCGGGCACGCCGAGCGCCTCGGCGGCCCCGTCCGCCTCGGGAAAGCCGGTGACCCCGTCGACCGGCGCCGCCCCACCGACCGTGGCCGGTGGCTGGATCACCATCGACCCGGCCGCGCAGGCATCCGCGACGCGTGCGTTCTTCGCCCGCAAGCCCAAGCCGGTGACCGGCAACCCGGTCAAGGTGCCCGAGTTCAACGTCGGTTGCAAGACCAGCCACCACAACAGCGACGACCCGATCGTGCTGCCGAAGCTGGTCGGCGGCTCGCACAACCACACCTTCTGGGGCAACACGTCGACCGACGCCAACTCGACAGCCGAGTCGCTGCGGGCGTCGACGGCAACCACGTGCAACTCGCCGGACGACCAGTCCGCCTACTGGGTGCCCACCATGTACCAGAACGGCAAGGTCGTGGACCCGACGGAGGTGACCGTCTACTACGGATCCCGTCTCAAGGACCCGAGCAAGACCCAACCCTTCCCGTTCGGCCTGCGAATGATCACCGGTAACGCCAAGAACCAGGTCGACACCCCGGACAAGCAGGGCAACCACTTCTGGTGCGCCGGCATCGGCGGCGAAGTCGGCCGCAGCGCCGACAAGACCTTCCCGGTCTGCGCCAAGACCGCGAACATCGTCCGGCAGATCACCTTCCCGGACTGCTGGGACGGCAAGCACCTGGACAGCCCCGACCACAAGGCGCACATGGCCAACGGTGACCACACCGGGGCCTGCCCGAAGAGCCACCCGGTGCCGGTTCCCTCGGTGTCGTTCGTGATCTCGTACCCGCTGAGCGCGAACACGGACGGCATCACCCTCGCGTCCGGCACCTCGTTCTCCATGCACGCGGACTTCTTCAACGCCTGGAAGGACGAGGCGCTCGCCGCACGGGTGCGCAACTGCCTCGACCAGGGCGTGAAGTGCAACTCGGCAGGTAACTTCTGACCGACGAGCACGACGCGACGGCCGGTCACCCCCACTCGGGGGTGACCGGCCGTTGTCGCATGAATCGACTAGAGCCGGGCGGCGCCCGCCTCGGTGGCCTCCCGCACCGCCGAGGTACGGCGAAGCTCAGCCCGCTCGTCGCCAGCCTCCTCGCGGTCCGGGGCGGCCACCCGGGCAGCCACGTTGCTGCTCGCCGCCGCCTGCTCACCTGTCACGCCGCCACGGATCCGGTTGTTCGCGGCCACCTGGGCGGCCGGGTCGTTGGACGTCACGGTCAACCCACCGTTGATGATGTTGTCGTCGACGGTGACACCGCCGGTGGTGTTGGTGACGCTGACGTCCGTGCCCCAGTAGCCGCCGGAGGCGCAACTGTCGAGGGTGCCGTTCGGGCCGAGCTGCACACCACCCAGGTTGCCGGCGAAGGTGGCCCGACCGCGGACCGCGCTGCCGCACACCACGCTGCCGGTGGCGCTGTTCAGCACCGACAGGGTGCCGTCGACGAACGAGTCGTGCACGTCGGTGTAGTAGGTGCCGGTGCTGCTGAGGTTGCGCTGCACCTGGGTGCCGCGGTCGAGCCGGACCTCACCGGCGCCGGCGGTGACCGTCCCGGCGATCGTCGACTGCTCCACGAACAGGAAGCTGTCGACGGTCGCGGTGCCCTTCGGCCGCACCGTCACGTTGCCGCTGCTGGCGCCCTTGAGGAAAATGCCGTAGCCGCCGGCGGCCAACACCACCTGACCGTCGATTGTCGTCTCGGTGGCGTCGAGGTAGCCGTCCGCGGCGACGCGTACCTCACCGCTGACCCGACCACCGGCGACCACCAGGTTGGCGCCGGCCGCGACGGTGACGTTGCCGGTGATCGTGGTGCCGGTCAGGGCGCAGGACTCGCCGGCCGGCACGAGCAGGTCGTTGGGAACGGTCACGGCACCGCCGGTGCCGATGCAGTGGGTGACCAGGTCGGCGTGTGCGGTGGGCGCCACCGCGAACACCGAGGCGGCGACGACGGCGCTCACGGTGGCCAGCTTGGCGACGGTACGTCCGGGCATCGTTGTACTCCCTGTCGATGAGGTTCGAGGACTCATGCGCCGACGTCCGATCGGGCCGCGGCCCGGACGATGGCGCCCTGCTGCCGCCGGTTGAGCGTGCCGCCGGTCACGAGCGCGGCGGTGACCGCCTCGACGTGCCGGACGAAGTCGGCGTGGCCGGGATAGTCGGCGTGTTCGTCGATCAGATCGTTTATGGTGCAGCCGTCGCCGGTGTCGACGTTCGCCACGCCGGTGTCGTCACCGTCGATGATCACCGTGGCCCGGGTGTCCGAGGCGGGGCAGCCGTCGGTGCCGTCGGCCACCACCGTGAACGTGGCCGACTGTTCGGTGGCGGTGTTCCCCGCGGTGTCGGTCGCCCGGTACCGCACTGTGTGCGCCCCGACGCTGCGGACCGCGACCGGGCCGGCGTACGCGGTCCAGCCGCCGGTGTCGAGCGCGTACTCGATCGACGCCACACCCGAGCCGTCATCGGTGGCGGTGACGGTGACGGTCGCGCCGCCGACGTACGCGCCGTCGTCGTTCTGGTCACCCGCCACCGTGGCGGCGACCGTGGGTGGGGTGGTGTCCTCGGCCTGCGGCTCCACGACGGTGAGGTGGAGCATCTGCTCCGCCGACGTGTTTCCGGCGACGTCGGTGGCCCGGTAGTGCAGCATGTGCATGCCCACGGTGGTCACGACGATCGGGTTCGCGTACGCGGTGAAGGCTCCCCCGTCCAGCGCGTGCTCGATGGTGGCGACGCCGGACCCGGCATCGGTGGCGGTCAGCGTGACGGTGGCCGTACCGATGTAGTTGCCGTCGCCGTCCTGCTCGCCGGTCGGCGTGGCCGTGACCACCGGCGCGGTGGTGTCCTCCTCGGTCGGTTCGACGATCCGGAACGACACCGAGCCGACCGCGCTGGTGTTGCCGGCCTGGTCGGTGGCGCGGAACTGCACCGAGTGGTCGCCGATCGCGGTCACCCGCACCGGCTGGGTGTACGGCTGGAAGCTGGTGTCGTCGACCTGGTACTCGACGGTGGCCACACCGGAGTCGGCGTCGGTGGCCGTCACGGTCACCGTGGCCGCGCCGAGGTAGTTGCCGTCGCCGTCGCGGTCACCCGACACGGCGGCGTCGACGGTCGGCGCGGTGGTGTCGCCGCCACCTCCGCCGTCGGTGACCACCAGTTCGCCGACCATCTGGCTGTGGCCCGGGATCGAGCAGAAGTAGCGGTACCGGCCCGGGGTCAGATTCACCGTCGCCTGGTGGCGTCCGTCGTTGGCGTCGAACGGGCTGGCCAGGATGTTGAGCGTGACGTCGTGGTTGTAGCCCTCGGTGCTGGTGTCGAAGGTGAGCGTGTGCGGCATCCCGGTGGTGTTGCCGGTGGCCGCGCTGTTCTCCCAGATGATTGTGGTCGCGCCGGCCACCGCCTGGGCGGGGGCGGACTTGTAGCGGGTGATGTTGTCGTCGGCGGTCCAGGTCAACACCTGGTCCGCGGCGACGCGCGGGGCGGCGCTGGCGGGCTTGGCGGCAATCGGGATCACCGTGAGCAGGAGCGCCGACAGCGCGGCCGTGAGTCGTCGGGTCATCGTTTCTCCTAGAGTTCCCGCGCGCGGATGTTGCGGAACTCGGCCAGGTCGTTGTCACCGTGGTTCTGCAGACCGATGAAGCCGCTGAGGAACTGCCGCAGGTCGGTCGGCGGATCGCCGGCACGGGAGGACTGCTTGCCCGGCGTGTTGTCGAACTCGTTGATCACCACGCCGTTGCGGATCATCGTGTAGTGCTGGCCGACCACGCGGATCTCGTAGTCGTTCCACTCGTTCTTCGGGGTGACACCGGCCTGGGCGAGCGGCACCGGGTCGAAGTTGTAGACCGAGCCGGTCTTCTGCGGCTCACCTGTCTCACCGTCGTAGATCTGGATCTCGTGTCCGCAGTAGATGGCCATCCAGGCCGGCGAGGTCCGGGCCGAACCGACGGTGCCGCAGCTGTCCGGTGGCCGCTGGTCGAGCGGGGTTCGCAGGTCCGGGAACCGGATGAAGACGCCGGTGTTGGCCCGTCCGGTGCCGGGGGCGATGTCGCGGAACTGCAGCTTCAGTGAGAAGTCGGCAAGTTCCTTTGTGTGCCAGAGCATGCCGAGGCCGCCGCTGGAGCGCAGCGACCCGTCCGGCTGGATGCTGAACGATCCCGTCGGCGCCTGCTGCCAGCCGCGTAGCGACTCGGCGGTGCCGTCGAAGAGTGGCTCGTACCCGGTGTGTCCGTTGCGCCCGATCTCGGACGCGGCGGCCAGCCGGGTCAGTGTGCCGCTCTCGCGGGCGTTGAGCAGTCCGTCGTCCTGGAGCGCGCGGGTCACCGCGGTCACGTGGCGGACGAAACTGTTGTGGTCGGCCCAGGTGCTCTCGTCGTCGATCAGGTCGTTGACCGTGCAGCCCTGCCCGACCGTGCGGCTGGGCACCCCGGTGTCCGTGTCGTCGAGCCACACGTTCTGCCGGTCGTCCGGGACCGCGCAGCCCACCGTGACAGTGGTCTGCACCGTCGCCGTCTCACCGTCGGCGTACGTGACCGTCAGTTTCGCGGTGTAGGTGCCGACCCTGGCGTACGAGTGCCGGGGGTTCACCTCGGTCGACGTGACGCCGTCGCCGAACTCCCACCGGTGGCTGACGCCGCCGGAGCGCGCGCCGTCGAAGGCGATGGTCAGGGGCTTGTTCTGGACGGCCACGGAGGTCGCCGCCGGTGCCGGGGTGGGCGCGCCGCCGGTGTAGGTGATCCGGATGAGCTTCTGGTTGGGGTGCAGGCTGAAGAACCCGCCTCCGTAGTCCAGCAGGTAGAGCGCGCCGTCCGGGCCGAACGTGGCGTCCATCCAGCTCTGCAGGCGGGTGTCGCCGTTGCCGCTCGGGATGATGGCGCGCAGCGTCTCGGCGTGGACCGGCGGGGCCGCCGTCGGCACTCCGGCCTCGTCGACGGTGACCGCGACCCGGTTGGCGGCGTTCGACTGGTCGCCGATGAACCACTTCTCGTCCCAGTACGCCGGCCACGCCACAGTGCTGTTCGGGTCGACCCGGTCGCGGTGGTAGGTGGGGCCGGACATGATGGCCTGCCCGCCGCCGCGCAGGTACGGCTGCGTGTAGGTGGCGTCGGCCGCGACGTAGGTGGGCAGGCCGCTGCCGTCGGTGCGCTTCGGGAAGACCGGGCCGCCGCCGTCCGGCGAATACCAGATCATGTTGTCCCGGGCCGCCGGAATGTCCACGAGTCCGGTGTTGCGCGGGGAGGTGTTCTTCAGGTTGTCGCAGTCGTACCAGCCGGTCAGCACGCTCGCGTCGGTGCTGCTGCGGTCCCGGTACGGCTGCCGGTTGCCCATGCAGTACGGCCAGCCCTGGTTACCCGCCGAGGTGATGATGGTGGCGGTCTCGTACTTGGCCGGGCCGAGGGTGGGGCTGGGCGACGCGGCGTCCGGGCCGACCCAGCCGGCGGTCAGCCACTGGTGCTCCGGGTCGATCTGGAGGCGGGCGATGTTGCGCACGCCCATCACGTAGATCTCCGGGCGGGTCTTCTCGGTGCCCGGCGGGAAGAGGTTGCCCTCCGGGATGGTGTACGTCCCGTCGACCTCCGGGTGAATCCGGATGATCTTGCCGGCGAGGTCGTTGGTGTTGCCCGAGGTGCGGCGGGCGTCCTGGAAGGAGATGCCCTGGTACTCCTGGGTCCAGTTGTTGCCGGAGTAGCCCTGCGACCCCTCGGAGGAGTTGTTGTCGCCGGAGCCGACGTAGAGGTTGCCCTTGGCGTCGAACGCCATGCCGCCGCCGGCGTGGCAGCAACTGTGGATCTGCACCGGGAATGTCAGCAGGTCCTTGCGGGTGGCCTGGTCGATGGTCTGCGCCGCACGGTCGTAGGTGAACCGCGAGACGGTGCGCTGCCCGACCCGCTGCACCCGGTCGATCGACTCGTGCGGCATCCAGTAGACGTAGAGCCACCCGTTGTCGGCGAAGGCGGGGTCGGGCACGATGCCGAGCAGGCCCTCCTCGTTCTTCACCAACTCGGAGCCGCTGCCCCGGTTGCCCATCACCTCCAGGGTGGTGAGCAGTTTGACCTGCTTGGTCCGCGGGTCCCAGGAGTGGATGGTGCCGCAGCCCAGGCCGACCTTCGGGTCGTTCCAGTCCGCGATCGAGCCACTCGGGCAGGCCGCCTTGCCGACGTAGAAGACCGTGCCGTCCGGCGCGACGGTGAGCCCGTGCGGCTCGCCGATCTGGTCCAACTGCCCGGTCTGGTTGGCCGCCGTGAGTCGCTCCACCTTGTAGTTCGCGGCGATCGTGGCCTGGCAGTCGCCGCGTACGCGACCGGTGGTCCAGTTGAGCGCCCCGGCGAGGTGTGCGCGGAACGCCTCCTCACCGTAGCTGCCCTCGGTGTGGCCCATGCCGGTGTAGAACGAGCGGCCACCGTCGTAGTCCCGGCACCAGGACACCGGGTGGAACGGGCCGTTGGCGGCCGGCCCCGGGTCGTAGTGCCGCTCCTGCACCTGGGCGAGCGTGTGCACGCTGCCGATCGGGTTCGGGTCCCAGTTGTCCCAGCGGTCGGACCGGGTGATGGTCATCGGCAGCGACGCGGTGGCCGGGTGCTTGCGGTCCAGGATGTCGACCACCGCCCGGTTCACGGGGGTCGGCGGCGGCGCGGTGGCCGTGCCGGTGAACAGGCGCAGGTCGGCGAGCTGGATCAGCGGCTCACCGCTGTTGGCGGTGATGTTCAGCCGGTAGCGGGTGAACTCCTGCGGCGTGGCGATGTCGAACCGGCGGGTCTGCAACCGGTCCCCGAAGGTCTGGTTGGTGCGCCGGTCCAGATCGGACCAGTTCTGCCCGTCGGTGGAACCCTGCAGGGTCCAGTCCTTCGGGTCCCGCCCGACGAAGTCGTTGGCCGACGTCAGCGCGTACCCGGTGATCCGTGTGGGCGCGGCCAGTTGGTACGCCACCCAGGCCGTCGGGGTGCGGACCAGCCACTTGGTGTTGGCGTCGCCGTCGGTCAGCTTCTCCTTGGTCTCGGTCGGCGGGTTCTCGCCGCTGGCGGTCACCGCGGCCACCGGCTCGGCCACCGGAATGGCACCCGCCGGGCGGGTGCCGATCAGGCCGGTGAACCAGGCCGAGTCGACCTGGGCGCGGGCGGCGTCGGCGATGCCGACGAAGCCGCCGCCGGCCTTCAGGTAGCTCTGTAGCGCCGACTCCTGGTCGCGGTTGAGCGCGGCGCCCGTCGCGGAGAGAAAGACCACGCTGCGGTACGCGGACAGCCCGGTCGTGGTGAACACGCCCGGGTCCGTGGTGGCCGTGACATCGATGTCATGACTGACGCCAAGCTGTTTGATGGTGTCCACCGCACGGGTCACCGGGTCCTGCTGCTCGGCCACCGGGCCGTGGAACACGAGGACCGCGGTCCGCGCCGCCTGCGGGGCGGCAGCCGTTCGGGGCGCGGCCGCCGCTCCCGGTGCGGCTGCCGCCGTCGATGCCGGGATCAGTGCCGCGAAGGCCGCTATCGCGGCAAGGAGTCGTCGTGGTTTTCTGGTCATCCCCGTCCCCACTTTCGGTTGGGTCAGCCTGCGTGCGTGTGGGTGTGGCCCTGGAACCGGTGGATCGCCTCCTCGGCGCCCGGTGGCATGCTGCCGTCGGCGTTGCGCACCAGGAAGATCCCGGCCATGCCGCCGTCGGAGTGGTTCTGCACGTGGCAGTGGTACATCCACGCCCCCGGTCCGACGCCCTCGCCGGCCAGCACCTGGAAGCCGAACGAGCTGCCCGGGTTGAGATCCTTGTTGTCGATGACCAGGCTCGGGTCGCTCGGTCCCTCCAGCATTCCGGTGCGGTTGTCCGCCCAGCGGTGCGCATGCAGGTGGAAGGTGTGGAACAGGTTGCCGTGGCCGATGGCGACCCACTCCACCCGCTGGCCCAGGTTCGCCTCGAACATCGGCGTCTCCGGTGCCATCCGGTTGTTGATCGTCATGTCGTGGAATACGACTGTGAACTGCTTCTCCGGCAGGATGTCGCCGCGACGGCGGACGATCAGCGCGCCGTACAGCCCCTTGGCCACCCCTGCGGTGCCGTGGTCGGTGCCCATGGCATGGTCGTGGTAGTGCCAGTAGCCGGCGCTGCCCGGCATGAACCGGCGGCCCGCCGCGGCGACCATCTCCCGCGAGCGCCAGACGTACGTGCGCGTCTCGCCCGGGTTGTTGAACGAGGCGTTCAGCGGGCTGCCGTCCGAGTCGGTGCTGTAGTCCACCCCGTGCGGATGGATGGAGAGCCGTTGGTTTGTGGTGTTGACCAGGGTGATCTCCAGGGTGTCACCCTCGTAGATCTCCAGGAGCGGACCCGGCACGGTGGCCTGGCCGGGCGCCAGACCGTAGCCGAACAGGCCGCCGGGCAACTGCTCGGCGTAGATGGTGACCTTCTTCGTGACGCCGGCGGCAGCCCGGGCGGGGCTGGGGCCGAACGCGGTGCCGATCGCGGGGGCGGCCGCCCCCAGCGCACCGGCGGCGAGCGCCCCGGTGGCGATCAGGGATCTGCGGGACAGGTGACGATGGGAGCCAGTGGCGTGATCGTCCATGGGTCTCCGTTCCCGACCGGGCGAAGACGCGACGAGGGCAGGGTGCAACGACCGCCGAGCACGGGGCGGCAGCACGACTGAGGTGAGGCTCGTCGCGGACTTTGCTCGGAAGACTCAGAGCTTTCGGTGGATGTCTGCAACTTATGTAGTCCATCGACGAAAGTCCAGGTCTGATTGCAAAAAGTTTACCTTGACATTACGACGTACTTCGATTGACATGATCCTGACACAGAGCCTGCGCACACCGCACGACACCGGGCTGCCCTCGATGGGGCAGCCCGGCGGACAGACGTACGAAAGGGGTCGTCAGAGCTGGTGACGGTCGCCCGCCGGCAGGCCCGGCGCCTGCGGCGGCTCCGGCGACTGCTCGGGCTGACCGAGCTGCGCGACACGGGTCGGGTCGAGGACCCGGGAGAGGAACGCACGGGTCCGTTCGTGCTTCGGGTTGCCGAGCACCTCCTGCGGCGGCCCCTGCTCGACCACCACGCCCCCGTCCATGAACACGACCCGGTCGGCGACGTCGCGGGCGAACGCCATCTCGTGCGTCACCACCATCATCGTCATGCCGTCCTCGGCCAGCTTGCGCATGACGGTGAGCACGTCGCCGACCAACTCCGGGTCGAGCGCCGAGGTCGGCTCGTCGAAGAGCATCAGCTTCGGCTCCATCGACAGGGACCGGGCGATCGCCGCCCGCTGCTGCTGCCCACCGGAGAGTTGCGCCGGGAACGCGTCGGCCTTGTCGGTCAGCCCGACGCGGTCCAGGTTGGCCCGAGCGACGCGCTCGGCCTCGGCCCGGCCGCGCCGCAGCACCCGGCGCTGGGCGATGGTGAGGTTGTTCAGCACGGTCAGGTGCGGGAAGAGATTGAACGCCTGGAAGACCATGCCGATGCCGCGGCGCACCGCGTCGATCTCGACGTCCGGGTCGGTCATCTCGACCCCGTTGACCCAGATCCTGCCGGCCGTCGGCTCTTCGAGGAGGTCGACGCAGCGCAGCAGCGTCGACTTACCGGACCCGGACGGCCCGATCACGCAGACCACCTCGCCCTGGCCGACCTCGAAGTCGATGCCCTTGAGCACCTTGAGCGGCCCGAAGGACTTGTGCAGGTCGCGGATCTCGACGGCCGGACGCTGTTCAGTGCTCGTCATGCGGGTCACCGGGCCTTGGCGTAGCGCAGTTCGAGGCGGCGGACCACCTGGGACAGCGGCAGGGTGATGATCAGGTAGGCGAGACCGGCCACCAGCAGTGGGGTGGCGTTCACCCGGTCGTTCAGCATGTCCCGACCGAACTTGGTGACCTCGATGGTCTGCGCCGTCACACCCAGCACGTACGCCAGCGACGAGTCCTTGGTGAGGAGGATGAGTTCGTTCGTCAGCGGTGGGATCACGATCCGGAACGCCTGCGGGACGACGATCGTGCGCATGGCGGTGAAGTGCGACATGCCGAGGGTGCGGGCCGCCTCCATCTGCCCCTTCGGCACGGCCTGGATGCCGGCCCGGATGGTCTCCGCCATGTACGCCGCGGCGGTCAGGCCGAGGCCGATCGCGATCGAGCCGAACACGCCGCCCGGAATCTCGCGCTCGGGAAAGGCGATGGGGATCCCGTACCCGACGAGGAAGAGCACCAGCAGCGCGGGCAGGCCCCGGAACAGCTCGATGTACGCCGTCGACAGCCAGCGGTACGGCGCGACCCGGGACAGCCGCATCAGCGCGAGGACGGTGCCGAACACGAGGCCGAAGGCGAACGCGCCGAGCGTGTAGAGCACCGTGTTGCGCAACGCGACGGTGATGATCGTCGGGAACATCGACGTGATGATGTCGACGCGGAAGAACGCGTCGGCCAACCGGTCCCAGTCCGCGGCGAAGAGCACCGCGGCGATGATGGCGATGAAGACCAGGTACTGCAGCCCGAGGGACAGCCGCTCCCGCTGGCGGCGTCGCAGCTTCACGTTCGCTCGTTGCCTTCCCGAAGGTTACCGACGCGCAGGACGCGCGCTCTGCTGTTGAGTGCGCAGACGCGCGCTCTGCGGCTGGACGCGCCTGACGCGCGCTCCGCTGCTGGGAGCCGCTGTCACGCGCTCGGCCGCTTGCCGATCCACTTCTCGTAGATCGTGTCGTAGGAGCCGTCCTGCTTGGCCTTGGCCAGCGCCTCGTTGATCTTCTTGAGCAGTTCCGGGTTGCCGTCCTTCTTCACCGAGAAGCCGTACTGCTCGCCGGTGTCGAACTCGGCGGCCACCTGGAACCCGCCCGGGTTCTTCTTGAGGTACTCGCTCCAGACCGGCAGGTCGTTGATGGCGGCCTCGACCTGACCGTTGGCGACGGCCTGCTGCTCGGCGGCGAGATCCTCGAACTCGACGAGCTTGAGGCCCTTCTCCGCCTCGAACTTCTTCGCGTAGTCGCGACCGGTGGTGGCCGCCTGGACGCCGACCTTCTTGCCCCGGAGGTCGTCGAGCGACTTGTACGCCTTGCCGGTCTTCACAAGCATCGCCTGGGTGGCGTCGAAGTACGGGTCGGAGAAGTTCATGACCTTCTGCCGCTCCGCGGTGATCGTCATGCCGGCGGCTGCCGCGTCGCACTTGCCGGTGTTGAGGTCCTGACCGGACTTGATCCCCTCGAACGGGGTGTCGATGATCGTCTGCGCGACGCCCAGGTCCTTGGCCACCAGGTCCATGATCTCGACGTCGAAGCCGGTCACCGTGCCGCTGGCGTCCTTGGACTGGAACGGCGGGTACGGCAGGTGGGTGCAGACGGTCAGCTTGCCCGCCTGGACCAGCTTGACCCCGCTCGCCTGGACCTCACTGTCGTCCTTCTTGGCACATCCCGCCGTCACGGCGAGGGCGGCGACCGCCACGACGAGTCCGGCATGCCGAACAGCGCTCTGGAACCTCACGGCTGTGTCCCTCCGGTTCGGCTCACCGGTCACCGGAAGCCAGGTTGGTGCTGAGACTTGAGACAGGCGACGGTACCCGATTCAGCGAGCCGGTCCCAGATCGCGCCGAGCCGCCCGGCCGGCGGGCCAGCGCCGGCCGCCGCGAAACCCGACACCCGAGCAGCAACGAGCCCTCAACCGCCGGTGCCCTCGGGCGCCCCGTCCGGGGTGAAGGCCGATCCTTCGGGATCTGTGCTGAGGAACACGTGTTGGTGGCCGTGGCCGGCGTCGACGCTCACCTGGTCGAGCTGGGTCGCCGCGACCGACCAGCTCGTGACGGCCTCGGCCGCCTGCCGCGCGGTGATGTCCAACAGGGCCGCCCGCTGTGCCGCCGGCACGCTGGCGGCCAGCGCATAGGAGTCGACAGCCAGGGCCGCCTGCTGGAGCGCTCCGCGCAGCCCACCTCGCGCCACGTTCGTGGCGGTGGACCCCGACGGCGGGTCAGCGAACGGCTTGGCGGCTTCCCGCATGGTCTCCTGCCACCGCTTGGCCTGCTCCGGATCCGGTGCGCGGCCGGCTGACGTGTCCGTCTTGAGGGCGGTCAGGATGGGAGCGACCTGGGCGCTGACCTTGCGGGCCGTCTCCGTCAGCTCCACGATCTGCTGAGCGTCCCGCTTGGCGTCGGCCTCTTTGATGGACGCGATGGACGCCTCGACGGCGTCCGGTCGCCCCACCTGGTAGCCGATCAGCCCACCCACCAGGGCGGTGACGAGCGCGATCGCCCCGGTGACCGCCACGAGGCGCACCATGCGGCGACGACGCACATCGGGCTTGTCCGACAGGTAGGAGGGCCGGCCGGTGCGACGCGCCATCGCATCTCCTCACATCGATGGTGTGTGGGGCCACAGGTTAGCCGCCACACGTGACGCCCGTCGATAGTGCCGCCGGCATCGAGGTGGCGGTGACGCCGCCGAGCCCGACGAGCCCCGGCCGATGGCGATCGGCCGGGGCTCGTCGGTGTCCGACTGTCAGGCGATGTCGAACCGGTCCAGCTCCATGACCTTGGTCCAGGCGGTCACGAAGTCGGCCACGAACTTGTCGCGGGCGTCCTGGCTGGCGTAGACCTCCGCGAGGGCGCGCAGCTGCGAGTTGGAACCGAAGATGAGGTCGACCGCGGTGGCGGTCCACTTCACCTCGTCGGTGGCCAGGTCGCGGATCTCGTACACGTGCTCGTCGGACTTCGACGCGCTCCACCGGGTGCCCGGGGAGAGCAGGTTGGCGAAGAAGTCGTTGGTGAGCACACCCGGCCGGTCGGTGAGGACACCGTGCTGGCTGCCACCGGTGTTGGCGCCGAGCGACCGCAGACCGCCGACGAGGACCGTCATCTCCGGCGCGGTCAGGTTGAGCATGTAGGCCCGGTCGACGAGGAGCACCTCCGGCTGGGTCTTCTCACCCGGACGCAGGTAGTTGCGGAACCCGTCGGCCCGCGGCTCCAGGACCCGGAACGAGTCGGTGTCGGTCTGCTCCTGGGTGGCGTCGGTGCGACCCGCCCGGAACGGCACGGTCACCTCGACGCCGGCATCCCGGGCCGCCTTCTCGACGGCGGCCGACCCGGCCAGCACGATCAGGTCGGCGAACGAGATCTTCGCGCCGCCGGCCTCGTTGAACTCCCGCTGGATGCCCTCCAGCGCCTTCAGGACGGTCGCCAGCTGCTCGGGCTGGTTGACCTCCCAGCTGCGCTGCGGCTCCAGACGGATCCGCGCCCCGTTGGCGCCGCCCCGCTTGTCGGTGTGGCGGAAGCTCGCGGCGGACGCCCAGGCGGTGGAGACCAGCTGGGCGGTCGTCAGACCGGAGTCCAGGATCTTCGCCTTGAGCGCGGCGACGTCGGCGTCACCCACCAGCTCGTGGTCCACGGCCGGGACCGGGTCCTGCCACAACTGCGGCTCCGCCACCCACGGCCCGAGGAAACGCTCGATCGGGCCCATGTCGCGGTGCAGCAGCTTGTACCACGCCTTGGCGAAGGCCAACGCGAACTGGTCGGGGTTCTCCAGGAAGCGGCGCGAGATCTTCTCGTACGCCGGGTCGACGCGCAGCGACAGGTCGGTCGTGAGCATCGTCGGCCGGTGCTTCCTGGCCGGGTCGAACGGGTCCGGGATGATCGCCTCGGCGTCCTTGGCGACCCACTGCTTCGCGCCACCCGGGCTGGTGGTGAGCTCCCACTCGTAGCCGAACAGGATCTCGAAGAAGCGGTTGCTCCACTGGGTCGGCACGTCGGTCCACGTCACCTCGAGACCGCTGGTGATCGTGTCGGCGCCCTTGCCGCTGCCGTGGGTGCTCAGCCAACCCAGGCCCTGCGACTCCAGCGGGGCGCCCTCGGGCTCCGGGCCCACGTGGTTGTCGGCGACGGCGGCGCCGTGGGTCTTGCCGAAGGTGTGGCCACCGGCGATGAGAGCGACGGTCTCCTCGTCGTTCATGGCCATCCGGCCGAAGGTCTCGCGGATGAAGTGCGCCGCCGCGGCCGGGTCCGCGTTGCCGCGAGGACCCTCCGGGTTGACGTAGATGAGACCCATCTCGGTGGACCCGACGCCGGCCGCCATCTCCTTCTCGGAGGCGTAGCGCTCATCGCCGAGCCAGGTGTCCTCCGGGCCCCAGAAGATCTCCTCGGGCTCCCAGACGTCCTCGCGACCGAAGCCGAAGCCGAAGGTCTTGAAGCCCATCGACTCCAGGGCGACGTTGCCGGCGAGCACGAGCAGGTCGGCCCACGAGATCTGCTGGCCGTACTTCTGCTTGACCGGCCACAGCAGCCGGCGGGCCTTGTCCAGGTTGGCGTTGTCCGGCCAGCTGTTCAGCGGCGCGAACCGCTGACCGCCGTCGCCGGCACCGCCCCGGCCGTCTTCGATGCGGTACGTGCCGGCGGCGTGCCAGCTCATCCGGATCATCAGGCCGCCGTAGTGGCCGAAGTCGGCCGGCCACCAGTCCTGCGAGGTGGTGAGCACCTCGGTGATGTCCCGCTTGAGGGCCTCGACGTCGAGCTTGGCGAACTCCCTGGCGTAGCTGAAGTCCTCCCCCAGCGGGTTGCCCTTGGACGAGTGGGCGTGCAACACCGAGAGGTCGAGCTGGTTGGGCCACCAGTCCCGGTTGGTGCGCGGACGACCGCCGGTCTTCGGGGTCGGCGAGTCGATCGCCGGGTTCTCGCTCTCGCTGCCGTGCGCGGTCACCGAGTCGTGCGCGACCGGGCAGCCGGCGGCTGCCTTCTGGTCTACGCCCTGCGCGCTGGTGGGGCCGTTGTCCTGGGTGTCGCTCATGTACTTCCTTCCGAGCTTGCGGATCTCTGGGGCGTGCGTGCGGTCGCGCAGTCGGGACAGATGCCCCAGTAGACGACCTCCGCCTCATCGATCACGAAACCGTGGTCGACCGAGGCGGTGAGACAGGGGGCGTGACCGACGGCGCACTCGACGTCGGCGATCGCGCCGCAGGAGCGGCACACGACATGGTGGTGGTTGTCCGCGACCCGGGACTCGTAGCGGGCGGTCGCGCCGGCCGGCTGGATACGCCGGACCAGACCAGCGTCGGTGAGCACGCGCAGCACGTCGTACACCGCTTGGTGGGAGACCGTGGGATGATCCGCCCGAACCAGCGCGATCACCGCGTCGGTGCCGACGTGCGGATGGTCGCGCAACGCCGCGAGCACCGCCAGTCGGGGTCGGGTCACCCGCAGCGAGGCGGCCCGCAGTTGCGCCTCGAAGTCGGACATCACCCGGCGAACACTAGCTCACTATTCTGGAACGAATCAAGTTTTGGCCGGTTTCGCGCCGCCGTGTCGACAGATGTCACCCGCGCCGCGCGGCGAGAGGAAAATAATCCGGGCGGCCATGTCGAGAACCGGCGACCGGCTCCGTCCCAGGGGTGAACGTGGCCACGAACGGCCGCACCCGCACCGAGGAGAACACGATGGCGAAGTACCTGCTGCTCAAGCACTACCGCGGCGGCCCGGCCGGGGTCAACGACGTACCCATGGACCAGTGGACGCCACAGGAGATCTCGGCGCACGTGGCGTACATGAGAGACTTCGCGGCACGGCTGGAGCAGACCGGCGAGTTCGTCGACGGCCAGGCCCTCGCCCCCGAGGGCGCCTGGGTCCGCTACGACGGTGCGGGTCGCCCGCCGGTCACCGACGGCCCGTTCGCCGAGACCAAGGACCTCATCGCCGGCTGGATGACGATCGACGTCGACAGCTACGAGCGCGCCGTCGAGCTGGCCGGGGAGCTGTCCGCCGCCCCCGGTAAGGACGGGAAGCCGATCCACGAGTGGCTCGAGCTGCGCCCGTTCCTGACCGAGCCGCCCACCATCACGGAGTGACCCGGCCATGAACGAGGCCCTGATCCGGAGCCTCACGCCGAGCGTGCTCGGGGTCCTCGTCCGCCGCGGAGCCGACTTCGCGGCGGCCGAGGACGCCGTACAGGACGCGCTCGTCGAGGCGGTCCGCGTCTGGTCGGCCGACCCGCCGCGGGACCCGAAGGGCTGGCTGGTCGCCGTGGCCTGGCGCCGGTTCCTCGACGCGACCCGGGCGGACGCGGCCCGCCGCCGACGCGAGGACCTCGTCGACGAGGAGCCGCCGCCCGGCCCCACCCCGGCGGTGGACGACACCCTCCAGCTCTACTTCCTGTGCGCCCACCCGTCGCTGACGCCGTCGTCCGCGGTCGCGCTCACGCTGCGCGCCGTCGGTGGGCTGACCACCCGCCAGATCGCCCAGGCCTACCTGGTGCCGGAGGCGACGATGGCGCAGCGCATCAGCCGGGCCAAGCGCACCGTCTCCGGGGTGCGGTTCGACCAACCCGGCGATGTCGCCACCGTCCTGCGCGTCCTCTACCTGGTCTTCAACGAGGGCTACTCCGGCGACGTCGACCTCGCCGCCGAGGCCATCCGGCTCACCCGGCAGCTCGCGGCCGCCATCGACCACCCCGAGGTGGCGGGGCTGCTCGCCCTCATGCTGCTGCACCACGCCCGGCGCGCCGCCCGGAAGGGGCCCGACGGCGACCTGGTGCCCCTGGCCGAGCAGGACCGCGGCCGATGGGACACCGCGTCGATCGCCGAGGGCGTCGAGATCCTGCAGGCGGCTCTCGCGCGCGACCGATTGGGTGAGTTCCAGGCCCAGGCCGCCATCGCGGCGCTGCACGCCGACGCGCCCACCGCCGAGGAGACCGACTGGGTGCAGATCGTCGAGTGGTACGACGAACTCGCGCGGCTGACCGACAGCCCGATCGTCCGGCTCAACCGCGCGGTGGCCGTCGGCGAGGCCGACGGCGCGCGCGCCGGTCTCGCGGCGCTCGCGGCGCTGGATGACGCGCTGCCCCGCTTCACGGCGGTCGCCGCGTACCTGCACGAGCGCGACGGCAGTGTGGCGACGGCAGCCCGGCTGTACGCCGAGGCGGCCCGGAAGGCGTCCAACCTGGCCGAGCGCGACCACCTGACCCGGCAGGCCTCCCGACTCAACGCCCGCCGCCGCTGACCAGCTCGCGCCTGTCGACTGCCGCGGTGCCGAGGTCCGGAAAGTCTCCGGAAGTTTCCGGCCACTGTTTCCGGTGCCCTCTTCGGTCAGCGCGCTTCTCCCACGTGCACGGCAGCTTCTGATCGACTACTGACCTGGATAGACATCGCCCTGCGGCAGATTGCCGGTCACCGCGCGATGACGGCCGTGTTTCCGAAAATTGTTGACAAGTCGACGGCCAGGTTAATACGGTCGCCATCGACGGGCCTCAATCGCCGTCAGCACCAGTCACCGCGACCCACTCCTCCGGTCGTCGCGCAGAACGACCGGCCACCACCACGCGGTACACGCCGATGGCCGTCCCGGGCCACCGACAGCCTGCGGGCCGTACCGCACTGCTGGCCCCCGCCAGCCGTCACCAGGAGGCAACAGTTACATGACCGACACCAGCCACACCACACCGAGACGGCGCGGCCGCATGCGGCTTCTCCTCGGCGCCGCGTGCACCGTCGTCCTGGCCGTCACCGGCACGATGACGGCCACCAACGCGTACGCCGAGGCCGACCGGACGCTCACCTCCAGCCTCACCGGCACGCACAACGGCTACTACTTCTCCTTCTGGAAGGACGGCGGCAACGCCAGCATGACGCTGCGCGCCGACGGCCGTTACTCCAGCAGTTGGGACCGCAGCACCAACAACTGGGTCGGCGGCAAGGGTTGGGCCACCGGCAGCCGGCGGACCGTCAGCTACTCGGCCAACTACAACCCGGGCAACAACAACACCTACCTCGCCCTGTACGGATGGACGCGCAACCCGCTCATCGAGTACTACGTGGTGGAGAACTTCGGCAGCTACAACCCGAGCAACGGCGCCACCCGGATGGGCACGGTCACCACTGACGGCGGCACCTACGACATCCTGCGCAGCTTGCGGACCAACGCCCCCTCGATCGACGGCAACCAGACGTTCTACCAGTACTGGAGCGTCCGCCAGCAGAAGCGGTCCAGCGGCACCATCACCACCGCCAACCACTTCGACGCCTGGGCCCGCGCCGGCCTGAACCTCGGCACCAACCACGCCTACCAGATCATGGCCACCGAGGGCTACCAGAGCAGCGGCAGCTCCGACGTCACCGTCCGCGAGGGCGGCGGCAGCAACCCGACCTCCGGGCCCACCACCGGCAACCCGGGGACCGGCAACTGCAACGCGACGATCTCCGCCGGTCAGCAGTGGGGTGACAGGTTCAATCTCAACGTCGCGGTCAGCGGCACCAACAGCTGGGTCGTCAGCCTCGGTCTGGGCGGCGGCCAGAGCATCCAGAACAGCTGGAACGCCTCGGTCAGCGGCACCAGCGGCACCGTCACCGCGACCCCGAACGGCAACGGCAACAACTTCGGGATAACGGTCATGGCCAACGGCAACTGGAATTGGCCGACGATCTCCTGCCGGACCAGTTGAGCCTGATCAGCGTCTGACAGCACAGCGCTGGCGTGGCGGCTCCGGCCGCCACGCCAGCGCGTGTCCGCGTACCGCCCGCGCGCCGTCCACCTCGGGCGGCGCGCGGTGGTCGCGTCTGTCAGCCCTGCGGCGCCGTGCTCTCGGCGGCTGCCGACTCCCCCGCCGTCGGCCCCCCGGACGGGTCCTCCGCCGCGTCCCCGGACGGGTCGTCCGCCGGCCCCCGCGTCGACTCCTCCGTCGGTCCGCCCGTCGACTCCTCGGCCGGTCCGCGGGTGGGCGCCGCCGTCGGTCCGCCCGTCGCGTCTGCCGTCGGTTCGGCATCGGCGCTCTCCGGCGTGGCGGACCCGGATGCCTCCACCCCGCTGTCGTTCGACGGTGTGGGCCGGCCGGCAGGCCCTTCGCCCGCGGGACGGGAGGCCGTCGGGGTCGGGGATCCGGACGCGCGAACCGGCAGGCCCGCCGGGCCGTGCGTGGCGGGTTGGCCGCCGCCGCCACCGGGACCGTGGTCCCCCTGCGGCGCCACCGACGGCGGCGCCCCGGGAGGCGTCGAGGGTTGCCCGCCCGGGCCGGACATCAGCCCGGTGGGGTCGGCGAGCACCAGGACGGCAGCCCCGGCGGCCAACGCTCCGAGCAGCACCGCGATCGCCCGAGGCCCAGGACCGGCCCTCCGACTCGGCGCGGCACCGACGCCCGTCCGCCGCGCGGTCGGGGGCTGCGCTCCCGCCTCGATCGACGTCACTTCGGTGGCGGCCCGGACCACCTCCTCGGGCGGACCCGCGAAGGTCTGCGCCGCGGTGGCGAGGGTCGCCGCCGTCGGGAATCGGCGAGAGGGCTCCTTGGCCATCGCGGTGGCGACCAGCCGACGGACCGCCGCCGGGATCCCGTCGGGCAGCGGCGCGGGTTCCTCCTCGAGGTGCCGCAGCGCCACCGCGACCGCGTTCTCGCCCTGGTGTGGGGGCCTACCGGCGAGGCAGTGGTAGGCGACGGCGCCCAGCGCGTAGATGTCGATCGCCGATGTCGTCTCGTTCTTCGAGATCTGCTCCGGCGCCATGTACAGGGCGGTGCCGACGACCTGGTTCGTCCCGGTCAGGCTCGCCGCTTCCGAGGTCACGGCAACCCCGAAATCAACGAGTACGACGTGCCCGTCCGGCTCGATGATCAGGTTGCTGGGTTTGACGTCCCGGTGCACGATGCCGGCCTCGTGGGCGGCGTGCAGGGCACGGGCGGTCTGCGCGACGATCGACATCGTCTCGGCCACGTCCAGCCGGCCGAGGGCGGCGATCCGCTCCGACAGAGGTTGACCCTGCACGCACTCCATGACGATGTAGGCGAGGACCGGCTCTCCGGGCCCTGACACCTCACCGTAGTCGTAGACCTGGGCGACACCCGGGTGGCGCAGGGCCGCCATCGCGCGGGCCTCGCGGCGGAACCGCTCGCCGAAGCCGACGTCACTGACCAGCCGAGCCTGCAGCATCTTGACCGCCACGCAGCGGTCCAGGGTTTCGTCGACAGCCCGCCACACATCCCCCATACCGCCACTGGCGATGCTTTCGACCAGGCGGTAACGATCTCCGACGAGTTGTCCCATACTCGGCATGAGTCATCCGGTACCCCGGATCGGCGAATTCCAAGCACCCGGCCCCGCCGCGGTGCGACGGGGCCGGGTCGGCACGTTTCGCGCCGGTCAGCTGTTGAGCCTGCCGAGCAGGGCGGTTGCCATGCCCTGCTCACCCCTGGCGTTCGGGTGGAAGGGGGCGGCCGAGTTCTGTGGCACCAGCCCCTCGACCCACCGGGTGCCGCTGCCCTTGCACGCGTCGCGCCCGATGGACGGGGCGTAGACGTCGGCGTAGGTGGCGCCGTTGGCGGTCGCGGTGCTCGCCAGCATCGCGTTCAGCGACTTCTCGATGCCACGCAGGTACGGCACGTCCTGGTAGGCGATCGGGACGACCGGCCAGCACCCGTAACCGGTGTCCGGCAGAATCGCCGGGTAACCGAGGACCACGACCCGCGCGCCCGGCGCGGCCTGGCGGACCGCCTGCAACACGGCCGTCACCTTCGGCGTGGCGGCGGCGATGCGTGCCTGCAACTGGTCGACGCCTCCGGCGGTGTACCGGTTCTTGCACGGCGATCCGAGCGGACTGCTGAGGCTCGCCTGCGCACAGTCGCCGATGATGCCGGAGAAGCCGATGTCGTTGCCGCCGATCTGCACCGTCACCAGGGCCGTGTTGGAGGTGACCGCGCTGAGCTGCGGTGGCAGCGCGGTGCCCAACTGGCCGCTGCCCCCGTAGAGGATGTCGTCGGTGGTGGCGCCGGAGCAGCTCACGTCGGCGAACGACGACGAGCCCGCGGCGGCGGCCACCAGCGAGGGGTAGTTGCGGTTGGAGCGCAGGCAGTTGAGGTCGACCTGGGTGGGGATGAGCGGACCGGCGGTGTACGAGTCGCCGAGCGCCACGTACCGGCCGGCGGGAACGGCGGCGCTTGCGGGTGTGGCGACGGTGAGCAGCACGCCGGCGGCGGCCGCGGCGAGGGTGGCCAACCGGGTGGCCGCCCGTAGGCGGGGCAGGCGGGGACGGGTCATGACGCCTCCCAGAGGGATCACGGGGGTGGTGGTGCCGAGATCCTTTCGCCGCCGACGCCGCACGTCAATATCGATGAGCCTCATTAAATGGTTTTCTGGGGTGTGGGATGAGGCGATGGCGCTCAGACCAGGGGCGCGTACCACTGGGCGCCGGTGACCAGGACCCGCCTGGACTGCTGGCGATTCCACTCCACCCGCATGCCGTGCCCGCGCAGCACCGGGAACACGACGTCGTCAAGCAGCCGCTCCAGGTCGGCCTGATAGCGGGCCTGCTGGTCGGCCTCCGACAGGTCGGCGTAGGCGACCTCGTCGAAGTCGACCGACGGGTAGGCGCCGTAGCCGAGGTAGACCGACCCGTCGTCGCTGGCGATCAACGACTCCGTGTCCTGCTGGTGGTACCAGACATAGCCGTGCCAGTGCCGGGAGGCGTCCCGCTCGTCATGGATCTCGGCGCTCGCGCAGGTGCCACAACAGCTGAAGTTTTCCCGGGCCAGCACACCCAGCTCGTTGAGCTCGGCGAAGGCGCGGGTGAGGTTGCTCCGCACCTCACCCCACCCCCGCTGCTGCGCCCGCCGCGCAGCGGACGCCTTCTCGTGCGCCGCGATCAGCTCCTCGTCCGTCGCGCCGCAACGCTCCTCGTCGTCGTCGAAGTAGTCGACGAACTCGTCGGCGTCGGTCTCACCACGGACGATCCAGGCCCAGATCTCGTCCTCGATCGCACCGCGCCCCGGCTCGGGAATCCGGTCGGTCAGGAACCGGGCGCCCTCGGGGCGATCGTTGTATGTCCATCCAGTCACGGCGACGATGGTCACACGGGCCTACGACGCTCCCCGCGAAGGGTGGCTACTGCCCGGCCGGCACCTGCTCCTTCACATCGTCGTAGCCGGCCTTACCGGGTGCCGCGCCCGGGGCGTAGATCACCCGCAGCACGCCCGTCGGGAACGCCTCGGTCGCCACCACTCGCAGGTGGTACGCCGCGTCACCCTCGTCGAACAGCTTGCGGCCCTTGCGCGCCGCCACCGGATGCACGAGCAGGCGCAGCTCGTCGACAAGCCCCGCGGCGAGCAACTGCTGCACGACGGAGATGGACCCGGGGATGAGGATGCCGCGCACCCCGTCGTCGGCCTTGAGCGACGCGACGGCATCGAGGAGATCACCGGCGATCAGCTCCGAGTTGCGCCAGGAGAACTCCAGCGGTTGGCGCGACACCACGACCTTGCGCATGTCGCCGAGTTGCTTGGCGAACGGCGCGTCCTCGCCGCCCGCGGCCTCACGCCCGGGCCAGGCGCCGGCGAAGCTGTCGTAGGTCTCCCGGCCGATGAGCAGCACGTCGGCGGTGTCGTAGTCCTCGGTGACGGCGCGGCCCATGTTCTCGTCGAAGTACGGGAAGTGCCAGTCGGGGTCGATCTCGGCCACACCGTCGGCCGAGATGAACAGTGTGGAGATGACAGGTGCCATCGCGGGAATCCCTTCAGCTCAGGTGATGTCGCGGGTAGACCGGCGCATCATCCCAAACTCTCCCGTCAGCGTCCGCCCCTCACGAAGACTTCGGCGTTTCGCGCCCGTGGGGGCGAGAGCCCTACTGCGGCGATGGTCGACGAGAATGGGTCAGTGAGTGAGATTCCGGATCTCGGTTCCCCGCCGCAGCGCATCACCGTCGACGCGAAACAGGTGCGTCTGCTCATCGCCGACCAGTTCCCGCACCTGGCTGGCTTGCCGATTACCCCGGTAGCCATCGGCGGCTGGGACAACTGGACCTTCCACCTCGGCCCCGAAAGGCTTGTGCGTCTGCCCAGCGCTGCCGAGTACGCCTTAGCGGTCGACAAGGAACATCTGTGGCTCCCCGCCCTCGCCCCCAGGCTGCCGCAGCCCATCCCCGCTCCGGTGGCGAAAGGCGAACCAGATGCGGGCTACCCCTATCCTTGGTCGATCTACCAGTGGCTCGACGGCGAGCCCGCGAGCGTGGACCGTATCGCCGACCCGGTGCGATTCGCGATCGACCTCGCCGACTTCCTAGCGGCCCTGCAGGGTGTCGACGCCGCTGGCGGTCCGCAGCCGGGTGTCCACAACTGGTTCCGGGGCGGGACTCTGCACACCTACGACAAGGAAGTGCAGCGTGCGCTCATGCAGTTGCACGGCCACGTCGATGCCGAGCTGGTTCGCGAGATCTGGGCGAGGGCGCTCGACGCCCGCTGGGACGGTGTGGACCGCTGGTTCCATGGCGACATCGCCCGGGGAAACCTTCTCGTTGCCGACGGCCAGTTGGCGGCCGTCATTGACTTCGGGACATGCGGTGTCGGTGACCCGGCCTGCGACCTGGCGATTGCCTGGACGTTGCTGACCGATGACGGCCGCGAGGCATTCCGCACGCGGCTGTCGGTGGATGACGCGACGTGGGCACGCGGACGTGGGTGGGCCCTCTGGAAAACTCTCGCCACCTGCTGCTCCTACACGTTGGAAGATCCCGAGGACGCGGAAGAATTCGCGGACGCGCAGCGCGTCCTCGGCGAAATCCTCTCCGAATACGTGGCCAGCGCTGTCACCAGGCCTCGCCCATGACAGTGACTACGTCCTGGCGTGCCCCCGTCCAGCAGTGATCACGATCTTCGACTGCCATGCTAGAGACCCTGGTCGACCTCCACGGGACAGCCGTCAGGGTCGCGGAGATTGCACCGGATCTCGGTGGGCGGGCTCGGCGTTCGCCGAGCCCGCCCGTTTCGCAATCAGGCAGTGTCAGCGCTGCAGGGTCAGCAGACCGGGCCGGTACGGCAGGAGGCCGTAGTCGACGCCGTCTGAGCTGGGGGAACGACCCTGGTAGAGCAACTGCAGGTTGCAGGCGTCGACAGTCATCGTCTGGTCGGCGCTGGTGCGCAGCAGCTCACCGTGGCTGATGTCGTTGGTCCAGGTGGCACCACTGTTGACCTTGGCGGCGAACGGGTTGCTCTGGGACGCGGCCTGCGGCGTCCACGTACCGTTCAGGCTGGTGGACGTGAACGAGCGGAAGTAGCGGCCGGTCGAACCGATCGCCTCGACGATCATGAGGTACTTGTTCAGACCCTTCAGCTTGTAGACCTGCGGGGCCTCGAACAGGTTGTTCTGGGTGTCACTCATGATGGTCGTGTAGCTGCTGCCGAAGCTGCCCGGGAAGTTCCCGATCGGCATGCTGGCCCGGTAGATCTTGCCGTTGTCACCGGCGAAGAACAGGTACATGTTCGTGTCGTCGGCAATCAGCGTCTGGTCGATCGGCCCGGTGCCGGAGCCGGTGATGCTGCCGCTGAACAGCGTCTGCGGCGCCGACCAGCCGTTCGGGTTGGTCGGGTTGGTCGAGGTCCGGTAGGAGAACGCCGGCCCACCCCACTGGTAGGCGAGCACCCAGATGTTCTTCGGGGCGAAGTAGAACAACGACGGCGCGACGGTCCCCGAGTTCATCCCGGTCTGGGTGGCCGAGGCCATCTGCGAGTAGTTCGAGAAGAGACTGAAGTTCATCGAACCCCAGCTCTTGCCGAAGTCGTGCGTGGTCGCGTAGACGAGTTGCTGGCCGTTGTAGGGCGCGACGGTGAAGTCCTTCAGCGACACCCAGCCCGACTTCGGATTCGCCAGCGACCCCGTCGACGACCAGCGGTACGTCGAGGGGAGGTCGCAGGGGGTCGGCGGCGGGGTCGTCGGGGGCGGCGTCGTGGGTGGCGGAGTGGTCGGCGGCGGGCTCGTCGGCGGCGGGTCCGTCGGGGGCGGGCTCGTCGGCGGTGGGGTCGTCGGCGTGGTGCCGTCACCGCAGGTCACGCCGTTCAGGGCGAAGCTCGTCGGCGCGGGGTTGCTGCCCGTCCACGATCCGTTGAAGCCGAACGACATGGTGGCGTTGGTGCCGATCGCGCCGTTGTAGCTCACGTTCTTCGCGGTGACCGCGGAGCCGCTCTGCGTCAGCGACGTGTTCCACGCCTGCGTGACCGTCTGCCCGGCCGCGTACGACCACGTCAACGTCCAACTGGTCACCGGATCACCCAGGTTGGTGATCGCCACGTTGGCGCCGAAGCCGCCCTGCCACTGCGACGGGACGGTGTAGTTCACCGAACAGCCGGCCGCTGCGGCACCGGCCGGCAGCGCCGCGACAACCGTCGCCGACACGAGCAGGGCAACGCCGGCCGACGCCAGACCGACATTGGTGTATCTGGATCTGGTCATAGAGCACCTTCCTGAGGGGACGGCGGCCACGCATTGGCGGTGGTAGCTGGCGTAGTCGCGTTTGTGAGCGTTAACAGGCCGCGACAGGTATGTTACGGGAGCGCTCCCATACCCTCAACCTCGAACTCACAAGCTTCGATCTCCGTATCGGCCGGCGGATCACGAGTACATGAGGTGCGTCGTCATGCCGGCATCGGCGTGCGCCAGGTTGTGGCAGTGGTTGGCCCACACTCCCGGGTTGTCGGCCCGGAACGCCACCTCCCACACCTCGCCCGGTCGGACGTCGAACGAGTCCAGCCACAGCGGACTGCCGGCCGCCGGCCGCCGGTCGCGGGCCAGCACCAGGACGTGGTGGCCGTGCAGATGCCACGGGTGCACGGTCGCCGACCGGTTGACGATCGTGAACCTGACGACGTCGCCGAGGCGGACGACCTGCGGCGGGATGTCCGGGTCGGTCGCGCCGTTGACGGTGTGCGCGTAGCGCGGAAGCCTGTCGTGCAGGTCGAGGCCGCGATCGAGAACGAGGGTGAACGTCCGGTCGAACCGGGACCACGGCACCGCGGAGGCGACGCCGTAGCTGAGCGGATCCAACACCGGCCAGTCGCCCGGCGGCGTCGACACCGGGCCGGTCGAGTAGACCGCCCGCCCGTCGACGAACAACGCCACAGGCGTGGCCGGCGCGTCGAAGACCAGGTCGTAACGCCCTCCGGCCGGGATCAGCACGGCGGTGTCCACAACTGACGTCGGGCCCCGCAGGTCGACGCCGTCGATCGCGGCGACCCGGAACGCCGACCCGGCGACCGCGTAGCGGTGCGTCGTGCTGTCGGTGTTGACCAGCCGCAGTCGTACGGGGGTGCCGGCCGCGACCCGCTCCACCCTCGCGTCGGGCAACGGCCGGCCCGCCAACGTGTGCACCGGGATCGTGACGTCGAGGCCGGCCACCGGCCCCGGGCGGACCACCAGGACTCCGTAGAGGCCCATCCGCACGCCGACGTCGGAGACCGAATGCGTGTGATACCAGTACGTGCCGACCTGGTCGGCGCGGAACCGGTAGACGAACTCCTGGCCGGGCAGCACCGCGGCCTGCGTCACGCCCGGCACGCCGTCCTGGCTGTTCGGCACGTCGTACCCGTGCCAGTGCAGCGTGACGCCTCGCCCGATGTCCCGGTTGCGCAGCGTCACCTCCACCACGTCGCCGACGGTGGCGGTCAGCTCCGGCCCGGGTACCTGCGCGTCGAACGCCCACGCCGCGACGTCTCGGCCACTCACGCTCACCGTGGCGGTCCCGGCCGTCAGCGTGAACCGTCGGGTCGGTTCGTCGGTGGTCCGCGCCGCCCGATACCCGTGGTCATGGGGAACGACGGGCGCGGCCGGGACGACGGTCAGTCCGGTCCCGGTCACCAACGCCCCGACCGCCACCACGAGCGCCACCCGAGAGATCGCCCGGGACGGGCGCGCGCCGAGAGCCCGCCAGGACACGGCCGTCGCCGCGACAGCCCCGGCGACCGCGAGCAGCCCCGCGCCCACCGACGCCGGGTAGCCGTGCAGGACCGTCACCAACAGGGCACTGCTCGTGGCGTACCCGACGAACAGAAGCGGGACCGCGACGGACCGGACGTCGCCCGGGACCGGGAGCAACCGCGGCCCGGCGACGGCCACCGCCGCGAGCGACAGCGGGGCGGCGACGAGGACCTTCTCCGCCGCGAACCACCAGCCGGCGCGAGCGAGCGCGACGATCGTGATCGCGCGGGAGAGCGTGGCGAGCAGGGCGAACGCCGCCAGCGCCAGCGCGAGCGGGCGACGCCGGACGGCCGCTGCCGCGCCGCCGCCCAGCCAAGCGGCGGCCGTGAGGACCGCGAGCACGAGATCGACCGCGAGCAGCGTGCCGGTGGTCATGCCGGCTCTCCGCTGCGGACGACGTCGGCGGTGGAGTCGGCCGGTGCCGGGTCGGTCAGCTTCCGTGCCCCCTGGAGGACGGCCACCACGACGTGTACCGCGATGATCCCGTTGAGGGCGTGCAGCCCACCGAGGATCGGTCCGAGCGGGGTGCTGACGCCCGCGGCGTCGGTGGACGCGGCGGCGAGCATGGCGAGGAGCGCCTGCACGATGACGAGGCCGATCGGCAGGAGCGTCAGCCCGATGAGCCGGCCCGGCGCCCGGGCCAGTGCCGCGCACAGCGCGGTGAGCAGGGTGAGGGCCGGGATGACCGCCATGCCGTTGACGCTGTGCAGGACGTACGTGTCGTCGGCCGCGGGTCTCGTGAACCCACCCACGGCGGCGAAGACGAACTGCAGGCCGAACGCGACGAGCAACAGGGCGCTGGTGATGACGAATGCCTTACGCATGGCGATCTCCTACTGGTGCGCCGAGGCCAGTGCCCGGGCGACGTGATCGGTGGCCGTGATCGCCCCGAAGGCGACAAGCCGTACGAGGTCGACGTCGCCCGGATGGGAGAGTCGCCAGAGAGCGACGTCGCCGACGCTTATCGCGCTGGGCGCGAACGCCGCCAGCAGGGCGATCCTCGTGCCGACGCGATCGGCGCCCGGCACGTCCCGGACCAGGTCGACGGCCCAGTCCGCGGGCCTGGCCGGAAACCGCCCGTCCTCCCACCGCACGGTGGCCGTGACGGTCTGGCGTGCCACATCGCCCAGGAGGTCCCCGCCCCGCGTGGCGGCGTCCGTCAGCGCCGCGTAGGCGACGCCGACCGGGCTGTCCCCCGCCCAACCGGGTGACGCCGTCGTGCCGGCGTCCAGGAGCGCGAGGCTTCGGCCGGGTTCCTTCGGATCCCGGGCCGCCCTGGCGCAGAGCCAGCCGCCGACCGAGCGCACAAGTGGGGAGCGTTGCAGCCCAGCGGGGAGCAGGTCGGGAGCGAGCAGCGCGGACACGATCCGGTTGATGAAGTGGAAGGCGAGCAGGGTGCCGGTGATCTCCGGGCGGTACGGGCTGGTCCAGTCGGTGGCCCGAGGGCTGCGGCTCGCCTGCGCCCAACCGACGAGCGCGGCCTGCCGTGCCCCGGCCGGTGTCCCGTCCCGGGCGACGACCTCGGCCAGCTTCGGCTCGCCAAGCGCGTGCAGCAGCATCGTGTGGGCGTCCACACAGAACCGACAGCGGTTGGCCCGGGACACCGCCGCCGCAACGAGTTCGCGCTCGACCCGGGACGCGTCCCCGGCGAGCAGGGCCTCGCGCATCAGCGCCCAGGTCGCGGCCAGCACCTCCGGCACGGCGGCGAGCACCTGGAACGTGGGCAGTGGCCCGGGGAAGTCGTCCGACATCTGCCGGTAAACCTGCGCGGTCCGGCCGGTCGCGGCCGACGCTCTCACTGGGGTGGTAAAGCGGTATGTCATGGGCTCGATGCTTGCCTCGGCGAGCCGGGAAAACGTCGTGCCGCCGCAGGCACTTGACCAGGCGCCGCTACCGCGTCCGCGGTACGCCCGGCTACCGCGGTCGGTGGATGCCGCACCCGGACAACCCGTTCTACAGTTCGGCAATGCGTCGCGATCTGCCGTACGCCCTCGGTGGCCTGGTCCTCGGTGCCCTCCTGCTCGGCAACGCCGCGCTCACCCCGGACGCCGCCACGGTCGGGGCGCTCGATGTCGCCCTGGTCGTGGCCATGGCGGTCGCCGTGGCGGCGTGCCGGCGGTATCCGGTGGTGGCGCTGGGCGTGGTCACCGTCGCCATGATGGCCGTCCACATCCGGGTGCGCCCGGGAGTGTCCGCCGCGTTCCCTGTGCTCGGCGCGGTGTACGTCGCCGGCTGGCGGGGGCACCGGGTGGCCGCCGCCGCCGCCAGTTTCGCCTTCCTCGGTGGGTTCCTCGCCCGGGACATCTGGTCGAGGCCGACCACCGGGCCCGCCCGGCTGATCGTCGATTGGACGGCCCTGATGCTTGGCTGGTTCGTGGCGGCCAACATCGCCGGGCTGGTGGCGCGGCAGCGCCGGGCGTACCTGGAACAGGTCGAGCAGCGGGCGATCGAGGCCGAACGCACCCGCGAGGAGATGGCGTTGCGTCGTGCCGGGGAGGAACGCCTGCGCATCGCCCGCGACCTGCACGACTCCCTGACCCACAGCATCTCCGTGATCAAGGTGCAGGCCGGGATCGCCGTGCACCTCGCCCGCAAGCACGGCGAGGAGCCGTCGGCCACCCTGCTGGCGATCCAGGAGGCCAGCGGCGCCGCGATGCGGGAGCTGCGCACCACCCTCGACGTCCTGCGCTCGCCCGACGGCGAGGATCGCCTCGGGCTGGCCCGGGTGGACGAGCTGGCCGAGCGGACCCGGGCGGTCGGCGTACCGGTGCGGGTGACCGTCGCCGGTGAGCCCCGGGAGCTGCCCGACGAGGTCGACCAGGCCGGCTACCGGGTCGTCCAGGAGGCACTGACAAACGTGGCCCGCCACGCCGGCCCCGCCACCGCGAGCGTCCATGTCGAGTACGCCCCGGCGCAGCTCACCCTCTCGGTCGCCGACGACGGCCAGGCGTCACCGGCGCACCCGACGACACCGGGCGTGGGCCTGCGCGGCATGCGGGAACGGGTGACCGGACTGGGCGGCACCCTGCGGGCCGCCGCCAACGACGACCACGGATTCACGGTACGGGCCACGATCCCGCTGGAGGAGCCCGCATGATCCGGGTCCTGCTCGTCGACGATCAGGCGCTGATGCGAGCCGGTTTCCGGGCCCTGCTCGACGCCGAGGACGACCTGGAGGTCGTCGGCGAGGCCGCCGACGGTGCCTCCGCCGTCCACCTGTCGCGACGCCTGCGGCCGGACGTGGTGCTTATGGACGTGCAGATGCCGGGGCTCGACGGTATCGAAGCCACCCGGCGGATCGCCGCCGATCCCGACCTCGCCGCGATCCACGTTCTCATCCTGACCAACTACGGGCTCGACTCGTACGTCTTCGCCGCTCTCCGCGCCGGCGCCAGCGGTTTCCTGCTCAAGGACGCCGACCCCACCGACCTGCTGCAGGCCATCGCCATCGTGGCGCGCGGCGACGCGCTGCTCGCACCGGCCGTGACGCGGACGCTCATCAGCGAGTTCGTGTCCGGCCCACCGCCGGCCGAGCCGGCGGCCGGGCGGGACGTGCTGACCGCCCGCGAGCAGGAGATCGTCGAGTTGGTCGCGGGCGGGCTGAGCAACGACGAGATCGCCGCACGGATGGTGATCAGCCCGTTGACCGCCAAGACACATGTGAATCGGGCGATGGCGAAGCTGCACTGCCGTGACCGCGCCCAACTCGTCGTGTGGGCGTACGAGTCGGGTTTGGTCACGCCGCGCCGCCGGTGACCACCCTCGACGTCCGGAACGCTTCGCCCGGCCACCCTTCGCGACAGGAGGAAGGTACGACGCACTAACATTGCCGCCGTCCGCGACGGCTCTGCTGAATCGAGGCGACATGCGTTGGCTCCGGCGATTGCTGGGTGGTAGGCGAGTCCAGCTCGATCCGGGACGCCAGCAGGCGTTGCTGCGGGACGTCCAGTCCCGGTACGGCGCCCACGCCCAGATCCGGTTTCCCGATCAGGTCGAGGCGCTCACCGAGACACTGGACAGCGACGACGGCCTGGTGGTGGCGGCCCGGATCGTGAGTCAGGTCGCCGACGAGGCCCACGCGGACCTCCAGGCCCAGGCCCAGGAGTTCCACCGGCGGACCGGCCGGCGGCTCCTGGTGCACCGCCGCAACTACCGGCCGCTGTGGAAGGAGGCCGGCTCGGCCCTGCGGTGGCCACTGTTCGGCCTGCCGTGCGGATTCCATCCGTACGCCCAGGTGGCCGCCGCCGTCGAGGTGGTCGGGAGCCAGGCGCCTCGACTCGACCGGGTGACCGACCCGAACCCGCTGGTGACCCGCGTGTTCGAGGTGCTCGACCTCACCACGGCGGGTTGGGAGTACGGCCGGGTGCGGGTGGACACCGACGCCGCGGCCCTGGCCGACCGACTGATCCTGAGCGCCGGGCAGGTCATCGCGGCCATGGACGACCCGCCCCGGCTGCCGCCCGCGGTCCGCGAGCTGATGCGGCGCAACAACACCGTCAGCGTGCACGACCCGGCCGGCCCTCGCGCGGTGGGTGGCATCAACCTGGGCGCGAAGATGCGGGAGAACTTCCTGGTCTGAGCACCCTTGGGCGCTACCTCAACGGCGCTCAGGGACGTGCTGGTTCGCCTAGCTGGCCGCCGCGCCGCTCCGCGGAACGCTTTCAGGTCAGCGTGGACACGGCTAGGTGGTGTCGCGCGGACGCCCGACCCGCGGCTGGGCAGGGGGTGCTGGTCAGTGCCTGTCGAGCTGCCCCATCCGTGGGGCGGCGCTGGCCCGGGCGGCGCTCACCTCGGTCCGCGCCCCGAGGATGACAGCCAGGGCACGACAGGCGGACTGCCAGGCGGCGGGGCCACAACCGCGCGGCGGGCCACGGGCACGCAACCGGCCACGGGCATGCCCGCCCCACTGGTGGGGCAGCTCGACAGGCGCGACGACCAGGCACCGTGCCATCCAACTCACGCCGTCGAGGGATGGGTCCGCCGGTGGCTGACCGGCATCGCCCGGCACGACTGCGGCTAAGCGGTGGGCCGATCGCTACCGCATCGACGGCGCAGCGGGCAGGTCCGGCTACCAGGCCCGCCTCTGGCACGTCCCCTGCACCAGACTCGGTGTCACCGTCAGGAAGGCCCGGCCCTACCTTGCCCGCCTGGCTCCACGCCTACAGCAGTCGCCGGCACCACGCCGCACGCGGCGGCCCGCACGACGCGACAACTGTGCGCAACCGCTTGCCCACCCGTCGAACACCGCTCGACCATGTGCTCATGGGGCCGGAGCGTCGTGTCATCCTCGGGGTCGACGTGGGCGCCACCGCCGTGCGGGCCGGCGCGTTCGCGCTGGACGGCTCGGCCCGACACGTCCGGACGCGGGCGTACCCGCTGCTCCAACCGCTGCCCGGCTGGCAGGTCCAGGACCCCGACGTGCTGGTGGCGGCCACCCTGGCGGCGGTGTCCGCGTGTGTCGCCGACACCGCCGGGGCGGAGGTCGTCGCCCTCGCGGTCAGCTCCCCCAGGTACGGCGTGATCGGGCTGGACGCGACACTCAGCCCGGTGACGCCGCTGCTGACCGGGCGGGACACGCGGTCCGCGGAGGTGGCCCGCGACCTGCGCGTCTCCGGTCAGAGTCGGGAGCTGCACCGGGTCACCGGCACGCCCGTGCACCCGGGAAGCCCGCTGTGCAAGCTCCTCTGGTTCGCCCGCCACGAGCCGTACCTCTGCACCGCGACACGGTGGTGGATCGGCCTGAAGGACTACCTGGTCCATCGGCTGACCGGCACGCTGGTGACCGAGCTGTCGTCCGCGTCCGGCACCGGCATGTTCGACGTGCACCGGCGGGTGTGGAACGCGGCCATACTCGATCTTGTCGGGGTGTCCGGCAACCAACTGCCCCCGGTCCTGCCCACGACCGGCGTGTTGCGGCTCTCCTCGGCGGCCGGGCAGGCGGTCGGCCTGCCGTCCGGCACACCTGTCGTCATGGGAGCGGCCGACGGTCCGTCGAGCAGCCTGGGCATGGCGGCGATCGACAGCAGTGTCGCCGGTCTGACGCTCGCGGCCACCGGGGCCCTGCGGACTGTCGTCGCGGCGCCGCTCGTCGACCCGGCGGAGATCTTCTCCTGCGCGGCGCTGACCGAGGACGCGTGGGTGGTCGGCGAGACGGTCACCAACGGCGGCAACGTGGTGCGGTGGGCCGGTGGCGCCCTCGAACCCGACAGTCGGCCGGCGTCCGATGACCAGCTCGCCGCGCCCGAGCTGCTGGCCCTCGCCGAACGGATTCCCCCGGGCAGCGATGGTCTGGTGATGCTGCCCTACCTGGCGCCGGCTGCCGGTTCCGGCCCGCCGGGAGCGTATCTGGGCCTGCGCAGCGAGCACTCCCGAGGTCACCTGGTACGCGCCGCGCTGGAGGGTGTGTGCCTGCACCTCGGCGGCGTGCGGGACCGCCTGGCCGAGCTGACGCCTGTCACAAGCGTTCGGCTGGCCGGCGGCGCGTTCCGATCACCACTGTGGCGTGCGGTGCTGACCGCGGTCCTGGACTGTCCGACCCAGGTGGCCGGCGAGGACGATGACGCCGCCCTCGGCGCGGCGGCGCTCGGGCTCTTCGCGATCGGCCTGGCCGCCGATCTCACCGAGGCCGTCACTCTGCTCAGTCCTGCGAGTGCCCGCGCCGAGCCGGTCGCGGTCGACCCGACCCTTGCCGCGACCTACCGCGGCCTGCGCGCGAAGTTGCCGGCACTCCGCACGGTCGTGGGCCGCGCCGGCGAGATCCTCGACGAGGTGGCGGCCGGGCCGGGCGTCGGCTGGCGGGCCACCACGGCGTACCGGGACGTGGTGGGCGGTTGACCACGCCGGCCGCCGGGCGTCAGTGCTCGGGGTCCTCCTTGACCTGGGCCACGAGCTGGGTCGGGTTGACGTAGCGCAGTGCGACGACGAGCAGCACGAGCATCATCGACGTGTAGATGACCGCCATGGCGTCCACCGACTGCTGCGCCCGGATCCCGGACGCGGACATCGAGTAGTAGAGCGCCACGACGAGGGTCTGCGAGTCGGGGCCCGCGGTCAGGAAGGTCAGCTCGAACATGCCGACGGTCCGGACGAGGACGAGGATCGCCGAGGCGAGGATGCCCGGCACGAGCAACGGCGTGAGGACCCTGAGGAACACCGTACGCAGGCCCGCGCCGCACATCCGCGCGGCGCTCTCGATGCGCGGGTCGATCTGCTCGATGAACGGGGTCATGGTCAGGATGACGAAGGGCACCGACGGTACGAGGTTGGCGAGCACCACACCGGACATGTTCCCGGCCAGCCCGAACTTGTAGAGGACTGTCGCCAGCGGGATGCCGTACGTGATCGGGGGCATGAGGATGGGCAGCAGGAACACGAGGAAGATCAGCCGCTTGCCGGGGAAGGACCGCCGCGCGAGGACGTAGGCCGCCGGCACACCGATCAGCAGCGCGAGGCCCACGACGAGTACGGAGACCTCAAGCGTCACGACGATGACCTGCAGGAGGGCGAACTCGTCCCAGGCCCGGCCGTACCAGCTCGTGGTGTAGCCGTCCGGGAGCCAGGTGTCGAACCAGCGCTTGCCGAAGGAGCTGACCAGCACGGACGCCACGACGCCCAGCAGGTTGACGAAGAAGAAGATGACCACGCCCCACACGAGCCAGGCGGCCGGGCGCGCGGTGACGCGTCGACGCCTGCCGTCGGTGGCGGGGGGTCGCGCCGGTGGCGCCTGGGTGGTCGTAGCCATCAGCCCTTGCCTCCGGTGGCGCCGGTGTAGAAACGGCTGCGGGCGGCCAGCACGACCGCGATGACGACCAGCTCGACGAACCCCATGATCATGGCGATCGCCGACGCGTACGGGTAGTCGTACTGCTCGTACGCCGCCTGGTACGCGGCGAGGGAGATGACCCGCGTCTCACCGGCCGGGTTGCCGACCAGGACGGCCGACGGGAACACGCTGAACGCCAGCACGAACGTCAGGCAGAAGGTCGTGGCGAGACCAGGCATCAGCAGCGGGAGGGTGATGCGGGTGAACCGGCGACGCCAGTCCGCCCCCAACGTCGCGGCCGCCCGTTCCAGGGTGGGGTCGATGCCGGAGAGGTAGGAGAGCACCAGCAGGAACGCGAACGGAAAGCCGGTGATCACCAGCGAGAAGAACACACCCCAGTAGTTGTGGGTCAGTCGTACCGGCTCGTCGACGAGGTGCGTGGCGAGCAGGATCCGGTTGAACCACCCGGTCGGGCCGAGGAAGTTCAGCAGCCCCTGGGCGGTGAGGACGGTGCCGAGGGTGATCGGCACGACAAGCAGCGTGGTGACCAGCCGCTTGCCCCGGAACCGGCCGCGCATCCGGTACGCGATCGGCACGGCGGCGAGGACGTTCAGGAGCGCGGCGGGCAGCGCGATCCGCAGCGTGATCCAGATCGTGCCCCGCTCGTAGGCGTCGGAGAAGAACCTGGCGTAGTCGCTGAACGGCCCGCCGTCGGTCGGCTGGAACGAGAGCGACAGCCCGTAGAAGAACGGGTAGAGGAACAGGGCGATGACGAAGACCAGCGCCGGCACCAAGAGGACGAGCTGGCGATCGATGCCCCGTTCGGCGAGGCGGTGTTGCCAGTGCGCCAACGGTCGGCCGGGCCCGGCGGCGCTCACCGCGTCGCCACCGCGACGTCCGCGAGGCGGTCGGTCTCCGCTGTCGCGCCGGCGGGATAGACGAGCAGCCGCCGCGGGTCGATGGCGAGCTTGACCTGGTCACCGGGCGCGATCCGCTGCTCGGTACGCAGGTGCAGCCGCTGACCCGTGTCGGTACGCGCCTCGGCCGCCAACTCGCGGCCCTGGTATTCCACCACCTCGATGGTCGCCGACAGGGCGTTGGCTGCCTCCCCGGCGGCGTCGACGCGGATGTCCTCGGGGCGTACCGCGACCACCACGTCCGCGTGGTCGGCGAGGTCGCCGACGGCCTCGCCGAGCAGGCGGTGCCCGGACGACTCGACAGTGGCCCCGGTGCCGTCGCGCCGCACCACCCGGCCCCGCCACAGGTTGCGGTAACCCATGAAGTCGGCGACGTGCCAGTTCGCCGGGCGGGTGTGCAACTCGCGCGGTGACCCGATCTGCTGCACCCGCCCCTCGCGCAGCACCACCAGCCGGTCGGCCAGCGAGAGCGCCTCCTCCTGGTCGTGGGTGACGTAGACGGTGGTGAGCCCCAGCGACTGGTGCAGCCGGCGAATCTCGGTCCGCATCTCCAGCCGCAGTTTGGCGTCGAGGTTGCTCAACGGTTCGTCCATCAACACCAGCGACGGCTCGAACACGACGGCGCGGGCGATGGCGACGCGTTGCTGCTGCCCACCGGACAGCTGACCGGGCAGCTTGTCGACGTGGTCCTCCAGCCGCACCAGCCGCACCGCCTCCGCCGTACGCCGGCGAATCTCCTCCTTCGGCAGTCGCCGCATGCGCAGCCCGAAGGCGATGTTCGCCCGCACCGTCAGGTGCGGGAAGAGGGCGTAGCTCTGGAACACCATGCCGAAGCCCCGGCGCTCCGGTGGCAGCGTGTCGATCCGCCGCTCGTCCTGCCAGATGCTCCCCCGGGTCAACGGAAGGAGCCCGGCCAGGCAGTTCAGGGCCGTCGACTTGCCGCAGCCGGACGGGCCGAGCAGGGCGATGAACTCACCCGTCTCGATGGTGAGGTCCAGCTCGGTGAGCGCGTCCTGGCCGCCGAACCGCCGGGACACCCCGTCCAACCGCAGCTGGGAGAAGGCACTCATCCCTGCTTGACCTTCCCGCCGCCGATCTCGCGGTCCCAGCGGTTGAACGCGGCCACGAGGCTCTTCGCGTCGAGTGGCACCTCGGTCGGGTTCCCGGCGATCAGCGCCTCGTACTCGGGGCGCCCGAACTCCCGGATCGCGTCCTGGCTCTTCTGCGGCGCCGAGGTGAGCCCGACGTCCTTCACCGCCGGGCCCGGATAGAAGTAGCCCTCGTCGTACGCCTTGGCCTGCTGCTCCGGGGTGAGCATGAACGCCAGCAGGGCCAGCACCGCCGCCTGGGTGTCGGTCGAGACGCCCTTGGGCAGCACGGCGTAGTGCGCGTCGGTGACCCAGTGGAATCCCTCGATCGGGGTGATCTTGGCTTCCTTCGGCACCGTGCCCAGCACCCGCGGATTGATGTCCCAGCCGGTCGTGCTGACGATCAGGTGCGCCGTGCCGTTGGCGAGGTTCTTCATCGTCTCGGTCGTGCCGGACGGGTAGTAGTCCACGTACTGGCCCAGCTCCTTGAGGAAGGCCCAGGTCTTGTCCCACCCCGCGGTGGGGTCCTTGGGATTGGCGTCGCCCAGGATGTAGGGCAGCCCCATCAGGAACGTACGACCGGGGCCGGAGTTGGCCGGCCGGGCGTACTGGAACTTCTTGGGATTGGCCCTGGCCCAGTCGAGCAGGGCCGGCGCGCTTGTCGGTGGCGTGGCCAGGCGGGCCGGCAGGTATTCCAGCAGCGGGCCGGACGGGTAGTAGGTGACCGTGACGCCGGAGTTGCCGGCGAGCTTCTGCATGGCGGCGGCCGGTTCCAGGTAGTCACGCATGCCGCCGAGGCGGTCCTGGAACGTCGGCAACAGGTCGAGCCAGAGGCCCTGTTCGATCCCGGCGGCCAGCCCGTCGACGCCGGTCAGCACGAGGCCGATGTCCACCCGGTTCGCGCCCTGCTGAGCCTTGATCTTGCCGGCCAGCTCCGGCGCCGGCGCCTTCGAATAGGTCACCCGGGAGATCGTGTCGGGGTTCTTGGCGACGAAGTCGTCGATCATCCCCTGGGTCAGCTGGAGGTTGCCGGCAACGTCGAGGACGTTGAGCGTCACGGCCCGGCCGGGCCGCTGCGGCACCTCGCCCGTGGTGTCGCCGGTGGACTTGCCGGGACCGTCCGGTGCCCCGCACCCGACCGCGCCCACGATGACCGACGATCCCGTGACCAGGAGAACGCCGCGCCGCGTCATACCCATGAGCTGTTCCCTCCGCCAGGTGTCATCCCCGCTGATTGAGGCAGCCGGCGTGACGCGACGGCAATGGGTTGCCATGTATTGCCTCGCGCGAATGCGTTCGCGGCACTGGTTTGTTACGAGGGCATTGCCGAGCACTCACCGCCGTCATACCATGATCACGGCGCGTAGCTGGGAGGAGCATGCAGATGCCCGACCACACCAGGCCGCCCGACAAGAGGGTCACGATCTACGACGTCGCGAGCGAAGCCGACGTCTCACCGTCCACGGTGTCCCGCGCCTTCTCCAGGCCGAGCCGCGTCAACTCCGAGACCGCCGAGCGGGTCCGGCAGGTCGCGGAGCGGCTGGGCTACCGGACCAACCCCCTCGCGCGCACCCTGAGCACGGCACGCACGCACATGATCGCGCTCGTCATCGCCGACATCACCAACCCGGTGTACGCCGAGATCGCGCGCGGCGCCCAGGAGGCGGCGGCCGACGGCGAATACACCACGGTGCTGATCGACGCCCAGGAGTCCGACCGACGGGAACGGGCCGCGATCGAACGGGCCATGTCGACTGTCGACGGCATCGTGCTGGCCAGCAGCCGGATGTCCGACTCGGCCATCCGGATGTTCGCCAAACAGCGGCCGGTGGTGGTCCTCAACCGCGCCATCGCGGACGTGCCCTGCGTCGTGACGGACAACCCCCGGGGTGTGCGGCGGGCCGTCGAGCACCTTGGTGAGCTGGGGCACGACCACATCACGTACGTCGCCGGGCCGGAGGCCTCCTGGCCGAACGGCATCCGCTGGCGGTCGCTCCTCGAGGCCGGCATGGAGCTGGAGATCAAGGTACGCCAGATCGGCCCCTTCAGCCCGACAATCGCGGGCGGCGAGCGGGCCGCCGAGGAGTTGTGCGCCCGGCCGGCGACCGCCGTCCTCGCCTTCAACGACCAGATGGCGATCGGCCTCATCCGCGGTCTCGGCGCGCGGGGCGTCGACATCCCGGGTGAGGTCAGCATCGTGGGTTTCGACAACATCGTCGCGGCCGACATCGTCACACCCGGGCTGACCACCGTCGCGGCACCCCTGTACGCGGAGGGCTCGGCCGCGACCCGACACCTGCTCACGATGATCGAGGGGGCACCCGGGCACACCGGTCGACCGATGGTCCTCCCGGTCCGCCTCGTGGTCCGCCACTCCACAGCCGCGCGCAACCCGAGCCCGGGTCGGGCCCGGTCGCCCTGGGCACGGCAGCGGCCGGCGCCCAACCCGGCGGCGCACCTGTGGTGAGGGCACGCGCGACAAGAAACGACAACTCCTTGCCCAGCCCGCGACACCCCGGACAGGATCGGCGCACCTTCCATTCATCTGCATCACTGCGTTCGTGCGCCGTCCCGATCGACGTCTCCGTCGGACAACAGAGGAGAAGGCAATGAACCGAGGTCCGGTGCCCAGGCTGCGGCGAGTTCTCGTCGTGCTCGGCACGGCGCTCGCCACGGTGGCGGCCACCCTCGCCGTCGCCACCACGCCCGCCACCGCCGCCGAGTCGCCGGACACCTACGGCGGCTCCGATCTGTGGTTGCGATACGTGCCGGTCAGCGACCCGAAGCTGCTGCGCGACTACCGCCGCACCGCCACGTCGATCGTGGTCGAGAACGCCGACGCCACCCGGGTCCACCGGCACACGGCCGACCTCGCCATGGCGCCCGGCTCCACCGAGAAGCTGGCCGAGACCACCCTCGGCGCGGCCCGCGACGAGCTGGTGCGCGGCCTGGGCGGGCTCCTCGACCGGGCGGCACCCGTGACGGAGGTCAGCGGCGACCGGGTCCCCGATGGCGCTGTCGTGGTGGGCACGCCGGCCAGCTCGCCGCTGGTGCGCCGCCTCGTCCCGGCCCGCGACCTGGCCGGGGTCGGCGACGAGGGCTACCTCGTCCGCTCGCTGTCTCGCGGCAAGGACCGGTTCACCGTCATCGCCGGCAACACCGACCTCGGCGCGCTCTACGGGACCTACGCCTTCCTGCGGCTGGCGCAGACGCAGAAGCCCATCGACCACCTCCGCATCGCGGAGTCACCCAAGATCAAGCATCGACTGCTGAACAACTGGGAGACCGAGCGCCTCTACGCCGGCAACAACGCCTCCGGACTGGGCGGGTTGAACGGCGAGACCGGGGCGATCTTCAACTTCGCGGCGACCGGGGCGAGCGCCGGCGCCAACCTGCCCGTCATCCTCGACCGCTACGTCGTCGTGGCACGCGCGTTGGCGTCGCTGGGCATCAACGGCATCACCATCAACAACGTCAACGCCGACAACGCGTACCTGACCAGCGCTCGGATCGCGCAGGAGGCGGCCCTCGCCGACGCGCTGCGTCCGTACGGCATCAAGCTGGGCCTGTCGATCCGCTACACCGCCCCCACGGACGCCCGGTTCGCACCGGACACGCTCACCAACAGCCAACTCGACCCGTACGGCACCGACTTCCGGGGCTGGTGGCAGCGCCGGGCGCAGCAGATCCAGGCCGCCATCCCGGACTTCATGGGCTTCACCGTGAAGGCCAACTCGGAGGGCCAGCCCGGCCCGCAGGACTTCGGGTACGACCACGGCGACGGCGCCAACGCCATCGGCGCGGCTGTCGCGCCACTCGGGATGACGGTCCACTGGCGGACGTTCGTCTACAACGCCGAGGTCGACAACGACCGGCTCAAGCGGGCCTACCTGGAGTTCGGGCCGATCGACGACGAGGTCCAGCCGGACGGCAGCAGAGGCCGCTTCGCCGACAACGTGTTCCTACAGACCAAGAACGGGCCGCTGGACTTCCAGGCCCGGGAGCCCATCCACCCCATGTTCGGCCGGATGGAGAACACCAACCAGGCGCTGGAGTTTCAGATCACGCAGGAGTACACGGGCCAGAACTGGATGCTCACCTACCTCGGCCCCATGTACGAGGAGATCCTCAAGACCGACACGTACGCGACCGACGCGAACGGGAAGCTGCTCAAGAAGCGCCTGGTCGGCAACATCGTCGACGGGAGCGCCCAGCACCATCCGGACACCGCCATCGTGGGTGTCGCCAACCTCGGCAACGCCGACAACCTGACCGGGCACCACTTCGCCCAGGCCAACCTCTTCGCCTTCGGCCGTCAGGCGTGGAACTGGACGCTCGACTCGGCGGACATCGCGACCGACTGGGTCCGGATGACCTGGGGCAACGACAGGCGTGTCGTCGACACCATCCGCACGATGATGATGGGGTCGTGGGAGGCGCTGGTGAGCTACCAGACGCCGCTGGGCATCGGCCACCAGTTCGCCGAGGGCGCCCACTACCGTCCCGACCCGGCCGACTGGGCGGGCCGCGACGACTGGAGCCCGGTCTACTACAACCAGGCCGACACCGTCGGCCTCGGCTACGACCGCTCCCCCACCGGCAGCAACCTCGCCGCCCAGTACTTCCCCCGCCTCCAGCGGCGCTACGGAGACATCGACTCGGTCCCGGAGAACCTGCTGATGTGGTTCCACCACGTGCCGTGGGGCCATCGGATGGACAGCGGCCGGCCGTTCTGGGACGAGCTGGTCTACCGCTACCAGATGGGCGTGCAGTACGTGACCTGGATGCGGGAGACCTGGGAGACGCTCCAGGTCGACATCGACGCACGGCGGTTCGCGGAGGTACGCGCCAAGCTGGCCGTCCACGAGACGGACGCCGCCGACTGGCGGGACACGTCGGTGAACTACTGGAAGGAGTTCAGCGGGCGGGACATCCCGGTCGACGACGCGCCCCTATCGGCGACGATCGTCGTGAACGGGAAGACGTTCGGCGGCTTCAACCTGTCCGACGCCTCGTACACCATCCCGGTTCGCGCCGGGGGCTCCCCCACCATCACGAAGGTGCGGACGGCCGACCGCAAGGCGCGCTACCAGATCGTGTCCCAGGCGGTGACCGTTCCCGGGCAGGCGGTCGTCAAGGTCACGACGGAGAGCTTCTTCGGCCCGCTGGTGAAGAACTACGTCTTCAACCTGGTGCCCGACACGACGCTGACGAGCCTGCGCGTGGGCGGCGAGCCGTTGACCTCCTTCGCGCCGACGACGCTGCACTACAACGCCCTCCTCCCGGCCGGCGCCACGGCCGTGCCGACGGTCACCGCCGAGGCCGCCGATCCCGCCGCCTCGGTCGCCGTCGAGCAGGCGAGCAGCGCCACCGGGCAGGCTCGGGTCACCGTCACGAACGGCGCGGCGACGTCGGTCTACACGGTGGACCTGAACACGACGAGCACGGGCAGCGACGAGTTCGGCTCGGCCGCACTCGGCTCCCAGTGGCAGTGGGTACGACCGGACGAGAGCCGGTGGCGTCTGGCCGACGGGTCGCTCGTCATCACCGCGCAGCAGGGTGACCTGCAGGGCGGCACCAACACCGCGAAGAACCTGGCCCTGCAGGACGTCGACGGTGACTGGACGGCCGAGTCCAAGGTCGTCTTCTCCCGCCCGCTGGCCGCCAACAACGAACAGGGCGGTGTCATCGGGTACGCCGACGACAACAACTACGTGAAGCTCGCCTGGGAGATGGGCAGCGCGACCGCGGCCGTCAACAAGGTCCGGCTCGTCCTGCTGCGCGAGCAGAACGGCGCGACGTCGACTGTGGAGATCACCGGCGCGGACGCCCAGCGGATCGTCGGGGCCGACGGCGCCATCTGGCTCCGACTCACCAAGATCGGCGACAGCTACCGCGCCTACTACTCACGCGACGGGAGCATCTACCGCTACATCGGCTCCACGACGTTGAACGTCGAGACGACGAAGGCCGGGCTGGTGGCCTTCAACCGGGCCGGCACCTCCACCGACCTCGACGTCGCCTTCGACTACTTCCGGGTCGCGAGCCGAGGCGAGCGCATCCGCTAGGGCGTGTGTCAAAGTCCTCGGTCGAGCCGAGGCGGAGTCCAGGCGGCGGTCCGGCAAGGCGGAGATTGGTCCGGATACCGGTGTTGTATCCGGACCAATCTCCAACGCGGCCGGTCGTCGTCTGGGCCCGCCGCAGGCCGGCCAGGGGCTTTGACACACGCCCTGGCGAGCCACCGCGGCGCCGTAAGCCGCGACCGGGCCCGTCCCCAGAAGGGACGGGCCCGGTCTCGCTCCCCCGAGCGGGATCTGTCGCCGTCAGCCCCCGATGGCGATGGCGAAGATGTGCATCGTCGACACGTTCGTCGCCGGCCGGGCGCTGATGTTGGGCAGCACGACCGAGGCGACCGCCTTGCTCTGCAACGCGACACCGACGTAGTAGACGCAGGCGGCCGTGTTCTGCCGCTGGTTGTTGGGCCGGTTCTGGTACGCGGACACGATGGCCGCGGTCCCCGCGGAGCTCGGCCCGCCGTACCAGTCGGGCGTGCTCAGCGTGAACGTCTGGCGGGTGCCGTCGGCGTAGACCACCGTGCCGGTGCCCGACGGTGCGCCGTAGGTGCCGGTCAGGAGGAAGCCGAGGGTCCTGCCCGTGCCGGTCACGCCTATCGTCTGGCCCGAGGCGATGGCGTTGTCGGCGGCGCCCGAGCTGACGCTTGGCCACCGGAAGTTGACGCCGTTGCGGCTCACGGTGCCTCCCGGGCTGGCACCGGCAGCGGCCAGGGCCTGCGCCGAGAGCGACGCCCCACCGCCGTCGAAGTTGCCGACGTTCGTGTTGCTGTCGCTGGTGATGCCGACGTTGCTGAAGCTCTGCTCCAGCGTCGGTAGGGCGACGCCCGTGCTGGTGACCCGGTAGGTGCGCCCGGCCTGCACGGTGACCTCGATCAGGTCGGACTCGATCCGGGTGACCCGGGCCGCCGTACCGTCGGCGGTGTCGACCACGGTGACGGTGCCGGTGAGGATCCGGGCGCGCAGGCGGACCGTGCCGGAGCGGTCGGGTCGGACGAGGATCTCGGTGGCCTGACCGCTGCTCCAGGTGACGTCGACCGTGTGCCCGCCCCGACCCCGCAGGCCAGCCACCCGCCCACTCGGCCAGGCCGGGGGCAGCGCGGGCAGGATGTGCAGCTCGCCCGCGTGGCTCTGCAACAGCATCTCGGCGATGCCGGCGGTGGCGCCGAAGTTGCCGTCGATCTGGAACGGCGGGTGCAGGTCGAACATGTTGGGCGCGAGCCGTGCGGTGGTGGCGAGGTAGCGGATCAGGTCGTGGGCCCGCTTACCCTCCTCCATCCGAGCCCAGAAGTTGATTTTCCAGGCCAGCGACCAGCCCGTGCCGTCGTCGCCGCGCAGCGCCAGGGTGCGCCGGGCCGCCTCGAACAGCTGCGGGGTGCCGCGCTTGGTGATCTGGTTGCTGGGGGCCAGGCCGTACAGGTGCGAGATGTGCCGGTGGTTGGGCTCGGTCTCCACCCAGTCGTAGAGCCACTCCATGATGTTGCCGCGCGAGCCGACCTTCATCGGTGGGAGGCGGTCCCGGGTGGCGCGTACCTGGGCCCGGAAGGTGCTGTCCACGTCGAGGATCTCGCTCGCGCGGGCGCAGGCGTCGAACAGGTCCCGCAGGATCTGGTTGTCCATCGTGGGGCCGGCGCACACGCTGGCGTTCGAGTGGTGGCTGAGTTCCGGCGAGTTCGACGGGTTGGTCACCAGGTAGCCGAGGGTCGGTTCGGTCACCAGGGTGTTGAGGAAGAACTGCGCGGCGCCCTTCATGGCCGGGTAGTTCGTCCGCAGGAACTCGATGTCGCCGTTGAACAGGTAGTGGTCCCAGATCAACGTGGACAGCCAGGCGCCACCGGTCTGCCACATGCCCCAGAACGCGCCGTCCACCACCGCGGTGGCCCGCCACGCGTCGGTGTTGTGGTGGGTGACCCAGCCACTGGCGGCGCCGTACTGCACCTGGGCGGTCCGCGTGCCGGTGACGGCGAGGTCTCGGACCAGGTCGAAGACCGGGTTGTGGCACTCGGCGAGGTTCGTGGTGTTGGCCGGCCAGTAGTTCATCGGCAGGTTGGCGTTGATCGTGTACTTCGAGTCCCAGGACGGGGCCAGCGAGTCGTTCCAGATGCCCTGGAGGTTTGCCGGCTGTGTGCCGGGCCGCGAGGACGAGATCAGCAGGTACCGCCCGAACTGGAACAGCAGCGCCGAGAACTGCGGGTCGTTGACGCTGTTGTGCTGGGCGATCCGGACGTCTGTCGTCTGGTCGGCCGCGGAGGTGCGGCCCAGGTCCAGGGTGACCCGGCCGAACAGCGCCTGGTAGTCGGCCACGTGCCGGCTGCGCAGCTGGTCGTAGCTGCTGGCCCGCGCGGCGGTGAGGCGCTGCCGGGCGATGCCCTGGTAGTCGCCGCCGACGTTGCGGTAGTTGACGTAGCTGGAGCCGATGGAGACCAGCAGGGTCACGCTGTTGGCGTTCGTCACCCGCAGGGTGCCGCCGGAGCTGGACACGCTGCCGCCGCTGACGGTGGCGTTGGCCAGGGCGAGGAAGCGGACCGCGCCGGTGACGCCCTCCATGTTTCCGGAGACGCCGTCGAGGCCGATGGTGGTGCCGTCCGGGCTGGACACCGTGGTGCGCTGCGGGCTGTCGAAGGTGGCGGTGAAGCTGATCGAGCCGGTCCGGTCGGCGGTCAGCCGGATCGCGATGACCTGGTCCGGCGCGCTGGCGAACACCTCCCGCTGGTGTCGGACGCCGTTCAGCACGTACGTCGTGGTGGCGGTGGCGGTGGTGAGGTCGAGCGTCCGGTTGTGCTGCGACGCTCCGCTGGCGGAGCCGAAGGCGAGCCGGAGGTTGCCGACGGTCTGGTAGGCCAGCTGGCCGCCGGGGTTACCCATCATGGTCTGGTTGATCAGATCCTGGGCCTGGGTCCACTGGTTCGCGTTGACCAGCCGCCGGATCTCCGCCAGCGCTCCCGCGCCTCGGGGGTTGCTGGGGTCGTGGGGCCCGCCGGCCCAGACGGTGTCCTCGTTGAGCTGGAGGCGTTCCGTGTCGACGTTGCCGAAGACCATGGCGCCGAGCCGACCGTTGCCGATGGGCAGCGCCCGCAGCCAGTCGGTGCCGGCCCCTTCGTCGTACCAGAGCGCGAGGTCACCGGCGGCCAGCACCTGCGGCGGCGCCACCGAGTCCGCGTTGGCGACGGCCGTCCAGGGCAGCGGCAGGAGGGCACCGCCCGCGCCGGCCGCACCGATCTTGAGGGCTTGGCGTCGGGTCAGGTCTGACATCGATCCTCCAAACGGTGACCGATCCGGCCACCCCGATGCGTGACAACTGTGGTAACCGAGATGGGTCGGCTTCCCGGATCGACCAGGCCCTTGTGGAGCAGGCCAGCGACGGGCCCGAGTCAGCCAGACATCTGATGTGTTTCGCGAAGGTTACTCCGGCGCAACGCAATAGGCAACGATCGATTGACGGGTACAATCCGCACCACCGGGCCCTGCCGTCATGGATGATCGTCACGACGCCAGCGGGCCCGGCGACGCCGAGCGCCGGCAAGACGCCGGCGGACGCCGCTCCGGCGACACATACATCAGATGTACGGCGGCGAGCGGGCGTCGTCGGCGCGCGATGGGGACCAGCGGCCGGTGGAGGCGTGCGGCGTGGCGGCGTCAGGCGCGGTACTGGTCGTGGCGGGCGAACAGGTCGGTCCACTCCTCTTCGGAGAGGGTCCGGCCGGTCGCGGCGATCTCGGCAAGCTCGCGGAAGTAGGTCTCGCGCGGAATGCCAGGCGCGAAGAGGATCAGCATCACCGCCTCGGCGTCGCTGTCGTTGCGGAAGCCGTGCACGCCGCCCTCGGGCACGTGCAGGAAGTCGCCGGGTCGCCCGTCGGTCCACCCCGACCCGCCGTAGAGGCGCACCGTCCCGGACACCACGTAGAAGGATTCGGAGAAGGTCCGGTGGAAGTGCGCCTCGGCTCCGCCGGCGCGCGCCGGCATCCGCCACTCGTAGAGGCCGAAGCGCCCCTGGGTGGCGCTGCCGGGGGCGACGAACCGACCGACCGTGCCGGACCTCATCATCGCCCGCTCCTGGCCGCCCTCGGGGTGGTACGTGGCGCTGGCCGCACCGAACTCTGCCGTGTAGGTCATGGCGATCCTCCCGAAACAGCCTGCAGGTTACCGAGCGGGCCTACAGCGCCAAGGACGTTCAGCCCGGCTCGCAGAGCGGGGATGATCCAGACGGGATGGGGGTAGTAAGCCGGCCGGCCAGCCGCCTAGCTGAGCCACGGGACTTCAAAAAAGCTTAAGAGTAAGGGGACCAGCGGTATGCGGATCGTCACGAGCAAGCAACGCGCAGCATGTCAGATCGACTGCAACCACAGTCGACTGGACCGCGTGTAGCGCGAAACCGCCATTCCTGCTGATCCGGAGGAACGATGACCCGCACCGCGCTCCGCGCCCTCGTACCCGTCACCCTGCTGGCAGGCCTGGCGGCCTGCACCACCGCCCCGGCCACTCCGGTAGCCGGCGACAGCACTACGTCACCCGTACCCAGCGCCACGTCCGCCTCCGCTGCGCGGCCGACCACCGGCGCGTCGCCGACCCGCAGTGCGGTGGCCGCGACGCCGACCACCACCGAGACCGCCTGTCCTGTCGGTGCCGCGACCCTACAGCGGGCGTCCGGGCTGAACAGCGCCACCCACCGGATCAACCCCGACCACATCAAGTGCGCCCGCCGGTGGGCCACCGCGGGTATTCGCGCCGTCGACCCCGGGATGCAGGGCGACGGCGTGATGGTGTTCGAGTACTCGGACGGCACCTGGCGGAAGCTGGGCGAGGGCAGCGCTCTCGAGTGCAGCCCGTTCGGCATCCCGGCGGAGATCGGCGACAAGGTCGGCTGTCACGACCGCTGAGCGGCCGGGTCCGACGGCACCACTGCCGTCGGACCCGGTGAGTCGCTCCACCGCAATGGTCAGCCGTCACCGGGCGGTCGCGTCCAGCGCCGTCCGGAGCTGGGTCAGGACATCACCAAGTTCCGCCGCCGGAGCCCCGTCGAGCACGCGACGCATGAGCGCCGAGCCCACCACGACCCCGTCGGCGTACCCGACGGCCTCGGCCGCCTGCTGCGGACCGGAGATCCCGAAGCCGAGGACCACGGGCAGATCCGTGGCCTGTCGCAGCGATGTCACCAACCGCTCGCCGGCCTGGCCCAACGTGGACTGCTCGCCGGTGGTCGCCATGACACTTACCGCGTAGACGAAGCCCCGGCTGCGCGTGGCGATCTCGTCCAGGCGCTGCGGCACGGTCGCCGGGGAGGCGAGCAGCACGAGGTCGAGCATGCTGCCCGCCGCCGCCGTGGAGACCGGCTCCATCTCGTCGACCGGCAGGTCCGGCACGATCAGACCGTCCACCCCGGCGTCGGCGAGCGCGGCGCAGAACCGGTCGGCCCCGCCGTGCAGGACCAGGTTGGCGTAGGTGAACGCGATCAACGGCACGGGCAGTGCGAGCCGGGTGACCTCGTCGAGGATCTGCCGGGTGGTGACGCCCCGGAGCAGGGCCCGGTGCGACGACTCCTGCACGACAGGTCCGTCCAGAATGGGGTCGGAGAACGGGAGGCCAACCTCGATGGCGTCGGCGCCCGCGTCCACGGCGGCCCGCAACAGGTCGGTCCAGTTCCCGGTGACACCACCCGTCACGTACGGCACGAGCAGCTTGTGGCCGGCGGCCTTGGCGGCGCGGGCCCGGATCTCCAGCGCGTTCACGACAGCTCCATCAGGGTCGCCATGTCTTTGTCGCCCCGCCCGGAGAGCGTGAGCAGCACCGTCGCACCCGGGGGGATCGTGCCGTCACCGGCGGCACGGATCACCCAGGCGACCGCGTGGGCGGATTCCAGCGCACAGAGGATGCCCTCCGCACGGGCCAGCCGGTGGGTGGCGGCGAGCACCTCGCCGTCGTCCACCGTCACGTAGGTGGCCCGACCCGACTCGGCCAGGTACGCGTGCTCCGGCCCCACGCCCGGGTAGTCCAGACCGGCGGCGATCGAGTGGGCCTCACTGATCTGCCCGTGCTCGTCCTGCAGCACCAGGGAGCGGAAGCCGTGCAACACGCCGGGGGTGCCGGCGCTGATCGCGGCGCCACCGGCCGCCTCGACACCGAACAACCGGGCCGGCGTGTCGATGAAGCCGGCGAACGTGCCGGCCGCGTTGGACCCGCCGCCGACGCAGGCCACGACGTAGTCGGGGGTGCCGGTGACGAGGTCGACCGCGCACTGCGCGCGGGCCTCGTCACCGATCACCCGCTGGAACTGGCGGACCATCCACGGGTACGGGTGTGGGCCCATCGTCGAGCCGAAGCAGTAGTAGGTGTCGTCGACGGAGGTGACCCAGTGGCGCAGGGCCTCGCTGCAGGAGTCCTTGAGGGTGCGGCTGCCGGAGGTCACGGGCACCACCTCGGCGCCCAGCATCTTCATCCGGAAGACGTTGAGCTGCTGCCGTTCGATGTCCTTCGCGCCCATCAGGACGGTGGTCGGCATGCCGAACAGGGCACCGGCGGTGGCGGTGGCCACGCCGTGCTGGCCCGCGCCGGTCTCGGCGATCAGTCGCCGCTTGCCCATCCGCCGGGCCAGCAGCGCCTGCCCCAACACATTGTTGATCTTGTGGGAGCCGGTGTGGGTGAGATCCTCCCGCTTGAGCAGCAGGTTGACGCCCAGCTCCGCCGAGAGTCGCAGCGCGGGCGTCAGCGGCGTCGGCCGGCCGACGTAGACGGAGAGCAGGTGGTTCAGCTCGCCGCGGAACAGCGGATCCGCCCAGGCCTGGGTGAAGGCCCGCTCGACCTCGACACAGGCCGGAACGAGCGACTCCGGCACGAAGCGTCCGCCGTAGTCACCGAACCTGCCGAGCCCCGAGGGTCGACGGGGGTCGGTTTGGGCTGCTGGGCGGGCGGAGCGTAGGAGCTGATCCACGGCACATCCCCTCACAGTTCTAGAACGATGAGGTCTTTATAGCAGGGCAACCGAGCGGTGTTCTAGATCTGTCGACAAGTAGTTCTAGAACAGTTGAGGCGGGCGCGCGGCGGCTCCCGCCGCCCCTCCCGTCAGCCCGGTCCGGGGCCGCCAGCCCCGGACAGCCCGGTGCCAGCACCGACCGCGTAGCTGATCTGATTGCCGCTGACCTCGCGAATGTTCCTGATCACGACGCTGTCTCCCGCGAGGATGGCGACGTCGACAACAAGCGTGCGCCGGTCGGCGTCGCGGGTGATCCGCTCGCTGCGCATCGCCGGAACGCCTTCGGGGAGTCCGAGCAGATCACCGATGCGTTCGGGCATGAGCACCGGCGAGATCGTCTCCTCGGCCTGCACGGCCGCCGCGCCGGCCCGCTCGGCGAGCACGGCGTACAGCTCGTTCTTCTCGAAGTCGACGCCCTGGAGCAGGTCGCCGAAGGGCTGCGGAACATAGGACACCTGATGGATCAGCGGAGCGCCCCGGACGACCCGGACCCGCTCCAGCGTGAGCACCTTGTCGCCCACGGGGATCCCCAACCGCGCGGCGAGCTCGTCGGGCACCGCGACGACGTCGCGGGCCAGCACCCGGGTCAGCACCTCGATGCCGTGCGCACGCAGGTCGTCGGCGAGGCTGCGCAGGTTGCCCATCGAGTACGGGACCGGCATCGCCCGGACGTAGGTGCCCTTACCGGGAAGCTGATCCACCACTCCCCGGTCACACAGCTCGTCCAGGGCCTGCCGCAGCGTCATGAGGCTGACGCCGTACTGCTCGCTCAGGTGTCGCTGGCCGGGCAGCGCGTCACCGGGGGCGAACTCCCCCCTGCTGATCCGCTTGATCAGGTCGTCGCGGATGACCATGTACTTCGGAGTCCTGCCCGGAATGACGCGCATGCACTACCCAGCCCTGAGTCGCAACGGAGCGGGCCGCGCCGCCTGACGCGTGCGGCGCGCCACCTCCCTCTTCCGGGTGCCAGCGTATGGCCGAGGTCCGGTGCCGGCTACGCGCGGGTCGCACCGCGCGGGCGGTTCGCCGGGTGGCTGACCTGCCGGCTGAGCAGCGGTGGAGCGCGGTCGCACCCGCGACCCCCTCGACATCCCACGACCCATCACTTTACAGCCGTTAGGTAAGTGTGTAAGTTAACGGATGTAAGTTAAATTCGTATCGCAGAGATGGGGTTCTCATGACCACCGCGACCGCCTTGCGCACCGACACCACCGCCCCCGCCCGCTCCGCCGACCGCATCGGTCGTGGACTCGCGGCCGTCGCCGCCCTCGCCACCCTCGGGGCGTTCGTCAACGGCGTCCTGTTGACCCTCAACGCGCCCGACGACCGCCTGTTCATCGAAGGCTGGCGAGTCTCCAGCTTCGCCATCTTCGCCGGGCTCTTCGCCCTGCTCGCGATCAGGCCGCGCCAGTCGGCGGGCGTCTGGGAGATCGTGCTCGCCGGCAAGACCGCCCTCGTGGTGTTCGGCCTGGCGATCGGCGACGTTGCCGAGGCACGCCTGTCGGCCTTCATCGACATCGGGCTGGTCGCCGTCGTCGCCGCGGCCTACGTGCTCTGCCGCGGCTGGCTGGCCTGGCGCCCCACGACCACAAACCCGACCCGATGACGGGAAAGCCCCGACGCACGAGCGCCCGCCGCCGTCGTACGACGGCGGCGGGAAACCCGCGTGTTCAGTAACGGGGGAACCGACCCCACTGCTTGATCTCGAGCAAGGGGACCTCCTGGAAGGTGACGGGTCAGCGGCGCGGCAGGGTGGCCAGGGCCAGGTTGGGGTCGGCGCCGGTGGTGTACGCGGCACTGAGCACGTAGAGGGTGCGGCCACGGACGGCCACCGAGGTCGGGTTCTGCAACCCGTCGGCGCCGCTCATCAGCGTTCGGGAACGGCCCGCGGCGTCGATGCTCACGAGCGTGTTCGGCCCGTTGAGCGCGGCGACGACCTGCTGGTCACCGGCGCCCGCGAAGTCGAAGTCGTCGATGCCGACGAGGCCGGTCGCCACCACCCGGACGGGTCCGGGACGGCTGTGCCGCAGCGGGATGCGCAGCAACGTTCCCTGGTCGAGGTTCGTCGCCCAGATCGCGTCGGGGCGTACCTTGATGCCGTTGGCGCCGAGGAAACCCGTGGAGGCGAGCTCCGGCGCCGAGGACCACACCTCGACGCGGCCGCCCTGCAGGGGGACTGTCGAGATCGTGCCCAGCACCGAGTCGGTGACGTAGAACCTGCTCGCCACCGCGTCGAACGCCAGGCCGTTGGGCAGTCCGGCAGCCGGCAGGGCGGCGATGCGCTGCGGAACCCGGCCCGGGCGCAGCCGGTAGAGGCCGGTGGTGGCGGCGTCGCCGCTGGCGTAGAGGACGTAGAGCGTCCCGTCGGCCATCCGGACGATGCCGGTGGTCAGCGCGAACCCGAGCACCGGCGTGTTCACACCGCCGTCGGCCGGCGCGGGCAGGGTCGCCAGGATCCGCGTCGCACCGGACGGGGTGACGGCGACGACCTGCCGGGCGGCCGCGAAGGTGACGTACGCCGTGCCGTCCGGGCCCATGGCGATGTTCTCCGGCATCTGCCCGTTCGCCAGATCGAAGTGGACCGCGATCCGCGAGGGCAGCGGCGCGGTCGACGGCCCGGCCGGTCCGACGGCGCTTGCCCGTGCGGGCCCCGCCTGGGCGACGCTCGACGGCGCAACCGTCACGACGCTGACGCCGGCCGCCGCGAGGGCCACTGCGAGGGTCATCATTCTCTTGCGCATTTCTGTTCCTCTCGGAAAACCGTGTTGTCACGGCTGATGAGGGCGCGAAGGGTCCGGCGCTCCTTGCGGAGCACCTCGTTTTCGAGCCGTTGGGAAAAGGGCGCTATTCGCGCATGGCCGGTTGCGGCCGAGTGCCGGCGCGGGAGGTGACAGCGCCGTGCAGGAGCAACGTCATCGCGGCGTGCGACGCCGAGCCGGGTTCGGTGGTGGCGACGACGACCGTCTGACCGTCCTCGGTCCGCAGTGCCTGCTGGGTCACGGTCATCGTGCCGACAAGCGGGTGGCGCATCTCGTACGCGCTGCCGCCGCCGGCCTTGACCCGATGGTCGGCCCACATGGCGCCGAACTCCGGACTCCGCACCGTCAGCTCCCCGACGAGCGCGGCCAGCGACGGGTCGTTCGGGTGCTGCCCGGAGACCATCCGCAGCGTCGCCACCACGGCGCGGGCCTTCGTGGGCCAGTCCACGTACAGGTCACGGGTGTGCGCGTCCAGGAACACCAGCCGCGCCATGTTCGGGCCCTGGTTCGGTCGCTCGGGGAGCGTGTTGTCCAGATGGCCGGCGAACAGGGCGTGGCCGCCGACGTTCCAGGCCAGCACGTCGGCACGACGACCGAGCACCACCACGGGTACGTCACCGAGCGTCGCCACGAGCTGGCGTACCGCCGGGCTCACCCGCTCCGGCGGCGGACGCCGGACGGCGGGCCGACGCCGGGTCCCGGCCGCGAGCTCGGTCAGGTGGCGACGTTCCGCCTCGTCGAGCTGCAGGGCCCGAGCGAGCGCCTCCAGGACCTCGGGTGAGGCGTTGACGGCCTGACCCTGCTCCAGGCGCGAATAGTACGAGGCGCTCACTCCGGCCAGGAGGGCCAGTTCCTCCCGGCGCAACCCTCGGACGCGCCGCCGGTCGCCGTAGGTCACCACGCCGGCGTCCTCCGGCCTCAGCTGGGAGCGTCGGGCCTGGAGGAAATCGCCGAGCTGTCCTCTCGCGTTCATGACTCGAAGTATTGCGACCTCTCCCGGCGGCAACCACATCCTGCCAGGGTTAGGCACCTCAGCACCCTGCTCCGCCCGACTCAGGTACGGCGAGCTGGTCAAACCTGACCCGCGCACTCGTCGGCGCGTCGTCCCCACTGGTCCGCACCCGCAGAGTGGCTGTCGGGCTGGGGGTGTCCTCGACGATGACCACCTCCGTCGCACCGGCCGGCAGGTCGGCCGGCCATCCCGCGTCGTCGGTCGGCTCACTGGTCAGCAGGCGCGCGGCGCGCCCGTTGAGGCCCGTGTCGGTGGCCCGCACTCGCCGCCACACCGTCATCGGTCCAGCCACAGGTGCAGAAGATCTTCGTTGTCCATGACGCGACGCTCGGAGAGCTCGGCGAGCAGCTCCAGATGGACGGGTCCGGCGCAGATCTCCGCCCGGTCGGGGCGCAGCGCCCCGCCGAGACCCAGGGCCGGGACGAAGCCGTAGACGGTGTCGGGGCCGACCGGGCCACGCAGTGCGAGGACCCGGTCGAACAACGGTTCTCCATCGGCGCCGCACAGGTCGACACTGCGGCGGTCCTGGCACATCAGCAGCGCGTAGAGCCGGTCGTCGCGGCGATCGTCCGACATCTCGCCGGCCGACCGATCCGTATGGATCACCCACCCGTGCTGCGCGCTTATCGACAACCGCGCACCCGTCTGCTGCCCCCACACCTGCAGATCGCCGAACGCGCTGCGGCTCACCGCGATCCATCGTTCTTCGCTCGGTAGGACAAGGCCGTTCGTCCACGCGTCGACCGCCGGCTGCCACACCTCGGGATCACACAACCAGAACAGCCCGTCGCCGAAGCCGGCGAATCCGTACCTACGCCAACACGCCAGCAGCAGATCCGGCACCGCGCCCGCGAACTGAGCCAGCCGCTCGGCGCGGACCGGAGCCGACCAGGTTGGCGGCCCCCAGATCTCCGCCAATTCCGCCACGTCATCACGCACCACCGGTTCACCTCCCCCTCGTCTCGCGGATCAGGCGCCCGCCCGGCCGAGCGTACGGGCGGTCGGGGCGACGGATGGATGGCCGGGTGGTGGTGCGCGCGCCTGGATTACCCTCGCGCCGTGGAGAGCACAGAGATTGACGCGCCCATCGTCGGTGTCACCGTCTATCCGGACCGGGCCCGGGTCACCCGCCGGGGCAGCCCTCGGCTGACCGCCGGCGAGCACCGCGTACGCGTCGCGCCACTCCCCCTCGGCCTGCGGCGCGACTCCATCCGGGTCGGTGGTCGGGGCGCGGCCACGGTCCTCGGTGTGGACGTGACCACCTGGCGGCAGGCCCACAGCACCGACCCGCAGATCGTCCACCTCGAGCAGCGACGCCGCGAGCTGAACGACGAGTTGGCCGAGGTCGCGGACGCGGACGCAATCGAGGAACAGCGCGGGGAGTTCCTCACCCGGCTGGCCGAGCGCGCCGGTGGCACGTACGCCCGGGCGTTGGCCTCCGGCGACGCGGCGCCGACCGACGTGGCGGCCTTCAGCGACTCGGTGGCCGGTCAGCTCGCCGAGTCACGCGGCCGGCGGCGCGGGCTGTCTCGGCGGCGCACCGACCTGGTCGCGGAGTTGGCCGCGGTCGAGCGCGACCTGAACGCCGCGCGCGGCAAGCGGACGCCGGACCGGTTGGCCGCCGAGGTGACGGTCTCGGTGACGGCCGACGACGCGGAGGTGGAACTGGAGCTGACCTACCTGGTCGACGGCGCGGTGTGGCGACCCTCCTACGACCTGCGGCTGGTCGAGGACACCATGACCGTCACCTGGTTCGGGTTGGTCAGCCAGAACACCGGAGAGGACTGGCCGGAGTGCGAGCTTAAGCTCTCGACCGCGCGGCCGGCGGCGACGACAGTCGTACCCGAACTCTCGCCCTGGTATCTCGACCGACTTCGGCCGATGCCGGTCGCGGGCGCGGCGGCGGCCATGCCGGTCGGAATGCCGCCACCGGCACCGGGCGGCGCGATGGCCCGGAACTCGGCGCCCCGGCCCCGGTTGCAGGAGAGCGTCGCCCAGATCGAGCAGGGTGTCAGCGCCGCCACCTATCGGCCGGCCCGGCCGGCGGCGGTGCCGGCCGACGGCAGCGCGCACCGAGCCACAATCGCCGTGCTGGAGCTGCCGGCCCGACTGGACCACGTGAGCGTGCCGGTCCGCGCCGCGGAGGCGCACCTGCGTGCCACGGTACGCAACACGTCGGAGCACACGATGCTGCCCGGTCCGGCGGCGGTCTTCCACGGCGCCGACTTCGTCGCGGCCAGCGGGCTGCCGATGTGGGCGCCGGGCGAGGAGATCGAGCTGGGGCTCGGCGTCGACGACCGGCTGCGGGTGGAACGGAAGCTGCACCGGCGCTCGGAGACCAGGGCCGCGCTCGGGTCGACGCGGCGGCGGGAGATGGACTACCGGATCACCGTGGCCAACCACACGCCGCGGACGGCGACGATCGAGGTACGCGACCAGTTGCCGGTGTCCCGCGACGAGGCGGTGGTGGTGCGGGAGACGAACCTGGCGCCGCCGCCGGCGGAGCGTACGGAGCTGGGAGAGCTGGCCTGGCGGCTGTCGCTCGCCCCGGGCGACAGCGGTGAGATCGCCATCGGCTTCCGGGTGGAGCTGGCCAAGGGGGTGGAGCTGACCGGCTGGCGGGAGTAGGCGGAGATGGGCGAGGCCGCCACCCGGACCTCGTCACCAGGACCGGCAGGGTTGCGCAGGAGATCGAGGGCGAGACCGAGCCGGTCTGCGTGGCCGCCTGGGTCCTCGTGTTCAATGAGTGACCACCGCATGACCAGGCTGTGCGTCCCCCGCATGCGACACGGCGCGGACCCACGCGTCGGACAGCATGGACAAGGTTCCCACCATCGGACAGGATCTATCGCGTGAATACCCGGTCCACCGGCGCCGCAGCAACCGCCGAGAACACGAGCCCCGAACAAACGTCCGACGACCGGACGCCGAGCCGGTGGGGTCGGTGGCGCTGGGCCCGCCCCGAGTGGACGGTGGCGGCACTGGGCAGCCTGCTGCTGTCGGTGGTGCTGACCTGGCCGACGCTGCGGCATCCGGCGAGCACGATCCCCAACGACCTCGGTGACCCGACGTTGCAGGCGTGGCAGGTCGCCTGGGCGGGGCATGCGCTCTTCAGCAGTCCGGCCGACCTCTGGAACTCGAACACGTTCTTCCCGGAGAAATACACGTTCGCCTACAGCGACACCCTGCTCGGGTACGCCCCGATCGGGATGATCGGTTCCGGCTTCGAGGCGGCCGTGATCCGGTACAACGTGCTCTACGTGCTGCTGCACGCGCTCGCGGCCTTCGGGGCGTACGTGCTGGCGCGGCAGCTCGGCGCCAACCGGTGGGGCGGGGCGGTCGCCGGGATCGCGTGGGCGTTCGCCCCCTGGCGGTTGGCGCACGCCGGCCACCTCAACATCTTGTCCAGCGGGGGCATCGCGCTGTGCCTGGCGATGCTGGCCCGTGGGCATGGCTGGTCGCTGCGCCACGGTTACCGGCCCGAGCGACGGCGGCCCGGCTGGGCGTTGGCCGGGTGGCTCGTGGCCGCCTGGCAGATCACGCTCGGCTTCGGCATCGGGCTACCACTTGTCTATTTCCTGCTGGCCGCGGTGCTGGTGGCGGCCGGCTTCTACGGCTGGTCCTGGTGGCGTAAGCGGGAGCGGCCGCCGTTCGGTCGGCGGTTGTTGCTCGCGGATCTGGCCGGCGGCGGCGTGTTCGGCGCGGCGACGGTGCTGCTCGGTCTGGTCTACCTGCGCGTCGTCGACCTCAACCCGCAGGCCGAACGGGGGTTGGAGTGGACGAAGATGTTCTCTCCCCCGCTCATCGGGTTCGTGACCGCACCCGCCGACTCGTGGCTGTGGGGTGAGCGGCACGCCGCCGCCCGCGAACAGCTGTCCTGGCCGCCGGAGATGGCGCTGCTGCCGGGGATAACGCTTATCGCGCTGGCCGCGGCTGGCCTGTTCATCTCGGCGTACCCGGCTCGGCACCGGATCGCGCTGGGCCTCGGTGTGCTCGGCACGGTGCTGTTGGGCCTGGGCTCGACCCTCGGTGGTGACGGGAACCCGGGTTACCTGACCCTGTCCACCTCCCTGCCGGGCTGGGACGCCCTGCGCACGCCGGGCCGGATGATGCACTGGACCAGCCTGCTGCTGGCGCTGCTGGCCGCGGGAGCGGTGACGGCGCTGGCCCAATCATCGGGCCAGACCTCGACATCGCCTGGTGAGCCCTCGACATCATCGGGTCAGTCCTCGGCCCGCCGCTGGACGCGGGTGCTCATGCCGCTGGTCCTGCTGGTGCCGCTGGCCCTGGTCACCCTGGAGGGCGTCAACCGGACACCCCACCCGACGGTGACTCCGCCACCGGCCGCGATGCGGGCCGCGCAGGACCCGATCCTGGTGCTGCCCGCGGGCAGCGTGGGCGACCTGGCGTACATGTTGTGGACGACCGACGGGTTCCCGCGGATCACCAACGGGCTGGCCGGGTTCGAGCCGGTCAGCCAGGCGAACACCCGGATCGCGGTGGCGTCGTTCCCCGACGCCGCCAGCGTGGCGTACCTGCGGGGGATCGGCGTGCGGTCGGTGGTCGCCGTGCCGGACCGCACGGCGGGGACACCGTGGGAGGGCATCGCGACCCGGCCCATCGACGGGTTGGGCATCACTCGGGAGGATCTCGATGGCACGCTGCTCTACCGACTCTGATCGGGAGTGCGCCGCGGACACCGGCGGCGGATGCCCGAGCACAGGTCGGGCGGGGTGAGCGGGGTGCGACTGTCCATCGTGGTGCCCTGCTTCAACGAGGAATCGTCGGTGGAGCGCCTGCACGAGACCGTCACGGCCACGCTCGCCGACCTGACCGACCTCGATGTCGAGGTGGTGTACGTCGACGATGGCAGCGAGGACGGCACCCTCGAGGCGCTGCGCCGCCTCGCCGCCGCCGACCCTACGGTCTGCTACACGTCGCTGAGCCGCAACTTCGGCAAGGAGGCGGCGATGCTCGCCGGCCTGCAGCGGGCCACCGGCGACGCGGTCGTCATCATGGACGCCGACCTGCAACACCCGCCACGGTTGTTGCCCGAGATGGTGGCACTGTATCGGCAGGGCTTCGACCAGGTGATCGCCCGCCGAGACCGGCGGGGTGACCGGTTCGTTCGCATGGTCGCCTCGCGGTCCTTCTACCGGATGATCAACTGGTGGATCGACGTGCGCCTGCAGGACGGGGCAGGCGACTTCCGGCTGCTGTCCCGGCTCGCGGTGGACGCGATACTGTCGATGCCGGAATACAACAGGTTCTCCAAGGGGCTGTTCTCCTGGATCGGCTTCCGCACCGTGGTGGTGGCCCACCGCAACGAGACCCGGCAGACGGGGCGGAGCAGGTGGACGTTCGGCAAGCTGTTCAACTACGCGTTCGACGGCCTGCTGTCGTTCAACAACCGGCCACTGCGCCTGGCGATCTACGGCGGCATGTTCCTCACCCTCATCGCACTCGTCTACATGGCCTGGGTGGTGGCGGACGCCGTCGAGAAGGGCATCGACGTTCCCGGCTACACCACGATCATCGTCAGCGTGATCGGTCTCGGCGGCATCCAGATGACCATCCTGGGTGTGATCGGGGAGTACATCGGCCGGATCTACTACGAGACGAAGCGCCGACCGCACTATCTGGTGCAGGAGACCGAGCGCCTGGTCACCGAGGCCGGCGAGTCGCCGCGGATGCCGTCGCAGCCCGCGCCGCGGTCGACCGACCGGGGTCAGCAGGCGGTGCCGGGCCGGGAGGACCCGTTCCGCCGGCCCTCCCAGCGGCCGGCCACCGGAGAGGCCACGACCGGCGACGCCAGCTAATCCGTCGATGTCACCCGGCCGCCCTCGACGAGGCCGTCCAATCCGCCCGGATCACGCGGCACCTGTGCCGGTGCGACGGTCCGGGGAGGCAGCCGATGGCTGATGACGGGCCGACGGCGGTCCGCCTGTCGTGCGGGCGGCCCGGTCAGCCGTCCGGGGTGAAGAGCCCCTGGATGCCGACGACGATCGCGATGAGACCGAAGATCGCGAGCAGGAGGCGGACCCCAGTCGCCCCGGTGGCCCCGGTCGCCTGCTCGCCGCGTGGCGCCGGTCGTCCGGTCAGCCGCTCCCACAGCAGGGCGAGCCCGACGCCGATGCCCACCACCTCGAAGTGGAACACCCGGGGCCCGGACACCAGGTGGACGATGAGGTAGTAGCCGCCGGTCACGAGCGCCACGACGCCGACCACCCAGGCGATCGGGGCGGCCCGACCGGCGAGGCGGCCCAGGTCGTCGCCGACGCGCGGCAGCAGCCGCAGCAGAGCGACGGCGAGCAGGAAGCCGCCGACGATGTTGGCGAGGTCGAGCAGCAAAGCCATGATCACGATAGGTCTCCGTCGATCGAGGGATCAGCGGATGGGAGCGTACCCACGGGCCCGGGCCGTTGAAACGATCCGGGCCGCGGGAGGATCCACTGTGGTACGACCGGGAAATATCTACCCAACGTTTACGCATTGACCAGCGTCTTAGTGATTCACGGCGAATTAACCGGCACGAAACCGATGCGACTCGCTCGTTCGTCACTTAGGCTGCCTGGTGACACATCGGCGGCCCGCACCCCCAACGTGCCGGTCACCCGCGTCCTCGCACACCGCCTACCGCCGGTCCACGCAACGGCCGACGCCGATTGGAGCATTCGATGACCTGGCGTCCCACAATTGCCGCACTCGCCGGACTGTGCCTCGCGGTCGGCGCCGCGCCGTTCGCCACAGGCGCCGCCGCCACGCCCTCGACAGCCGTGGACACCGCAAATGTTGGCGCTCACGCCGCGCTCGCCGGTCCGCCCGGCGCACCGCCCGGGGTCTGCCCGGAGGGGGTCGGATACGGATCACCGCTGCCGGCAAGCTCACTGTCGGCCACGAGGATCCAGGGTGGTTTCTCGTTCCTCGAAGGGCCGGTCTGGGTTGCCGACGGCGGCTACCTGCTGATGTCCGACATGGCCGCCGGCACCGGGCCGTACAACGTCCAGCCGTCGACGATCCGCCGGTTCACGCCGCCGTCGACCTTCGACACGTTCATCCCCAACGCCGGCAGCAACGGCCTGGCCCTCAGCGCCGACGCCCAGCAGCTCATCGCGGCCACCCACGACCAGCGGAGCGTGTCCGCGTACCGGCTGAGCGACTCCTCCCGCAGCACCGTCGCGGCGAACTACCAGGGCCGGGCGTTCAACTCGCCGAACGACGTCGCGGTCCGGTCCGACGGCGTCGTCTACTTCACCGACCCCAACTTCCAGCGCGGCAACCGCTCCGACCAGATGAACGGCCGCACAAGCGTCTTCCGTGTCTCCGGCGGTCAGGTGTCGCTCGTCGACGACCGGTTGCGCCAGCCCAACGGCATCTCGCTCTCACCCGACGGGACCACGCTGTACGTGGGCGCCTACTCCGAGAACAAGATCTACAAGTACGCCGTCGCGCCCGACGGCAGCACCAGCGCCCGCACTGTCTTCGTGAACTACGTCGGCGGTCCGGACGGCGGGACGATCGACTGCGCCGGCAACGTGTACTGGACGTCGGGATACGACGGCCAGGTCCACGTCTACTCCCCCACCGGCGCCCAGCTCGGCACGATCCGGGCCGGCAACTCCGGCACCACGAACGTGGCCTTCGGCGGCACCGACCGGCAGACCCTCTACATCACCTCCGGCCAGCGCAACGACTCCGGCCTGTACAGCGTGCGACTCAACGTCCCCGGATACCCGTACTGACGGTCGTCGCGGGCGCGAGCCGACCCCACCCCGTCGGCCCGCGCCCGATCGGGAGACGCACGCGCTTTCGCTAGGAATTGACACCCACGCGCTGTTCGAGCACCTGCATCTTGTACCGGAAGTCGGTCAGATCATCGTCGTGGAAGAGGCGGAAGAACCACTGCGGCATCCGCGGCTGCTGCCGGCGGGCGACGAACAGCACATCCTGCACCTGCCTGGCGAACACGGCGAACGCCTGGTCGTCCGCGATCACGGGCGACGGCTCCTCGGTGACCGCGCGCACCAGGCCGAGCACCCGGGTGGAATCCCGGGTGGTCAGGATCTGCGCGCGGGCCATGTCCGAACAGGACAGCAGCAGACCCAGCGACGGCACGAACCACACGCCGACCAGGCTGCCGACCGTACTCTCGGTCACGAGACCCACGGCCACACCCACCACACACCAGACCGCGATGACACCGAGCAACACGGCGGCGAAGCGTCGCCGGACCCGCGAGCCCCACGCCAGGTTCTGCTCCAGACAGAAGAGCACGTCGTACGGAGCGGCGACGGTCGCGACCAGGTAGTAGTCCCGCAAGCGCGCGTCGTCGCCGCGAAAGCGCCGGCTGAGGCGGCTCAACTCGTCCTCGGACAGTCGCTCACCGACCAGGACCGCGTTCCACGGCAGGCCGAACAGGTCGGTGTCCAGCATCTCCTGCAACGTCGCGCTGATGCGCAGGTGACGACCGATCAGGGGAGCCAGGACGACCGCGTAGACGCCGGCCCAGAGCGCACCGATGATCGAGACAACGGGTTGCAGCGGGGGTTGCGCCACCTTGGCCACGACGCCGAGGCTCGCCACCACGAGTGACATCGACAGACTGACCGCTTGGGCGCGTTGCGTGTAGCGGTGCGCCACCGCGATGGCCCGGAAGAGCAGCAGGGAACTGTCGTCGTTCTGCAACTGGTTGATCCGCCGCGTGTCTGCCAATGGAACCTCCGAGCGCCCAGCGGTCCACCCCTGCCCCAGATGGTGACACGATCAGCGATCGAGGCGCTACCGTCCGTTTGATCGGCGACTCCGACCGGACCTCACGTCGTCACGTGCTGTCGGGCCCGGCTGTTCACCGGCGGAACGGAACACGCATCCGGTCCCGCCACGAGCCCGATCCTGTGATCGAACCCGAGCGGGACCGGATGCGGCGTACCGCTGTCGGTGCCTGTTGTCCTCGACGAGCCGGGCGAGAGGATGGTCAGCCGAAGCAGTCGGGGACGGGCGGCGCGCTGGGCGTGCAGTTGGTGGGCCGGTTCTCGCTGATGACCGACTTCTCATCCACGGTGACCTGACCGCCCTCGTTGAAGATCCCGCCCGGCGCCAGGGCCGAGACGTTCTCGGTCACCTTTGACTCGTGGAGGTTGACGGTGCCGGCGTTGTAGATCCCGCCGCCTTGCGAGTTCGTGCCGACGGCCTTGTTCCGGTTGATGTGGGTGTGCCGCAGCACGACGATGCCGCTGCCGACGTAGACGCCGCCGCCGTGCTCGATTGTGCTGAACGTGCTGGCGGCGTTCTCGCTGATCTGGGTGTCCTCGGCCACGAACCGGCCGATCTGGTTGAAGATCCCGCCGCCACGTTGGCCGGCGCTGTTCCGGCTGATCTTGCTGTGCTCCAGGTGGAAGACGCCGTCGCTGAAGATTCCGCCACCTTCGCTGCCTGTCGCGTTCTCGCTGACCTCGATGTTCCTGGCCGTGGTGGTGGCGTTGATTCCGCTGCGGATGCCACCGCCCCGGAAGCCCGAGGTGTTGTGGTGCACGCGCACGTTGTCGAGCACGGCGACGCTGGAGTTGGACAGCCCGCCGCCCGTGCCACCGATCGGCAGGACGGTGACAACACCGATCGTGTTGTTGTCGCTGATTCTGGTGTTCTGCACGGTGAGGTTGCCGTTGTTGTAGACGCCCCCGCCGTCGTACAGGGCGGCGTTGTCACTGATCTTGCTCTCGTCGTCCCCGTGCTTGTCCCGGTCCTTGCCGTCTCGGCCCTTGCCGTCCCGGTCCTTGCCCGCGCCGTGATCGCTCCGGCCGAGGATCCTGGTGTCGCCGAAGTTGGAGATTCCGCCGCCCGAGCCGTTGGTCCGGTTGAAGACCACGTCGGTGTTCTCGATGGTGGCCCTGCCGCCGACGTCGATCCGGATGCCACCTCCACCGCCGCCGATCCCACTCGTGTCCTGACCACCCTTGATGGTCACGTCGCGAAGGTTCAGGTCGCCGCCGGCTCCCACCTCGAGGATCCGGAACGGCGCGGCGTTGGCCGCGCGGACGATGGTGGCGCCGTTCCCGTCGATCGTGACCCGCTGAGTGATGATCGGCAGGCCGATGGGGCCGAAGGGCACAGGTGGTTGGGGTGCGGACGCGTTGAGCGTGTACGTGCACTTCCCGGCGAGTTTGAGTGTCGCCCCGTGGCCGGCGTTCGCGCGGACGAGCGCCGCGATCAGCTCGTTGGCGCCACACGGTACGTCCGTGAAGTCCTCGCCCCGGCGGTCGTCGTCCTTGTGGTCCGTGCCGCCCCGGTCCTGCCCTCTGTCGTCGTCGCCGGTCACCCGACTGGTGCTCGCGGCGAGGACCTGCTCCCCGGCGTCCACGAGTCTGCTGCCGCTCGCTCCGAGCGCTCCGGTCACCCCTGCCGGCGCGCTGACGGCGGCCAGCCCAGCCACCCCGGCCACTCCGGCGACGAGCCAACGTGCCCGCCGCCTCTTCGGGGGAGCCGATTGATCTGCCGCTACCTCGCTGACGTTCGGGTGTCGATGGTTGGACATCGAGCTACCTAGCCCTTCTCCGTACACCATGTCTCCGCACGTAACAATCCGTGCAGGCAGCGACAAATCGGTTGTCGCTCTCGACATGAACGTAGTGGAGCAAGACTCGCGTTAAAGGGTCTTATGCGAAGAAGTCCTACATTAGGTACAGATGCCCCAACACTCCAGCCGAAGCCAGGCGAGGCAGAAGGAGGGCGGCCAGCGACCGGGGAGCCGTCAGCTGACGACGGGTCAGCCGCTTCGCCGGTTACCCCACTGCCGCGGGCTCTGGACCGAGCCCCGACCGCCGAAGTGCTGACCCTTTCCATGCGGTTGGGGCGAGGTGCCCTTGCCCTTCGCGCGTCGGGCAGCCCGATTCGCGGGAGCGGCAGGCTGGTCGGCCTCGGCCTCGGCAGTGGTTTCGGCCGTGGTCTCGGCATCCGCCTGGTGGTCGTCGTGCGCGGGCAGCTCAGGCTCCGGCATCGGTATCTCCCTGGAACTGGGGCGCCCTGTCGGCCATCGGAGGCCGGCGGACGCGGATTGCTCGACCCCGGTGTGGGCGCCTGGAGAGTATCGCAACGCCGAGCCCCGTCCGAGCGACGGTTACCCGCTGGTGTTGCGATTAGACGTATACGCCTATAGGTTGCCTGGGTGCCTCTGGACGCGTCACGCAACAGCCTGGTGTTGCCGATCCTCGGACTCCTCGTCGAGCAGCCGGCGCACGGCTACGACATCACGACACGACTACGCGAGCGATACGGCCACCTCCCGGTCACCCGCAGCACTGTCACGTCTCTGCTGAAAACGCTCGAGAAGGCAGGCACGGTCTCCTCCCGCCAGCCCGAGCGGATAGGCAACCGCCCACCCCGTACGGCCTACGAGCTGACTGCCGCCGGCCTCGCCGACTTCCGCCACAAGGTCGAGGCTGGGGTGCGCGAGTCCCCGGCCGCGTCCGTGGACTTCGTCATGGCGGTCGCCTACGTCGGTGTTCTCCCCAAGGACCAGGCGGCGGGCATCCTGGACGGTCGCGCCGACCGGCTCGACCAGGAACTGGCTGCCCTTTCGGGGCTGCCCGACGCCGACGTGCTCGAAGTACACATGCTCGAAGTCGCCTACTGGCGCACCATCGTCGCCACCGAAGCCACCTGGATCAGGACCCTGGTGCGGCGGATCCGGTCGCACGAGATCGGCTGGCCGACCCAGCAACCCGACACCCGTGGGAGCGCAGAAGCATGAAGTTCGGTATCTATCCGGGCGGCCGGGCCGGCACCGTCTGCTCCCTCCCTCCCGATGTCGCCGCGATCCGCCACCTCGTCGACGACGTCTCGGGCGGTCGCGCTTTCGTCGTCCGCGAGTACGTGCACTTCTTCGGTGACACCGCACCGCCGGACGTCGTCACCTCGCTCGGCGCCGACCACGAACTCGCGCACCTCACGATGCCCGACGAGTGGTACGTCGAGGGAAACCGCGAGCTGGACCTCGTGGTCAGCTACCTTCCCCGGACCGCTGACCTCGCCGGATGGCTGGTCTTCCTCGACACCGTCATCGACCGCTACGGTCACCTGACGCGCTACCTCCAGGTGACGCTCGAGCCGAACTTCCCCATCCCGCTCATCGACGGAAGCTCCCCCGGCGTACGCGAAGCCCTGGTCCTCGGCATCCCGCACGCGCGCGCCGCACTGGACCGGCGAGGGCTCCAGCACGTGCGGGTCGGTTTCTCCGTCGCCGAACCACCGGAATGGCTGGGCGGCGACGACGGATTCTGGTCGTACCTGTCCTCGGTCCCGTACCAGGACTTCGCGGCCCACGTCGACTACGTCGGCCTGGGCCTGTACCCCGACGCCTTCGCACCCGTCGCCCCCCGGGGGAACCCGGGAGACACCGCGTCCCTCACCACCCACGCCCTGCACCACCTGCGGGGCGTGTCGCTGCCCCGCGCGCACATCCCGCCCGACACTCCCATCCACATCGTGGAGAACGGGACCCCGAGCGGGTCACGACGCACCGAGCAGGCACAGTGCGACTCACTGGCGGACATGCTCGGTGTCATCCGCACCGAACAGGGAATTCTGCACATCACCCACTACGAACTGTTCAGCCTCAGGGACGCCGACAGCAGTTCCACGGAACCCACCGGGACTCTCGGCCTCGTCACCGACACCTACCAACCCAAGCCAGCCTTCGCCGTCTACCGCGACATCGTCCGTCACGCCGACCCGCCGCCCCCACCAGACATCCCGGGCCGGCCGTAGGATCTGGGCGTGGCCGACGTGACCGACACGGATCATCGAAGTCCGGCATCCGTGACCAGGTGGGCGAGGTTGTCCGTCAGCCACTGCCAGTACGAGGTGTCCGCCGTGCCGGGCGCGTCCGGCATCGGGATCTACACCCTCGGCGACAGCCTGCTGCATGTCGTGTCGCCGTATCAGTTCACCGGCTTCTGCGGCATACACACCGGTTGGATCGAGGCGCGCGTGCGTGTCCTGTCCGGGCCCCCGACGGGAGTCGACGTCGGCTGGGACGCGATCAGTGAGGCGACCCTCTTCAGTCCCAGCGGCCGGCTGTCGGTCGTCGGCCTGATGGGCGGCGCCGCGGAGGCCCTCACCGACGTCGCTGTCCCGCGCGGGTTGATCCGGGTGCGGGTGCACGCGCGCGACCGCCTGCACGAGACCGTACGCACCGACGACGATCCGCCCGAGCGGCACGAGCTGCACATCTGGGCGGTGTCCGAGGAGACGCCGTGGCGCACCGTGCGGGCCGACCCGGGCAGTCGCGACTGGGAGCAGAAGCCGGCCAAGGCCGCAGAGCGGGCGATGCTGTCACTTGTGCCGCGCCCGTCCGGCCGTCCGGCCCTGCTGCCTCCTGATCCGTACGAGGACGACGCAGACCTGTCCCGGGTGGCGGTGGTCCGCCACCGGCTCGCGCCGGTCGAGGTCCCGGTGGGAGTGCTGCCCGTCGGTGACCTGGAGGTCCGGTTGGAGCGGGTCGACGACGAGACTCTCCAGTGGTCGTGGTCCACCGCAGACGAACCGATCTTCCCTGATCCGCTGGTCACGATGCCGGACGACGAGCCGAGCACCGTACGGCTGACGTCCGGCCCCGACGGCTTCACGCTGCGGCACGAGGGAGTGCTGGGCCGGCACGCCTTCGCCCTCGGCCTGATCTGGGACCATCTGCTCGACGCCGCCGGGTCGTACCCGTGGGTGCAGACGTTGCGTGGGCAGGCCGCCGAGGCGACCGCGTTGGCCGAAAAGTACCGCCGCCTGCGGGCCCAGCGCGACGCCGAGCGGTGGGGAGGTGCTCCGCCGTCGGATCGTGTCCGCGGACTCCTCGGCCAGGCGCGGTCCCTGGCCCGCATCGACCGTCGGCTGCTCGACCGCATCGAGGCGCTGCCCGCCGCCCGCCAGCACGGGGCAGCCTGCTGGGCGGCCCGTCTCGCGATGCGGGTGGCCGGGCTGGAACAGATCGGGTGGGTCGCCGACGCGCTCGCCACCGCCGAGGCCGGCCATCAACTGCCCCGGTCCTTCACCGACCAGGGCGGCGTCGCCGCGTTCAACCGGCTCCTGTCCGATCCCGAGGTGCCCCACACCACCGTCACACTGCACCTCGGTTCGACGGCATCCGGCGCACACACCGTCACCGAGGCGCTTCAGCAGGCCGCCGCGTTCCCCGCCCTGATCGCCCTGGCGAATGACGACCCGTTGGCCGCTGCGATCGACGCCGTCTACAACGCGGCAATCGCCCACGGTGACGACCGGGACCGCTTCCTCACCGACGTCCACATGGCGCTGCGCTGAGCCTGGTTCGGTATCGCGACGTCGGACCGCCGTCGCGGAGGCGCAGTGCCTTCTGAAGGACCGGCGCCGGCGCTTGTCAGCCGGCCCGCCAACCGGCCGGGTCGACACCGCCGGGCACCGGCGCCGCGGGGTCGTAGGGCTGCCGGGTGAAGACGAAGGTGCCAAGATCGAGGTGGCTGACGGCGCCCGCCGCGTCGCGGCACACGCGCAGTCGTTCGCCGGCGAAGTAGCCGCTGATCCCCTCCCAGTCGCCGTCGCCGGTGGGGCGCAGCCGGGTGCCGCGCCCGCCGGACAGCGGGGCCAACTCCACGACGTCATCAGCCTGCGGGCGCAGCACAAAAGGGGCCGGTCCCCAGTACCACGGGCCGGCGAGATCCAGGAGCTGTGGGTCGACCGAGGGCAGCGGTCGCCACGGCGCGGGGATCCGTGGCTCCCGCTCGGCGACCGTCTGCAGCAGATCGGCGGCGAGAGCACCGGCGGACAGGCCGGCGGTCACGTTACCCATGACGACCGCTCCCAACGCGTCGTCGGGGCTGACCCACACGGCCGCGACAAAGCCCGGCATCGAGCCGGTGTGCCCGGCCAACAACCGGCCGTCGCGGCGCAGCATCTGCATGCCGAGCCCGTAGCCGCTGTCCCAGTCCGTCGCCTCCGGTGGGCTCGCCGGGGTGCGCATCTGCGCGACGGTGTCCGGATGCAACACCCGGTCGTCGCCGTCGAGAAGGAACGCGGCGAACCTGGCCAGGTCTGTGACGGTCGACCACAGCTGCCCGGCAGGCGCCATCAGACCGGTGTCCACGGCGGGCTCCGCGAGGAGCACATCGGCCCAGGGATGCACCGCCCAGCCCGTGGCATGCGGCGCGACCGGCAGCAGGGTGGTGCGGGTCATCGCGAGCGGCTCCAGCACCTCGCGCCGCAGCACCTCGCCCCACGCCTGGCCCCGAACCCGCTGCACCAGCGCGCCGAGCAGCGCGTAGCCGGTGCTGGAGTAGTGGTGGCGCTGCCCGGCCGGATGCACCTGCGGTTCGCTGCCCAGCACGTCGGCCAGGGTCTGTCGCAGCGCGCCCGGGGTTCGTTCCCACCACGGGCCGGGCGCGTCGGCGATCAGCCCGGCGGTGTGCCCCAGCAACGCACCGATCGTGGCCTGGCCCGCCGCCGTGCCGGGCAGGTGCTCGGCCAGCGGGTCGGTGAGCGCGAGTCGCCCCTCGTCGCGCAGGCGCAGCACAAGCACCGCCAGGAGAGTCTTGGTGATCGAGCCGATCCGGTACTGGAGATTGCCGTCCGGCACCCTGCCGTCCACCGTTCCGCGCCCGTCCATCCACTCCGGATGGCCGTCACGCACCACGGCGGCGACGACCGAAGGCGCCCGACCCGCCACCTGGCCGGTGGCCAGCCGGTGGAGCAACGCGCGTCGGGTTTCGGGTAGCAGCGGCGTCGGAATCGATGACATGTGGGCAACCTACGGCGGCCCGCACAGCCCTGTCACGATCCGACGCGTCCAGCCTCCCGCAGACGATGCGCGGTGAACCGCGTGACAGACGCGGCATGGGGCCGCGTTGACACCACTCACCGACGGTGTCAGACTTCCCTGACACCCCCGTGTCAGGAAGATCTGACACCCGCGCCGAGGAAGGGCCTCTGAATGAGCGGCACCCCGCGGACCGGTGACGAGCTGGTGTCGCTGATGGCCGCGCTGGCCAGCCCGCACCGACTGCGGATCCTTGCCGCCCTCAGCCACGGTCGCACCTACGTCAGCGAGCTCGCACGGCGGCTGCAGATGAACCGACCGCTGCTCTACATGCACCTGCAGAAACTGGAGGCAGCCAATCTCGTGACCGGTGAACTGGTCACCGCACCGGACGGAAGCTCGGTGAAGTATTTCCAGGCCACGCCGTTCACGGTGTCCCTGGACCTGGCGGCGGTCGCGCTGGCCGCGCAGACCCTGACCGGCGTGGAGCCGGCCAGAGAACAGGAGAAGTGAGCAATGACCCAGCAGATGGCGTTGGACATGGCGCAGACCTCCACCATCGCCTCGGCGGTGATCGTGGCGACGGTGATCGTCGTCGCCGGCCTCGTCGGGCTCGGCCTCTATCGCGCCCGTTACGCCGCGACGCGGGAAGAGGGTTACCGGCTGTTGGCCGAGCGGAGCGCCGACGGAGGCCAGGCCATGGCCGACGAACTCACGCGCGTACGGGCAGAACTCGGCGAGGTCAGGCATCGGCTGGCCGCGCTGGAAAGGCTCCTGAGCCAGATCGGCTGACGCGGAAGGACGTGCGACATGAGCCACTACACACGATTACGACGGCAGGCCGGGCGTCTGGTCGCGGTGGCCGGCTGCCTGGCGGTGCTGGCCACGACGCCCGCGCCGTTCGCCGTCAACCCGGTGCCCGACCGCGCCGCACCCGGCGACGAGTTGGCCGCCGCCGAGGACTACCTGCAGGCCTACCTGGAGCAGATCAAGGCACCCGGGTTGGCGTACGCGGTGGTACGCGGCGACAAGGTGCTCCGAAGCGGCGCCTGGGGTGTCGACGGTGACGGCCGTCCGATGACCGCACGGACACCGTTCCTGCTCGGTTCGACGAGCAAGTCGTTCACCGCGCTCGCGGTGGCGCAACTGGTCGAGGCCGGCCGCGTCGACCTCGACACCGCGGCGTCGACCTACCTGCCGTGGCTGACGCTTGGTGACGCGCACACCGCCCGAACGGTCACCGTCCGCCACCTGCTGACCCACACCAGCGGCCTACCGGAGGTCTGGAGCACCGGCCTGACCGACCGGTACGACAACCGACCCGGCGGCCTGACCCGATCCGTGCGTGACCTGGCCACGCTGCGACCCACCGCCGCCGTCGGGCAGCGCTACGAGTACAGCGACGCCAACTACATGATTCTCGGCGCGCTCGTCGAGGACGTCACGGGCGGCACCTTCGGCGCCTACCTGCGCCGCCACGTGCTCGACCCGCTACAGATGACGCACTCCGCGGCCACCGTCGAGGAGGCCCGGGCGGTCGGTATCCCGGCCGGACACCGCTACTACCTCGGCCAACCGCGGCGCTTCGCCGCGCCGTTCGACACCGCCGGAGTGCCGTACGGCTTCCTCGCCGCCAGCCTCGACGACCTGACCCACTACGCGATCGCGCAGCTCAACGGTGGCCGCTACGGCGACACCCGGATTCTCGGCGCCGACAGCACGAAACAGATGCACACCGGCACCGTGTCCACAGGTCACGGCAGTTACGGGTTCGGCTGGAGGAACAGCACCCTCGACGGCGTCGGCACCCGCATCGTCTGGCACGCCGGTGCGACCCCGGACTACTTCACCCACCTCGTGCTCGTACCCGAGTCGAACCTGGCCGTCATCGTCATGACCAACATCTACGGTCTGCCGATGGATGCTCCGCTCAGCGCCGGAGCGTTCAATCTGGCCCGCATCCTGCACGGTGGCACACCCACGGCCGCCGCCGCCGACCCGGTTCACGTCTGGGTGCTGACCGGCCTGCTCGGCGTCGCCGTGGTGCTGATCACCGCCCTGGTCTGGTCCTCGACCCGCCTTATCCGCAGACTCCGGCACGGCACCATCCCACCGGCCCGCTCGCGCGTCCGTTCCATCATCGCCACCACCGCCTGGACCTGCGGATCCGCCGCCGTGGCAGCCGGCGCCGCCACGGTGCCGTCCTTCTGGCAGGGCGCCGACCTCGCCAAGCTCCAGTTGTGGGCACCGGACCTCGGTCACGCCATCATCGCCGTGGTCGCCCTGGCAACCGCACTGGCCCTGACCCGACTGGCCATGGGCCTGTCCAGCATGGCAACCACACGTCCGACGGACACCGACCCGACACCACGTCCGCGGACGGCCGTTCGGACAACGTGACGGCAGGCTTCCCACCGTCCGCCACGAACCCGCGAGCGCTTACCGGGTTCAGCTCTGCTGGTAGTTCACGGCGGCGAACCCGCACGGTTGGTGCAGGTGTAGGTAGTGGGCACCCTCGCCGTAGTCGTCCAGGTCCGCGCCGCCCACCAGACCCACGTAGTCCATCTTCTGGCCGCAACCGGGGCAGTCGGCGTGCTCGGCGTCCTGGATCCATTCGGGCGCGCCGCCCAGGGTCGAACCGCCCCGATCCCACGCGCTCGCCTGATAGGGACTCTTCCGAGCCGGACCCAGGATCGGCGCCAGCGTCGGCGGATGCTCCGGTTCGGTGGAACCGATGTAGCTCGGGCGGGTGTTGCCGGGCCACCACGTGGTGGTGCCGGCCGGCGTGACCTGGCTGTACAGCGTCGTGTAGCAAACGCAGAAATGGCAGGTCTCCAGGACCAGCCGGCCGGTCCAGCCGGTGTGGGCCAGCGCGGCGCCGACGGCAGGTTCCGCGGTGTCGAGATCCGCGGCGATCCACAACGGCGACGCACACCACGGGCAGGTGGGCCCGTCCGCGCGTGGCGGCGTCTCGCGCATGACCCACTGGTACGCGGTGCCGCCGCACAGATCCCGGCGGCTGCCGTCCGAGCCGATCGTCCAACCGGCCTCTTCGGCGTACCCCAGCGCACCGACGTGCAGGTCCTCCGCGCCGGCCGGCGGTTGCGCCGTCCAGCGACGCATGGCGCTCTCGGCCAGCGGGTGAGCGGTGTGCGCCAGGATGAGGAGCAGCTCGTTGAGGTCGTCCGGCGTGGTGCCGCCATCGATCCGCTCGATGACCCGGCGGACCACGTCGACCTCCGCCGCCCGATACAAGGTCGCCGGCCACAGCACGTCCCGATCGAGCAGGTACCCGAGGTGCGGGGCCAGCCTCCGCGGGTCCGTGTCCGCGATGGCGGACAGTTCCTCGACGGCCTCGTCGTCCTCGGCGGCCACCTTCTCGATCAGCTCTTCGATCACGAGGGGATGTTAGTGCCCCGTCGTCGTCTCAGGAGGGCGGGCCGCTGCGGTGGGCCGTATGCGCGCGCACCTCGCGGGTGGCGGTGAGAAGCGCATCGGCGGCGCGGTCGAAATAGTCGAACAGCACCGCCAACTCCGCTGGCCGGTATTGCTGGAACAGCTCGCCCAGCCGCTGCCGAGCCGGGCCTCCACCGACCCGTGTTGGAGATATCGGGCCTCCGGGACGAGGTGACGCCGAGGATCGCGAGCGGTCGGCAGGTGTTGCGGCGTAAGGCTTTGGCGATGCCTGTCCAGCCCCTGGCGGCGAGGGCCGACCGAGCCGACAGGAGTATCCGCCTTCAGATCAGGTAATCACCGAAATGTCAAAACGAATACAGATAGACTGAGGCCACCTTTCGCAAGGCATTGAGATTCCCGTCTCTGGCGACAGATCTTCTGGCCGACGAGGGAAAACGGCTCTATGCTCGCTCGGGAATAGGCTGCGGGCTCATCCGCGGCCCGGGGGACCACAAGCACGGGGATTGCGAATGCGCCAGGATTCTGCTCCGCACAACGGCACTGCTGGCGTCAGCAAGGAGACCTCCGACGGCGCACCACCGAGTGCCGCCGCGGAGGACGTCGCCCGCCGATCCGCGGTCGCCGAGGAACAGTCGTTTCTCGACCTGGCCACGGCCCGGCGCGACAGGCTGGTCGACCACCTCCGGGTGGAGCTTTCCGCCGAGGCCCTGGACCCGGTGGAGCAGGCCCGACAGCGCATGCTCCGTCAACAGTACGAAGAGCTACGGCGAGCACGGGAAGGGCTGGTCTTTGGCCGCCTCGACGGCCTCGACGGCACGGTGCTGCACGTCGGCCGCATCGGTCTGCGCGACGACGGCGAGGACAGTGAGCCACTGCTCGTGGACTGGCGTGCCGCCGCGGCTCGGCCGTTCTACACCGCGACGGCTGTTGACCCGCAGGGCCAGGCACGACGCCGGCACATCCGGACGAGCGGATCAACAGTCGTCGGCGTCGACGACGAGCCACTGGACGGGACCCTGTCGGCGGAACTCGTCGGTGAGGGCGCTCTCCTGGCCGCCCTCGACCAGCGGCGCACCGGCCACATGTCGACGGCGATCGCCACCTTGCAACGCGAGCAGGACGACATCATCCGGGCCGAGGCGACCGGCCCGCTCATCGTTCAGGGCGGCCCGGGCACCGGCAAGACCGTGGTTGCCCTGCACCGCGTCGCCTACCTGCTGTTCGCCCGCCGGGCGATGGCCGAGCAGGCGGTCCTGGTCCTCGGCCCCTCGCCACGGTTCCTCCAGTACATCGCCCAGGTGTTGCCCGCGCTCGGTGAGACCGCAGTCGTCTCGGCGACCTGCGACACCCTGCTGCCGGGGATCCGGGTGGGCCGCGACGAGAGCCGGCAGCTCGCCGAGATCAAGGGCCGGGCCCTCTGGCAACACGCGTTGGAAAGCTACGTCACGTCGCTGCTCCCCCGGCCCCGTGAGCTGAAGCTGCGCTGGGAGGGTGAGTTCTACGCCATCGCCGCCGCGACGGTGGCGCAGGCGCTCGCCTCGGCGGTGCAGGGTCGGCCGTACCATCGCGCCCGCGCGGTCTTCGCCGAGCAGCTGCACCACCTCCTCGCCGACGCCGTCGTCGAGCAGCGCGAGACGCTGATGAACGAGATGGAGGAGGGCTTCGAGGACATCCTCGCCCGCGTCGACCGGAGCCTCACGCGCGAGCACCACCTCGGCAGGGCCCCCACCGGCAGCGACGTCAACGGCGTGCTCTCCGAGGAGGAGGTCGAGGATCTTCGTTCGCGGATCGCCGGGAGCGCCAGCATCGCCCGGTTCGTCGAGGCCTGGTGGCCCACCCTCGATGTCGAGACCCTGCTGGGTGCTCTCCTGACCGACCGCACCCTGCTGGCCCGGTTCGCACCGCGGCTGTCCCCGGCGGAGATCACCGCCGTCTCGGCCGAGCCAGCCGAGTGGGCATCGAGCGACATCGCCCTGCTCGACGCTCTCGCCGACCTGCTGGGTGAGGTCGAAGCCCCGCAACCGCAGGGCGAGTTCGTCGCCGACCGCGCTCGCCGACAGCGCGGCTGGGTGTACGGCCATGTCTGTATCGACGAGGCGCAAGAGCTGTCCGAGATGCAGTGGCAGATGGTCGTACGGCGCTGTCCCAGTCGCTCCATCACCGCGGTCGGTGACATCGACCAGGCGGAGGCGGCGCACCGGCACAGCAGTTGGGCACAAGCGGTGCAGGCTGTCTTCGGAGACCGTTGGACCGCCGCGGAACTGACCATCTGCTACCGGACCCCGCGTGAGGTCATGGATCTCACCGGGCCGGTGTTGACGAGAGCTGGCAGCCACAACGCGCCACCACGGGCGGTGCGCTCCTCCGGCATCGCCCCCTGGGAACTCACCACGACACCCGCCGAGCTTGCCGGCGCCGCCGCCCAGGCGGTGCGACAGCTTCGGCAACGGTGGCGTGGCGGCACCGTCGGTGTCGTCGCCCCCGCCGACCGCATCAACGAACTCCTGGCCGTGCTGAGCGACGTGCCGGTGCTCACCGCCGCACAGGCCAAGGGTTTGGAATGGGACGCCACGCTCCTCGTCGACCCGCAGGGCATCGCCGCCGAACCGCGTGGCTGGAACGGCCTCTACGTCGCGCTGACCCGATGCACCCAGGAACTCGGCCAGGTGATCCTCACACCGGCCTAGGGCGTGTGTCAAAGCCCCTGGCCGGCCTGCGGCGGGCCCAGACGACGACCGGCCGCGTTGGAGATTGGTCCGGATACAACACCGGTATCCGGACCAATCTCCGCCTTGCCGGACCGCCGCCTGGACTCCGCCTCGGCTCGACCGAGGACTTTGACACACGCCCTAGCTGACCCAGAACCCGTCGGGTTCAGCGGCGCGGCCGCACCAGGCCCGCGTCGAACGCCGCGATCACGAGCTGCGCCCGATCCCGTACGGCCAGCTTCGCCATCAGGTGCGTGATGTGCGTCTTCACCGTCTTCACCGAGATCACCAGGGCGGTGGCGATCTCGTCGTTCGACAGGCCGCCACCGATGAGTGTCAGCACCTCCACCTCACGGCCGGTCAACCGCCGCAGTGCCGGCGTCGGCCGATCAGGTCGGGGCGCCGTGACGTAGTGCGCGACGAGCCGGGTGAGGATCGACGGCGCGAACAGCGACTCACCACGGTGGGTACGGCGGATCGCCTCGATCAGCTCGTCGGGGCGGGCGTCCTTGAGCAGGAACCCCGAGGCTCCCGCGTGCAACGCCTCGTAGACGTACTCGTCGAGCTCGAACATGCTCAGGACCAGGACGCGGGCGGTGGACAGGGCGGGGTCGGCGCAGATGCGCCGGGTGGCCGTGAGGCCGTCCAGGTGCGGCATCCGAACGTCCATCAGGACGACGTCGGGGCGGGTGGCGCGGGCGCACGCCACAGCCCGTGCGCCGTCACCGGCCTCGCCGACGACGGCCAGGTCCGGCTCGTTGTTGATGATCATGGCGAGGCTGTGTCGCAGCAGCGCCTGGTCGTCCACCAGCAGCACCCGGATGTCGCTCACGCCGCCTCGTCCCGGATCCGCGCGGTGAGGCGGAAGCCCGCGTCGACCCGCTCCGCCGACAGGGCGCCGCCGAGACTGCCGACCCGTTCCCGCAGCCCGGCCAGCCCATGGCCGGCGCCCGGCGACGCTCGCCAACCGTCCACTGACGGGCCGGTGTCCGCCACCGTGACCACCACGTGGGTCCCGTCCCGGTGCACCGACACCCGCACGTCGGTCGGTCCCGCGTGCCGCGCGGCGTTGCTGAGCGCCTCCCGCACGGTCTGGCAGACGGCGACCTGTACGCCCTGTGACACCGGGCCGAGCTGCTCGACCGTCAGCCGTACCCGAATCCCGGCCAGCGACGCCGCGTGCACGATGTCGGGCAGGTCGTCGAGGCTGTCCACCGGCGCACGGCGGCCGGCGGCGGCCGGCTCCCGCAGGACGGTGAGCATGCGGCGCAGCTCGGCGGTGGCGTGCCGGCTCGCGTCCTCGATGTCGGTGAGCGCCACCTGCACCTCGGCCGGCTTGGGCAGGTGCCGGGTGGCCGCCGCGCGGACCGTGATCAGACCCAGGCCGTGCGAGACGATGTCGTGCAGGTCGCGGGCGATCCGCAACCGTTCGGCGAGCACCGCCTCGGACGCAGCCCAGGCGGTCAGCCGCGACTCGTAGGCGGTGCGGTCGGCGCGGGACCGCCGCACCGCCCACACCGCGGCCGCGACAGCGCCGCCGACGATCAGCGGCGGCAGCACGACGGCGAGCGGGCCCTGCGTGCCGACCGTGCACATGGCCATCACCAGCACGCTGACCACCACGGCGACCACCGGCACGGTCCTGGACCGCCCGGAGGGGCGCGGGTGGACGTTCACCTGCCCGACTGTAGTTCTCAGACCAGGGTCTGACGGTCCGTGGACCGACCGGGCCGCGGGGATCCGAGAACGGTCCGATGTGTGCGGGGTGGCTCACCTGTTGACTCGACCCATGATCACGATCGATCGCGTCAGCAAGACCAAGAGCGGGACGCGGATCCTGCACGACGTCGCCTTCGAGGCCCGACCCGGCCGGGTCACCGGCTTCCTGGGTCCGAACGGCGCCGGCAAGACGTCGACGCTACGGATCCTGCTCGGCCTGGACAGCCCGCAGAGCGGCACCGCGCTGATCTGCGGACACCCGTACCGGAAACTGGACCGCCCGCTGACGACTGTCGGCGCCCTGCTCGACGGCAGCGGCGCGCACCGGGCCCGCACGGCCCGCGCCCACCTGCGCTGGGTGGCCGCCAGCAACGGCCTGCCGGACTCCCGCGCCGACGAGGTCCTCGAGATCGTGGGCCTGACCGGCGACGCGCGCAAGCGCGCCGGGCGCTTCTCCCTGGGCATGAGCCGCCGGCTCGGGCTCGCCACCGCGCTGCTCGGTGACCCGGAGGTGCTGGTCCTGGACGAGCCGGTCAACGGGCTGGACCCGGCCGGGATCCGCTGGATGCGCGGATTCCTGCGCGACAGCGCCGCAGAGGGCCGCACCGTCCTGCTCTCCAGTCACCTGATGGGCGAACTGGCGGAGATCGCCGACGACGTCGTGGTGATCGACAAGGGTCGGGTCGTGACCCACGGCAGGCTCGCCGACGTCACCGGCGGTCACCGCACCCTGGAGGACGCCTTCTTCGCGTTGACCGCCACCGAGGCGGGTGGCCCGTGGTGAACCTGGTCCGCGCCGAAATCCGCAAGCTTCTCGGCCTGCCCACCGCCTGGGTCGGTCTGGTGCTGGGCACGCTCGTCGCACCCGTGGTCGTCCTGCTGAACGCGCCGTACACCCGCCGTGCGATCGCCGACGGCACCCTCACCGACACGTCCGACCTGGGCCTGCGCGACCTGGGTATCGGCCTGATCGGTCCGATGGTCCTCGGGGTCGTCGTGGTGAGCAGCGAATACACGTCCACCGCTCGGGACGCCCCCGGCGCGCGCCAGCTCACCGCCACCCTCGCCGCGGTGCCCAACCGGCTGCGGCTGCTCGCGGCGAAGACCATCGCGCTGATGCTCGTCGTCGCGGCACAGGCAGCGGTCACCACCACCGCCACCCTCACCCTCACCCAGCTGCTGCACGGCGACCACGCGCCGGTACCCGCCCCGACGCGCGTCGCCGCCGCGATCCTCTACTGGACGCTTACCGCGCTTCTCGCGTACGCGATCACGCTCATCACCCGCAACGGAATCGTGCCGCTGACACTGCTGATCATCAACAGCTCCGTGGTGTCCGTCTCGTACCTGCTGACAAAGGTCACCGACCTCGCCTCCTACCTACCGGACATCGTCGGAGCGCAGATGTTCATCCACAGCGCGGACTTCCCCGTCGAGGTTGCGCCGGTGACCGCCGGCCTGGTGATGACGGCCTGGATCCTCGCGCTGCTCGCGGTCGGCGCCATCCTGTTCCAGCGGCGCGACGCGTGAACGCCGCCCGCGCCGAACTGCGCAAACTGCTGACCCTGCCGTCGATGCGTCGGACCGCGCTGCTGACCTGGGCCGCCACCGTCCTGCTGACGTACGCGTACGCGTCCGCCGAGTCCCACGGTGATCGTCTCGGCGACAACGCAGCCCTGGGTCCACTCGGCTACACCCAGGCCGGTTTCCTGGTGCTCGGCGTGCTGGCGGCCACGTCCGAGCACCAGGAGGGCGACCAGATCCGGACCACACTGCTCGCGATGCCCCGCCGTCTGCCCCTCCAGGCGGCGAAGGCACTCGCGCTGGCCGCGCTGACGCTCCCGGTGGCCGCCGCGACGGCGGCCACCAGCACCCTGCCGGCCGACGGGGCGGGCTGGACGCCCGCCGCGACCGGGTACCTGACGCTCACCACACTGCTGGCGGCGGCGGTCGGCAGCATCGTCCGCAGCGCCGTGTCCGCAGCGATCCTGCTGCTCGGGCTGTATTTCGTCGCCGGCCCGCTGCTGCGGGCCGGGTCCACCGCCAGTGCCGCCTACCTGCCGGACACCGCAGCCCTCGACCCGTCGCACGGCGCCGCCGCCACGATCGCATGGACGTTCGCCGCCCTCACCGTGGCCGCGCTGACGTTCCGTCGCCGCGACGCGTGACACCTGACGTCGGCGCGGAACGTCCACGACGCCGGCCGGCACAACATCGCGGAACGTCCACGACGCCGGCCGGCACAATATGTGGTGCGCCGTCGACGTGCGGTTTCCGTAGACTTCGTCGGTGCAGACGATCTCCAGGCAGCCCGTTCCTCTGTCGACGGACGCCGTCGCCGTGCGGGAGGCCATCGCGCGGGCCCGAACCGGCCTCGTCGACCGGGAGGTGGTCGCCGAGGTGGTGGCGTTGAGCGCCGTCGCCGGTGAGCACGTGCTCGTCATCGGCCCGCCGGGCACCGCCAAGTCGGAGGCCGTCCGGCGCACCGCCGACCAGCTCGGCGGTCGCTACTTCGAGTACCTGCTCGGACGGTTCACCGAGCCGAGCGAGATCTTCGGCCCGGTCGACCTGCGCCGGCTGCGCGAGGGGTCGGTGGAGTTCGAGACGGCGGGCATGCTGCCCGAGGCGGAGGTGGTGTTCCTCGACGAGGTCTTCCTCGGTTCGACGGCGGTCCTCAACACCCTGCTGGGCGTCCTGAACGAGCGGGTGTTCCGGCGGGGCTCGACTCTCCTGTCGTGCCCGCTGCGGGTCTGCGTCGGCGCTGCCAACAGCCTGCCCGACGATCCGGCTCTCGCCGCGTTCGCGGACCGGTTCCTGGCCCGCGTCTTCGTCACCCCGGTCCCGGACGCGCGACTGGACGAGCTGCTGGAGGTGGGCTGGGCGGCGGCTGCCCGGCCGGCCGACCCGACCGGATCGCTGCTGCCGGCGGTGGACCGGCTGTCCCGGGCGGCCAACGACTGTGACCTCCGGGGTGTGCGGGGCCTGCTGGCCGCCGCGATCCGTCAGTTGCGCCAGGCGGGCGTACCGCTCAGTGACCGCCGGGTCGTGCGGTCGCAGCGTCTGGTGGCCGCCGCGGCGGCAATGGACGGACGCACCACGGCGACCGCCGACGATCTCTGGGTGCTCCCGCTGATCGCGCCGACCCTCGACGCCCAGGCGTCGGCCCGCGAGGCGCTGTCCGACCTGTTGGCACAGGGACGAAACGGCAGTCTGGTGTACGCGGCCGAGGAGTTCGCCCGGGGTCGACAGGCCCGCGCGGCGCGCCTTGTCGATGCCGGCCGCCGCCTGCTCGACGAGGTGGGCGCCGATCCGCTGACGCACGATGACCGGCTGCGCCTCGAAGCGACGCTGCGGGAGATCGACGCGGAGTTCGTCCTGGCCGATGCCCCGTCGGCGTTGCGGGACATGCGCGGCCTCCTGGTCGCCGCGATCCAGCGGTGAGCGCAGCACAGGTGTCCCTGCGCTGGCGGGGGCGCGACGTCGCGCTTCCCGCCGCCGCCGTGGTCGCGGCCGACGCGGTGGTGCCGGAGTTGCGCGCGGACACGCTGCTGCGGGTGACCGCCGGGGCCCGCCTGCGCGCCTGCGCGGGCCGGGAGCAGAGCTGGTTGATCGTGCTCGGTGACCTGGCGGATCTGCCGTGGGCCGATGGCGCTGTCTACCTCGGGTGGGACGGTGGCGTGCTGGTTCCGACGCTCGCCGAGCCCTGGCCGTGCGCCGACCTGCTGCGCGAGCCGTTACGCCACCTCACCCAGCAGCCGGCCGGACTGCTCGCGCTGCTGCCCGGCCTGGTCCTGGCCGGCCCGCTGCCGCAGGAGCCGCTCGACCCCGGATGGCTGGCGCCCGCATGACCGACCACCGGACCCTCCCGGCGTCGCTGGCCCCCTGGGCGCCGGCACTGTCGGCACTGGCGGCCGACGTCGCGCTCGCCATGGGCCCGCTCGTCCGACGGATCGACGAGTTGTTCTCCGGCGCGGACGGCACCGCCACGGACGACGGCCAACCCGACGGCTACGACGGGCTGGCACCGCGCGGCACCATCGAGCGGCTACTCCCGTCGCAGTTGCAGCTGTGGCAGGAGCTGCCTGACGAGTTCGTCCGCCGCGCCGCCGACGGGGAACTGCTGTACCTGGCGACGGCCACCCGATCCCCGGTGACGCGCGGACGGGTGGTCGTCCTCGTCGACACCGGCCCGCAGCAGTTGGGCGCCGCCCGGCTGGTCCAGCTCGCCGCGCTCGTCGTGCTGCATCGCCGGGCCACCAGCCAGGGGCGGTCGTTGGTGCTGGGAGTGCTTGGTGAACGGCCGGGCAGTTGGCGGGACGGTGACCTCAATAGACAGCTCGGCGGCTGGCTGGCCGCCCGCCGAGCCACCGAGCCGGACGCGTCGACAGTCCGGGAGTGGACCGAGCAGGTGGACGCCGCCGATCAGGCCTGGCTGCTGACCGGGCCGCACCTCGCCGGCGACCTGCCCGACCGGCATCGGGTGCTGGTGAGTCACGAGCAGGAGTGGGGTGTCGACGGAGCGACAGGCGTCCGGGCCGTCGTCGGTGATCGGCACGTCGATCTCCCGCTGCCGCGCGGTGACGTCGCGCTGCGGATTCTGCGCGGCACCGCGTTCCGCGCGGTCCCCGTCGGCCCGGCCGTGGGGTCGTTGCGGACACCGACGTTCGCGAGCGCCGCGCCGTACCTGATCGCCCGTGGCGACGGACCGGCCGAGGTCGTCTCGGTCCGGGTGCCGACCGGCCGTCCGCGACGACACCACCTGCCCGGCCCGGCGCTGGCCGCCTCCTGGTTGGGTCGGCGGCTCGTCATCCTCAGCTGCGTCGACGAGACGTTGCGGCCGGTCGTGATCGGTAAGGCGCTGGGCAGCACGCAGGACCTCGCGGTGCCGCTGACCGCCATCGGCCTGTCCGTCGCCGATGTCGAGGCGGCTGCCGAGGGGCCGCTGTCGCCGCTCTACGTCCTCGGCGGTGACCTGCTGTGCGCGTTCGGTGGTGGGTGGTGGAACCTGTCCACCGGTCGCGCGCTGTCGTCCTATGTGGCGGTCGCCCCCGGCCGGCAGCTGGACGCCCCCCGCCTGGCCTGGCGGGGCGGCACCGACATCCGGGCCAGCGGCCTGCCCGCCGGGGTGCGAATTCCCACCACTTCCCGCGTGGTCCTCGGTGCCGGGTCGAGGACGGCCTGGTCGGTGGGGGACGCCACCTGGCGCATCCACGCCGCGTCCGGGCCGGTCAGCGACATGACGATCGCCAAGGGTACGACGGTCGTCGGTCTGGTCGACATCGACGGCCCCCACCTGGTGACCCTGTCGAGCAGCGGACTGATCGTCCGCCTGGTCTCGCCGGCCCGAACCCAGACGCTCACCCGCTGGTCGGGCGGGGTGGGCGCTCCGGCGGTGCATCCGAGCAAGCCGTGGCTGGCCGTGCCACGGCCGGACGGACTGATCGAGATCGCCGACCTCGCCACGAACCAGGTCCTGCGCACGGTCCGGAGCACCTGATGAGCGCGTTTCGTGGCCAGCTCCCGGCCCGCGCCCTGCTGATCGACGTACCCCTGCTCGGGGAGGTCGAGGCGCGCCGGCGGGTCGTCGAGACCTGGCGGCCGGGTGGCGCGCTGTTCGACCTGCCCACCGGGGCGTGGCTGCTGGAGTTCGACCAGGCCGTCCCGGTACGCGCGGAGCTGGCCCCCGGTCTCGTCCTCGTCGACAGGGCTGGCGTCCTGCACCCGCACGGCACCCCCGTCGAGGGTGCCCGGGACGGGGACGTGCTCCTCCCGCACGCGGGCACGACAACCGTTGTCAACCGGGCGGCCCTGCCCCGCGTCGACAGGAGTTCGTGGATCGACCTGACCGCCCTGCGGATCGAGCCGCTCGCGGCACTGGACCGCCCGGTCGCCGCGGCGGCGACACCAGCGCCCTGGCAGCCACCCCCACCGGCACCCGACCTACGCGCGGTGGCCGGTGTCGCGTCGCCACCGCGACGGACCCGCCGGTTGCTGTCCGCGTCCACCCGATCACGCCGTTGGCGCCGGCTCCCCGACACCCTCGTCGCGAAGATCGTCGCGATCGGCGCGGCCGTCCTCGCGTACGGCCTCGCCGCGCTCGTCGCGGCGGCGCACCCGATGCTTGTTGTCGGCGCCGGCGCGGGCCTGCTCTGGGGCATCTCCAGGTTGATCGCCCGGGGCCCCGCGACGTCGGCGGACGTCGGCGCACCGCCAACCGGTCGCGGCACCTCGTCGGGTGGACGGTGGAACGCGCTGCTCGCCCGGCTCGTGCTGGCCAGCCGCGCCGCCCTGCTGGCTCGCAACGCGCAGCACCGCTACCTACGGCGACTCGATGCCGCATTCGCCCGCCGGGACTGGGACAGCGCCCTGCGGGAGGCGATCGCGATGGGTGGCTCCGGCGGGCGACCGACGCTCCGGCTCCCCCGCCCACGCACCGGCGACCTGGTGCCGCACCCGCATCTCCCGGGCGGAGCGGGGGTCCCGTTCGACGTCGGGATCCAGCACCACCTCCGGACGCTCTACCGGCAGGCGGCCACGGAACTCGACGGTGCCGGCCGGGTCGAGGAATCCGCGTTCGTCCTCGCGGATCTGCTCGACCTGCCGGCCGAGGCGGTCGGACTGCTGGAGCGACACCGCAGGTACCGGCTCGCCGCGACGCTCGCCGAGGGACGGGACCTCGATCCGGACCTGGCGGTGCGGCTGTGGTGGCGGGCCGGCGACCGCGACCGCGCGCTGCGGGTGGCGCGGGCCCGGGGCGCGTTCGCCGCGGCCGTCGAGCGCCTTGCCGGCGTCGACGTCGCGGCGGCCCGCCAGTTGCGCGCCGAGTGGGTACGCGCGCGGCAGGCCGCCGACGATCATCTCGGGGCCGTCGAGGCGGCCTGGCCCGACGACGCGCTGCGCCCGCTCGTGGTGACGAACATCCAGGCCGGGATGGCGCTCAGCGGCCACACCGCGGGGTACCTCTTCGCGCACCTGGTCACCTGGCGCCCGACCGCCACCAGCGTGGGCACCGCGCTCGCGCTGCTCGACTCTCGGGACCGGGAGTTGACGCCGGCCCAGCGCGGCTTCGCGGCCGCGCTTGGCGAGTTGCGCTGCACCGACCGGGCAGCGGACCGCCGGCTGTGCACGGGCGCGCTGCGTCTCCTGGTCCGCGACGCGGCAGGGGACCCCGGCGGAGACGCCGGCGAGCGCAGGCGGGTCGCCGGCCGGCTGCGGGACCGGGCCGACCGGCTGGCCGCCGCCGACCTGCCACCGCTGCCCGCGAGCAGGGTGCCCGGATCGGACACCCCGGTCGACATCACGGCGGCCGGCGACGCCGGTCAACTGCCGATCCACGACGCGGTCCTGCTCGCCGGCCGCGCCATCCTGACCGCACACGGCGAGTTCGGGGTACGCCTGATCGGCCTGGACGGCCGCACCCGGGCCCGGTGGGACGTACCCGCACACCAACTCGTCGTCGCCGATCACGGCGCCAACGTCCTGCTCGTCGCACGGCGCGGCACCTCCGCCGAAGTCCGCGCCCTGGACCTGAGCACCCGCCGGCTGCGGCCCCCCGTCGCCATCACGGCGCACCACGTGCTGCCCAGCTACGACGGCGCATTGCTCACCGTGGTCGACGACGACGGCATCGCGTTCGTCGACCTGACCGCCGACGTCCCCCGCGTCACGTGGCGCGAACTGGACCCCGGCATCGCGGTGCTCGACATCGCCCGGAGCCCGACCAGCCTCGCCGCGCTGGTCCGGCTCACCCGTCAACCGGGCGCCGACGCGGACCACACCGAGGTGTGGCGCTGGGACCTGCCCGCGCTCATGCTGCGGATGCGCCGACCTGTCGACCTCGACGGCCTCGCCAGCGTCGCGCTGCTCGCCTCCTCGGCGCTGATCACCACCCGCCACGACGAGCACACCGACACGTACGAGGTACGGGGGCACGGTGCGCCGACCCGGATGGTGGCGGCGAAGCCGACCCTGCTGACCGGCGGGGGCATGCGCGTCGACCGCCCCACCGACACCACCGTGGAGATCGCCGACGGCAACCTGCGCGTGGCGTTTCCGCCCTCCGTCGGCGCGATCGGCGTGCGACGCCACGCCGACACCCTCACCGTGTGGGAGGAGAGCGGCAGGCTTGTCGTCGTCGACCTCACGCGCCGCCATGCCGTCGCCTGCCTGCGTACGCGTCTCTAACTGGATTCGTGGCGCTGGGGGGCGGCGCGGACGTGCGCGCGTTCGCCCTGCTTGCCGACGAGGCTGAGGAACTCCACAGGGCCTGAGCTGGTGGCGCCGAACCAGTGCGGGGTGCGGGTGTCGAACTCGGCGACCTCGCCGGGTTCGAGGATGAGGTCGTGCTCGCCGAGCACGAGCCGGAGTCGGCCGTTGAGGACGAAGGCCCAGTCGTAACCCTCGTGGGTGCGAAGGTCGGGTTCGGCGTCGTCGCGCCCGGCCGGGAGGACGAACTTGTAGGCCTGGATGCCTCCGGGCCGGCGGGTCAGCGGCACGACAGTGGAGCCGTCGCTGGTGGGCAGCGGGCGCATGTTGACGCGTGGGTCGCCGGTCGGCGGCGCGTCCACGAGCTCGTCGAGGGTGACGCCGTACGCGCGGGCCAGCGGCAGCAACTGTTCGAGGGTGGGACGCCGCAGGCCGGCCTCGAGCCGGGAGAGGGTGCTTGTCGAGATGCCGGTCTCCGCGGCGAGGTCGGTCAGGGTGATGTCGCGGCGCTGCCGTAGCTGCTTGAGCCTCGGCCCGACGGCGTCCAGGGTCCGGTCAGTCGACTCGTCCATCGCCCCAGTTTGCCATTTGGCAAAAAATTTTGCGGATCCGTCCGCTTCTGGTCACTGTTGAGCGCACCTACCACCAACGGAGACCTTGATGACGCACTCGTTCGACAAGGATTACTGGGACCAGATCTGGGACGGCGATCGTGCCGCCGCCATGGCCGCCGGCCAGCCCAACCCGCACCTGGTGCGGGAGATCGGTGATCTATCGCCCGGAACGGCCCTCGACGCGGGCTGCGGCGCCGGGGCCGAGGCCATCTGGCTCGCCACCGGCGGCTGGCAGGTCACCGCGGCGGACGTCGCGACCACGGCGCTCGCCCGCGCGGCCGAGCGCGCCGCCGCCAGCGACGTCGGCGCCCGCGTGCGGTGGGTCGAGGCGGACCTGGCGAGGTGGCAGCCGGACACACGGTACGACCTGGTCACCACCCACTACGCGCATCCCGCCATGCCGCAGTTGGACTTCTACGACCGCATCGCGTCCTGGGTGGCCCCCGCCGGCACCCTGCTCATCGTCGGCCACCTCCACCACCAGGATCACGCCTCCGGCGGGCACGGGCACGACGAGGCCGGGCCGCCCGCCTCGGCCTCGGTGACAGCCGCCGACATCACCGCGCGCCTCGACCCGCTCGTCTGGGAGGTCGTGACCGCTCGGGAGTCGCACCGGGCCCTGCCGGGGCACGGCGGCCACTCAGCCTCGATCCACGACGTGGTCGTCAGAGCCAACCGCCGTCCCTGACCCGCCCGGTGGTCCGGGTCGCCCCGTCAGGGGGCGACGATGATGTCGCGGACCAGGGGCTTGAAGGCCGAACGCCCGCCGTCGTCGACCGCGACGACCACACGCACGCAGTCATCCACGTCCGGCAACGCGTACGTCACCACCTGGTACTGCCTGCCGTCGGCACCGGTCACGACCGCTTTCCTGCTGTCGTCGAGCAGCGGCACGAGTGCCGGGTAGGGCACCTGTTGCAACTCCGCCAGAGCCTGCTCGGCGATCGCCTCGGCCACCGTGCTGTTCAGCGTCATTGTCTGCTCCTGTCTGCTGTCGCCCGTGGCGGTTGATCAGGTTATCGGGACACCGGGACGACGTGCCGTGATCGCCGACGTTGGCGTAGTCACCGGCCGGGCCGATCGAATCTCGGATGGAGCCCGTTGCCGTAGTTGCGGCACGATGATCGGATGCTGCTGCTGGTCCCCGCGAACCCCCTACGGCCGCGCCGGCCCGACGACCACTTCGCGCCCGAGGCGCACGCCGCTCGCGCCGCCGGGATCGAGGTCGCGGTGGTCGACCACGACGCGCTGGCCAGCGACGAGCCGCAGGCCGCGGTCACCGCCGTGCCCGCCGGCGGTGTCGCCGTCTACCGTGGGTGGATGCTCCGCAGCGACAGGTACGCGGGCTTCGCCGACGCCCTCGCCGCCCGCGGCGTGACCCTGCGGACCAGCGCCGAGCAGTACCGCCGCGCCCACGAACTCCCCGGCTGGTACGACCGCCTCGCCCCGGTCACCCCCACCTCCACCTGGACGACAGGCGCCCAACGGACCGCGTTCGACGAGGCCCGGGCCCGGCTCGGCAGCGGCGCCGCCGTGCTGCGCGACTACACGAAGTCGATGAAACACCACTGGCACGAGGCGGCGTTCATCCCCGACCTCACCGACCCCTCCCCCGCCTGGCGGGTGGCCAGCCGTTTCCGGGAGCTCCGCGCTGACGACTTCACCGGCGGCTTCGTCCTGCGCGCCTTCGAGCGCTTCACCACCGCCGAGGTACGCACCTGGTGGATCGGGGGCGCCTGCGTACTCGTCGGCGCACACCCCGACAGCCCCGACGACCTCCCACCCCCAGGCCTCGACCTCACCACCCTCACCCCCCTGATCGCCGCCCTCGACCTGCCGTTCGTCACCGTCGACCTCGCCCGCCGCGACGACGGCATCTGGCGCGTGATCGAACTTGGCGACGGTCAGGTCAGCGACCGACCGACGACCATCAGCGCCGACGATTTCGTCGCCGCGCTCTGGGCCGGCGGGCCGCCCGGGCAGCAGTAGGCCCGCGCTCGCCGCCGGTCCACGGTGGCTTCGTCACGGGCAGCGCAGCGCTCCTGGCCGGGAGGGACCGGTTGCCGCTAGCGTGGACACCGGAGGTAGGCCATGGGCGTTCCCCGACCCCATCATCCGACATCCCCGGTACGCGGCAGCGGGCCCGAGTCCGCGCGGCTCCTGGCGGCCGTCGAGGCCGCGGTGGCGTACTACCGTGCCCAACTGGGACAGGCCGACGGCCCGCGCGCGTATCTCGCCCACCGCGGCCTCGGTGTTCTCGTCCAGCGGGAGTGGCCGTGGCGGGTCGGATACGCCCCACCGGACTGGAGTTCGCTGACCGACCACCTGCTCGCCGCCGGCTTCACGGCGGAGGAGGTGGTAGGCGCTGGCGTGGCACGGCGCACCCGATCGGACCCGCACCGGCTCATCGACGTCTTCCGCGACCGGATCCTGTTCCCGGTACGCGATCCCGCCGGGCAGGCCGTGGCGTTCCTCGGCCGCTGCCGCCCTGATTCGATGGTGCGCGTACCGAAGTACATCAACAGCCCGCGGAGCGCGATCTACGACAAGGGACGGCTGCTGTTCGGCATCGCCGAGCAGCAGGAGCGTATCCGCGCACGATGGACACCGGTCCTGGTGGAAGGGCCGGCCGACGTCCTCGCGGTGTGGCTGTCGTACTCCCGGTCGGGCCCCTCGGGGGCGGTGGCCGTCGCGCCCTGCGGCACCACACTCACCGACGACCAGGCCGCGATACTGCGGAATCTGCCCGGCGCCGCGCAGGGCGTCGTCGCGGCATTCGACGCGGACCCGGCCGGCTTCGCCGCCGTGGACCGGGCCTGGCGCCTGCTGCGGCAGCAACGCCTGCCCGGCCCGTTGCTGGTGGCCGAATTCGCCGCCGGCGCCGACCCGGCCGACCTGCTCCGTCGGCCGAACGGCAGGGCCCAGTTACGGACCGCCCTGCGGCGGCGGGCCCGTCCCATGCTCGACGCGGTGCTCGACCACCGCCTCACCCGACTCGTCGAGCGGCATCCCCGCCTGCTGGAGGACATCGAGGGCAGGTGCGCCGCCGTCCGCGTCCTGGTGCCGCTGCTGTTTCAGGCCGCCAGCCCGGACGACGCGATCCGGCTCGCCCGGCGCATCGTCGCCACGACCGGGGCCGGCGTCGACACCGTCGCGATCGCCGCGATCGCACACCTGGAGGACACCCTGCACTCGGCCCGGCCAGGCGCGGGCGCAGGAGGAGTCCCCCCGTTGTGCTCCTTGCGGAGCTGACCCCTCCCACGGCGCCTCCCCGTTCGGCTGGCGGACGTCGGGTTCATCCGCCACGCAACGGGTGTTGAGCAGATTGGCCGACCGCTCAACACGTGTTGCTCCAAACAGGAGCGAGCATACGCTCACGTTCCGTGCGGGTGTCAACATCTGTTTCGTTGCCGCATGCGTCTGCGACACTGTCGTTTCGGTGCCTGGAGGGTGAAGAATCATGGCCGACGATCGGCACACAGCGCAGGAGCTGCCGCCCCTCGACACGCTGGCCGCGAGGCTCGAATACCTGTTCGACGAGATCCGCCCCACTCGCGATGAGCTCGGCGACTCCGACGAGCCGGGGCGCAAGTACACGAACAAGGAGATCGCTGACAAGATCAACATAGCCGCGGCCGAGACAGGTGTCACGATCAGCGCCGCCTACATCGGAGAGCTACGCCGCGGGGTGGCACGTGATCCCCGCACCTCACACGTCCGCGCCCTGGCCGCCGCCTTCGGGGTCAACTCGGGCTACTTCGTCGACGACGCGGCGGCGCGGCGAATACAGGATCAGATCACGCTGCTCAGCGAGCTGCGTCGAATGGACGTCAAGCAGGTGGCGCTGCGCCAGGTGCTCGCCGACAACGGCCTCTCGGCGACCGACACCCAGCTCATCGAGCAGATGGTGGTCCGCCTGCGAGCCGTGGCCGAGGGTGCTGGCGTCACCGGTTCCGCGCCCGGCGAGCGCACCTAGCCGTGCACATCCTCCGATGGGAGTACGTCGACGAGCAGGGGAACGCTGACGTGAGGTTGTACCGATTACGCAAGCGCTGCGAGCGGATCGTCGCCGAACTCGAGGTGCCGGAGCCGTTCGACATCCAGACGCTCTGCGACGTCCTCGGCCAACGCCGCGGCCGGCCCATCCACCTGGTGCCGATCAAGCTGCCGGCGCAGACGGTGTGCGGGATGTGCGTGCCGACCGGCGACTTCGACGCCATCTTCTTCGAACAGGACACCTCGCCGCTGCACCAACAGCTGATCATCGGCCACGAGCTGGGTCACCTGCTCGCCGGCCACCGGGCGACCGAGGTACTGGACGCGGACGCGTCCCGACTGTTGCTGCCCGACCTCGACCCGCAACTGGTCCAGCGCAGCCTCGGCCGCAGCAACTACGCCGCGGCCGAGGAACGCGAGGCCGAGATGATCGGCTCGCTGCTCCTGCGTCGGCTCCGTGGCGGGCGCGGCGACGTGGACGACGAACCGCTGGACGGCCAGGACGCCGAGCTGTACGGCCGGCTGCGGCACTCACTCGAGCACCCCCACTGGTAGCGGAGCGATGGATACCGTCCTGTACACCGTGTGCGCCATCGCCGGCTGGATCGCCGTCGCCTACATGGTGCGACTCCAGCGTCGGCACCCGAGCCGGGCCCGCCGCGCGATCTGTGCGGGCCTCGGAGCCTTCGCCGCCGGAATCACCGCCGCCATCCCGCCGATCGCGACCACCATCGACCAGGCGTCCGGCCTGCCCAACCTGGCCAAGGTCATCTCCCATGGCTGCGCGCTGACCATCTCGGCGAACGCCGAGATCATGCTCCTGCACTTCGCGCTTCCTCCGGCGAAGGCCGCCGCCCGTGCCCGCGTCTGGGTGTGGATCACCGGGCTCGCGTTCCTCGTCATGGCCGGCCTCTTCGCCTACACCCTCAGCTATGACGACCCGGTGCTGCTGACCGTCGAGTACGCGACCGACCCCGTCGTGACCGCCTACCTGCTGATCTTCCTGGTGCTGGGCTTCTTCGCCTACTGCTTCGACATCACCCGGCTGTGCTGGAGCTTCGCGAAGATCTGCGGTCGGCCCTGGTTGCGCCGTGGCCTGCGCATCACCGCGGTGGGCGCGGCCTTCGCGCTGCTCTACAGCGTCAACAAGATCGCGTATCTCGTCGCCTACTGGGCCGGCCACCAACCCACCGGCGAGCGACAGATCGCCGCGGTCCTGGTGACCATCGGCGCGCTGCTCATCACGATCGGCCTCACCATGCCCGCGTGGGGGCCCACCCTGCGGATCACGCGCCGGTGGGAGGACTTCCACTCCTACCGACGGCTCGAACCGCTCTGGCGGGACCTCATCGCGGCCCTGCCCGAGCTGGAACTCGACCCCGCCCTGCGCCGGCCCCTCACGGCGGCGCGCGACATCGACTACGCGCTGACCCGCCGGGTTGCCGAGATCCGCGACGGCCGCCTGGCACTGCGCCCGTACAGCGACGTCGGTGTGACGACGTTGGCCGAGCAACTCGCCGAGCAGGCCGGACTGACCACACAGGAACGGCAGGCGGCCGTCGAGGCCGCACACCTGGCCTGCGCGCTGCGTCGGCACGGCGCCGGTCTCGTGGCCGCCACCCCGCAGCCAGCGGACGAGTTGCACCGCCCGGACGATGGCTACGCTGGCGAGGTGGCGTGGCTGACGCTCGTCACCGACGCCTATGCCCGCTCACCTGTGGTGGCGCAGACGCTCGCCACGACCCGGAAGCTCACCGCTGGAGACGCCCGCCGATGAGAGGCCGCTACGCGAACCTGACCCGTACCCGTGCTCTCGACCCGGAGCGCGACTACCTGGCCATCTACCAGACCATGCTGCGTCACGAGTTTCCGTGGGACCTGAAACTCGGGCTCAACCTGGCCTTCAACAGGTCCTTCTCCATCCCCGCCATCGCCGCGGTGCACACGACCACCGGTGAGCTGACCGACCGCACCCAGAAGCGAATCGACGACACCGGCCTGCTGATGTACGAGATGGTGCTCAACGGGTTCGAGCAGCCTCGTGGCCGGGACGCGTTGCGGCGCGTCAACCAGATCCACCGCCCGTACGACATCGGCAACGACGACTTCCGCTACGTCCTGGGTTGCCTCGTGGTGATCCCGACCCGGTGGTTGCAGACGTACGGCTGGCGCCCGCCCTGCTGCCACGAGCGGCAGGCCACGTACCTGTTCTACCGGGAGCTGGGCCGGCGGATGGGCATCACGGACATCCCCGGGTCGTACGACGAGTTCGAGACCTGGTTCGACGCCCACGACGCGGCTCACCTCCAGCCCAACGACGACGCGGCGGCCATCGAGCGGGCCACCCGGATGCTGATGCTCACCCGGATCCCCCGGATGCTCGCGCCGCTGGGAAACGCGCTGGTCAGCGCGATGTACGACGCGCCGCTCCGCCGCGCGATGCGGGTCGAGGCGCCGGCGTGGCCGGTCCGGGCCGGCCTGCACCTCGGTCTGAAGACGCGGGCCAGGGCGCAGCGGTGGTTCGGAGCGCCCCGGAAGACGGCGCTGTTCGCCGACGGGATCAACGCCAGGAGCTACCCCGACGGGTACGAGATCAGCCAGCTCGGTCCGCGGCCCGACCGCGTACCCGAGTAGGGCGTGTGTCTGGCCGGTGGTTCGTCTGCGGCCGTGCGGTGGTGGTCGTCAACCGCAGCTCACGGCGCTCAGCAGGAGCTGTCCCGTCAGGTCCGGGCTCCCGGGCCCGACGCCGTCGCTGTCGAGGGCGGTGAGGTGGGCGCGGATCTCTTCGGCCTCGGGCATGTCCAGGTCGGCGTAGAGGGTGAGCGCCCGTTGGAAGTGCGCACGGGCGGACGTGGGGGCCGCGAGAGCGCGGTGGGCGTGACCGAGGCCGGCGTGGGTACGGGCGTGCTCGTGATACGCGCCGATCTCGACGACGATCGCGTGTGCCGCGCCGTGGTGGGCAAGGGCGTCGGCGACGTTGCCCGTGACACGAGCCGCCTCGGCGATTCCGTTGAGCGCGCTGGCTTCCCCGTACCGTTCGCCGGTCTCGCGGAAGATGTCGAGCGACTGCTGATGATGACAGCTGGTCTGGCCGAGACGGGTGTGCAGCGTGCCGAGGCTGTTCAGCGTCCAGGCCGTGCCCGTGTGATTGCCGAGTTGGCGGTACACGGCCAGGGCCCGCTCCAGGTGGATCCCCGCGGCCAGGTGCCGACCCAGCCGTATCTCGATGTCGCCGAGGGTGTTCAGCGTCCAGGCTTCGCCGGTCCGGCCACCGAGTCGCTGGAACAGGATCAGCGACCGTTGCACGTGCTTGGCGGCCAGCCCGTACTGACCCAGTTGCGCTTCGACCTCACCGAGGTTGTTCAGCGCGTGTGCCTCCCCGGCCTGGTGGCCGGCCTGCCGGAACAGGGTCAGGGCCTGGCCGTAGCTGGCGGCGGCGGATCGGTTGCGGCCGAGCTGCGACTCGATGACACCGAGGTTGACAAGCGCGCGGGCTTCGCCGACCTGGTCGCCGACCCGTCGGAACAGGCTCCGGCCCTGCTGGAGGTGCTCGGTGGCCGGCCCGTAGCGGCCGAGTTGCGCGTAGGTGGCGCCGAGGCTGGTCGAGGCGTGGCCCTGTCCGGCTGGGTCACCGGCACGGCGAGCGGCGGTACGGGCGTGCTCGTGGATGGCGAGGGCGTCGGTGGGATACCCGCCGTGCAGGTACGGGAAGAGGCTGGCCGACAGCCGGGTGGTGTGGGAGGGCCAGCCGTGGGCGGCGGTGTGAGCGGCGACGGCGACCAGAGCCGGGCGCTCGGTGTCCAGCCAGCCGCGGGCGGTGTCCGAGTCGAGCGGAGCCGAGACGCGCACGCCACCGGATGACGGCTCGCGGTGCGATCCGGCCGGGTAGAGGACGCCCACGGCGGCGGCCGTGGTGGCCACGTAGTAGTCGAACAGACGGGTCAGGGCTGCCCGCCGTTCGGGCGGTGGGTCCTCGTCGCCGCACCGGCTGGCGGCGTACGCGCGAATGAGGTCGTGCAGGGCGTACCGACCGGGGACGGCCTGTTGCAGCAGGTGGTCCCGGTGCAGGTGGCGCAGGTGGACCTCCGCGTCGGACGGGCGGACGCCGGTGAGGGCGGCGACGGCCCGGGCATCGAAGTCGTCGCCGGGATGTGCCGCCACGAAACGCAGCAGCCGTCGCCGTTCGGTGGGTAGCTCCCGGTAGGAGAGGTCGAAGGCGAGCTCCACGCTGACGTCGAGGCGGCGCTGGTGGTGACGCTCGTCGAGCCGGTCGGCGTGATCGGTGAGCGTCCAGCCAGTGGTGCTTCTGAGGTGCGCGTTGACCAGCCCGAGCGCGAGGGGGAGGTGGCCGCACCGCTGCGCGATCCGGGCCACCGCGTTCGGGTCGGGGCCGGCGGGGAGGGGCGGGCCGCCCTCGGCGAGCAGCGCGGCCGACTCGTCCGGAGTGAACAGGCCCACGGTGAGCCGCGTGGCGTACGGCAGGTCGCCGAGGTCGCGTCGGCTGGTGATCAGCACCGGGCAGCCCGGGGTGTCGGGCAGCAGCGGGCGGGCCTGTTCGGCGTCGCTGGCATTGTCCAGCACCACAAGCGTGTGGGTGCCGGCCAGGATGCGGCGGTAGGCGGCAACCCGGGCGGGCAGGTCGTACGGGATCTGCTGGCCGGCGACGCCGAGCAGGCGCAGGAAGCCCTCCAGGACCGAGGCCGGGTCGGCCGGCGGTTGACCGGGATCGGGGTGGAACCCGCGCAGGTTGACGAAGAGGATCCGGTCGAAGGGTTTCCGCCGGTGCACGGCATGCGCGGCGTGGATGGCGAGTTGGGTCTTGCCGACGCCCGCCATGCCCTGGATCGCCAGGACGACCGGGCCGTCGTCCAGGTCGCTCCTGTGTAGCTCCCGTCGGAGCCGGTTCACCACGGCGGTACGACCGACGAAGCCGACGAGGTCCTGCGGCAGGTCGTCCTGGACCCGTACCTGCGCTGCCGCCCGGGCCTCCCCGCCGACGACCCGAAGCGCCTGCCGCCACTGCGCCACGTACCCGACGTCCGGATGCATGGCCTCGACAATGGCGATCACCAGATCGGTGTTGAGCCGCCGTCGACCGTCCCGGAAACAGTCGGCGACAGTCGTCCGCCGGGCCAGCACACCACCGGGCCGGCCGGTGGCCTTCCCGGCGGCGTTGATCCGACTCTTGATCGTGTCGTAGGACGGGTCACCGGCCCACACCTTCAACATCCGTAGTCGTTGGGCCACCTCGTCAAGCGAGTCGGCAGGCCCGGGATCCGGCGGCGCCACACCGCCTCCACTCGGCAGCGACTCGGTCACGGCGGCTCCTGCACGGTCCTGATCTCGGGCTTGTACTCCTACTAGACCCGCACGGTCCGGCGGCGTCACCTGATTTGTCCTTGATCCGCCGAGCGCACCGGAGGGCACCGATGCTGGCCATCCGGGATCGTCCGGGATTCACCCACGGCCCGGCGGCCCGCCACAGACTTCACCGAGGTGCTGGTCCGGGCACCAGCCGGCCTCCGCCGGTCCTGGTCGGTTCAGTCGGAAGACCCGGGAGGGAGGTGTCGCCATGAAGATCCAGATCCGTCGTCTCGAGAAGATCGAGACCACTGTCATCTGCGCTTGCAGCCCCTGCACGGACTGCTGACCCGAGTGTCCTGGTCACCGCCCGCCAGGGCGGGCGGTGACCAGGACCGCCACGACGACCTGAGCACCCGAAGGAGTGAGTACGGATGAGGCGACCCCGCATCAAGAGCGTGTTTCCACCCATCCCGCTGGGCGACGGCCGCATCCGCATCGGCGGCGGCGACTACGGCATCGCCTCGGAGATGGTCGACGACGAGCGCGGCAACACCTGGCACCTGTTGAGTCTGCTGGACGGTACCCGGACCCGGCCCGAGCTGGCGGACGCGATGGCGGAGCACGATCCGGGCATCAGCGCCGGCGACGTCGACGACTCCGTCGACGCGCTGATCGGGATGGGCTTCGTGGAGGACGCCGCCGTACCCCCGCCGGCTCGGCTGCCGGCCGTGGAACGCGAACGGTACCGGCGCAACCTGGAGTTCTTCTCCTACTTCCACAAGCCGCCGCTGACCGCGGCCGACTTCCAGCTCCGGCTGCGCGACGCCCGGGTCACGGTGCTGGGGATCGGCGGCCTCGGGTCGTACGTGGCCATGAGCCTGGCCGCCATCGGGGTCGGCGACATCCTGCTCGTCGACGACGACGACGTGGAGCTGATGAACCTCAACCGCCAGGTGCTGTACACCGACGCCGACGTCGGGCAGCCCAAGGTGACCGCCGCCGTCCGCCGGCTGTCCGAGATCAACCCGCACGTGCGGATCAGCGCACGCAACGCGCGGGTCGACGGGGTGGAGGCCGCCCGCGCCGCCATGACCGGCCGGGACCTGGTGATCTGCGCCGCGGACCGGCCACGCCTGACGCTCTACCAGTGGCTGAACGAGGCTGCCCTGCGGGAGGGCACCGCGTGGATGCGTGGTTCCAACGACGGGCTCACGGTCAGCCTCTTCCTGCACGTGCCCTACCAGACCGCCTGCTTCCAGTGCGTCGAGCAGGACGCCGCGGCCAACCACCCGGAGTACACGCCGATGGCCGAGTACGTGGTCGGGGTGATCGGCGACCGGACCATCAACCCGTGCAACGCGCCGATGGCCGGCATGATCGGCAACCTGGCCGCCCTGGAGGCCGTCAAGCACCTCACCGGCATGGCGGAGCCGGTCATCGTCGGCCGGAAGCTCGTCGTCGACGTGCACCGGATGGAGACGCAGTTCGCCGAGGGCACGCTGCTCGACGACTGCGCCGCCTGCGGCCCGGACGGCCGGGTGCCCCGCCCCGGCGGCCTGCGGGCCACCGTCGCCTCCGGGTCCGCGGCGTGACCAGCGCGCTCGCCGACACCACTGTCGTCCTGCTGTATCCGCTGCACATCGGCGACAGCGAGGACGGTGTGTGCGAGGTCGGTCGGGTCGACACCGGCGACTTCGTCGAGCTGCCGGCCGAGGGCGTCGACCTCGTCCGGTGGCTCGGCGAGGGGCTGCCGCTCGGCGAGGTCCGCCGGCGGTTCGCCGACCGGTACGGCACCGAGCCGGACCTCGCCGACTTCCTCGACGGCATCGCGTCCTGCGGCTTCCTGCGCGGGGACGCGGGTGACGCAGGGCCGCCGGCGACCGGGGCCGGCAGCCCTGCGACCGCAGACCGCCGGGGAATAGCGGTGCTGGCGAACCTGCCGCCGCATCGGGTGTCCTGGCTGCTCGCGCCGCCGATGCGGCTGCTCTACGTCGGCAGCTGGTTGACCGTGCCGTCGCTACTGGCGCTCGTACCCTCGCTGCGGCCCACCCCGGCCGACGCGTTCCTGCTGGACGGGGTGCTGGCCAACGCCCTGGTCGTCGCGATGGTGGCCTGGGTGCTGGTGCTGCTGCACGAGTTGGCGCACGCGGCCACCGTGCGGGCGTTGGGCGTCACCGGACGGCTCTCGATCAGCCGAAGACTGTGGTTCCTGGTGGCGCAGACGGAGATGTCAGCCGTCCGGTCCGTGCCCCGACGCCGCCGTTACGCCCCGTACCTGGCGGGGCTGACCTGGGACCTGTTGCTCATGTCGGTCTGCCTGGTGCTGCAACTCGTCGGTGTGCACGAGCGGCTGGTGCGCGGCGTCGTCTACACGCTCACGCTGTCGGTGGTCTACCAGTTCCTGGTGTTCATGCGCACGGACGTCTACTACGTGCTGGGCAACTGGCTGCGGCTGGGTGACCTGATGGGTGACACCCGGCGGTGGCTGGCCAACCAGGTACGGCGGCTGGTCGGCCGCGACCCCGGCCACGACCTCGGCGGTGTGCCGGCCCGGGAACTGCGGATCATCCGTTGGTACGCGCCGTTCTACCTGCTGGGGTCGCTCGCCGTCACCGCGGCGCTGCTGGCCCTCACGGTGCCCGCCATGGTCACGATGGTCCGGCTGGCCGTCGACGGGCTCGACGCTCCGGTCGACGGGCTCGCCTTCTTGAACGGCGTCGGCTTCCTCGCGCTCGTCGCCCTGCAACTCGCCACCTTCGGCTGGGTCCTCGTCACCGAACGTCGCGCCGCCGCCTGATCGGCTCGTCCACCGCCACTACCAGCACGTAAGGACGCCTACCGTGCCACTGACCGCCCCGCACCGACTGCTGGCCGCCCTCCTGACGCCGACCCTGGCCGCCGGACCGGTAGCCGCCATGGCCCCACCGGCGGCAGTCGGCGCCGGCCCGGTCCGGGCCGTCATCGTCGTCCTCGCCGACCAGCACGACACCGCCGGCGGGCGACTGCTCGCCGACCGGGCCGCCCGGATCACCGCCGACCAGCAGCCGATGCTCACCGACCTGCGCCGCGTCGGCGCCACCCGGGTGGCACCCTTCCGACTGGTGAACGCCATCGCCACGACCCTGCCGGAGCGGGCCGTCACGGAGCTGGCGACCCGACCCGGGGTACGAGCCGTCCTGCCCGACACCCCGCTGCGACTGCGCCAACCGGTCGCTTCGAGCCGGCCCGTGCCACCGGCCGGCGGAGCCGCGACGGGTGCCCGTAGCTGCGCCGGGCCGGATGTGCCGCCGCTGACCGAGCCGGAGGGGCTGGCGTTGACGCGTACCGTCGGATCGGCCCTGGGGCCCGGCGCCCACGACCTGGCCGACGGGTCCGGGGTGCGGGTCGGCGTGCTCGGCGGGGCGATCGACCCGGCAGCGGCCGAGTTCGTCCGCGACGGGCGGTCGGTCGTGGCCGGCTACGCCGACTTCACCGGTGACGGCCTGGACGCCCCCTCCTACATCCTGGAATCCTTCGGCGACGCGAGTGTCGTGGCGGCCCAGGGCGTCGGCGTCTACGACGCCGGGCGGTACGCGCATCCAGCGCACCGGCCCGACGGACCGTGCCCGATGCGGATCCTCGGCGTCGCACCGGCCGCCACCGTGCACGTCGCCAAGGTGTTCAGCAACGTCGCGGCGCCCACGTCCGTTGTCCTGCAGGGCATCGAGTGGGCGGTGCTGCACGAACGCGTCGACGTGCTGAACGAGTCGTTGGTGGGCTACGGCTATCCGGACACGGCCGCCAACGCGCTGCGGCTGGCCAACGACGCGGCCGTCGCCGCGGGAGTGACGGTGGTGGTGGCCAGCGGGGATGCCGGGCCGGACGGCACCCTGGGTTCGCCGGCCAGCGACCCGGATGTCATCGCCGTCGGCGCGAGCACCCAGCTGCGCGCCTACGGCCAGCTCGGGTACGGCGGGTCGCCGCTCGGCGACGGCGGCCACCGGTCCGACTCGGTGTCCGCGTTGAGCTCCGGCGGCACCGCGCAGGCCGAACCCCGCACCGTCGACCTGGTGGCGCCCGGCGACACCGGGTGGGCTGCCTGCTCGACCGACACCGCGCGCTACCAGAGCTGTGTCTCCTTCTTCGACGGCGGCACCCCCAGCCCGTTCTTCCTGTTCGGCGGCACCAGCGCGGCCGCGCCGTTCGTGGCCGGGGCGGCGGCGCTGGTGATCCAGACGGTCCGCCGGCACACCGGTGGAACACCGACCCCCGAGCAGGTCAAACGCATCCTCCTGAGCTCCGCGACCGACCTGCGGCAGCCGGCCGACCAGCAGGGCGCCGGGCGGGTGGACACCCTCGCCGCGGTGCGGCTGGCCGCAGCTCTGACCGACCATCCGGATCCCGCCGCCCCCGCCGACGCCGCCGGTCGGCCGGTGTCGGGGGACGCGGCGGGGTTGCTCGTCGCCACCTCGACGGCGAGCGTCACCGGCGCGGCGGGGCAGGTCACGCCGGTCGCGGTGCACCTCACCAATCCGGGCGGGCGCGCCCGTCGCGTCACCGTCGGCCTGCGGTCCACCGCGCCGGCCCGCAGCCTCGCCGCCGGTCAGGTGACGCCGGCCGCGGGGGCGGGGACAGCCTTCGTCGACTCCGACGGCGTACCGGCGAACGCCCGCCGGGTGCCGGTCACCGTGCCCGGCGGGACCGACCAGCTCCAGACCGCGGTGGCCTGGGACCCCCGAGCGCATGCCGCGCCGGTCGCGGTGAGCGTCTTCGATCCCGCCGGCCGGCTCGCCGGTTACTCACTGCCGCTGGGCAACGGAGGGTACGGACGGGTGACGGTGGCCCAGCCGCGGCCGGGCCGCTGGACCGTGGCGATCTGGACCCGCGACGACGGGACGCCGCCGGTGGGCGCGGTCCGGTACGACGTCACCGCGCTGCGGCTGACCGTGCGCGACGGCCCCTCGGTCGTCGTGCCGCCCGGCGGTACGACGACCGCCTCGCTGCCGGTCCGCCTGCCGACCACGCCCGGTGACTCGTCGGCCGCCGTGACCGTCGCCGGCGCGACGGGGTACGCGGCGCTTCCGTTGGGACTGCGGGCACTGGTCCCGACCGGTCCCGCGGGCGGCAGCTTCGGCGGCACCTTCTCCGGCGGCAACGGCGCCCTCGCCGGGTGGGCGCTGCTCGGGCAGCGGCGCAGCTTCCAGTTCGACGTACCGGCTCAGAAGCCGGCGCTTGCCGTGTCGGTGCGGGCCGGCGACGACCCGGGGCTGGAGGTGTGGGGATTGCTCGTCGACCCGGCCGGGATGCCGCTCGCGGCCAGCAGCTCGCGCTCCGCGGGGACCACGGCGCCGCCCCGGCTGGACCTGGTCCGGCGTGCCCCGCAGCCAGGTCGCTGGACCGTGGTGCTGGTGCTCACCGCACCGACCGCCACTGTCCGGACCAGCCAGCCGTTCCACGGCCGGGTGGGGTTCGCCCCGGCGTCGGTGCTGGCCACCGGCGTGCCGGCGGGAGCCGCGCTGCCGGCGGGGCGGCCGGCCGAGGCCACCCTCACCATCACCAACACCGGCACGGCGCCGGCGTCGTACCTCGTGGACGCCCGGTTGGACGTCGTGGGCGAGGTGCCGTTGCGGCCGGTGACGTCGGCGACGTATCAGACACCGGTGTCCACCGTCGACGTCTACCCTCGCTTCGCGGTTCCGACCGGCACGACCCGGCTGCGGATGTCGGCCGACTCGACGGTGCCGCACGTGCTGGACACGCAGCCGTACGGCGAGAACGGCTACTACGTCGGTGACCCGGACCTGGCCGGAACCGCCGGCCGGCGCTCGGAGGTGTTCGTCTCGTCGACGGAGGTGTCGGCCACGACCTGGATCTGCAACGCCAACCGGGCCGGGCCGTTCGGCGGTGCTCCCCAGCGGCCGGCCCGAGTGGACTGCCGGGCGAACGCCCTGACTCGACTGTTCGACCGGCGGGTCACCTCGTCCACCGGCAGTCACTGGCGGCGGGTGGTCGAAGGGTCGGCCGGGCCAACCACGCCGCTGACGCTGACGCCGGGGCAGAGCGGCCGGGTCACCGTGCTCTTCCGCGCGGACGAACCGGTGGGAGAACCGGTCACCGGGTCGTTGACGGTGACCACCCTCGACGCCCGTACCGGATTCGCCACGGAGGTGGCCGCGGTGCCCTACTCGTACACGGTGCGTGGTGGTGCGGTCGACCATGGTGCCGGAAACGCGTAGGGTCCCAGAACCATGAAGGCGCTGATCTCGGTGGACCTGGAGGGCATCTCGGGGATCGTGCACCCCAACGAGACGAATCCGGATCGGTACGACTACGAGCGCGGCCGGGCCTTGATGACGGCCGAGGCGAACGCGGCGATCGCCGGTGTCTTCGACGCCGAACCCGACGCCGTGGTGTGGGTCGCCGACGCACACGGCACGTTCCGGAACGACGCGGTCACCCGCCGCGCGTCGATCCCCGCGCCGAAGCTGACCGGGCCGGTGGACGTCGAGGTCGACCTGTACGGCCCGTACATGGTCGACCTCGCGCTCCTGGTGCCGGGTGTGAGCCGCCTGGCCGGCGGCCGGACGGTCGCCTTCCGCGCCGCCGACATCGCCGAGGCCTATCGGCTGGTGCACCTGCTCGTCCACCTCGCCAGCGTCAAACCTGGCTGACGCTTCGCGTCCGTGCCGCCGGCCGGTGTCGCCCACCGGCGGGGCCGGTCACGGCGGCCCGGTGGCGGGCCGCCGTGACACGTGCGAACGGGATCAGCAGCCGAGCCTCCTGGTGGAGAGCGCGATGTCGTCGATCCAGAGGTCGAACTCCCCCGGTGTGGTGCCGCCCTGGTAGAGCTGCCAGCCGATCTTTACGGTGTTCACCGTCGGCAGGATGAACGGCACGTCGTTGCCGCCGTGCTCGGTCGTGGAAGCGGTCAGTTCCGGGTTCGCCACGCCGTCGATCCACACCGTGACGCGGTTGTCCGTCGGGTCGAGTTTCCACTCGAAGCACTGCCAGGTGTCCTCGGTGACCGGGGCGGACTCCCGCCAGTTGGTCCAGTCGCCGGTCGGGCCGCCGTCGGCGCCCACACCCCAGAAGATCCCGGGGACCGTGGGCGCGTACTGACCGCCGACTGGACGGACGACCTCCGGGCTGCCGCTGCCGGTCGCCTCCACGAGTGTGAAGTGCGCCCAGTCGGGCGCGGTGGGGAAGGCGTCGACGCGCAGCCGCATCCGGCCGTAGAAGCGGTTGCCCGGCGCGGCGAAGTCGTCGACGCGCAGGAAGGCGCGCCCGTTGTCCACCGTGTGGACGCGCAGCACCTGGTTGCCGTGGCGGGCACGCTCGACGGTGAGCGTGCCGTTGCGCGTGTCGATGCCCCAGTCCAGCGTGCTGGCACCGCCGCGCGGCAACCGCTCGAAGTCTTCGCAGAAGAGCAGGCCACGGGTGCACGAGCGCGAGGAGGCACTGGACGCGGCGGCCGGAATGCTGCCGGCCGTGGTGCCGAGGATCAGGGCGGCGGTGCACACCGCGAGGAAACGGCGCATGGTCATCCTCCATGATGTTGGGCCCCACCCGTGTGGGCGGAGCCGGAATACCGTGGAAGTGGCCCGGCGATGCGGCGCGCGTCTGCCGACGTGGCTCCACGTCGACACCGCGCTGCTCCCGTGCTGCCCGTTCTCCAGCACGGTTGCCCCCGTGCTGCGGCGATGCCAGCCATTCCAGCACACCCGCGGTCGATCCAGCAATATCGACTGGTGTCGCTACGCCGTTCCTCGCGGCGCACGCCGGAGATGTACGGCCCCGGGCCGACCGTCGCTCAGAAGGTGGCGATCGGGTTGACCGGGCTGCCGGACGTGCCGGCCAAGCGGATCGGCGCGACAGCGAGTTGGAAGTCCCACTGGCCCAGCTCAGCCGCCGTTGCGGCGCACGCCTCCAGGTCGCAGTTGTCGAGCAGCCACAGACCCATCGCGACGAGGCTCACGGCGTGAACCGGCATCAACACGTCCTCGTACCCCGACGGCTGAACGTCCTGGGGGGTGTCCGCGCCGATCAGCGCGACCTGCCGTTCCTGCAGCCACGGCAGGCAGGACGCATGCCAGCCGGCCTGCGTGAGACCGATGGCCGCGCCGGTCTCGTGCCGGCGGCGACCAAAGCCGGTCCGCAGGAGCACCGCGTCGCCGGGTCGCACCCGCACACCCTGGCGTCGCTCGGCCTTCTCCAGATCGTCGGGAAACACACCCTCCCCCGGCTCCAACCACGGCACGTCGCGGACCGCCGCGACGTCCAGCAGGACACCTCGGGTGACGATCCCGTTCGCCGCCGCCGTGACGGCCGCCCACGCCGATCCGGTCGCGGCGTCGACAAACGAGTGCGACCGCCCGTTGTACATCGCGCCGTCCCAGAAGAGGTGGCACGGCGAATCGATGTGGGTGAGGGTGTTGCCGTGGAACGTGATGCCGAGCCGCTCGGTCGAGAAACCCCAGCGCCGGTCGGCGTGGAACGCGGGCACCGGGATGTTCTCGGCACCGGGCATGTCGGCGGCACACGGGCACGTCGTCGTCGCCCGCTCCATGTCCTCCGGTACGGCGATCTCCCACGCGCACGACACGCTCCTGCCGTGGCGAACGGCCTGGGCCGCCGCCAGCCGGACGTCGTCGGTGACGTGGTTCAACGTCCCGCGCTCGTCGTCGTCGCCCCACCGTCCCCAGTTCGACAGCGTGTCGAAGTATCCGAGCACGTCGTCCTGGGTGGGCAAGGATCGCCCTGCCGTCATCTGGGCATCGACTCCTCCGGTCACGCGGCCCGAGGCGCCGCCGGCAGCCTCTCCCTGACCTGCCACGGCCCGCTGAGCTGGCCTGACACTACCGCAGCGGGCCAGCAGCGGATCAGGCGCGGCGTACCCGTGAAGCGGCGGCGGTTGCCAGTGCGCATCACGGCGGCCGGGGTGGTCAGCGATCTGCTGCCCCGAGCAGGACGGCGAGGCCTTCTTCGGCCGCGAGCACCGCTCCGTCGAACTCCAGCTCTGCGGCGGCCACGGCGGCGGCCCGGTCATTGCCCGGCCAGAAGTGGGTGAGCATCAGTCGGCGGGCGCCCGCCCGGCGCGCCCAGTGACCGGCCTCGGTGGAGGTCATCAGATTGCGTGTCGGCTGGTTGGTCTCACCGGCATGGTCGGTGGCCTCGACGATGAACAGGTCGGCGTCGCGACCGAGATCGGCCAGCACGGGGGTCGGGCCGGTGTCCCCGGAGTAGGCCAGGGCCACCCCGTCAGCCTGTAGTCGGATACCCACGTTCGGCACGTAGTGCGGGAGCGACAGCCCGGTCAGGTCGAACGGTCCCACCCGGTAGGCGCCGGGCAGCGGATGCACGTCGAAGACCGCCCGTAGGTCGGCGTCCGGCTCAAGGCCGCCGAGCCGGTCGAGCACTCCGGGTGGGCAGTACAACGGCAGCCGTGGTCCAGCGACGTCACCGTACAACCGCATCCGGAACAGCCCGTGCAGGTCAATGCAGTGATCGGGATGCTCGTGGGTGATAACGACGGCGTCGACGGCGCCATCCGGCCAGTGCCCGAGCAGCCGCGGCAGCGTGGCGTAGCCCAGGTCGAGGACCAGGCGGTAGCCGCCCCATTCCACCGCGAACCCGCTACAGGCACGGCCCGGCTCGGGAAAGGCACCGCAACTACCGAGCACGGTGACCTGTCGCATCCGCACAGCATGCCCGACCGCCGGGAGTCGCACCGGCCCGGACGACGTCCGGCCGCCAGCAGCAGAGCCGACACCGCCAGGGCCTTGACGCGCGGACGGGCAGCACGCATGGTCAGATGAGATCGACCGTCCCGAATGTCTTGCCATGAGGAGAACTGATGAAGGCCCTCGTCACCACCGCCTCGGCCGCGGCTCTGCTGCTCCTGGTCACGGGCGGCGCGTCCCCCGTCCGACAAGCGGCCGACGCGCCCTGCGCCGGGCAGATCCACCCGAACCCGGGCTTCGAGCACGGCACCACCGGCTGGACCGCCGGCCCCCGCATCGTCGTGTTCGGCGACCCGGCCCGGCCCGCGCACACCGGTAACGCGTACGCCACCTTCGCGGGACTGGACGTGACGCGTGGCGACCTGCTGCGCACCACAGCCACCGTGCCGGCCGGCTGCGACCTGACGGTCCGCTTCTGGGTCCGCACCACCACCACGGAGACCAGCCGCGGTGACTACCTGAATGTCGGGTTGGCCGTCACCGGGGTACCCCCGAAGACGAGGTTCTCGCTGGCCTTCGACGGCGGGTCGCCGTGGCGGCAGTACGGCATGTCGACCGGGACGGCGACGACCGATCGCACCGCGACGGTCAGCTTCCTCGCCAGCGAGACCGCCGGCAACGGCGTCACCGCCTTCGACGTCGACGACGTGACTCTCACGTTGGGCTGACCACGACCGGGCCCTCAGTTCCAGGCTCTTCCGGACCGGACCCACGCGTCCCGGTCCACCGGTCGAGGGCCCTGTCGCAGCCAGGTGACGATGCGCTCGGCGTGCTCCTCCGGGGCCGCCGAGGACGACTCCACGCGCAGGGCTCCGTCGAAGTAGGGGAACGCCCCCGCCCGCTCGCGGACGAGCGTCTCGTCGAGATCCGTGGCTTGGTGACGCTCCCGGAACCGGCGTACGCGTGCATGCGGTCGTCACGATTGCGGTCGGATTCGGGGAACAGCAGAGCGAACAGGCTGTCGACCTCCAGGTGGACCCGGCCTGGAGTGGCCCGTTGCCGCGCCAGAACCTTTCGCGCCGTGGTCTTGCCCGAGCACGGAGGGCCGGAGAGCACGACGATCCCGTTGCTGGCCATGGTCCTCACGGTTTCGTGATCGTTGACCGGTCCGCCCGTCCGACCACCGCAGTCTAGTGATCGACAGAACCAGTTCAATACGGACGGTGCCGACTCGGTGGTGCCCTCGCTTGCGCAGCGGTGATTGGATGTGCGGATGGATCCGTGGGAACTAACGTTTCTCGTCATCGCCGCGATCGGCTCGGTGGGAATCGCGGTCGGGGCCATGTCCCAGGAGAGGCGCCGCTCGGCGACCCAACTCGCGGCCGTGCAGCGGAAGCTCGATCTGATCATGGATCACCTCGGCATCGCCGAGCCCGTGGACCCGGAGGTCGTCCGGCACCTGGAGGGCGGTCGGACGATTCACGCTGTTCGCGCCTACCGCAACGAGACTGGCGCGAGCCTGGTCGAGGCGAAGCAGGCGGTGGACCGCATCGCCAGCACGCTCCGTTCCGGACGGTGACGCCGCGTTCAGGCGACGGACGAGGCGGCTCGCCTCAGGTGGATCGCCATGATCCTGCGGTTGCGGCTGTCACCGCGGCCTGCTGATAGGCCGCCGCGGCCAGCCAGACCAGCGCCAGGGTGACGGAGTCCTGCTGGCTCAGGCGGCCGAACGCGTCCCGGCTCCGCCGGTGACCCGCGCGCCGCAGCTCGCACAGCACGGACGCGGCCGTCGGGAGTTGGGCGTCCAGGAGCGCCCGCGCATCCCGGTCGACGTCCGGCACCAGGGCGCTGCGGCCGACGGCGACCACTCGTTGCAGGTGGTGGGTGAGCAGATGCAGCGGCGGTTGAGGTTGGTCGGCGCCGGGAGGCTCCGTGGTGGTGCCGCCGGGTAGGTCGGCGCGCTGTATCTGGTCGACGCCAAGGTCGACGTGTCCGCCGAAGCGGTCCGGCAGCCAGGACGCGGCGACGGCGAGGCCGTGGACCTGGCGGGGGCCGTGGAAGCGTCCGACCATCCGTACCGGCAGGCCGGTGGCGTGGGTGGCGAGCAGACGCAGGTTCGCGACGTACGGAAGCACCGGATCATCGTGTGGGGCGACGACGATGACCGGCCCCGGCAGTTGTGCCGTCCGCAGAAGTAGCCCTCGCTGGTCGGCGGCGAGGACGCCGTCGAGGAAGGCGAGGTCGTGGCCGGCGGGCCGCTCGGTTCGGGCGAGTTCGAGGGCGTTCAGCCAACGGGCGGCCTGCTCCGGGAGCGGTTGCCGCCACAGGGCGTCGGCCGGCGCCTCGTGCCAGGTGCGGCCCGTGGAACGTACGGCCTGCACCGCACTGCCGTGGCTGAGGCGCCGGTCGCCGGAGGCACGCGCGTTGCTGGCGATGATCCCGGCGCGGCCCACCTCGCGGTGGCTGAGCGTCACGTCGCCGAGGTTGACGCTCGCGTGCGCGGCGGTGCGGACCGTGTCGCCGTCACCGGGGCGGGCCTGCGTCAGGCTCCAGATGGTCGCCGTGCCGTCGGTCAGGTAACTGATCGCGCCGACGTGGCCCGTGGAGGTCCGCAGCGGCTCGGTGCACAGCCCGTACAGGTGCAGATCGCCGACCGGGTCGTAGCCGCGCCGGCTCGTGCCCCGGGCAGCTCGTCGGTCACCGATGCCCGCACTCAGGAGGTGGCAGACGGTGAGCGTCTCGCGTAGCTCTTCGGTGAGGTCGGCCAGGTGGAATCCGGGGGTGCTCCGGCGGGCCGCACGGAGGTGTTCCACCACTCTGGTGGCGGCTGTCGCCAGTCGGGGCAGCCCGATGGCGCGCGCCTGGTGGACGGCGCGGAGCAGGTCCGCCTGGGTCACCGCGCCAGCGCCTGCCACCCCGTGTTCGAGGATCCGCGCGGCGACGTCGCGTACCTGGGTGGCGGCGGCCAACTCGGCGGCGGTGATGGGCGGATCGGGCACCGCTGCTTCGGTGGTCGCGACGGCCTCGGGGGTGGCTACGTCCGGTCCGGCGGCGGCCGCCTGGTGTGGGTGCGTGGTCAGAACGGGTGCGGCGCTGAGCACCGCGGCTCGGTGCAGGCACCGCGGTGCGAGCAGGCAGGTGCAGGTGGCCCCGTCCGGGGTGTCGACAGGGGTGGTGAGGATGACGGTGACGTCGTCGTCGATGGCGATCGTCACGCCGGAGTCGGACGCGGTGACCGTCCAGGTGGCCTGCCTCTCGACAGCCTGGTCGAGCTTGGACCGCAGCCGGGTGGGGAGGGCGGCGACGGCGGCGGCCGTGACGTGTGGTGCGACGGGGGGCAGGCTCACCGGACCTGGTCTCCGATCCAGCGGGCGAGTTCGGTGGGGCTCAGCGCGGCGATGGGCATCCCGGCGGCCACGAGCTGCCCGGCGACGGCGGTGCTGTAGCGAGGTTGGCCCCGGTCGTCGAGGCTGGCGCAGCCGAGCAGGGTGACCCCGTCGTCGGCGAGCGCCCGGACGGCGGTCAGTAGTCCGCCGATGGAATGCCCCTCCTCGAAGTCGCTGACGAGCACGACGAGGCTGCGGCTCGGGGTGGTGACGATCTGCCGGGCGTAGCGCAGGGCGGCGGCGATGTGGGTGCCGCCACCGACGCTGATCTCCATCAGCAGGCTGAGCGGGTCGACGACCCGGTCGGTCAGGTCGACCACCTCGGTGGAGAAGGTGACGAAGTGGGTGCGCAGGGTCGTCACGCCGGCGAGGACGGAGGCGGTCAGCGCCGCCCAGATCGTGGATGGTTCCATCGACCCGGACACATCGACGAGAAGGATGATCTGCCAGTCGACGCTGCGTCGTCCGCGGCTGCGGAAGACGAAACGTTCGGGGCGGAGCTGAGCTGCGCCTCGGGAGTCGATGTGTGCGGTGTGCAGGTTGGCGTGGACGGTGGCCCCGAGGTCGAGGCGCCCGGTGGGTCGGCGGCTGCGTCGTGGTGTGGCGAGCCCGCTCAGTGCCGGTCTGATCTCTCGGGCCAACTGCTCGGTCAGCTCGGCGACGAGCCGGGCGACGAGTGGGCGCAGTCGATGCAGCCGCGCCTCGGGCAGACCGCCGGCCAGGGCCAGGACGGTGTGCAGCAGCGCCACCGAGGGCCGGACGTGCTCGGGCGCGATGGTGAGGAGGGCGTCGGCGCGTCCGCGTTCGGCGGCGCGCGCCAGCACCTCGTCGCGTACTGCCGCGCCGAACAGCGCTTCGAGGTCGTCGGCCCAGTCCCGCACCCGGGGGTACGCGGGTTGCCGTCCGCCGCCGGGTCCCGTCGCGGTGTGGGAGCCCTCTCCCCTGCCGCTGCCGTACAGCTCGTCGAGAGCGGTGGCGAGCTGGCGGGCGCGCGGTGGCAGCTCGTCGGGGCGGCGACCGAGCAGCAGGCGCCAGCGCTGCGCGGCGGGCAGCGTCTGCGGTCGGGTAGCCGGGCGAGGCGCTGCCGCAGACGGAGATGGCGCCGAGCGCTCGGCGCTCCGGTCGCCGCTGCCCGCGGAGAACCCGAGCGCGGTGAGGGCCTGCCTGCCGGACCTGTCGACGGCGAGCCACTCGGCGAGCAGGCCCGGCGAGACGTGCACCGTCGCGTCGACGTCACCGATGCGATCACGGACGGTGCTCAGAAGCCGGTCCCGATCGGCGGGGCTCAACGCGTCGAAGCCACCTCGCAGCGCGGGCAGCCGGCGGACGAAGTGGTCGTCGTCCCAGCCGTCGACGATGTCCAGCAGCGGAGCCAGCGTGTCCCCGCCGGCCTCGAGCAGTGCGCCGGCGAGGCTGAGCGCTCCGCGGAGCCGGTCGGTGCACTCGGCGGCGGGCATCTCGGTCCAGGACGCCAGGGCCGCGCCGAACACGCCGGGGGCGACGAGGCCGAGCAGCACCTGGACGGCGTGGGCCGCTCCCCGCATCAACGGTGATCCGTCGCGGGCGAGGCGGTCGACGGCGTCGCCGAGGCGCAGGAGATGGCCGCTGTCGTCGGCGTGCCGGACAAGGTCGAGCAGCGCGCGGGCGTCCCCGAGGTCGGTGGATCCGGCGAGCCCGTCGATGGCGCGCACCGCCGCGGCGTGCAGGTGGGTCAGGTGCTCGTCGAGGCCGATCGGTGGTGCCGGGGTGGCGGGGATGTGCCCGCGCTGCAGCCGCTGGAGCAGGTGGCCGGCGGCGGCGAGGTCGGCGAGGGTGGCGCTGCCGGTCACGGCGGTCTGCAGGTCGGCGAGGCGGACGTCGACGGCGTCGGGTAGGCCGCAGGCGGCGGCGCGGGCGAGCCCGGCGACAGCCTGCGCGGCGGTGGGGCCGCCGTCGGCCACCTCTCGGCGGCGCCGCGTGTTCAGCATGCCGGCGGCGGCTTGGGCGAGGGTCACGCCGTGTGGGCCGGCGGCGGCGAGCCCGGCGTCGGTGCCGGGCTGCCAGTGCAGCCGCCACCGGCTGGTGAGGGTGTCGGGCGTGGTGGCCTCGCCGGGCTCGGCGTAGGGCACCTGGCAGGCGAGCAGTCGTTGCAGGGTGGTCTCTCGTCGCCGGTCGAGCGGGGTACGCAATGGATCAAGGCGAACGGTGCGGGGCGGCTCACCGGGGCCGGGCAGGCGTAGCTGCCGCAGCAGCGCCGTGGCCGCGGGAGTCAGCCCGCTGACGGGGGTGTCCGGGCAGGGGTGGCCGCGGTGCGGTCCGATCAGGGTGTGCTGCAGGGCGGCGGCGACCGCCCGGCCCCGGCCGACCGGCTCGCCCTGGGCGAGAACTGTCTGCACCGCTTCGACGAGTTCACCGCGTCCGGCGGCGGGCAGGTTGCGCAGTCGGGCCAGATCGTGGGCGAGCCGGGTGATTTCGGCGGCCTCCGCCGGGCCCGTGGGGTGTCCCTGGTCCCGCAGGTGCCGGGTGATCTCGACGGCGAAGCCGCGCAGGCGGGCGGCCAACGCGGTGGGGTCGGCGCGGGCGTCGTGGACGGACTGCTGCCAGCGGGGATCGCGGATCCCGGCGGGATAGCCGGATCGCGCGTCGAGCAGGTCGAACGAGTACGGCACCAACGAGATGACCGGGGCTCGCCACGTCGGCTCGGCGTCGGGTGTCGGTGGTGTGGCCGGCGATGGCTGACCGGACGTGGTCAGAGCGGGGGCGTGGAAGGCGCCGACGACGACGGCGAGACGACCGGGGGTCTCCGCGATCCGCTGTCGCATCCACGCCTCGCGCCGCCGATCCAGGGCACCGATTCCGTCGACGGCGGCATCGGTACGCAACGCCCAGCCGACGGCCAGCGCCGACCGGCGTACCGCCTCGGGCGGTGAGCCGGGGGCCACGGCCTCGACCCAGCGGTCCCACAGGTCGTCCCCGGTCCGGCCGGTCAGGGCGGCCCGCACGGTGTCGGCGTACCCGCTTGCTCGGGGACCGGCGGCGGCCGGGCGCTCCTGCCAGGCCGGATCGGTCAGCGGCAGGTCGCAGCAGTGGGCCGGCACGCCTCGGCGGCGCGCCCACCGCAGTGCGGCCAGCTCCGGGGAGAAGTCGGCGAACGGGTAGAACGCCAGCGGTCCGCCCTCGTCGCCGTCGGCGGCGGCGAGCGCGACCGGGGCCTGGGTGTCGGGGTGCGCCAGCCAGGTCAGCCACGGCTGCATGTCGGCGGGCAGCTCGACGAGCACCGCGTCCGGGGCGGCCGCCTCCAGCAGTGCGGGGATCGCGGCGGCGAGCACCGGCGAGTGGTGCCGCACCCCGACCAGGGTGACCCGGCCGGTGTCGGTGAGACGCGCGACGGCGGTGCGCGGGTCGTCGGCGACGCCGTCGTCAGTCGCGGAGGGCATCGCGCTGCTCCCAGAGCTGCCGCCACATCCGACCCCCGGCCTCGGCGCGGCGGCGCAGGGCGCCGTCCCAGTACGCCAACAGCCGCGCGTGGTCGGCCGGGTCGTCCTTGCGTACCACGCCCACCAGGTGCCCCGGCAGCAGGGACAACGGGTCCGGGCCGGGCAGGTACGCGGCGGACAGGCCGATCGACGCGGCGACGGCGACGGCCTCGGCGGTGCTCATGACCGAGGACGGGCGTTCCACCTCCCACCCCTCGACGGTGCTGCCGGTCCGCAGGTCGCGGAAGGCGGTCACAAGTGTCTCCAGCACCGCCTCGTCCACCGTGTACGCGGCGCCGACGCGTTCCACAGTGGCGCGGGCCTGCCGGGTGACGAGGGCGACCTCGGCGTCGAAGTCGGCGATCGGAGGCACCACCTCGAAGTTGAACCGCCGTTTCAACGCCGCGGACATCTCGGACACGCCCCGGTCCCGCAGGTTGGCCGTGGCGATGACGCAGAAGCCCGGAGCCGCGTAGGCGACCGGGTCGTCGGCGAGTTCCGGCAGGACCAACCGACGGTCGGACAGGATCGACACCAGCGCGTCCTGCACCTCGGGCAGACAACGGGTGATCTCCTCGACCCGGGCGACCGCGCCGGTGGTCATCGCGGTGAGCACCGGCGAGGGCACGAGCGCTTCCCGGGACGGCCCCTTGGCCAGCAGGAGCGCGTAGTTCCAGCCGTAGCGCAGCTGTTCCTCGGTGGTGCCGGCCGTACCCTGCACGGCCAGCGCACTCGTGCCGCACACGGCGGCGGCGAGCAGCTCGGACAGCATCGACTTGGCGGTGCCCGGTTCGCCGACGAGCAGCAGGCCCCGCTCGCCGGCCAGGGTCACGACGCACCGCTCCACGAGGGCACGCTCCCCCACGAACTTCGGCGCGATGGTGACCTGCCGGCCGTCGGCGCCGGGCACGGGGCGGCCGGCGGAGCCGGCGATGAACGTGACCACCGCCCGGGGGGTCAGCTGCCAACCGGGCGGGCGGGGACCGCGATCGGCGGCGGCCAGGAACGCCAGCTCGTCGGCGTACAGGTGCTCCGGCGGGTCGATCTGTCGGGCGTTCACGCCTTCTCCTGCAGGTCGAGGTAGCGGGGTTCGTCACCGGCGGTCACGCGGTCCCAGGCCGTGCGGAACAGCTCCGGCGTCGTGCGGGTGACCAGGGTCAACCCGTTGAGGAACAGGTACAGCGACTGCTTCCAGCTCTCCATGGGCGGGGTGGGGCTCTTCGCCGCGATCCAGCCGCCGGGCAGGAAGACGCCACGGCCGGCGCGTTCCCGCTTGCCCGCCACTACCAGCCCGGAGTCGAGCAGAGCCGCCTGGGCGTGCTTGAGGGCGGCCGGCTTCCAGGCGTTCCAGGCGCGCACGTTGCCGTCGGTGGGGTTCGGCAGGGCGAGCAACTGCAGGTAGTAGCCGGCCGAGTCCCGGTCGAGGCCGGTGTGAGCCGCGACGGTGTCGACGAGGTCGGGTGCGCTGACCCGAGGGTCGCGATGGTCGCCGCTGGCCCCGTCCGGGGTGGACAGCACGGCGGCGATGTCCGGTGCGAGCACCAAGCGCAGCGTGTCCGCAACCGGACCGGAGACGAAGCTGAGCGCCGGGTCCTGCGGTCCGCTGAGGCGGGCCGGGACGAGGTGGTGCGTGACCATGTCCCGGAAGACGTGCCCGGCCACTAGCGCCGGTCCCACCTGGGGTGGCTCGCCCACCTGGTGTTGTCCGGCGCCGATGAGCAGCCGCGGGTTGCGCAACCGCTGCCGCAACAGCTCCAACGCCCGCGGCAGGGCGTCGCGCATCGGATCGCCCCACGGCAGCTGGTAGGCCAGCCACAGCAGCGCCACCGTGCACACGTACAGGTGATTGCCGTCGAACGGGGTTCCGCCGGTGGCGGTGGTCTCCAGCCGGCCCCAGTCGCCGGGCTGACTTTCCCCGTCGGTGGTCAACCAGCTTCCGGGTGGCGGGTTGGCGATCGTCTGCAGGATGTCGGCCGCCTGGGTCGAGGGCAGGACGCGGGTGGCGTCGGCGAGCAGGTGCTCGCCGATGACGACGCGGGCGCCACGCAGTGCCAGCCAGGCCGCGGCGAGGCGGTCCACGTCCGGGCCGGTGCGCCACAGATCGGCCGGGTCCTGCGGCATCGCCGCGTCCACGAGCGCGATCCGGTGCCCGTACGACAGGGACTTCAACGCGTCGCGGGCAGTGCGCGCCTGGGTGCTGTTCAGCCCGAGGATGCGACGCTGGTCGGCGGTGAGGAAGTTCGCCTGCCAGTCGTCGATGCCCGGGAGGCCAGCGAGCAGGAGGGTGGCCTCGCCTCGCGTCATGCCGGTGTGTCGCACCAGGTCGTCGACGTGTTCCGCCCGCCACGGGGCCGGACCTCGCTCGCCGAGCAACCGGCAGAACTCCCTGATGCGATCGGCGCCCCGCCAGCCGGCCGCGACGGTCTCCGCCTCGAGGATGGCACCCGGCGGCGGAGTGAACCGCCCGTCGGGGGCCATCTGCACAGCCGTGCGGCGCCACTGCTTGTTGTTGCCGGCATACCAGGTCGGGCCACGTTCGGCCAGCAGCACCGTGATCTGGCCGCCGTCGCGCTGAACGACCTGATGCTCCTTCGGGGGCGCCTCGTCCCACGTCGCGGTGAGCACCCGCACCGCCCGTGTCGGGTCGGCCAGGACGGTACCGGCCAGGGTGGACAGCAACTGGGCCAGCGCTTGGCGCTCCTGTTCATCGGTGACCGGCGCGGCGGCGCGGACGGCCAGGGCGCCGAGCCCACCGAGCGCACCCACCCACGTCGGGCTGGCCTGCGGCACGTCCTCGACCGTCCCGGCCGCGAAGAGGTCGGCGACCGCGGTGACCTGTCGAAGGATCTCCCGCCGCGGCTGGGCGCCACCGCTGTAGTAGGTGAACCGTTCCGCCGGCAACAGCCCGGACCAGGCGGTACGCAACAGATCATCGGCGACGGTTTCGACAGGCGCCTCGTCGACCAGTTCGGTCGCCACCAGCTGCGGCACCCCGTCCAGTCGCCGGCGCAGCCGTACCGCGCGCACGACCTTCTCTGCCAGGGCGGTACGGAGCACCGGGTCGGTCACCTCCGTCAGCACCTCGGTGACGAGGGCCAACGCCACCGCATTGATCTCGATGGACGTCGTGACGGTGTCGTCGATCGCCATCAACCGGGCCGCGTCGGCGGTGTCGAGCCGCCGCAGCCGGGTCGAGCCCGGCGTGTCACGCGGCTCCAGCGCGTGCCACCAGGCCAGCGGCGGAAGGTGCCCAGACGGCCGGCACCGGTCCACCGGTTCCCGGCCGTCGGCAGTCCAGACGGTCAGCTCCAACTCGCCCCGGTGCTGCGGCCGCCCGGTCACCGGTAACACGACGTCGCTGCCCGGTAGTCGCAGGCCGGCAACCAGCGCGTCGCCGTGGAACGGGTTACGGCTGGCCCGGACCACGCGCGAGTGCCAGGACACCCGCCGCCCGTCGACCCCCTCCCCGACCTGCGTGCCGTCCGGCAGGCGGGTCACCCGCCACCCGACGAGCCCGTCGCGCCAGCCCAGCGGCGACGAGGCGAACCGCGCCGGCGCCGGCCGCAACTCGCACAGGTCAGCGAGGAGGGTCGCGCCCGGGGGCAGGTCGGCGGCGAAGAACGCGGGCAGGCTGTACCGGCCGCCCTCGCCCGTCGCCGGGTCGTACTCCCGCCAGCGCCGCTCCTCTGGCGTCGGACCGGTGGGCTGCTCGCACCGCCAGAACGAGACGCCGTCACCGGCGATCGGATAGGTCGCGGCCGGTACGCGGGTGTCCCCGGCGTGCCAGGGCCGACTGCCCGTGGTCGTCGCGCCGTCGGGCAACGGCAACGGCAGCGACCGGCGGCCCCACAGGGCGTGGTCCGTCGGTTGGCCGGGCTCGACAAGCACGTCCGGGTCGGCCGACCAGTAGCCGGCGTGCCGGCCACTGCTGCCGTACCAGGTGACCAGGAGTTGCCCGTTGATCAGCCGGCAGGTGGCGTCGGCGTGGGAGTTACGCGCGTGCGGGCTGTCCGAGGGCGGATACCGGAAGATGTGTTCGCTGGTCGGGGCGTCGACGTCGACGACGTGCGCCGTCTGGTTGTCGTGCACCACCAGTTGCGGCCACCCGTCGCCGAAGCGGCGGCCGTTCGTGTCCTCGGCCACCTGCTCGTACGCCGGCCAGGACAGCTCCGCGACCAGGCCGGCCCGCAGTGACCTGGCGAGTATCGCGGGCACGTCGACCTCCGCCAGGGAGGTGAACGCCTCCGGCGCCAACGCCACACCCGCGGGCGACCACACGGCCGCGAGCTGGGCCAGTGTCTCGTCCACGCCGATCAGGGTGCCCTCCGACACCCGGGCGGCCCGTTCGGCGAGCAGCTCGGACAGCACCTCCCGCAGGCCGGCCGCGCCCAGCGTCTCGGTGACCAACCGCGCCGGCAGTGGCCCCGACTCCTGCCTGTTGTGCAGCTGCGACAGGGTGTCGGCGGCCCCCCGTGCCAGCAGCACCCGACCTCCGGGGTCGGCGGCGACGGCGCGGAGGTCCCGCCGGCCGGGGCCGACGTCGTGCACCCAGGGAGACACGTTGAACGCGCCGCTGTCACCGTCGATGACCACCGGCACCCCGTTGGCCAGGCACACGTCGAGAACGTCCAGGTCGGCCCGGTGGGTGAAGCCGCTCCACAACGTCACCGGCCGGCCCTCCGACCGCAGCCGCGGCGCCAGGTCCGCCACGACGCGGATGAGCCGCTCACAACGACGCCGGCTGCGCCGTTCCCGCAGCGCCATAAGCCGCTCCAGCCACCGCGCCGCGGACACCGTCGCCGCCTCGTCACGCAGCAGATCGAGCGTGCCCGCCGCGTCCAGCAGCTCCAGCCAGAAGTCGGTGACGTCGGTGGACCAACCGGGCGGCTCGGGGAAGATCTCCACCAACCGCGCGCGCACCGCCGGATCATGCTTGGCCAGCCGCAGCAGGGGTTTGCGGTACGCCTTCCACACCGCCTCGCTCGAGCGGGTCATCGCCGGGAACGCCAGCAACTGCCGGACCACCGCCTCGGCCTGCTCCTCGGTGTCCACGCCGGCCGCCTTCGCCAGCCGCCGCAGATCCTCCGCCATCCCGGCGTACGGCGGCAGCCCGCCGGCGACGCGACGAATGGCCAGGGTCCGCACCAGCTCGTACGCCTCGGGCGCCGGCCGCCGCGTCGCGACCGCGCGCGCGTACTCGGTCAGCATCTTCGCCGTGAGGGCACCGGCGAAGGCGAACTCCAGATGCACCTCCCGCAGCCGCTCCTCGTCCACAGTCAGCCCGTGCACCTGTTCGGCCCGTCGGGCATCGGCGAAGCAACCGCCGGCCATCCGTGGGTTGTCGGCGGCGCGGAACGCCCGCCCGGCCTCCTCCCAGAACGTCGGCAGGAAATGCGGCGCCGCCGCACCCAGCCGGACGGCGAGGTGCTGGTAACCGTCGTGGGCGTTACCCGGCTTCGAGGCGGCGGTCCGGGCGAGCCGCGCCATGTCCTTGACCATCGCGAGTGCGTGTCGGCCATTGGCCGGATCATTGATCAACGCCCACGCCGGGAACCCGAGCGACTGCCGCCGGGCGGTGCCCACCGGTGTTGGCTCGGCGGTACGGCCGAACCCGAGGAACTCCATCGACAGGTCCTCGGCCTCGCCCAGGGTCGCCCCGGCCAGACGGACGACGCTACGACCGGTGAGCGCCGGGTGGGTGTAGCGACGCGCGGTCACCACATCACGTCCGGTCCGCGCCGCACCGCCGGGCAGGATCGCCCCCGCCTCCAACAGCGCCTCACTCATGCCTGCTCACCGTCCTCGTCGACAATCCGTCCGGCGTGCAGATTCGCCGCCATCCGCAAACCTTCCGACCACGCCACCGGCCCGACGGCCGCCAACGCCACAGCTGCCCCCTCCGGGTCGGTGAAATAGAGCGGGCCGGTCTCGGTCTCGTACAGCGGATCGCCCTCGCCGATCCACACCGACGCGACAATCGGAACGCCGTCCTCCCACACCCGCACCGACGCGGCGCCACCCTGCACCCGGTAGCCACCCGACGTCGCCCGCGCCTGCACGTGCCGCAACTCCTTGTACCGCGCCTGGGCGTAACGGGACAGTTCGCGTCGCCGTTCGTCGGTTGACTCCGGCAGCGCCCACACCTCGCGGAACAACTGCAGCGTCTCCTGCCGCACCCCCAGGTCGGTGGCGAACTCCCGCAGGTCCGCCAGATCCGGCAGGCGGACCGGGTGTGGCAGGACAACCTGCACGGCGGTGATGCGGCCGCTCTCGCCGTCCAGGTCCACCACACCGAGGCCCTTGTCGGGGTCCGCGTCCCGGAGCAACCCGGCGCGGTCGGTGTCCCATCGCCCCGCAGCGTCGATCGGCACCACGACCAGGTCACGCAGCGCCGTACACCATGCCTCGTCGGCCCACACCGCACAGATCACGGTTGTCGGCACGGGCAGCGATCGCACCATCCACTGCTCGACCTCTCGCCGGCAGGAGGCCTCGTGGCGCTTCAACCATTCCGAGAGCTGCCGCAGGCCGACCACCGCGTCGGTGTCCCGCAACGCCTTGGGCAGGCTCTTGAGCAGCCTGCCCTGGCGGTTGCGCGCGACCACCTTCCCGCCTTGCAGGCTCACCTCATAGTCGGCACCGGCCGGCAGCCAGCCCATGTTGATCTCCTCCCGCGGGGCAGTGAGCGGGATTGTGCCATCCGCGACCGACACTGCGGCTTTCCTCTCCCGGTTGGCGGGAGAGTGCGCAGGCTGACGGCGTGCTCAGTCGCCGTCGGTCTGGCCCACGCCGTTGAGGTAGGCGAGGACGGCGAGGACGCGGCGGTGGCCACTGTCGGTGACCGCGAGGCCGAGTTTGTGGAAGATGTTGCCGATGTGCTTGTGCACGGCGTTGTCGGTGATGACAAGCCGGCCGGCGATCGTGGTGTTGTCGTGCCCCTGCGCCATCAGCGCGAGGACCTCGCGTTCGCGGGGGGTGAGAACGGCGATCGGGTCGCTGCGGTTGACGAGGAGTTGGGCGATGACCTCGGTGTCCATGGCGGTGCCACCGGCGGCCACCCGGCGCAGCGCGTCGACGAACTCGTCCACCCGGCTGACGCGGTCCTTGAGGAGGTAGCCGACGCCGCCACCGGTGGTGGAGAGGAGTTCGGCGGCGTACTGCTGCTCGACGTACTGCGACAGCACCAGGACCGGCAGGCCGGGGTGCTCCCGTCGGGCCTGCAGGGCGGCTCGGATGCCCTCGTCGCGAAAGGACGGCGGCAGCCGGACGTCGACGATTGTGACGTCGGGCCGGTGGTCCCGCACAGCGGTGAGGAAGCCGCTGGCGTCGCCCGCGATGGCGACGATGTCGAACCCCACGCTGTTGAGCAGCAGTTCCAGTCCGCTGGCCAGCAGCACGTTGTCTTCGGCGATCACGACCCGCACGGCAACTCCATGGTGATCGTCGTCGGCCCGCCGGCCGGACTGTCGACGTCGACGGTGCCGTCGAGCGCGAGCACCCGACGACGGATGCCGGCCAGGCCGGTGCCCAACTGATCGTCGGCGCCGCCGGCACCATTGTCGGTGACAACCACCGACAACAGGTCCGCCGTGCGGCGCACGCGTACGCCGGCCGTGGTCGCCCGGCTGTGTTTGGCGACGTTCGTGAGTGCCTCGGCGACGGCGAAGTAGACGACCGACTCCACCGCCGCCGGTACCGTTTCGAGGTTGTCGACGTCCAGCCGGGTCGGTACGCCACAGCGAGCCGTCACCGCGGTCAGTGCGCCGGTGAGACCGCGGTCGGCGAGGATCGGCGGGTAGACGGTTCGGATCACGTCGCGGAGTTCGGTCATCGCCTCCTCGGTTCCCTCGTGCGCGTCGCGAAGAAGTCCTTCCAGGAACTGTTCGTCCCGGGGATTGTCGGACAGCGCCCGCCGGGCCACGGCCAGCCGCATCGCGATGGCCACCAGCCGCGCCTGGGTGCCGTCGTGCAGGTCGCGCTCGATGCGGCGCAGCTCCGCGCCGTGTGCGTCGAGCACGTCCGCCCGGGTACGGGTCAACACGGCGACCCGGTCGGCGAGCTGTTCGGCTGCCGAGTGCGACAGCACCACCAGGCAGAGCCGGGCGTGCGCGCGGGCGATCGGCACGAACGCCAGGTACGCCAGCGCGGCGAGCAGCAGGATCTGCAGCGGACCGAGGGTGAGGGCCGCCGCCCAGTCGGTCACCGGAATGTCGACGAACAGCCGTGGTCGACTCTCCGGCGCGAACGCCCACCACAGTGGTGTGGCGACCGCCGCGGTCAGGAGGTTGCCCACGCACAGCAGCGCGAACAGGCCGAGCGCCACTCCGGTGGTGAGGTTCACCGGCAGCCAGAGCAGGTCGCGGGGCGTGGCCGGATCGGTCCACGCCTGGCGTCCCCTCGCCCGCAGGGGCGGGCGGGACGTCAACGGCGTCCCGAGCAGTCGCCCGGCGCGGTCACGATGCCAGTTCGCCCACCGTCGGGCGAGCCTCGGATGCCACAGCAGCGGCAGCGCGAGCAGCGTGGCGATCCCGGTGGCCAGCGATCCCAGGAGGTAGACCCCGGCCCGCCACACCTGCGCCCATCGTCGAGCCGACGTCACCGGATGCCCTTTCTGCTCGGGGCGGCGTCCCCTCGCGTTCCCGACACGACGGCGAGTCTGCCCGGTGGCCACCACCCGCGGCACTACAGCCAGCTGTACCTCGCATCCGGTGGTACAGGGTATCGGTATCCGACACCGCGGACCCTAGCGTCGGACGAATGAGGTGCGACAGCAGGAACCCATCGAGACGGCGCGGGGCGCTTGTCGAGGCCACCGCGACCCGGTCGCGGCCGCCGGGCGCGATGCCGACGTCCACGACGCCACCGTGCGCCGTGCGACTGCACTCGGTGTCGAAGGTCTACGGGTCGGGGAGGAACGAGGTACGCGCTCTCGACGGGGTCACGGCCGAATTCCCGCGCGGTACGTTCACCGCCGTCATGGGCCCGTCCGGGTCCGGCAAGAGCACGTTTCTGAACTGCGCGGCCGGTCTGGACCGCCCGACGTCGGGCCGGGTCGTGCTGGGTGACACGGACCTGTCCGGCCTGTCCGAGACCGGGTTGACCGAGCTGCGCCGGGACCGTATCGGGTTCGTCTTCCAGGCGTACAACCTTCTCGGTGCGCTGACCGTGGCGGACAACGTCACGTTGCCCGTCCGGTTGGCCGAGAGGTCTGTCGATCCCGAGCGACTCACGGATGTCCTCGCCGCGGTCGGGCTCACCCAGCAGCACGACCGGCACCCGAGTCAGCTCTCCGGTGGCCAGCAACAGCGGGTGGCGATCGCCAGGGCGCTCATCAACCGACCCGACCTGGTGTGCGCCGACGAGCCGACGGGTGCGCTGGACAGCCGTACCGGCCGGCAGGTCCTGGCACTGCTCCGGAAGATCGTCGACGACCTGGGGCAGACGGTGCTGATGGTGACGCACGACCCGGTCGCGGCCGCGCGGGCCGACACCGTGCTGTTCCTCGCCGACGGCCGGTTGGCCGGCGAGATGGCCCGACCGTCCGTCGAGCAGATCGCCGAGCGGATGACCCACCTGGGGGAGCCGTGAGCCGCCGCGTGCTGTCGAAGCGCGTGCTGGCGCTGGCCTGGAGCACGATCAGGGGGCGCAAGGGCGGGTTCGTCGCGGCATTCGTCGCGGTGCTGTGCGGCTCGGCGGTGATCACGGCCTGCGGGATCCTGCTGGAGAGCAGCGAGCGCTCGGGCGTGCCGCCCGAGCGTTACCAGGCTGCCGACCTGGTGGTGGGCGCCAGGCAGGCGCTGCCGGTGGCCGACGACGTGGATCCCCGGTTCGGCGAGCGGGCCACTCTGCCGGCCGACCGGGTCGGCGACGTCGCGCGGCTGCCTGGCGTGCGGGAGGCGATCGCCGACGTCACCGTCCTGGTCAGCCTCGTGACGGCGGACGCCGAGGTGCTCGCCGGGCCGGCCGGCACCCCCACACTCGGGCACGGCTGGCAGTCGGCGGCGCTCGGCCCGTTCGTCACGAACGCCGGCCGGGCCCCGACCGGGCCGAACGACGTGGTGCTGGACTCCGCGCTGGCCGAGCGGGCCGGCGTCACCGTCGGCGCGTCGGTGCGACTCGCGGTCGGCTCGAACACGTCGACGTACCGGGTGGTGGGCATCGCGGGTCCACCTGGAGGTCGACTCGCCCGGCAGTCCGCCGTGTTCTTCACCGATGACCGGGCCCGGGAACTGACCGGCCAACCGGATCGGGTGGACGCGATAGGTGTGCTCGCCGCACCGGGTGTCAGTGCCGACGAGTTGGCGAGCGCCATCGAGGCGGCGGTCGCCGATGTGGTCGTCTACGCCCACCGGGACCGGAGCGAGGCCGAGTTCCTCGACATCGGCAACACGCGTTCGTTCATCAGCGAGCTGTCCCTGGCGTTCGGCGGCAGCATGGTCCTGGTCATCATGATCGTCGTGGCGAGCACGCTCGCCCTGTCCGTTCGGCAGCGGCTGCGGGAACTGGCGCTGCTGAGGGCTATCGGCGCGACCCCGAAGCAGGTGCTCGGCATGATCTCCGCCGAGACCATCGTGGTGGGCACGCTGGGGGCGGTGCTCGGGGTGATTCCCGGCATCGGCCTGAGCCTCCTCCTCCGCGAAGCGTTCATCCTGGTCGGCGCGGTACCCGACGACTTCGAGCTGTCGATCAGCCCGCTGCCGGTACTCGGGGCAGTGGTGCTGTGCCTGGTCGGCGCTCGTCTGGGCGGCTGGATAGCCGCCCGGCGCGCGGCCAGGCTCAGGCCGGTGGACGCGCTCGGCGAGGCCGCGGTGCAACCACCCACACTCGGGTGGATCCGGTTGACAGGCGGCGTGCTGCTGGTCCCCGCCGGTCTCGCCATGGCGTTCGTGCTGCCGCTTGTGCTACCCGGCGAGGGGGCCGCGGAGAGTGCCGCCTTCTCCGCGTTCCTGCTCATCTTCGCCGTTGCGCTGCTGGGGCCACGGTTGCTTCAGGGCGCCGTCAGCGTGCTGGGACCCTGGTTGAACCGCCGGCCGGGCGTCAGTGGGTTCCTCGCGACCGCGAACGCGCACGCCAACTCGCGGCGACTCGCCGCGGCGACCACTCCCCTGATCATGGGCATCACCCTGGCCGCCGGGCAACTCTTCAGCGCAACGACCGCGAGCGCGGCCGCCCAGGATCAGGCCACGGACGGACTGCGCGCGGACTACACGGTCACGTCCACGTCCGCCGGCGTGTCGCCCGAGGTCGCGGACATACTCCGGGGGGTGTCCGGCGTCTCGGCGGTGACGCCCGTCGTCCGCACGCGGACGCTTGCGGTTTTCGGACCGGAGGGCAGCTCCCAGATCAGGACCTACGCGGCTCAGGGGGTGATCGGTGACCGGCTCGCCGAGACCATGGATCTCGCCGTTCTCGACGGCGACGTCGCGAATCTGCGGGGCGACACGGTGGCGTTGAGCCGGATGGCGGCGGACACCCTCGGCGTCGCACTCGGCGATACCGTCGACCTCCGCCTCGGTGACGGCACGCCGATCAGACCCACTGTGGTGGCGCGGTACGACAGGGGGCTCGGCCTCGGTGACGTCACGCTGCCGCACGACCTTGTCCTGGAGCACACCACCGACCGCCTGGACTTCGCGATGCTTGTCGCGGCGTCCGCGGGCACCGACGTCGGGGCACTCGGCGATGCGTTGCGCGCCGCCGTCCAGCACCTCCCGACCGTCCGGGTGAACGACCGCGAGTCGTTCATCGCCGCGCGGAGCGCCGCGGCCGCCGGCGAGTCGGCGACGGGTCTGATCCTCAACGCGGTCCTGCTCGGCTACCTCGCGATCGCCGTGGTGAACACCCTGGTGATGGCGACCGCCGCACGCTTCCGCGAATTCGCGCTGCTCCAACTGGTCGGGGCCACCCGTCGCCAGGTGTTCGCGATGATGCGCGGCGAGACGAGGATCATCGTGGTGGCGGCAGTCCTCATCGGAAGCCTGGCCGCCACCCCGTCGGTGGTCGGCACGAGCATCGCGCTGACCAGGATGCCGATCCCGTCCGTTCCACCGCTTGTCTACCTGGGAATCGTCGCGGTCGCCGCGCTGCTCGGCTCGGCCGCCATCATGATCTCGACCCGGTTCGCCATGCGGTCGCGGCCCGTCGTCGCGATAGGTGTCCGCGAGTGACACCCCTGGTCCGGGGTATGGCCACCTGGCCTGGTCAGAGCCCGGCCGCTGCGTCGTACCGGCGGCGCTGGTCGGCCATCTCCGACTCGGCGAGCGCCTCCTTGAGCGCCAGGTCCGCGTACTTGGCCGGGAACATCTGCTTCACCCGGTCGGTGAACATGACCTCGGCGGTCGCCTCGACGACCTGGATGCCCGGCGGATCCTTGGACATGTCCATGATCACGGGACCGGCCAGCTTGACCGCCACGTCCCAGGGGCGCCCCCGCTCCGCGACCCCGCAGAGGTGGAAGCCGTAGACCGTGCGTACGTCGGCGAGCGCGGTGACCTCGGTCGGCTCGTAGCCGTAGACGCGGACCCCGCAGATCACCGCCGGCTTCTCCCCGGCGGCCGCCTGCTGGGCATTGTGCCCGGCGTGGTTGTGCTGCCCCGGGTCCGCCTGTTCGAGCGTGGTACGCATCCGGGCCATGATCTGCGTCTGCAGATCCGCCGGCTTCGTCTCCGGGTCGTCCCGGTTGACGAGTACGACCGCGCCGGCCGACACCGCCAGCAGGATCACCGCCACCCACACCAGGCGGTGCCGGTACCAACCCGCGAAACTCTCTCGGGAAACCATGATTGCTTCTCACCTCGTCGCCGGGTCTGTGCGCTGGCAGTTACGTACGGCGGGCGCGCGGATGCCTGCCCGGCAGGACGCCCGTCGTCATGGCGATGACCCGGCGGCACGGCGGGCGAGCGCCCGCCAAGGCGGCGCGCTGCCGGCACTGCGCTGCTCCCGTGCTGGCCGTTCTCAGCACGGTTGCCCCCGCGCTGCGGCGATATGAGCCCATTCCAACACGTCTGGATGCGCCCTGGCAACATCGACGTGCGTCAGCGTGGGTCCGGCCTGGTCACCCCTCGATCGCGGCGACGTCGGTGACCCGGCCTGATCGAGGCGGGCGCACGTGTCGTCAGGAGACCCCGAACTCCCAGAGTGAGTAGCCGTACTGGTTGACGCGCTCGGTGCCCGTGACACGGACGAACCGCGCGGCCGCCTTGTCAGCCGGGATGAGCACCGGGCCAGCCGCTCCCGCCGTCGTGGCGAAGATCCTCTTCCAGGAGGCGCCGTCGACCGAGACGTCGACGTGGTAGGCGGTGGCGTAGGCGTGCTCCCAGTTCAGCGTCACGGTCGTGATCGCATACACCTCGCCGAGATCGACGGAGATCCACTGGGGATCGGCGAACACGCTGCCCCAACGGGTCGTCGCGTCGCCGTCGACCGCGTACGAGGCGTTCCACCAGGCCTTCTCGGAACTGGAGGCGGTCGCCGGGCGGCGCAACGCCAGGTTTCTGCCCGAGGGGTTCGCCAGGCCGGAGACGGCGCCGTTGGTCTTCGGCGCTGAGCCGCCGGGGGGTTTCGCGGCGCTGCCGGTGGCGGCGCGGCTTGCCGCGGGCGATGCCGGTGCGGGCGGTGCCGGAACGGGTGGCGCGGACGCCGACGGGGCCGACGGGACCGACGCCGACGAGGTGGGTGCCGCGTTGGGCGGGCCACTCCCGGGCGGCAGCGGCGGTCCGTAACCCGGACCTGCGGTGATCACGATCTCGCCGTCCCCGGGCGGGGCTGTCGGGTCCTCGGCGCGATCGTTGGGCAGCCGGCTGCCGAGCGCGACCGCGGTGACCGCTACCAGCCCGACCAGCAGGAGCGACACCGACCAGGGCCGGAGCAGAACACCGAAGGGACGACTCCCGGTCGCGGCGGTCGGCTGGTCGGGCGCGGCCTCCGGCTCGGCAGGAGCGGCGGCTGAGGGCGACATCGGCGCGGTGCGCGGCGCGGCGCCAGCAACGGGTTCCGCGTCGTCCGACGACCGGTCGACCGGGGCCGGAAGCGGTGCCGGCGGCAGCGGGGTCCCGGCGTCCGGCTGGGCGGCGGCGTCCGGCCGAGCCGGCGACGGGCCGGTCGGAGTGGCGGTAGCCACCGGCACCGCCGGTGGCGCGGTCGACGCCGGTGTGACCGCCCTGGGTGGCCGGAGCACAGTCGGTGCAGTGTCCGATCGGTCCTCGACGGGCCGGCGCGGCACCGGCATCCGGGTACGGTCGGCGATCGGGACCGGCGGCGCGGACCGCGGCGGCGCAACGGTCGCGGAATCGGCGGACGGTGTCGCGAAGGGTGGCAGTCCGCTCAGCGCCACTGCCCGCTGCACGGGGGGTCGGCGTTCGCCCGGGGCCGCTGACACGCTCGCGCCCGAACCCCGGTCACCGGCTTCCGGCGTCGGTTGGCGCGCTGCCGCTGGGCCTTCGCCGGGCGGCACGGACTCGGGCGTCGACCCTCGCTCAGGACTTTCCATGCTCGTGACTCTCCCGCTCTGTGCAGCATCCGTGATCGTCCTGGCCGCAATCACTCTCTCCACCGTCGACACGCGGCGGCACCGTGCACCACCCGGACGCCAGCGCGGCCGGCGGCGCGTCCTCCACCAGCAGTGCCCGTGCGCCGACCGGGCAGCCGAGGTAGTTGGCGAGCAGCCGCAGCAGGGGCTCGGTCAGCTGGCCACCCTCCACCCAGACCACCTCGCCACCGCCGACCCAGGACGGCCGACGGTCGGCGACGACAGTGGCGAAGTCCCAGGCGGTGACCGGCTGGCCCGCCAGAAGGAACGGCCGCCGCCAGTCCGGCCCGCGCGCCGCCACCACGGTACGGAGACCGGACCCGTCGGCCCGTCGCCGGATGTCCGCGGCGGATTCCTCGGAAATCCGGGCCAGCGCCAACAGCGGCTCGTCGTCATCCGGGGCGCCCTGGGCGCGCGGCGGTGTGGACCGGGCCGGTGCCCGCAGCTCGACCAGGTCGTCCTCCCGAAAGGGGAAGGACGAGGCGAGGCGCACCGCCGGGCGGGGCGTACGGTCCACCCGGCGGGGCAGGCTCGCCCACCAGCCATCCGTCCGTCGACCGATCGTGACGACCTGCATCTGGTCGGCCACCTGCTGCTCGATCTCCGGGGCGACGGGCACGGAGGAGACCAGCAGGACCGGACGCGGATCGGCCTCCCGGTACGCGGCGATGATCTCGCCCAGTTGGCCGGGTTCGACCTCGCCCGCGTCGGTGTGCACCGTGCCGGCGCGGGCGTCGGCGCTGAGCAACACCGCGAAGAGCCGGTCGTCGCGGTGCCACCAGCGTGGGGGTGTCGAGCGCTGTGCCGCGAGCACCACGTCGGGTCGGTCGACCGGGTCGGGGGCCAGCAGGTGGCTCAGTTCCTCCGGAACGAACCGCGTTCGGGCCCGCACGCTGCCCGGCAGTCGGTTCAGCAACAGGTGCAGGATCGGCAACACGTCGTCGGACAGGGGCAGACCCGGCAGGCCGACGGCGATCGTGAACCACTGTGGATGCCACGGACGACGGCGGACGTCACCCGTGTGCTGGCCGGCGAAGGGGGGCCGGACCCAGAGCCCGAACTGGGTGGGCTCGACCACCCAGCGCTCGTCGAGCCGGAACGTGCCCGGGCCGGCCGGTCGCAGGTCCGCGAGGAAGTCGACAGTCCCGATCGGCGTCGGCGGGACGCCCGGAGCGCACCGCAGCCGTGCCACCGGGGGCGTCCACCAGGTGTCGCCGCCCGGGTCGATCGCGACCGACACCAGTCGGTGCTCGTCATCCAGGATCGGCAGGCCGGCCGCGACCTCGACCGGGCGGTCCCAGCGGTCGGCGACCGCGGCGGCCAACCGCAGCGCCTCGTCCGCGGCCTCGCCGTACGGGGCGATGACCATCGAGGGGTCCAGCGCGTCGAGGATCGACAGTGCCGCCTCGACGCCGGGCGTGGCCGCGCCGGGGCGCCCGAGCACCACAGTCACCCGCTCGGCGTCCATCGGCACCGCGAGCGCCAGGTCGTCCAGGCTCGGGGCTGGCAGCTCCGGCGAGTCGGCGTAGAGCCACAGGCCGGCCGGCACGCAGTGCGCTCTGATGCCCGCGCCGACGTGCCGGACCAGGGTGTCGACCTCGGCCTCCCAGGGCGGTGGCGGGTACCGGTGGCCACCGTCGGAGATGCTGCCGTCGACCCGGAACCAGCGCCACCCGTCGACGGCGAACAGGCCGCCCCCGGGAACGAGCAGGAGCTGACCGCTCGGCGCGTACACGTCGGCCTGGAGCTGTCGGGCCAGGGCCGCGGCCGGCGGCGGCCCGGTTGTCGGGGTCGTGCCGGTGCCGCTGACCGCGAGGCGGGCAGCCGCCCCGGGCGGAACGGCGATCGGCAGGACCTCGGTGATCAGTGCCCAGTCGTCGGGGTCGACGATCTGGCCGACCACTGTCACCACACCACGCTCCGAGGGCAACAGGCGTGCCATCGCGACGATCGTGCCGTCCGGGTCCGGCCCGACAACCGCGAGGTTGTCCGCGACCCACCGCAACGCGTTCGCGGAGCCACGCCGTGGGCCGCTGCTCAGCGGCGCTGAAGCTGCCGACATCACCGGCGACACCCGGGACGCATCCAGAGCAACCGATGAGACCGCTCCCACGCGAGCCTCACCGATCCTGTCTCATCTCGTTCCACCAGCACCCCACCCCGAGAACCACCACATAGTTGACTCGGGACAACAATTTGTCAATCGGTGGGGATGCCGCCCACGGCACGCCTCGTCAAGCCGGACGCGACGCATGTCGGGCAATGATAAGGCCCCGGTGTTTCCGGCGTGCTGCGTCGGCTGAGCCCTGTCTCACACCCCGGCGACGCCCACCCCGACGACGCCGGTCGGCAGGTCCTCGACGGTGAGCAGCGCCATCTCGGCGGTCGTCACGTCTGACGCGGCCGACAACCGGGAAGCCTGCAGGTCCGCCATCCGCTCGAAGACCTTACGGGCCTCCCGGCCGTTGCCGAAGGTACCGTCCTTGGGGATTCGGTCGAAGTGGGTCAGCAGCGCCGACGCCGCGGCGGGGTCCAGCTGGTAGTCGTGCCGGACACACTGGTTCTCCACGATGGTCACCAGCTCCGCCGGCGTGTAGTTGGCGAACTCGATGGTCCGGCTGAAGCGTGACTCCAGACCGGGGTTCGCCTGGAGGAAGCGTTCCATGTCCGCGGAGTAACCGGCGGCGACGACCACCACCTCGTCCCGGTGGTCCTCCATCAGCTTCACCAGGGTGTCGATGGCCTCCCGACCGAAGTCCGGCCCACTGCCACCGCGACTGTTGCTCAGGGTGTACGCCTCGTCGATGAAGAAGACCCCTCCGAGGGCCGAGTTGAACGCCTCGGTGGTCTTGATGGCGGTGCCGCCGATGATCTGCGCGACGAGGTCGGCGCGGGCGACCTCGACGAGGTGCCCCTCGCGCAGCACTCCCAGCTCGGCGAGAATCCGCCCGTACAGCCGCGCGATCGTGGTCTTGCCAGTGCCGGGCGCGCCGGCGAAGACCAGGTGCCGTGCCATCGGCGGGGCGGACAGCCCCGCCTCCTGGCGGCGCTTGGACATCTTGTTGAGGTTGACCAGCGAGGTCACCTCCTGTTTCACCCCGTGCAGTCCGACGAGGGACTGCAACTCCCGCAGTGGGTCGGAGCCGCGGGCGACGATGAGTCGCTCCCCCTTGGGCGCCGCCTCGGCGGCGGAGGTGGTCGTGGCGGTGGCGACGGCCGCCGTGCCGTACGCGTCGGGGAGCTTGTTGCGGGTGCTGACGAGCTCCTCGACAGTCAGTTGGCCGTCCGGGACGGTCTGCCGCACGCCGGCGCCCTGGTTGTCGCGCACCACGCAGCCGATCAGCCGTACGGAACCGCCGGTCCGCACCGCGATGCCATCGCCACCACTCGCGGTGAACTCCGAGTCGGTCACCGTCCCCCGCGACTCGTCGCCGAAGACGCAGGCGTCACCCTTCGCCGCGTGGACCCTGCACCCGGTCAGCGAGATGTCCCCACCGGCGCCCACCGACACCCCCTCGGCGCCCGCGTCGGCGATGTCGCAGTCACTGAACGAGGCCGTCGCGTCGGCGACGACCACACCCGCGGCGGCGCTGCCCCGCATGCTCAGCCCGCTCAACGACGGCTGGGCGCGGCCGCTGACCGCGATGCCGACGCCGCCGCAGCGTTCGATCGTGAGATTCTCGAACCGGCCACGGGCACCGTCGACGACCTCGACAGCCGCACCGTCGCACCCGTGGACCTGCAACCTGTTGACGAACGGGTCCGCGCCACCTCCGAGGTGGACCCCCACCCCGGTGCAGTCGCTGACCACCAGGTCGGTGAGTTCGGGCGTGCCGCGGTCGCCGACACTCACGCCGACGCCGGCGATCTTCGTGGCGGCGCACGCCTCCAGCCGCCCGCCCGCGCGGCCGGTGAAGCGGAACCCGGTACGCCGGGCCCCGCTCACCCGACAACGGCGTAGGACAGGTGCGCACCGCTCGTCGGTGAAGACCCCGTCGGCCGCACAGCCGTCCACGGTGCAGTCCTCCAGCAGGCACGCCCCGGCGGTGGCCAGGTAGATGCCGACGCCAAAGGTGTCGCGGACGCTCAACCGGCGGACGGTGATCTCGGCCTGCTGCTCGGCGGCGAGCGCGGGCTTGCTCGTACCGATGATCTCGCTGTCCTCGATGGAAATACGGCCCTGGCCGTTGAGGCAGATGCCGTTGCCGCCCGCGTCCCGCACGGTGCACGCGCGGACCCGCAGCTCACCGCGCTCGGCGACGACGACGCCCGAGGTGCCGAGACGCTCGATCCGGCAGTCGTCGAGCACGCTGCCGGCCGGGGAGGTCACCACGACGCCGGCGCCGACCTCGTTCGTCACGAGGCTGTCGCGCATGGTGAGTGAGCCGCTGTCCCGGACGAAGACGGCCGCCCACGACGACGCGACCAGCTCACACTCGGTCACGCTCAGTTGGCCCACCATCAACGCCAGTGCTGGGCTGTCGGCATCGGTCGCAATGATCGACAGTCCGGACAGCGCGGCCGACTCCGCCGCGAGGACGACCGGGATGCCGGACGGCGCGGTCAGCTTCACGGTGCCCGGCCCGTCCTCGGCGGTGATGGTGACGATCTTCGTCAACACCAGGTTCTCGGTGTAACTGCCGGGCTGCACGCTGATCACCGACCCGTCCGAGGCCGCCGCCAACGCGTCCGTGAGCGTCCGGTAGCCGGAGGCCGCCGACTGGGTGACGGTGATTCGCCGCTGGTTCACGCTCGTCCTACCTCCACAGACACCGAGACTCCCCGATGCGGCTGGTTACGCGGACCTACGAAAGGTTGGCGCTGTTGTCTTTGTCCTGGTCCACGAGCGCGTCGACCGCGCCATGCCCCTCACGGGCCAGCTCTCTGACCCCGTCACGCACCGTCGCGACGTAACCCAGCGTCTGTTCGGCGTTGGGCTCCCGCTGCTGCGCGAATTTGCGACCGTGTTCGTCGGTGCCCCACGGTTCGTTGAGGCTCGCCCGAATGTTCCTGAGCCGGGTCAGGGCGTCTTCGATGTCGTCGGCGACGCTGCCGACCACCTTGAAGAGATGGTGGGCCCCCTCCGGGTCGACCCTCGTCTCGTCAGCCATCGGCCCGGCCCGCCTCGCTCTTCGCGGCCCGGACGATCGACGGCAGGTCGATCGCGGAGGTCATCAGTGATCCGACGACCACGTCGAGATCCACCTTCCCGCCGGCCAGGTCGCCGAAGGAGACGCCGGGCACCACGTCCCGGCCGGCCATTTCGTCGATCTTCCCGAACGCCTCGGCGCGGCCCCGGCGCAGCGTCTCGACCAGCAGGCTGCTCAGCTCGTTGGGTGCCATGCCGCGGTACTTGGTGTTGTGGAACGTCAGCTTCACCAGCTCGCCCCGGCCGTCGAACACGGCGCTGAGCATCTTGTTGGGCGACTCGACGGTGGTGCTCGCCGCGCGCATCTTGGCCTGGAACTCATCCAGTTTGCGCCGCTCCTCGGCGAGCATGGCGAAGACCGCGTTCAGTCCTGAGCCGCCTGGCCCGTGGTCGGTCTGGTCAGCCATTCCGGTCACCCCTTCTCCCGTCCCCGAGCTCCTTGCGGAGCCCTTCCCGAATGTGCTCGTCGACCCGTTCGCTGCGCCCGAGCACGTTCCACCCGGCATCGGCGTCCTTCCACACCGTCGGGTCGCCCTGGGCGAGCGTGCTGCTGCGACGCTGCCCACCGGCCTCGCTCTGCATGCCACCCATGCCGCCCATGCCGCCCATCCCTCCGCCCATGCCGCCCATCGGCATGAGCGGCATCATCGGGAGGCCGCTGCCCGCCCCGCCGCCGCCTCCGGACGGCGAACCGGCAGCCTCACCGGGCTGACTCGCCCTGATCGTCGGCGCCGCCGGACGGAAGAGGTCGACGGCCTGGGAATCCGCCGCGAGCACGACCCCCGGCGGGTCGTCCCGCGCGGACGCGGTGCGGGCGTGGCGGACCCCCGGCTCGTCGTCGGTCTCGGCCGTCGGCGGGTTCTGACCGCCGAGACCGATGCCGACCTCGCGGTACGTCTCGGACAGGCCATCGAGTACGACCCGCGCCCGGCGGTCCCACTCGTCGTCGGGTGGGCCGTTGTCGGCAGCTCGTTGAGCCTGGAGATCCCGTACCCGCGCCTGCCCGACGCCGAGGGCGTTCGCCGTGACCCGCAACTGCTGTCCGCACTCGGCTTCGTCCAGGGCGTGCACCAACTGCCGGGTACGACGTGACGGTTCGCTCAGCCGTACCCCTGCGGCCTGGGTGCTCCGCCAGGCCTCGTCCAACTCGCTCAACGCCCGGTCGAACGACTCGACGATCGCCCGCAGGCCGCTGCGGGCCTCGTCGAAGAGTCGGGCGGACGTCTCGATGTCCACCGGGGACGCCGCGTCGAGAGCGAGAGCGATGTCCTGGAGTGTCAGTGGTTGCCCGGCCGGGCCTCTTCCCGCGATGTCCACGGGTCAGCTCCTCCCCACGGCCTTGCTGGACACGGCGTCGCCGTCGTCGCCCCACATGCCGTCCTCGCCGACGAGCCACGTGTTGCGTTCGCGGTCCCGGTCACCCTGGTTGCCCATGCCGCCGCCCATCGGCGGGGACATCGGCATTCCGGAGCCGGCGGCCTGACCGGCCTGGGCGCCGGCTGACAACGCCGACGACGGCGAGCTAGCGGGGTCCGCCGAGGCCACCGGAGCCAGCTCGAGTGGGGCGGGCAGGTTCTCCCCGCCGCGCTCGCCGCCACTGCCGGACCCACCGCCACCGCCGCCGAAGTCACCACCGGAGCCGCCACCCGAACCGCCACCGGATCCACCCGGGCCGCCACCGGATCCGCCCGCGCCAGCGGTGGACTTGCCGTTGAGGTAGTCCGAGATGGACGAGGGCCCGCCGCGCTCGTCGATCAGGTCGTCGATGGCCTCGTCGGCGGCCTCCTTGGCGTCGGTGAGCGCCTCCACCCGCGTCTCGCGTTCGGCCGCGGTGTCGCCCTCGCCCTTGCCGGCCCGCTCATCCTTGATCATCTCGTCGAGGGTCTCGGTGACGGAGTCCCTGGCCTCGGCCAGGGCACTGTCGCGAGCCTTCTCGACGGCCTCGTCGCTCTTCCCTGGACCGCCGTCGCCCTTGTTGTCGCCCTTGCCGTCGTTCTTGCCGTCGTCCTTGCCGTCGTCCTTGCCGTCGTCCTTGCCGTCGTCCTTGCCGTCGTTCTTGCCGTCGTCCTGGCCCATCAGGTCGTCGATCGCGTCGTCGGCCGCGTTGCGGGCGTCCCCGAGTGCGTCCTCACGGGCCTGCTTCGCCTCGGTGTCCGCGCCGCCGTCCGGCGTGCGATCGTCCTTGACATCGTCGATGGCACCGTCGACAGCCTTCTGCGCCTCCTCGAACGCCCGCTCCCGCGCCTCGTTCGGGGTGGTGTCGCCGGCACTCTCGTCCTTCAGCTCCTCGATCGCCTCGTCCGCGGCCTCCCGGGCGTCCTCCAGCGCGTCCTTGCGGGCGGCATCCTTCTCCGGATCACCTGTCGGCTCGTCGATCAGCTCCTCGATCGCCTCGTCCGCCGCCTCCTGCGCCTGCTCCAGTGCGTGGTCGCGGGCCTGCTCGGCGGCCGGATCGGCGGTCGAGCCGCCCTTCAGATCCTTGATCGCCTCGTCCGCGGCCTTGCGCGCATCCTCCAGCGCGTCCTTGCGCGCCTCCTCGGCGACCGGGTCAGCCGACGACGTCGGCGGTAGTCCCTCCTTGGAATCGCCGCCACCCTTGAGGCCGTCGATCGCGTCGTCGGCGGCCTTCTTCGCATCGTTCAGCGCTTCCTGACGCTCCGCATCCCCGCCGGGTGCCGCGCCCGCGCTGCGCTTCGCGCCCGAGTCGGCGCCCCCGCTCGTGGGGGGTGCGCCAGCACCCGCCGAGCCAAGCCCCTGGATCGCGTCGGACGCTGCTTTCTTGGCGTCCTCGAGGGCACCGTCGCGCCCGGGGTCACCGGTCTTGAGGTCATCGATGGCGTCGGTCGCCGCGCCCTTCGCGTCACTCAGCGCCTTGTTTCGGGCAGCGTCACCACCAGGGACGCCACCGCCGGTGGGCGCGCCCCCACCCAAACCCGAGGGCGCGCCCCCGCCGGAACCCGAGGGCGCTCCTCCGCCGGAACCCGAGGGCGCTCCTCCGCTGGAGGTCAGTGGAGCTAACTCCATGGGGGTCGTGATGCCTTTTGTCGGTGGCGCTTCACTGCCGGAGCCGTTGGACAGGCCCTCGATCGCGCCGGTCGCGGCCTTCTTCGCCTCGTCGAGCGCGGCGTCGTGCGTGGGGTCGCCGTTCTTCAGCCCGTCGATGGCCTTGGACACCGCGCCCTCGGCCTCGTCGAGGGCCTTCGCACGGCCGTCGCCACCCTTGTTGTTCCCGCTGTTCCCACCGCCACCACTGCCGCTGCCGCTGCCGCTGTTCCCGCCGCTACCGCTACCGCCGCTACCACTGCCGCTACCGCTACCGCTGCCGCTGTTCTCGTTCTTTTTGTCGTCCTTCCTGTCGTCTTTTTTGTCGTGGCCGCTGCTGGTGTCGATCGGCTTCAGCAGCGCGATGTCGAGCTTGGGCAGCCGGCCACCGATGTCCTCGTAGGTCGCCGACAACGACATCAGCCGAGCGCGCAGGTTCGACATGATCCAGCGCTCGCCGGCCTGGTAGGCCTGCCCCCAGCCACGCTCCTTGTCCGCCTGCTTGGAACTCTGGTCGTCGACGCCGTCGTAGATCCTGTCGATCTCGGTGGTGACCCAGTCCCGCAGCCGGTCGGTCAGCCGGTGACCCGTTTCGATGATGTCCCAGAAATCGCGGCGGAAGCTCACGATGGCATCGCCGACGTTGCCGACCTTTGTGCCGTACGCGTTGCCGTCGAGGACGTTGTAGACGCCCTCCCTGCTCTTGTCGACAAGCTCGGCGACATGGGTGTCGAAGGCGGTGGCGGCCTCTCCGACGAAGGCTGGTTTCGCCCCACCCGTCAGTTGCTTGGCCAGCTTGTCGAACTCCTCCAGGACGAGGTCGAGCTCGACCTCGGCCTTGTTCAACGCCTGCTCCGCGTCGGCCCAGCCGCCCTCGGCGTTGAGACCGGGCTCGGTGATGTCCGCGACGAACGGGCCGATCTGCGTCCACACCTCGTAGTTGCGGAACGTCTCTCCCGTGGGTGGGCTCTTCTCGTCGAAGGACCCGACTTCACCCGTTGGCACGATTCCCCCACCGCTCGGACTCGTCACGATCTGCCGGAATGCGCCGAGGAGCCCGTGGGCCCCCCGGCGTCACCTCGAAACGCTCAGCGGTTGCCGAACCGGTTGCCGGAGCGAATGTCCTGCTCCTTCATGTCGTCCGCACGAATTCCCAGTTCCTTGGCGAGCTCCGCGACGATGGTGTTCATGTCGGCGAAGTTGTCCTCGATCTGCTTCGAAAGCTGGTTGTAGTTCGCGGCCGCCGGCCCCGTCCAGGTGTCGAGCGCGTGGCCGGTCTCCTGGGACAACTTCTCGATGTAACCCTCGACGTCGCGGTTGACCCGCTGCATCTGCGAGATGCCTTCGAAGATCTGGTCGTACTGGTAGCCGATGAGGCCGCCGTCGGTCATTGCCGGGTCCCTTTCCGATCGGTTGTGCTGGCTCAGATGTCCTTGAGAATGCCCACACCGATGGCGCCGACCTGGCCGGCGTTCGCCAGGTCCTGCGCGTCGAAGTCCTGCACCGTGCCGTCCACGTTGCCGGCCATCTCGTTGAGGTCGGCGACGATGCGGGTCACTTCCTCCATCCAGTCGTCGCGCGCCTCCAGCAACGCCTTGATCATGGCCCCGTCGCAGTAGTCGTCCATCAGGTCGACCGCGGCACTGAACCTGCTCTTGGCGCTGTCGACGTCGCCGGCCGTCTGTCGGTGGTCCCCCGCGACCCGGTTGGCGGTACTCGGATCGAGGGTGGTATTACCGTTCGCCATGGCTTCCTCTCCCTGCTCTGGACTGTGGTGATCCGGTATTTCTCGCCTGGTGGGGCTCATGCAACCAGCGGGTATGGCGGCCGAGTCGCCCCGGCGGGCCCGCCGGGCCCTTCGCGGGGAAAACCCCCGTCAACCACCCCAGGTCTCGCTCACCAGCGCCGCGGCCGGGTCCAGCGCCGGACCGGTCGGCAGCAGTTCCAGCAACTCGGAAGGGACGTCGACAGGCGTCGTGCCGGCGTAGCCGAGCGCCTCCGCGCCCCTGGGCGGCAGCGGGAACTTCACGCCGTACTCGGAGACGAGATAGAGCGCCCCACCACCGCCCGGCGCGTACGGGTTGCGGGCGAGCACCCCCGTGCCGGCGGCGATCAGGATCCGGTCCACGATGCCGCCCGCCGCGACAGCGGTCCGCGGCACCGGCAGGGCGGACCGCGCCGCCGACGTCGAGATCCTGGTCAGGGTGACAGTCACCGCGTCCCGCGCCGGCCGGAAGCCCACGCAGGGCAGCACTGACGCACCGCTCACCGGTTTCGGCGGCTCGGGCGGATAGCCGTCCACGAACTCGGTGCTACTGGCGACCGTGGCGCCCGCCAGTTCGTCGGGCCGCGCGGGAATCGGCGCGACCCCACCTCCGGGGTACGCCGCCTGAATCGCCGGATCAGCCAGGACCAGGGCCGCGGCGGTGCGGCTCAGCCGCACGAATCCGTCCGAACGGGACAGGAACAGCTCGGGTGCGTCGCCGACCGGCTTACGTACCTCGTACACCTGGCCGAGCAGGCTGACTCGCCCGCCGATCGCCGGTCCCGGCCGCCCGCGGTCGCCCACCGCGGGGAAGGCGAGGTCCCGACCGGCCGGGATGGGGTTGAGCCACGCCGGGGTCACGAACACCGGTTCGACGGCCGCGTAGCCCAGCGCCACCGCGGCCTGGTCGGCCAGGTGGTGACGGCGTCCCTGCCAGACCAGGTATCGCTGGCGGTCGGTCGTCTGAACCAGAAACCCCTCCCGCTCGGTCAGTGCGACAGGCCTGGCGAGGTCACCCAGGAGCAGCGTGGTGGCGGCCGTGCCCGAGGGCTCGGGCGGTTGGGCGCACACCGTCCACGCACCCGAGTAGAGCCGGCCCGCCACCGGCACCGTGTCGGGTGCGCCCGGTATGCCGATCGGGGCCCCCACCGGTACGCCGCGCAGGGAGTTGCGGGAGACCTGGACGAGGCGTGCCGGGCTGCCGCTGCCCAGCACCAGGCGGGCGGTGGCGTAGTTCAGCACCGGTCGGAGCTGCCCCTCGATCAGCAGGTACCGCGCGCCGGTCTCCTTCACCGCGATGACGACACCCGCCTGCCGCCAGGAGGAGTCACCACCGGGTCGGAAGATGCCGTAGATGCCGAAGCCACCGGCGACGACGATGGCCAGCAGGATCCCGATGACCAGGCCGAGGATCGGACGTTGGTTCGGCGGCTCGTACGGGTCGGGACGGCCCTGCATCACCGCGGAGTTGAGGCGGCTGACCGTGTAGAAGTAGGCGTGGACCTGATCCTTGCGGGACTCCATCAGCTGGCCCAGGCCCGGACCATCTGGTAGATCCCGAGCACCGCGCCGAGCACCGGGATCAGGGCCACCGCGAGAAGGATCTCCAGCACGTCCACGGTCCGCGCCCAGTACGGCCGCAGCCGACGGCCGGGCAGCGTGGACGCCGCGGTCAGCACCGCGCCGGCGACCGCCACCACGGTGGGCACCAGGACGGCGGCCCGAGCAACGCCCTCCTGGTCCGCCGCGTACCGGAGCAGGGTGAACAGGACCAGCGCCAGGGCCGGGGTCATCGTCGCCCAGCGTGCCAGCAGGCCGCTCAGGTGCCGGGCCCGCATGCCCAGCAGGGTGGCCGCCAACAACGCCAGGATCATCTCCCAGCGCCCGCCGGTCACCAGCAGCGCCGCGGCCATCAGGACCTGCGCGGCGCCCACCCCGATCGTGAGCGCGGCCAGGTACGCGAGACCCGCGCTCCCCCGTTCCACGACGATCCGGTGGGGCTCGGGGTCGATGTCCTCGGAGAGTTGCTCGGGCTTGCCGGGCAGCAGCGGCAACGTCAGCCCGCCGAGGCGGAACGCAGCCGGCGGCAGCATCAACGCCGCCACCATCGAGAAGACCAGCCCACACGCGGCGGCCTCCGGTGGGGTCACCGGACCGGCCGCGGTGAGCAGCGCCGGCACCGCGACGCTCACCGCGAGGGCGAGCGCTCCGGCGAAGAGCAGGCCGGCGTCGGCCACCGCGGAGAGCCCGGCGGCGAGCGTCACCACCGCGGCCATTGCCGCCAGGCAGATCCGCACCGAGAGTGCCGAGTGCGGGGCGATCGCGACCGCCCCGAGCCAACCGGCTGTCGCCGAGTATCCCGCCGCCGCCATGGCCAGCAACGTCCCCGTCTGCGGGTCCGGGACCGCTCGGCTGACCAGGCCGGCGGCGGCGAGGAGCACGACGGTCAGCGCCGCGGCGACCGTGGCACGCACCACCGCCGGCCCACCGAGCCAGAGCACCACCAGGCCCACCGCCAGCAGCACCGCGCCGTCGGTGAGCAGCATCGCGCGGGTGCGGGCCACCGTCCAGCGCCACGGGCTGGTACGCGCCTGCTCTCCCACACCGTCGACCAGGTCGTCGAAGTCGATCGGCGGCAACTGCTCGGCTCGGGGCAGCAGGTGCAGCGTCTCGCCGTCGAGCAGGTTCAGCTCGACGGCCGAGTGCTCCTCGTGCAGCGGCGGCTCGCCGACGCGCTGCACCACCCACCCGTCGTGCTCGGCGCCGTGGTCGGCGGCCTCCGGGTTGAGTTGGAGCAGCACCGACGGCAGCAGGTCGACGAGCGGCGCGTCCCCGGGTAGGGCCACGTCCACGGCATGCGAGCCGAGCACGAACCGGAGACGTACGGGTGCCGAGAGGCGCTGCGTGCTCAACCGTTCCATCTCGGTGGGTCAGTGCTTGTACGGACGGTAGTAGCGGCCGTCGTAGTAGTAGGGCTGCAGGTCCGTCCACCAGATCTCGACGCCGCCCGGACCGGTCTGCTGCTTACCGTCGATCTCGTAGTACCGGTACGTCTTGCCCCGGAAATCTTCGTCGTTGGACGGGTTGTGGACGTACCTTTCCCCCGACGGCTCGTGATGCGGATCGAAGTGCTCACCGGTGGAGAGCGGCTTCTCCTCCGGCTTCTTCTCGTCCGGCTTCTCCCCCTCCGGCTTCTCCGGCGTCTCCTCACTCTTGTCGAGCCGGGAATCGGGATAGCCGTCGATGTCCTTGAGGTGCGGGTTCTCGCGGAGGTCGAGGTTCTTGTCGTCCTTCGGCCCCACGCCCTTGACGTCGAGGAAGTCGTCCATGCCCTCGATGTCGCCCGGCTTGAAGGGCTTGATCAGGTCCTTCCCCGGGTCGATCGTCAACTTGTCCACCTCGGAGCCGTAGTCGCCGGTCTTGTAGCTGGACTTCTCCCGCACCTTCTTCGGCGTGAACTCGGCGTCGCCCATCCCGCCGACGACCTTCTTGGCGTCCTTGTTGAACTTGGCCACCGCCTCGGCGTTGGTGCCGTCGATCCGCTCGTAGTCGTCGGCGATCGCGTACAGACCGGTGTTGATCTCGTCGAACGCCCGCTGTAGGTACTTCACGTGTTCGACGATTGCGGCCCGGCGGTCGGCGAACAGATCCTCCAGCCATACCGCCGCGTCGAACTTGCCGGCATTCGGCTTCATCTTCGCCAGCTTGTTGAAGACCGACTGATGGTCTTCCAGAAGGGCGCCGATCTTCTTGCCGATGTCCCGCAACTGGTCCGGGGTAACGCGTGTCTCCGCCACAACCGCCCCCTCCTGCTATGGTCACTGCTGTTCGTTTCTCCGGCGCCGGGTCTGCCTCCACAAGCGAGACCGCGGCCTCCGACATCGCTCCCGGGTCGAGCGCCGAATCCCCAGGACGATAAGCCCGCTGTCGCGCGCCCGACGGGTGCTCGGCAGGCGATCGGGCCGATCGGAGGGAAACCCCTCACCGAAGGAGACGAACGTGGGCACGGTGCCGTACGTCCGTAAGGCTCGCCGCGCCGGCCCGGTCGCGCCGGCCGAGGAGATCGCGCTCCAGGAGCCGCCTGTCATCCCCGAGCCGGCCGAGCGGGGCCTGAGCGCCGTGCTGATGCTGGCGCCGATGGCCATCGCCTCGCTCGCGATGGTGCTCATGTTTTTGCGACCCAACGCGGGCGCACTGGCCTATGTCGGCGTCTGCCTGATGGTGCTCTCGGCGATCGCGATGTTGATCGTGCCGTTGATCCGCAACGCCGGGCAGCACAAGCACCGGCTCAACGGTGAGCGCCGCGACTACCTGCGCTACCTCGGCCAGGTTCGGCGCAAGGTGCGCGCCGCGCTGACCGAGGAGCGGCGCGCCGCCCGCTGGCTGCACCCGGACCCGGGCGCGCTGTGGTCGATGGCGCTCAGCCAGCGGCTGTGGGAGCGGCGTACGGCGCACAACGACTTCGGCGAGGTACGCGTGGGGCTCGGCACCCGCCGCTCGACGGTGCGGTTGGCCGCACCGAACAGTAAGCCGCTGGAGGATCTGGAGCCGTTGGCCGCGCATGCCCTGCGTCGCTTCCTGCGGGCCTACTCCACCCTGCAGGACGCGCCGATCGCCATCTACCTGCGCGGCTTCTCGCGGATCGGGTTCGGCGGCGACGTGTCGGTGGCCCGGTCCACGGTGCGCGCGATCCTGGCTCAGCTCACCGTCGCCCACTCCCCGCAGGATCTGTTGGTGGTGATCGCCACCGCCCGGGGGCCGGAATGGGACTGGGCCAAGTGGCTGCCGCACGTGCAGGACGACACCGTTCCCGACGTCACCGGCACCCGGCGGAGGTTCGCCATCGACGGGACCGAGATCGAGGAGGCCCTCGCCACGCTGAACGTGCAGGACCGCCCCGGCTACGAGCCGGACTCCCCGGTCACGGCCATCGAGCCGTTCGTGGTGCTCGTTCTCGACGGGCCACGCCTGCCGGCCGGCCACCGCCTCGGCATGGAGGGCTATCGCAACGTGCTCACCCTGGACGTGGGCGCGACGCTGGGCTGGGAGGCGCACCCGCACTCCCTGCTGGTGCGGGCCACCGAGCAGCAGTTGGACATCGTCTCCTTCGACCACCTCGGCAAGTCCAGCAGCAGCCGACTGTGCCGCCCGGACCGGTTGGGCGTGGTGGCGGCGGCGGCGCTGGCCCGGTCGATGGCCCGCTACCGGGTGGGAGCGGGCACCGACACCGAGGAGCCGCTGGCCACCGACTACGACCTGGCCGGCCTGCTCAAGCTCGGTGATCTGACCGCCCTGGACCTGACCGCCTACCGGGCCGGGCGGACGGCGGCGCAACGGCTGCGGGTGCCGATCGGCATGTCGGCCACCGGCACCCCGATCGAGCTGGACATCAAGGAGGCCGCCGAGGGCGGCATGGGCCCACACGGCATGCTGATCGGCGCCACCGGTTCGGGCAAGAGCGAGTTGCTCCGTACGCTGGTGCTGGCGCTGGCCGCTCGGCACACCTCCGAGGAGCTGAACCTCGTCCTCGTCGACTTCAAGGGCGGGGCGGCGTTCCTCGGCTTCGAGCGGCTGCCGCACACCTCGGCCGTGATCACCAACCTGTCCGAGGAGTTGGAGCTCGTCGACCGCATGCAGGACGCGCTGACCGGTGAGTTGAACCGTCGCCAGGAGCACCTGCGGGCGAGCGGATACCCGTCCCGGCGCGACTACGAGAAGGCGCGGACCGAGGGTGTCGTGCTGGAGCCGATGCCGGCGCTCTTCATCGTCGTCGACGAGTTCAGCGAGATGCTCAGCAGCAAACCCGAGTTCATCGACGTCTTCGCGATGATCGGCCGGCTGGGCCGCAGCCTTGGCGTGCATCTACTCCTGGCCAGTCAGCGCCTCGATGAGGGGCGCATCCACCAGATCGAGACCCACCTGTCGTACCGGATCGGTCTGCGGACCTTCTCCTCGATGGAGAGCCGCAGCGTGCTGGGGGTGCCGGACGCGTACGAGTTGCCCAACGTGCCGGGCAACGGTTACCTGCGACCGGACACCCAGACCCTGATCCGGTTCAAGGGCGCCTACTGCTCCGGGCCGTGGCGACCGCCGCACCAGCGCCGCCTCCAGGCGGTCCAGGGTGGTCTCGTTCCGTTCGGCACCGAGTATCTGCGCCCCGAGGCGCCGGTGACGCCGGAGCCGGACGAGGCGCAGGAAAACGAGGAGAAGCCGCCGGTCATGGCCGACGTGCTGCTGTCCGTGCTGCACGGGCACGGCCCGGCCGCGCACCAGGTGTGGCTGCCGCCGCTGACGGAGACCACGACGCTGGAGAAGCTGCTGCCGCCGCTGATCGACCACCCCACCCTTGGTCTGGCACCGGTGGGCGGGTACGGCACCGGCCAGCTCGTCGCGCCGATCGGCCTCGTCGACCTGCCCGCGCAGCAACGGCGGGAGCTGCTGCTGGCCTCCCTGGCGGGCAGCAAGGGCAACGTCGGTGTGGTGGGCGGCCCACAGAGCGGCAAGAGCACCCTGCTGCGGACGCTGATCAGCGCGTTGGCGCTGACCCACACCGCCGCCGAGGTGCAGTTCTACTGTCTCGACTTCGGCGGCGGCGCGCTGGGGGCACTGTCGCGGCTGCCGCACGTGGGCAGCGTCGCGGGCCGGCTCGACCGCGACCGGGTGACCCGTACCGTGTTGGAGCTGACGAATCTGATGGCGCGTCGGGAACAGATCTTCGCCCAGCACGGCATCGACTCGATGACCAGCTACCGGCGGGCCCGGCAGGCCGGCGGGTACCAGGACGAGGACCCGTACGGAGACGTGTTCCTGGTGATCGACGGGTGGTACACGGCGCGGCAGGACTTCCAGGAGCTGGACGACCGTTTCGGTGAGATCGCCGCGCGGGGCCTGAGCTTCGGCGTTCACCTGCTCGTCTCCGCCGGTCGGTGGTCGGAGATCCGGCCCTGGCTGCGGGACGTGCTGGGCACCCGGTTCGAGCTGAAGCTCGGTGACCCGGTGGAGTCCGAGGTCAACAGCCGGGTGGCGGCGACCGTGCCGGCCATCCCGGGCCGGGGCATCACCCCGGACCGGCGGCATTTCCTGACGGCCCTGCCCCGCATCGACGGGGTGCCGGAGACCGAGGACCTGGCCGAGGCGACGGCCGAGCTGGTGGAGGCCCTGGACGTGCCCACCGCACCGCGCGCACCGCAGGTACGGCTGCTGCCGGAGGTGCTGCCGGTCGCGGATCTGCCGGTCGCGACCGCGCCCACCCGCGAGGCCGAGATCCGCGTTCCGCTCGGTCTCGACGACGTACGCCTGGCTCCGCTGTGGCACGACTTCGACGCCAACCCACACCTGCTGATCTTCGGGGACACCGAGACCGGGAAGACGAACCTGCTGCGGCACATCGCCCGCAGCGTCGTGGCGCACCACCCGCCCGCCGAGGCACGTGTCGTCTTCGGCGACTTCCGCCGCGAGCTGCACGACGCGATCCCGCAGGCGAACCAGATCGGGTACTCGATGTCGGCGGAGCGTCTCACCGCGACCATCGCCGAGGCGGGTCAGGTGCTGACCGGCCGGCTGCCCGGCCCGGACGTCCCACCGAGCCGGCTGCCCCGACGAGACTGGTGGACCGGTGGCCGGCTGTTCATCATCGTCGACGACTTCGAGCTGATCGAGGGCGGCCGGGACTCGCCGCTGCAACCCCTGCTGCCGCTGTTGCCGCACGGCGCGGAGATCGGGCTGCACCTGATCATCGCGCGGAGCACCGTGGGCGCGTCCCGGGCGATGATGAGCCCGGTGCTGCGTCGGGCCTGGGAGTTGGGCTCTCCCGCGATCCTGTTCTCCTGCCCCCGGGAGGAGGGCACCTTCCTCGGCAACATCCGGCCGCGGACGCTACCCACCGCCCGCGGCCAGTACGTTGACCGCCGGCGCTCGGTCCGCCTGGTGCAGACGCCCGAGGTGCCGGCGCCGGACCGGCCGGAGCAGTGACGTCGTACCGGAGCCTCAGGTCGTCGGCGGTCGGCGGACCTCGACGACACGGGCGGGCCGCCAGCGGCGTCGGTGCCCGGCGGGCATCAGCACGGTGAGCAGGGCGACGAGCCCGGTCAGCACGACGGCGAGCCCCGCACCGAGAGTGACCAGGTAGCGCCCGATCGGGTCGGGGGTCGGCAGGTCGGGGTGGCGAGCGGCCGGCATGGGCAGGCCGGGCCGGGCGGCGTCCTCCTCCGGCAGCACGGTCGCCACGGCGGCGGCCGGGTTGACCACGCCCCAGCCGTAGCCAGGGTGCGGCAACGCCACAGCCGGGTGGTCGGCCGTGACCAGCAGCCGGTGCCGCACCTCGGCCGCCGTCAGAGCCGGCCGGTACGCCCGGACCAGCGCGGCCACCCCGACCACGAACGGTACGGCGTAGCTGGTGCCGCTGCCCTGCCAGTGGCCCGGCCCGCCGGGGCCGATGCTCACCACGTCCACACCGGGCGCGGTCAACCCCAGGTGCCGGCCAGTCTGCGAGAACCCGGCGAGGGCACCGGTGGCGTCGATCGCGCCGACGGCCAGCACGGTGGGCAGCGCCGCCGGGTACGCCACCTGCTGGCCGTGCTGGGCGCCGTTGGCCGCGGCGGCGACGACCACCACGTCCCTGGCCTCGGCGTACGCGATGGCCTCGACCAGGCTGGGCTCCGGGGCAGACGTGCTGGCGGAGATGTTGATGACGTCCGCGTCGGCGTCCACCGCCGTGCGGATGCCCTTGGCGAGCAGCGCCGCCGTTCCGTCGTCGGTGCTGGTGGCAACCCGGATCGGCAGGATCCGCACCTCGGGTGCGACGCCCACGAAGCCGGTGCCCGCGGCCGGCGCCGCACCGATGATGCCGGCGATGAACGTGCCGTGCCCGAAACAGTCGTCGTCGGCGCGCGGCCGGCCGGCGGCGGTGAGGTCGACGCCGGCGAGCACCCGGCCGCTGAGTTGCGGGCTGTTCGTGGCCACGCCCGTGTCCACGATCGCCACTGTCACGCCCTGCCCGCGCGACAGCGGCCAGGCCCGCTCCACGCCCAGTCGTTCCTGCGCCCAGGGCACGCCGGTCTCGACGGTCTCCGGCGGACGCAGGCAACCGCCGGCCCGCGCCGGTGGGGTGGGCGCGGCCACGGCCACCGGCCAGCCGGTGACGATCGTGAACGCCACGACCACCGCGCCGGCCAGGCCTCCCGCCACGGCTAGCGCGGGGTCGCCGACCGCGATGCCCGGTCCACGACGGCGACGACCGCCAGGGACCCGTCGGCCGCGGTGACGCTGAACCGGTCGAGTCGGTCGAAGGGCACGGGGCAGCCGCGGGCAACCTCCTGCCGGAAGTCCCCGCCGGTCACCACGGCCAGCTCCCAGCTCTGATTGTCGACGTCGGTGACGAACAGCCGATAGGGCGCACCGACCTGCAGGCCGGCCAGGGTCGCCCGCAGGTTCACCGCGCCGTCCTGCTGCGAGACGACCACCGACAGGGTTGCACCGCTGGGCGTGTCGGTGGCGTTCGTGACAAGCGTGACGACGGTGTCCGGGCCCTTCGGAACCGCCAGGTCCCCAGTGGTCGTCTGGCCACGCAGTGACTGGCCGACAAGCAGACCCGCGAAGACCAGGGTCACCACGGCGAGCCCGGCGCCCGCGAGTCTCATCCGCCGGCGGCGCTGCTGGCGGCCGGGCCGGGTGGCCGCCGTGGTCGGCGTACGCCCCGGACCGGTGCTGGCGCGGTTCGCGGCAGGACCACGGGCCGGCTCCGCCGTACGGGCCGTGACCGGCGGAGCCGGCTGGGCCGCGGAGGGCTCCCGTTCGGGCGCTGGCGGTGGCTCCGGTGCTGCTGCCCGCTCGTCGACACGGGCCGGACCGGCCACCGTCGCGCTCGGCGGGACGCCGTACTCGGCCACCAACTCCCGGTGGTCGAGGTCGGAGAGCAGGGCGAGCATCGCCACCGCCTCGGCCAGCGCGTCGGCCTCGGCGGAGCACGGGGCACAGGTGGCAAGGTGGCTCTCGACCGCGTCGCGCTGGTCCTCGGCCAACCCGCCGGCCAGGTACACGCCGAGCGCGCTGCGGAGCTGGGGCTCATCGCACACGTCGTCAGCCATGTCGCACCAAGTCCTCAATCCCTCGCCCACGCGGCTGGTCGCCCGCGGTCACCGACCCTCTAAGAACGGAACTGCCCACGGGGGAGTTCACGACCGGGGACGTCTGTGCTGTCACGAACCCGACCGTCGCTCAGTGCGCGCCGGTGAGCGTCGGCTGACTCGGCTGTTCGTCGGGGGCGGTTCCCGCCGGCCAGTCCGCGTCCAATCCATCGTCCTCGCCTCCGGTCTCCGTCGCGGCCCGCCGTACGCTGCGGCGCAGGCGGAACACGAGCAGCGCGCTGAGCACGAGCCCCGCCAGTACGGTCAGCAGGAACGCGACCCTGGTGCCGTCGCCCCCGGTGCTCTGACCGGAACGCCGACCGGTGGACACCTGCGTCGCCTCCTCGGGCAGCTCCCGGGTCACCGCGGCTTCCGGATTGATCATGCCACCGCCGTACCGGGCAGCTGGCTGCGCGTCACCCATCCTGTCGGCCGTGGCCCGAACCCGGTGGGCGACCTGCGCGGCCGACAGGTCCGGGTGGGCGGCACGCACCAGGGCGACCTCGCCGGCGACCAGTGCGACCGCGTACTGCGTGCCGCTGCCGACGAACTGCTTCGTGCCGTTGGTGCCGATGCTGGAGACGTTGACCCCCGGGGCCACCACGTCGACCAGGTCCGCGGCGTACTCCTCCAGGAGCTTGCCGTCCACGCCGACACCGGCGACGCTGATCAGCTCCGCGGGTGGGGCGGCGGCGCCCGTACCGGCTGGAGCGCCGGCCACCACGACGATGTTGCGGCTGAGCGCCGCCTCGATGGCCCGCAGCACGCCCTCGGCGGTGACATCCACGTACGAGCCGAGCGCGATCACCGTCGCACCGGCGGAGACCGCCACCTCGATAGCCGTCGCCTGGGCGACCGCGTCGGCGGACGGCTGCTCCGTGACCACCCGCACCGGCATGACGACCGACTCCGGGGCGACACCCGCGAAAGCGTCCCCGTCCACCGGCTGCGCGGCAACCAGGCCCGCCATCGCGGTACCGGTGCCCAGGCAGTCGCTGTCCCCGCGACCGTCTCCGGTCACGATGTTGGCCCCGACCGACACCCGGCCGGCGAGTTGAGCCGCGCGACCATCCACACCGGAGTCGACGATCGCGACGAGCTGCCCGACGCCCCGGGTGTGCGGCCAGGCCAGGTCGGCGGCCAGCCGCACGGTGGCCCAGTTCGACGGTGCGCTGGCGGCGGTCGCCGTGACGCATTTGCCCGGCGGTGCGGGTGGTGGCGGCGCGGACGGAATCTGCGCCGGGCCCGGTGTCAGGGTGGGGATCGGCGGGGTTCCGCCGGGAGGGGAGGCCGGAGCCGACGGCCTGCCCGGAACGGCGGGAACGCCGGGAACGCCTGGCGCCTGCGGCGTGGACGCCTGCGGCGGGAGGGCCGGAGCACTCGCGGCTGGTGCGGCGGCGGGAGCGGTGCTGGGCAGCACGCCGTGCTGGAGACCCGCCCCGACCGCGTCCCAGGGCACAACCAGGTACCAACCGGCATGGAGGGTGTTCGGGTCGGTGAGCGCGCCGCCGTCCGGCTGCCGCCGGGCCGTGTTGAGGTTGAAGATCTCGGTGGAGCGCGACGAGTTGCCCAGCAACCGGCCAGCGATCTCACCGAGGTTCTCCGGCTTGCCCTGGTAGGCCGAGGTGACGGTGTAGTAGAGGACGTACTCGTCGAGTGCGGCACGCGCCGGCGCGGCGGGTGTGCCGGCGACGAGCACGACCGCCGCGATGATCGCCGCCACCCAGCCCGTCGCGCCGCGTGGAGCCGTGCCCCGCGTCCGGGTCATCTGCTGAGCACCCAGCGCTGGTCGACGGCCCAGCTCTGCCGACCCCACTGGGTGATCGGGGTGCCGTTCTTGCCACAGCAGTCGTCACCGAGGATGTCGAGCGCCTTGCCGGAATTACGGTTGATGAGGGTGACCCACGTGCCGCCGTCGATGAACGACCACTGCTGGCTGGGGTTGTCGAACGCCGGGTCGACCTGGACCAACTCGGCGGTGTCCTTGATCGAGCCGCCGCGGATGCCGAGCGCCTTGTTGTTGAACGCGTTCGTGATCACGACGTACTTCGGATCGGCGGCCTTGGCGATGTGCCAGTACTGGTCCTTCTGGTGCAGGTTGTCGTTGAGCTGGATGGTCGTCCCGCCGGCGGTGACATTGTCCTTCCCCGGCACCTCCATGACCCGGCCGCTCAGGACGTTTGTGAACTGGTAGGAGACCGCCGGGTCCCATTTCGCCGGCAGGGCGGTGGCCGGCGGCGGGGGAGGCGGCACGGGCGACGGAGTCGTGGCGGGCGTGGGTGGCGCAGCCGGTTTCGTCGGCGAGGGGGTGGGCACCACCGAGGGCGACGACGGCGGCGGCGAGGACGGCGGCGGGGATGGCGATACCGAGGAAGGCGGCGGGGCCGGGCGACTCACCGACGGTGACGGGAACGCGCTGGCCAGTCGGCTGTTCGAGTTGTACGCGTCGAGGTAGAGGTCGACCGTGTCGACGAGCTGCGGAACGGCGGCGCCGCGTGGCACTCCGCCCTTGGCCCGCACCGCGGTGACGCCCCACTGGTACGCCGCGAGCGCCAGCGAGTAGGGGTCGGTCTCCTCCCCCGACTGGCGCAGGTTCATTCCGGAGAGCTGGTTGCGCAGGTCGCACATCGCGGTGGCCAGGGTGGGGATGGCCACCTGCGGGTCCCAGACCGATGCGCTGTCGGACGGCTTGTACTCCTCCCACAGCGACGGCGTGAACTGGGCGATGCCCTGGCCGCCGCCGCTGCCCTTCAGGTTCGGGTTGAAGGCCGAGAGCGACCTCAGCTGCGCGGCGATCCGGGCAGCTGACACGGTCGACGGGCAGACCTGACCGGCCTTGACCACCGCGTCGACGTACTCCTCGGGAATGCCCACCTTGTCCGCGGCGGGAGTGGCGGACGGCCGTGCCGGCTTCGTCGCGCCCGAGAACTGCGGCTGCTTGGCGTACCAGTTGGCGTACCCGGCCACCGTGTCGACGTGCTCCTGGGCGGACGTCGGCACGCCCTTGGCCTTGACCACCGCGTCCAGACCGACCTTGTCGGCTGCGACGGCCGCCTTCCAGAGGTCGCCGCCGGCACCGCCGGCCCGGACCTGACCGATCGCCTCGCAGGTGCGGTGCGCCAGCGCGAGCACGTTGGCTCGGACGTCGGCGCGCTGGGCCTGCTGCCACGGCGCCCACGCCTGCCAGGCCCGGGAGTCCAGTCCGGCGATGCCCTCGCCGGACTCGGACACGGCCGTCGCCTTGAACCCCGAGGCGGCCATCAGTTGTGCGGCGAGTCGCGGCCCAGTCAGCGCCGGGCAGGAGGTGGCGCCGACGACGATTGCCGGCAGCACGTCGGCGGGGACCGGCTCACCCTCGACTGTGCTCTCGGCCAACGCCGGCCCGACCTGCAGGCCGGCCGCCACGACGCAGACGACGGCCGCGGTGAAGGCGACCCCGGCCTCGATCCGCTGACGGGTCGTCCGCAGTGAACCCCATGCGCGCCGGCCCGAGGTGTGCAGGTTGGCCAGGCGTCCGATCACCGATCTCAGTGTCACGGTTGCTTCCCTCTCCGACGGGTGTGCGCTGTGAACGAGCCGAGCGACCGGTTGGTTCACGGTTGGGCGGGGCAACTTCGGAACTCTTGCCGGTGAGCCACTCAGATGCTGAACCCTCGCCCGGCGAGATCCTCGCGCAGCGCCCGCAGCGCGTAGAAGGTCCGTGACTTGACCGTCCCCTCGGGGATCGAGAGGTTGCGCGCGGCCTCGGCGACCGTGTGTTCCTGAAAGTAGATCTCGATCAGCGCGCTGCGCAGCCGCTCGGGCAACCTGGCCACGGCGTCACGCACCTCGCGGCCGTTGAGCAGGCGGTCGATGTCGTCCACGGCGGCGTGCCGCTCCTCGATGCGCTCGTCGAGCTGCTCGGACGGCCTGCCCCGGGCCGCCCTCAGGTGGTCGATGGCGATGCGTCGGGCCACGGTGAACAGCCAGCCCCGGCTCCACTGACCGTCGGTCGTCCGCGCCTCCGGATGGTGCCAGGCACGCACCAGCGTCTCCTGGACGATGTCCTCGGCAAGGCCACGATTGCCCATCGTCAGACGCAGCAGGTAGTTGAGCAGAATCGGCCCATGTGTCTCATAGGCGAGCCGCAGCGCGTCGTCGTAGGTCGGCTCCGGCGACGACGCACCCGAGAGCATGTTCCCCGCGGCCTGGTTCATGGCAGCGATAACGAGTGCATCGGTACCCGCGTTCAGTGTTCGTGGGGGTTTTCCCGAGGAATCTTGGCAGACCCTCGCGGGCCGGCTCGACGTCGGAACCCCATTGGGTACGCTGACCTGCCGAAACATCGAAACGGGCGGTGCGGCCCGGTGCGGTCGCGATTGGACGGGTCGCGCGTCGGCTCGACTCACGTCGGATCCGGTCCCCCGTCCGGTCGCGGCGATCCCTTGACCACGTCGGCCGTCACCAGAACCCCGCCGTCGACCTGACGGACGCTGAGCTGACTCAGGTCGTCCACCGACACCGCGACGTCACCGGTGTAGCCGCCGCGGCCCGGGTTGCCGTTCAGCCGACCGAGCAGCAACTCCTCGCCCGCCGTGGTGAGTGCCCACAGCTGGTACGACGTGTCCGGCGCCAGACCGTCGGTGGAGACCCGCAGGTTCACCTGACCGTCGTCGTCGTAGAGGACCGCGGAGAACTCCACGCCGCTGACGCCGTCGTCGGTGGTCGCCACCGCCACGACCGGGCCGGGCGAGTCAGTCGCGTTCCAGGGCTCGATGAGCAGTGTCGTGCTGAGCGCGACGGCGAGCAGGCCGGTCAGGCCCACCACGCCACCGAGGCGCCGACCGCGTGACCTGGGGCGGCGGTGCGAGTGCGGGCCACGGGACAACGGGCCGGTCGCGGGGCGTGGGGGCAGGAAACCCTCGCCGGGTCCGGCGCGGTACCGGTCGGCCACACCGGGCGGGTGGGCCCGGATCACCGGACGGACGTCGTCGGGGAGGCCGAGACGGGGCACCGCGCGGGTCTCGCGCACGATCACGACCGGAGCCTCGGCGCGGGCGGGCCGGTCCCGCGCCGGCGCGGCGCCGGGTGCGCCGAAAAGATGATCACCAGGAGGGGTACGGTCCGACTCGGCCGGACCCGCCCCGAAATCGGCGATCAAGCGTCGTACGTGTGCGGCGCTGAGCAGGCCGAGAGTGTCGACGGTGTGGTCGATGTCCTCCCGCTCGGCCTGGCAGCTCGCGCAGTGGTCCAGGTGACTGGCGACGTCGCGTCTCTCCACCTCGGACAGCAGACCGAGCACGAGCATGCAGACACTTGTCCGCATCGTGGCGTCGACGCAGGTGGACGTGACCATGGGAGGTCACTTTCCGCGGGGGGCGGCGGCAGCGGCCATCAGTCGCCACCCGCTGCCGATCCGCCGTGTCCGGCGGAAAGGCCGGACGTACGCTCGGACCACCTGGTGCCGACAAGGTCCGGCAGGGTGATCCGCACCGCGTCGCTGATGATGCCCAACACGCCGGTCGGGCCGAGCAGACCGTCCGTCGCGATGGCCCACTCCTCCGCCGGATCGAGGTAGTCGTGGCTGTCGGCCCACCGCGCCCGCGTCGGCTCCAACTGCTCGCGCAGCGTGGCGAGCCGCCTGGCGACATCGGTGGCCAGCGCGTTGATGGCCGGCCCCGGGTCGGCCGGGTCGCCCGCGCCGTCGGGGACCGGTGCCCACTCGGCGCCGCTCATCGGGACCCACCGGCGGCGAGTGCCAGATCGGCCGGCCGGAGGTCGGCCTCCGTCTGCAGGTCACCGGCGATGTCGTGGAGCGCGTCGTCGAGCATCCGGGCGTAGATGTCGTACCCGGTCAGCAGGGCGTCGCGACGGGAGGCGGACATCCGCAGGCGTGCCGGGTCGAGGCTCGCCAGGTGGGCGCGTAGCCGGTCGAGTTGCGTACTGATGCCGGCCGCGGCATCGCGGCATGCCTCGGCGATATTGCCCTGGCCCTGCGGATACGGTGTAATTCCCCTCATAACGCCTCCGATCTCGGGAGAACATCCTGAGAACGATGGGTGGCACGCCCTGGTTCACCATTCCTCCGACGATCCTTGGATCGCGGCAGCACCCGACGACCCCGGCGAAGGACGATGCCACGATGAGACGATGGCTCGCGGTGCTCGGCCTCTGCCTGCTCATGCTGGGCGTCAGCACCCAGGTGGTCGCCCCGGCGGCCGTCGCCGCACCCACCTCGACGCTGCGCGCTCCGGGCGAGACCGGCAAGTACTACGTCGTCGGACCTCCGGTCGACGGCCAACGGGAATATCTCTTCGCGATCGCGGCGAAGACACTGGGCAACGGCAATCGGTCCCCGGAGATCTTCGCGCTCAACGAGGGGCGACGCCAACCCGACGGCCGTCGGCTGACCGACGCGACAAGCCTGCAGCCCGGCTGGATCCTCGTCCTGCCCCGGGACGCGACGGGCCCCGGCGTCCAGACCGGCGCGCTTCCGGCGCCGACGCCAGCACCGACAGCGGTGTCACCGTCCCGGCCGTCGACCGCGTCCACCGCATCCGCCGACCCGCCGGCACCGTCCACCGTCACCCTGCCGCAGCTGTCGGCCCTGTGGTCCCCGACCGGGCTGCGGGTGGCGCTGATCGCGCTCGCCGTGCTCCTGCTGCTCTGGGCACACGTGGCCCTCCGTGCACGGCATCGACCCGCCCGTGGCGGCGCCGCACCGGCCAGCAGCCCGGTCCGCCCCGTCCCGACGACGACCCCCCCGGATCCACGGCCCGCACCGGTGACCGCGCCGCCGGCGGAGCCACCACCTCCCCCGGCGCCCGCGAAACCAGCCCTCGTGCTGCCACCCCCGGTCGCGACCGAGCCGCCCACACGGCCGCCCGCGGCGCTCACCACCACGCCGCCCGCCCAACCACCCGAGTGGGTCGCGACCGAGCCGCCCACCCAACCGCCCGCGGCGCTCACCACCGCGCCACCCGCCCAGCCGCCGGTGACGGTCCCGTCGCCGCGCGCCGCAGATCGCACCCCGGCTCGGGCGGTGCACGACGTCCGGGCGGCCGGCCTTCTTCCGCTGTCCCGTCCCAACCCGTTCGCCACCCTGGTCACGGATCTGACCTGCGGCCCGGACCGGGCGACCGTGCGGCTGGTCGGCGCACGCCCGGCTCGCTGGGGATCCCCCTACGGGTGGCTGACCGACGGGCAGCGACCTCCACCGTCGAGTGCGCCTCTCGTGCTGGGCGACCGGGACGGGCATCGACTGTGGATCGACCTCGCGGTGGCCCCCGACGTACTCACCCTCGGCGGTGACCTGGCCGCCTGCCGCCGGCACACGCTGACCCTGCTGGACCAGTTCGACGCCGACACGGACCTGGTGGTGGTCGGTGACGTGCTCGGCGACGCGGCACCCGAGGGTTGCCGCCGGGTCGACACCGTTGCCGAGTTGGCGGCCGAGGAATCGTCGACAAGGGTACGGGTGGTGGTGTGCGCAGGCCCCGATGCCGGGGCGCGGTGGGCTCCCTTCCGCGCGCTGTCGCACAGCCCCCAACGAACCGTACCGATTGTCGTCGGCGCGGGACCTACGGCACGGTGGTCGTTGCGGCTGGGTCCACCGGTCGCGGCCCAGACCGGACGGTGAGCTGGCCCAGCGCCGGGCGTACGCCCAGAATGGACGCCTCACGGCCGGTGCCGGCCCGAGACGGGACACAGAGCGAGGACTACGTTGCGACCCAGCCGACAGCGCACGCTCGGGGCAGGCCCGGAGCAGCTTTCCCCAGTGGATGTGCCGCTACCCGTCGACGGCCTGTGCGACCTGGTGCTTGTCCGCACCGAGGACGGCGGGTTGGCCCGGCCAGCGGATGACAGCACGGCACTGACCGCGGACGAGATTGCCGAATGCGCGCGGGCGCTCGGAGTCGCGGGGCGGGACCTTCGCGTCCTCGTCGACGACGGTGCCCGCGACGCGGCCCTGTTCGGGCAGGTCGCCACCGCGCTGAGCTGCGACGTCCTGGTCGCGCCCGCCGGAGCGACCGTGCGGCGCCGGACCGGCCCGGGCCTCGCCGGCCCGGCCGAGGCGGTCCCGGTCGACCGGGTCAGCGGGGCGGTGGTCGACTGGGTCCTGGTGCAGCCCACCGCACTCCAGACCACCCGGCCCGGATGGTTCGACCTGGCCGGCGGCCTGGTGCTGCCGAGGAGCGGGCTGGCGGCACTGCCGCTGGCGGGCGGCCTGGAGTTCGCCAACCGCGAGGACTTCGTCGTACGCCGGGCCGCTGCCGCCCGGCTCGGCGTCGGTCATCCGGACCTGGTGACGGTGGCCCTCGCGACTCGCGCCGGCCAGTTCCGACTCTCGACGTACCGGCCGGACGCCGCCGGGGAGAGACCGGGCCGTTACTCCGGGCAGGACGTGGCCGCGGCCCTCTCCGCGACGTTCCTGTACGGCGGTGACCTGCGCCTGTGGATGCGCTGGCCGGACGATCCCGCACAGTGCGCGCGCCTCGACGCCGAGGTGACGGCCCTGGCCGAGGCGACCGGCGCGACGGTGTGGGCCCCGGAGGTCGGCGGCGAGGCGGTGCTGTTGCGCGGCTGCCTGGACCTGGCCGCCCGGGACCGCTCCGGCGCGGTCACCCGCTGGCGGGAATACCGCCCCCCACACGCACCGGGCGCCCCTCGCTTCGAGACCGATCGTGACGGACGGCTCGTGCCCGGTGGCGGGCCCACGGTCAGCGCCGCCGGCGGGGTGGCGCTGATCAGCTCGGTTCGGCCGTCGGAGGTCACGTTCCTCGAACGGTACGCCGACCTGTCGGCCGAGCCGGGCATGACGCTCGTCGATCTGACAATTCTCGACGGAGGGCGTCTCGCTCTGCGCTACGCAGATGACAGCCACCTCGCGGTGAGCGCGGTCGAGCTGCGGGCGCTGTTGACGAACGCCGGATGGCAGGGTGCCGACCTCCAACTGCTGACCCCGGTGGCCGACGAGGGGACCGAGGGCCTGCGGGAGCACCTGAGCGTTCTGGAGTCGGACCTCGGCGTCGAGATCTGGTCGCTGGCCCCCGGCGCCGTCGTCGTGGTCCGCGACGGCCTGGCCCGGGCCGTTGACGAACAGCGACGCCCGGCGCGCTGGTTGCGGGCCGCCGGTGCGGATCTGCGGGCCGAGACCGGTCGGTGGCGCAACGACGATGGTTGGCTGATCCCGCGTCGGCGGGGCGCGGATGAGCCGTCGACACCTGCGCCGGGGCCCTCGCCCGCCGAGCCGGCGACAGCCGAGCGGTCGCCCGGCGAACCGGCAGCCGAGCGGTCGCCCGCCGCACCGGCGGCAGCCGTGCCGCCGCCCGAGCGGGTGTTGCCGGCACCGAGCCCGCGCCCCGCACTGACCGTCCCCGCACCCGGCAGCCGAGCACACGGTCTGCGGTGGTTGCCGGACCGCCCCGAGGTGAACGCCGACCCCGTGTGGGTCTGGCTGGCCAGCCCGTGGTCGCCGCGGCGGGTCGCGGTCGAGGGTGTGCCGTCGGCCGACCTGTTCCTCGTCGGCGACCTCGACGGCGAGCGGGTCGCCCGTGCCCACCCGTACCAGCATCTGCTGTGCCTGCGGGTCGAGGCCGGCGGCCTGGTGGACCTGGACCGGGTCGGTGACCTACCGGCGGGTCACCGCGTCGCCGGGGCGGCGGGCAGGTTCCTGCTGCCGGCGGGCTGGCTCGACCAGGCGCGGCTACAGGCGGGCTACGACATCGACGACGCCGGGCGGCCACAGGAGGAGACCGAACTACCCGGACATGACGTCGTGCTGCGCTGCACCGGTGCGCGACACGGCACGGACGGTCTCCCGGACGACGTGGTGCGCTGGCCCGCAGGTGGGCGGAGGGCTGGCGTCTGGGCGCTGATCCCGGCCCCCGGGGACGAGCCGACTGACGACTTCCTGCCACTGCACCAGGGTCGACCGTCGGTGCGCGACGGATATCTGTTGGTACGTCTTCGGGTGGCGGCGGGCCGGGCGATCGACGCGCGGGCCAGCGCCGCCGCGTTGGCCGCCCATCCCTCGATTCGGTCGCGCCTGCCCGAGTTGGTGGCCGACGGTGTGACGCTGCTGTTGCCGCCGGGCTCCTACGACGACACCCGGGTGGAGCAGGTGCTGCACACCGACGGCGGGCGCTGGCGGCAGCGGGCGAGAGGAGTCGACCTGGACCTGCCGAACCTCCTCGGGCATCGGCCCGCACCAGACGTGTGGCGGCCTCAACCGATGCGGTAGTCACCGAGCAGCACGGCCGTGGCCAACTCCACCCGGGACCGGTAACCGGTGCGGTTGAACAGTCGGGTGAGCCGGCCCTCGATGCTCTTCGCGCTGTTCTGCGTGGCGGCGGCCAACTGTCGGTTCGACAGTCCCTCCGCGACCAGTGCGGCGAGCAACCGTTCGCCCTCGGCAAGGGTCTGCGCCCGTCCCGGCACCGTGATGCCATGGTCCCGCATTGCCTGCCGAACCCGGGACCGGTGCAGGATCGCGCCCAGGTCGCCGAGGATCTCGTATGCCTCACCCAGCAGCTCGACGCTCCGACCGGTCCAGCGGACCACCCGCTCGATCGCCCTGGCCACCTCGTGGGGCTGACCGACGACCCGGGCCAGCGCCACCAGGTCCCCGGCCCGCATCCGGTCCGGTCGAACGATCAGTTGGGCGGTGGCGATCCGCAGCGCGCCGATGGCGGTGGTCTGGTCCGCCGCCGTCACGGCGGATGCGGCGGCGGTGCGGGCCGCTTCGCCGTCGCCGCGTTCGGTGGCGAGTTCCGCGGCCACCAGCCAGAGTTCGTCCAGGCCGACGACCAGCCCGTGCCGGGTGGCGGCGGCCAGGGCGTCGCCGACGACGCGTTCGGCGGCCGGCGCGTCGCCGAGGATCCACTCCGCCTCGGCCGCCACGGGCGCCAGCAGGTACGGCAACGGGGCGTCGTCGGCGCGGGCGACGTCGAGCATTGCTCGGGCCCGCACCGGCCAACCACGGGCGAGCAGTATCTCGGCCGCCGCCCGATGCACGGTGCTGTGTGCCACCGGGCGCGTCACGGGGAGATCGGCTGCGATACCGAGCAGCGCGGCGTCGTTCGCGGCGTCCCACCGGCCCGCGCGCCAGTGCACCAGGCACCGCTCGGGCGGCGGCAGATCGTCCACCGTCAGACCGGCCGCCGTCAGCTCACGATCCGCTTGGTCCAGCGCACCGACGACCGCCGCCAGGCTGACCCGCGCGACGGTGTCCGCGAAACGTCGGCGGGCAGCGCCCCGAACCGACCCGCCGAGGCCCGAGCCGTCACCGGCCGGAGCCCCGGCCACCGGGAGATCGCCAGCCAAAGCGTCGGCCACCGGGACGCCGCCGGCCGAGCCGTCACCGGCCAGAGCATCGGCCACCGGGAGATCGCCAGCCGAAGCGTCGGCCACCGGGGCGCGGCCGGCGGTGATCGGCGTGCCGATCAGCAGTTCGCTGTCGGAGCGGGTCGGGTCGGACGGCAGCAGACTCACGGCCTCGGCCCAGCGGTCCAGGAAACAGAGCGCCGCGGCCCGGGTCGTCCGGGTCGGCAGCGGACCGTCGGGCAGCCAGGGTTCGCCGGCCGCGATGGCCTGCACGTCAGGCGCCGCACGCGCGCCCCGCGCGCTGGCGAGGGCGAGCAGTTCGGCCTCCTGCCGGGCGGCGTCGGGCAGGGTGTCGGCGTACTCGCCGAGCAGGTGGCGCATCTGCGCCTGGGCGACGGCGTACCCGCCGATGCCGACTTCGGCGACGGCTCGGGCCAGCAGGGCCTCGGCGCGGTCCGCGGGATCGCCGCTGAGGTCGGCCGCGCCGGCCCACCAGCGTGCCGCCGCGGCGGGCGCGCGTACGGCCGCGTCGTCCGCGTGCTGGCGCAGCAGCGCCGCCGCCCGCTCGGCGTGGACCAGGCCACCGGCGGCGGCGGCCTGATCCGGCAGGTACGCCGGATCCGCGCACCGGGCGGTGCCCGACCAGAGCGCCTCGACCGCCACCTGCGCGAGCCGGCGTCGTTCGTAGGGGCCGAGACCCGCGCGCAGGGCCAGTGCCAACGCGGGCACCCGGATCCGCCAGCCGCGCCGATACTCCCGCACGAAACCCTCCGCGCACAGGGCATCCAGGTGCCGGTGTACCTGCTCCGGTGTGGTGTCGAGCGCCTGCCCGATCAGCCCGGGGACGGCCCCGCCCAACGGTTCGAGCACTGCCAGGGCGCGGGCGACCGTGTGGGTGGCCGGGCCCAGCTGCCGTACCGGCCGGGTGAGGTCGTGCTCGGCGGGGATCCGGGGTGTGCTTGCCGCATCGGTCAGGTAGGCGCGGCGCTCGACGATCCGCAGGGCCGCCGCGGCGCGGTAACCCTCGACGACGGCCAGCACCGCGGCGGGCACACCACAGCCGAGTCGGTGTAGCTGCGTCGAGAGGGAGTCGTGTGGCGTTGCCTGCAACGCCTGGCGGGCGAGCACGTCGACGTCGGCACGGGACAGCGGCCGCAGCCGTTCGATCCGCACGAGCCCACTCTGGCGCAGGTGGTCGAAGGCGGCCGACTGGTCCGAATCCGCACCGACGGCGTCGGAACGCAGGGCGGCGACGCACCGTACGGGCACCGGGTACTCCTCGTGCAACACGTCGCGCAGGGCCTCGACGGACTCCGCGTCAGCCCACTGGGCATCGTCGACGAGGAGCACCAGGCCGGGGTGTCGCCGCAGGACGCGGGAGAGTGCGTGCGCTGGCGGCTCGCCGGTGAGGGCGTGACCACGACCGGCGGCCAACCGGGTGGGGGTCGGGATGAGCGCGGCGAGGATCCGCCCGGCGAGATATCCCGCGTCGTGCCGACACCCCGGCGCCAACCGCAGGTCGAGAACGGGTCTGCCGGCCCGCGTGGCGGCATTGCGCAGCGTGCGAAGGGCATGGGTGCGACCGATGCCGGCCGGACCGGTGAGCACGGTCAGGGTGGGCCCGTCGAGGTCGACCGGGAGGTTCGCCGCGACGCTCACGACGCCGGACCGAGGATGTCCGTGGTGAGGCTCACCGCGGCCAGTTCGACACGCGAGCGGCAGCCGGTACGCGCGAAGAGTCGGGTCAGGTGGTTCTCGACGGTCTTCTCGCTGATCCGCACCTGCGCCGCGATCTGCCGGTTGGTCCGTCCGTGACCGATCAACTCGATGATGTGCGTCTCCACCGGGCTGAACCCCGTCCGGGGCGTACGGGTGCGGGGCTGGCGGACGTCGCGCTCCCGCATCGCGGCGGCGACGGCGGACCGCAGCCAACCAGAGGTCATCGTCTTCGCCACCGCCTGTGCCTCGACGAGCCACGGCCGAGGGTCCTCGGCGACCCGGCCGAGCGCCAGACACGCGTACGCGAGGGCGAGGCGGTTCCCACCGGCACGGACGAGATCGACACCGCGTGCGGCGGCGTTCGCGTCACCCCGGCACAGCGCCTGGACCAGCAGTGTCGTCTGCCTGCTGAGCCGACGCCGAGGCTCGGTCGCGTCGGCGTCGACCACCGCCGTCAACCAGGCCATCTGCTCGCCGAGACCGAACCGTGCCGCGAGACCCGCCGCGCGTACCAGGAGGTGCTCGACGCCGATGCGGCTGCCGTGGCGCCGGTGGCTCTCGTACGCCCGCCGCCCGTCACCCAACCGCCGGGCCGCCTCCTGCGCCGTCTGGGCTTCCCCGGCCGGCCCGTTCGCGGCCCACCACCGAAGTGCCGCGTACGGGGGTTCCTCCGGGACCGAGCGCAGCCAGGAGGGCGCCTCCGTGGCTCGACCCAGCAGGCCGAGCGCCTCGGCCGCCCAGAGCCGGGCGAGACAGCGCGGCAGGGGCGCCTCGGTGCCGGTCAGGTCGAGCTCGCGGGCGGCCGAGAGCAGGCCGGAGAGGTCGCCGCCGGCCTGGCAGGTGTGCAGCCGGTGGTACGCGGACAGGAGCCCGTCCTTCGGCACGTCGTAGCGGTGCGGTCCCAGGACCAGCCCCAGGAGTGCGGCGACGTCCCCCGTCTCGCCGGCCAGCAGCAACTCCTCGGTCGCCGGACCCGCATCCGCACAGCCGGCACCGACGGCGCCGGCCAGGACGGCAAGCTCCGCCGGGTGCAGCAGCGCTCCGGTGCCGACGAAGGCGGCCGACGGCTCCAGCTCCACCTCCGGCTGCGGCTGCGGCTGCGCGGGCGGTGCGCCGGTGAGCCACCGGTCGGCGAAGTCCACAATCGCCCGGGCCGCAGGTGCTCCCTCCAGCGCGGCCCGGATGGCGGCGGGCACCGGCACTCCGGTGTGCACGGCGACAAGTGCGGCGGCGGCCGCGAGGTCCGCGGCGTGCCGGGACGACGCGCCCTGGCCTCGCTGGATGGCCGTGTCCACCACCTCGCCGAGGCGGGCGACCTGGCCGGTGCGCACCAGTAGCCGCAGCAGCCGGGCGAGGATGTCGTCCCCGGCCCGCCCGTCGCCGGCGTGCCAGAGCGCGGCGCGCAGCCAGTGCGCCGCCCGGTCCGGCGCACGGTCGGTGTTCTCGTCGGCCGTGGCGGCGAGGGTCACCGCCGTACGCCTGTCGAACGGCAGGGCGACGCCCGCCGAGGTGACCTGGTCGGCCAGGGCCGCCCCGTCCGCCGGCCGGCCGGACGCGGCTCGGCGGAACATCGCCGCGGCACAGGCGCGGTGCAGGCGGGCCACCGCGTCCGGGCCGGCATCGGCGATCAGGCGGGCGGTGAGCGCCGGGCTCTGCGGAACGATCCCGCCCCGCGGTCCGGCGACGAGCAGTCCGTCGTCGATCAGTTCGTCGATAATCCAGCCGTAGTCGGACAGCCGCCCGCGGGTGGCGTCGGCGAACAGCGGCAGGTCGTCGACGCCGAACCGGGTGACGGCGGCCATGGTGGCCAGCCGGACGGCGACCGGGCCGCGCGCCCGCAGCGTGGCAAGCAGGCTGTGGTCCGTCGGCAGCGCGATCGGGGCGTGCGGGTCCAGCAGGCACAGGTGCCCCCGGACGACCGCGAGCCGCCCGGCCCGGGTCAACTCGTGTGCGACCTCCAGCACCGTGCCGGGGTGACCGGCCAGCGGCCCGAGCGCGGTGGACAGGGCTGAGGGCACCGCGTCGTCGAGCGGCACGGCGTAGCGGCGGGCGAGCATTCCGCGAACGGCCTCGGCGCTCAACGGCGGCAGGTCCACCACGACGTCGGCGAGCGTGCCGAGTCGGCCGTCGCCGGGCGCTCCGGCGGCCACGACGAGGCAACCGGCGCGGACGGCGGCGGCCAGCGCCGGGGCCAGCGCGGGACCGGCGTCGTCGGCGATCAGCACCGTCGGCCCCCGCCGGCCGATCAGGGCGAACGCGGCGGCGGCCTGCTGGGCCAACGCGATGCCACGTCCGGCATGCTCGCCGGCGGGCTTGTCGCAGAGCGCACCGAGCGCGCTCAGCGGGCCGGCGAGGGGCGGGTCGGCCAGCAGCTCGTACTGGTCCCGAACGGCGTTCAGCAGCGCCGCGAAGCCGGCGGCGGTGTCGCCCGGTGCGGCAGGTGCCACCCGGAGCACCACCACCCCGGCCGTACGCCAGGCACCCGCGGCCGCGTCCAGCAGCGACGTCCGGCCGCTGCCCGCCCGACCCCGCACCAGTGCGAACCGGCCACCGATCGCGGCAGCCGCACAGGCCGCGTCGAGGGCGTCCAACTGCGCCGCACGACCCACGATCGCCCGCCGTCTCGGGATGGCTCCCGGCCGCACGGTGCGTGGTCGCGGCACCTCCGGCGCCGTCATCCGACCCGCGCCCCGACGCCGGGGCGGCCACGCCCACCCGCTGCCGCACCGACGGCGTCCTGCCGGATCACCAGGAAGATCTCACCGGCCACGGCCAGCGAACGTACATAGGACTCCTCGTCCTCGGTCTCCAGCCAGATGATCCGCCCGCCCGCCTCGCGGGGGCGATCCGCGCCAGCCTCGGCGAAGTGCGCGTCGATCAGCACCAGCGGCACCGGGGCCGACCACCGCTGCGGGACCCTGCGGTTGGCGCGGTCGTTGAGCAGGACCTGCATCTCCTCCGAATCGCAGTCGAAGGAGTCGTAGGCGTCGAGCACCCGCCGCTGGATCCTGCGCAGGGACAGCTCGGCGTGCTCCGTGCGGACCGCCCGGCGCCTCCCCTCCGGCACGGCCTGGTATCCCGGGATCAGTTCGGCGAGCAGCGCCGCCGGGTCGTCGGCGCTGACGCTGCGTTCCCCCGCGGCCCAGACCATCCGGTAGCGCCGCTCTTCGTTCCCGACCCGTGCCACGTGCTCGCCTCCATCCACGCCCGACGGTGCGCCGGACGCGCCTGTTCAAACGAGATGCGGCCCCGAGCCGTTCACTGTGTCTCCGGTGCGTCGGCGATGAGCAGGATCAGCCGGTCCACCTCGGGGAGACCGACGTCGCCGCGCTCGCCCAGGTGGCTCAACCGATGGATCCAGTAGTTGCGGGACGTGGAGTCGAGGTGAACCACCGTGTCCCGAATGATCAGCTCCGCCGCGTCGACGTCGTCACCGGCAGCACGACCGAGGGCCGTCAGCATCGCGACGTCGGCTGCGGGCGGGCTGGCCACCTCGATGAGCCGGTGCAACCTGTCGTACTCATCCAGGTCGGCCTTGGCCACCAGAGCGCGCAACGCGTCCTGGCGGGCCTCGGCGCCGTCGGCGGCGAGCAGCGCCAGCGCCTCGTTCCCGACGCCCGCACTGGCGAGGTCGATGACTGCGTCCGCCGCCTGATGCGCGGCCTCGCCGCCACCGCCGACCGTCTGCCAGGGCGGGTCGTCGAAATCGTCCGGCAGGAGAATCTCCTGGAGGAAGGGCACCAGCTGCCGGCCGCCGTCGACGGCGAGGATGTCGTTGAGCGGTTGCCACTCCCGCTTCGCGGTTTCCCAGGTGGGCGCGGCCAGCCAGAGGCCGATCATCGGCATCGCGATCTCGGCGGCGAGACCCAGCAACGCACTTCCGGCTCCCGGGCTGTCCGCCACGACCCGCGTGTGGTGCAGCGACGTCAGCTGCCTGGCCCACTGGGCCCGCTGTCTGACCGTCAGGTGTCGGCGGGCCGGCTCGAGCGCGTCGAGCGCGCCCGACAGGTCGTCGGCGAGGGCTCGGCTGACGGCTTCGAACAGCGGTGCCGTGACCGGGCGCGCCTGCGCGGTGGTGGTCGGCCCGGCCTCCGGCAGCGGTTCGTCCCGCAGCGGTGGGAGGTCCTTCACCTCCAGGTACAGGTCGCGGGCCAGGCCGGCGAGTTCCTGGTACCACACGCGGGCCTGCGCGACTGTGCCCCGGCGGGCCCCGTAGGACCGCACCTCCACCACGCCGAGCTCGGCCGAAAGGCTGCCGTCCGCCGTGTCGAGCTGGTCGTGCGTCGTCATCCCGGGGAACACGTGCTGCTGGTCGACCAGTTTCCCGTGCAGCGCCGAGAGCAGGTACATCATCGGCGACATCAGTGGTGCGGCGCGGGACGCGGTCCAGGGCTGTTGACGGCTCGACAGCCGCACACCGACCCCCGCGCCGGCCACGGCTCCGAGCTCGTCCAGGTAGCCGTTGTTGTGGTCGAGGTAGAACTGGGCGAAGCGGTTGTGGATCGCGTCCGCCTGATCGCTCAGATAGAGCCGCGCCCACCAGGGCAACTGTCGGATGTAGAGGCCCAACGCGGGCCGGGACAGGGCGGCGACGTGTGCCTTGGTCAGGCTCATCGGGGCGAGCAGGTATTCGGCGGCCCCGGCCGTGTGCGCGTACACCAGCGCGAGCACACCCTTGATCGCGTCGAGCACCCGGGCGCTGGGCACCTGACCCGCACCGGCGAAATACCGCAGGACGTGCTCTGCCTCGCGATCACCGAAGGCGACCCCGTCCTGCTGGTTCTCCTTCGTGCGATAGGCGAGCAGACCGAGCGGGGCCGACTCGTAGGTGACCGAGCTGTCGCGCCAGGTGCGCTCCCCGACGTGCGCCAGGAACCGCGACAGGCGCTCGATCGGCGTACCCATCGAGATGTGCCAGTGCCAACCACCCCCGTCACCTCGCGGTGGCGGACCGATCGTCCCGCTGGCCGCCGGTTCGGCCACCACCTCGGCGGAGGCGAGAGTCGCGGGCAGGGCGACAGTGGGCAGGCCCGCAGGCCCCTGGACCGCCTCGAACCGGTCCTCCAGCTCCTGAAGCTGCCGCCAGAAGTCCTCGGTGTCCTCGATCCGGCCCTGCTCGCCGGGAAGGTTGCTGATGATCCCGGTGACCAGCTCGGGCACGGCGATCCACGCCGGGTCGCCGGCGGCCGGATCGTCGGGGAGCACATAGCCGCGGGGCTCGCCGTCCTCGGCCTCCTCGGCCGCGCGGTGCAGCTGCTTCGTCTCCACCTCGATGTGGAAGCTGCCGTCGCGGGCGCGGGCGAGAATGCTGCCCGAACGCGCCCGCGCCATGGCGTCGACGTTGAAGTCCATCGGCATGGTGCGTTCACCCTCCAGCCCGCCGCCGCGGTACCCCCTGCTGCCGACCGGATCCACCAGGGCCTCGGCCAGCGACCGCCGGGACGTGCCGCCGCCGCGGACCACACCGTCGGGACCGATCACCAACGCACGGGCGTGGACATCGGCGTCGTACTCCCCCGGTGTCTCTGCCGGCGCACCCACCCGCGGCGCCGCCCCCGGATCGGTCAGGTTCAGCCACAGCACACCCTCGTCCGCCGTGTGGTACGCGGCGTACACGTGTCCGAACCCCGACCGCGTCCGCTCCACCAACACCACCGCCACCGACCGCCGGCCGAGGTCGTCCGCGCCCAGCCGCGCCGTCAGCCCGTCCCAGCCGTCGAACCGCTCCCAGTCCCGCCGATCTCCCAGCCACGCCTCCGCCGGCCGACCGGGATCCGAGTCGTCCCGCGTCCGAGGCACCCGGACCGCATGCGCCAGAGGGCCACCCGGAAACAGCCGCGACACCAGCGCCTGCACCACCGCGAGACAGTCCGCCACCGTCACCAGACCGGCCGGATCGACGCCGCGGCCGGCGGCGACGACCTCGCCGAACAACCGACGCAGGCCGGCACCGGTCAGGGCCCTCGACCCCTGCCCGGGTACGCCCGCCTGCTCCGACCGTGTCTCGCCGTCGGGGGCGACCCGGCCGCCGAGGTGGAAGAGCCGGGCCAGGTCACGTCGCTGTGCCGGCCCGGCCCCGACCTGGTCGATCAGGGCCCGCGCGGCGGACGGGCGGGCAACGGCGCTGGGGCCCGGCGTTGCCACGATCGAAGTGTGGTCCACGGCCCGCGCCGCCACCACCAGGGCGAGTTGCGCCTGGATGGTGCCGAGGTCCAGCCGCGCGGCGGGCATCCGCGCGGTGATCGCGTCGGGCGTGAGCAGGAGGGCGCCGGGCGCCGTGTGCGGATCGGCCGTCGCCGCCAGCAGCACGCCCCACTCGGCCGCGTACCCGTCGACGAGCGTGGCCAGGCCCTGCGTGTCGCCAGCGGAGTCGAGAGCGGCCTCGATGCCGCCCTGCACCTGTCGTACGCCAGCGGAGCGCAGGTGGCGGACCAGCTCCCGCAGGTCGGTCCAGGTGTCCGCGGAGTCGTCGGTGATCCGCATCGTGACCGTGCTGCCATCGGGCGCGACCGTGACGTTCCCCGGTCGACGCAGCCGCGCCGCCACGGCGACGCCGTCGACCGACGCACGCGCCGGATCCGCCGGGTCGAGGCCCAGGGTCAGGGTCAGCGCGGCGTCCACGCCGGGCGCGAGGCCGGACAGCACGCCACCAGTGCGGTACGGGAGGGGATCGTCACCCACGTCGAGACGGTGACGCACATCGTCCTCGACGGCCCGGAACTCGTCGGGATTGTTGACGAACCCGTCGGCCGGCCACCGGTGCGGGGCCAGCGTGCCGGGCCCGTCGTCGGCCGACGCTCCGGCCAGGTTCACTGCGCCGTCCGTCGGTGCGGGCGCGACCGGGTCGGGTACGCCCTCGGTGGTGGCCACAAACCGGATCCGGGACGGATCCGGAGGCGCCGTCGCGGGCTGGCCGGTCTGGTCGTCCCAGTAGGTGGCCTCGCCGTCGTCGTCGCGGAACACGTTGAACGCGTGCGCCACGTCGCCGTCGGCACCGTTGACCACCACGATGCCGGCGGCGCCGTCAGCCGCGTTGCGCATCGCCTCGGTGACCGCGTCGAAGCCCGCGACGTCCCGCAGCGGATGCTCGGCGTACCAGGACAGCACGCCCACCTCGGTCGCCACCGACTCCGGGACGACGAAGGAGCCTTGGCCCCCCGTGCGTATCCGCAGGTCCGTCACCATCGACGCGAAGACGCAGTCGGTCCGTGGGGTGGTGGGCTCCGTGCCGCTCGATCGCAGATACGGATGCCTGGTCAGCACCTCGCTCGCCACCCGGGGCGGACCGACCTCGGTCCACCCGCTGCGGTCGGCAGGCGTCGCACCGGCAAGGTCACCACCCCCCGGCCCGGGCCCCGGGGTGGGGGGACCGGTGGGGGGACCGGTGAACGGGCCGGCAGCCGGGCTGGAATCCTCTGGTAAGGCCCAGTGCACCCTCCGTTGCCGCCCCGCGCCGCTGGCCTTCCCGCCGCCGCTGGCCTTCCCGCCGCCGCTGGCCTTCAGGACACCCCTGGGCTGCCCGACACCGTCGGCTTTGGGTGCACCCTCGTAGGGCTGGTGGTCGGGCGGTAGCGGCTGGCTGGCCGATGGTGCCGTCAGGGACACCGGCTGCGACTCCGTACGGACCGGAGCCGGCGGTCGGGTGTCGGCGCCGTACCGCTCGGCCAGCACGTCGGCGAGGTTGTGCGAGGGAAGCTGCTTGCGGAACCGACCACCCTGGAACTCCTCCCAGTTGTGCGCCGCTCGCAGGCCCTCGCGGACCTCCTCGTTTGTGTAGCCGAGCACCTGGCCGTCCTTGTCGACCACGACATGCCGGTTGGCGAATACGGGACCGACCCACCCGCGAGACAGCTCCTCGACGAACGCCCGGTCCGTCCCGGCCATCACGACCAGGGGCGACCTCCGGGAGACGCCCGCCGTTTCCAACGTGTCCAGGACCTGCGCGGCCGTTCGGCCGCCGATGGTGGTCGTGCCGTCCACGGTGATGCCGCGGCCGATCACCATCGGCGCGTCCGGGTGACCCCGCAGCCCCTCGATGGCGTCGACATGGGTGTCCCGGTCGGCCGCGCCGGGCAGGTAGACGCCCGCATCGACCTGCCGGCCGGGGTCCACCAGGGCGAACGGAATCCGGGTCTCCACGGTGCCGGCGAGCAGCCGGGTCCGCGTGGTCTTGCTCCCCGTGGGGGCATCCGGGCTCAGCCGCTCGGCGAGGGCGTCGATGGACCCGCCGAAGCCGGCGAGATCCTCGACCCACTTGGCCGCGTCGCCGACGGCCTGGCCGGCGTTGCGGACCGTGTCGACGATGCCCTCCCGGACGACGCTCGACACCGTCGAGGTCTCGCCGGTGATCTCCAAGAGCACGTCGCGTTGGCGCAGTACGACCGGGTGCTTCTCCTCGTGGGAGCCGGTCTTGGCCGGCGCGAAACGCCGACCGCGCCGGTCCGACCAGCGCAGTTGCGTGCTTGCGCCGATGGTCTCGGAGCCGATGAACGACACGCCCAGGATGGTGAAGTTTATGAAGCTCTGGCCGCCCGGGGCCGCGCCGAACTCCGGCCGACCAGCCGAACTGGTGCCACCGCCGCTGTCGCCCGACGCGTCGCCGGAGTCCAGTTGGCGCGACGTGACAGTGGGGTTGCTCGCCGCCCGGACCCCGTCGCCCTGGTTCAGCGAAACGAGCGGGGCCAGCGCCACGGTCAGTCGTTGCTCGACCTGGCTGGTGGAGGTCAGGACCTTGCCGACGATCGGGAAGTACTCGAACACCGCGCTGGCGTCGTGGCCGGGCACGAAGTCGACAGGCACATCGGGGTCGCCGGGGTTGGGCTTGTGCTGTTCGGCGGGAAGCCGCCAGGGCGACGCGGCGATCGTCTTGATGGTCAACGTGCCGTCGACGCCGACGCCCAGTCCTCCGCTCGGGAAGGTCTGTTCGACTCCGCCGCGTTTGAGCAACGAGTAGAGGTTGCCCCCGCCGACCTCCCCGTCCACGAACCCGGCGAGCTCCCACTGGTTGACGCCGGGAAGCACCTCGAGCACCAGTTCCTGCAGCTTGGGCAGGCCGCTGAACCAGCTCACCCGGAACTCCGGTCCCAATCCCTCGGTGGGACGGAAGGACCGGAGCACGCCGAGGGTGAACGCGCCCATCTCGTTGGCCCGGGAGGTCGGGTTGATCCGGACCCCGTGCAGGGTCTCCCGCCCCGCCGGGTCGCCGCGCAACACCGTGACCCCGGGCGGGCGTCCCGTACCGTGCGGCACCAGCGGCTGGGTGGAACCGTCGGCCGCCATGAACTCCAGCACGGCGCCGGCCTTCAGCCAAGACTGCCGACCCGCCTCGGCGGCCGGATTGGTCCAGAGCGACTTCGCCCAGGAAAAGATGGTCGGCGTCACCGCCGTCATCAGCCAATCCTTCAGTGTCATCACCTGCACGTCGACGCTGATCTCGAAGGGGTAGTACATGCGGGCCAGCCCACCCTTGGACTTGGTGATCACCCGCGGTTCCTGCCGGTCCCGTTCAAGGTCGGCCTCGCTCCGCTGCCGAGACAGCTCGATCTGCGGAGTCCCCCCGATCAGACGCACCGGTTTGTGCCGCTGCGCCCTCGTGTGCACGGGGCCGGAGAGGCGACCGGTGTGCGACTTCACCCGTTGTGTCGCCTTGCCCCGGGACTCCAGGTGGGTCCCGTGCATCTCCATGTCGGACTCCGGCGCGGGTACCGGATCGAAGGGGCGACCGTTCTCGTCGACGGCGCCGGTCGTGGAGGGGTCGATCTGGTGGGGGATCTTCCGGCCGTGCAGCCGCAGCGAGTCGTGCAGTGGGTCGGGGCGGGCAAGCAGTTTGTAGTCGACCACCATGGTGCCGCCCAGGTGGGTGATCGCGCGTTGGAACCGCGTCACCACCACCGGGTACGGGGACGGCCCGGAGCTGAAGTACCGGCGGATGTCGCCGCGCGTCACGATGCTCGACGCGTGCAGGGTGATCCAGTCGTAGAGCCCGGCCGAGTAGCTGTTGGAACCCAGGTCGGTGGCGCCGTCGGCGTCCACCTTCAGGTTGCGCAGCGTGTGGTGCAGCAGCTCCCGACCGGCGGGAAGTCTGATGTCCAGCACCGAGGCGTCACCCAGGCCCAGCCGCTGGCTGATCCGTCGTGGTGGGTACACGGCGTCCGGGCCCGGTTTCTCGCCCGGCTCGGGGGGCAACAGGTCGAGGGCGGCCTTGACCTGGGCGTGCAGCGCGGGGGGCAGCCCCGCGATGAAGTCGACAGGCCGCTGGAAGTCGGCCGGCCTGCCGTCGATGTCGGCGAAGTCGTCGACGTCGGGCCAGGACCGTTCGAGATCCCGCCAGATGGTCGCCATGTCGAGGATGCTGACCAGCGCCTGGATGCCGTCCTCGACGTCGATCGCGCTGTCCGACGCCGTCGCCGGCAGTGCGGCCTCCCACATCCCGCCGAAGAGTGAGCGGAGGCTGCTCACCAGGTTGCGGGAGGCGCCGGTGAAGGTGCCGACCATCGTGACCGGGATGGTGATCGTGTAGACGCGGGCGCTGATGTTGTTGATCCGGTAGTCGGTGCCCGCCAGCGTCTTGGTCTCACTGACACGCTCACGCGTGGACGTGAGGTACGTGGCACTCGGCGCGTTGCCGTAGGGGTGCACCACATTGGCGCCTCCACTGTGGTACCGCGTCTCCTCCCGGCTCCGGGTGAACGCGCTGGTGCCGGTGACCGGGATCCCGTCCTCCACGTAGAGCTCGTAGTCCCGGGGCTGTGGCACATATCGGGGCACCTGATGGATGTAGGCCTGCAACTCGTGCCGGCCTTCCGCGTCGGCGAGGAGGCCCGGCTCGAATGCCTGCTCCGAGGAGTGCGCGCCGCGCAGCACCACGTCCATCACCGCCAGCAGCCGCTCCTCGCTGATGAAGACCCGGCGGGTGTGCGCGGACAGGGTGGTCGGCCAGCCGGGGTTGTTGCCGATCAGCTTCGACCACCGTGCGACGAGTATGTCCGGAAGGTTGCTGAGCCATTCCTGCAGCGGGGCGAACTGGCTCGTGGCGAGTTCCGCGAACATCTTGTCGAGCGCGGCGCTGCCGCGCACGGCGTCGATGCCCGCGAGGTTCGGCAGGCTGGGTCCGACGCTCAGCATGGCGTGGTCGAAGTCGGTGAGGGGCCGGTGACTGATCGGCTCACGCCGGGGCGCGGGTGCCGTCAGCACGCGCATGTCGGGCACCCACGCCTCGTAGGAGACGGGTTGGTCCCCCGGTGCGAACGTCTCGTCCGGTGTGTCGTGGCCCTCGTCGTAGGCCTCGGCGCGAAGGTTCGTGGAGAGGACGAACTTGTGCATCGCCTGGTCCTGCTCGGTGTCCAGGACCACCGATCGACCAGGGACCTGGCCGTACCCGAGGGAGGTGATGTTCTCCCAGGTCTTGCCGATCACGGTGCCGCTGAGCACCGAGTTCGTCCAGCCGGGCAGCAGGTTCTTCAGCCACTTCCGGACCGGCAGGCTGATGTTGCCGTCGAGGGCGGCGCGTTTGGACCGGAACATCGACCGGAAGCTGTCCAGCCGGAAGAACGAGTCGATGGTCATGTTGGCGCCGAGCTCGTCGGTGAGGCCCTCGTACCCCACCTCCGGGTCCTGGTCGGCGGGGATGAAGTACTTGATCCATTTCCGGTGCGTGCCGGAGGCGGTGAGCTTGTCGTAGGGCACCCACAGGCCGGTGCCGCGCAGGGCACCGATCATGCCGATCCGGTGCGCACCGGAGCTGGTCTCCAGCAGACGCCTGTGGTTCTTCGCCAACAGCTCGGTGCCCGGCGCGGTCTTCGGCAGGTACCCCTCGCTGCGCAGGTAGTCCTCCACCTGCATGTCCAGGTCCGGTCGCGGATCCGCGGCGGTCCCCTGGGGAGCCACTGTGAAGTTCTTGAAGACCGCCATGCCGGGCCCGTCCCCGTCGACGACGCCGCGCGGTGGGTGGCGAACCTTGTCCGCGTCGCGCAGCGTGTACGGCAGGTATCGCACCCGGGCGCCATGGCCGGCGGAGTTCCCGGACCACGTGCGGGAGGGCGGCGTGGCGTGCCGCTCCTTCCCGCCGGTGATCAGTTCGAGCTTCCACCTCATGCCGACGTCGGCGACCATGCCCCGTCGGATCGCCTTGGTGGCCGTGGGATCGGGTGCCATGCCGGGGCGTTTCGGGTCGGGTTCCCGGCCGGACCGGAATCCGCGGCCCACGAACGAGACCGCCCCGCTGTTGTGGCCGATGGTGACACCGGTCCCGAGGCCGAGGGTGACCGAGGGGCCGCCCGACAGGAACGTGCCGGGAGTCTTGGTCTCCTCGGTCGGCGCCTTCAGGACTGTCACGCCTGCGCTGACCGGCAGGTCGAGAGCGTTGCGCAGCACCACCGATCCCCGCTCGGTCATCTGCGCCTCGGTCAGGAACTCCAGCGAGTTGTCGCTGGCCCGGCTGACGATACGGCTGGTGTCATCCTTGAACGGCACTCCCGTCAGGCGCAGGACGCCGAGCAGTCTGCCGTTCGCGTCGTGGATCGGGTCGCTGTAGGCAGCCCCGTCGCGCACCCGCTGGAAGACGTTGTGCATGTTGCCGTGCCCGGCGAAGCTGAAAACGTGCTTCTGCGACCTCGTGTTGAGCAGCCCCGCTCGATGCCCCCGCCGGGCACCGAGCCGCCGCCCACGGCGGGGCGAGCGCACGGCCGGCGCGCCACGGCCGGCGCGCCGACCGCCGGCGCTCCTGCCCCCGGCGGCCCTGCTCCGGGCGCGTGCCTCCGCGATGAGACCGGGCAACTCGCTCAGGATGCGCAGCGGCAGCTCCGTTGGGTCGTGCAGCGTGTCCAGTGACATCGGGTACGAGGCGAGAGCCACGTCGTCCGCCACGGTATCCCCCGGAGGGTCCGGTACGGCGATGTGCTGTGGAAAGAACACCACCAACCGCTCGCGTACGCTGTTCGACTCCGGGTCGCCCTCGATGTCCTGCCAGGGGTCGTCGGGATCGTCGAGAGTGGGTCGCCCCGGCGGCGTGACCAGCCGGGGCTGGCGGGCCGCAGGCTCCGCCGTGACCCTCATCTCCCAGGTGTAGAAGTGCGCCAGTCCTGGTTCCCGCAGTCGCTCGATGGTCGCCGGCCCCGTGCCGGTCTCGACGAAGGCGGTGCGGGTCTGCCGGTTGTGGGTCAGCCGGGGCACCGCCGACACGTTCAGCACCCGCAGCGGGCCGGTCGTCCCCAGACCAAGGAACTCCTGGATGGGCAGCGGCAGATCGCGGTAGTTGATGTTGCTGTGGCTACTGGTGGAGGAGACATCCGAGAAGCGCCGCTTCTCACCCTGGCTGACCGGGGGCGGCGGGTAGTCCGGGGCGAGGTCCCGCTCGTCGTGTCGGGTGAGCGTCGAGTGGAAGGTCAGCCGTACCGCGTGGCGGCCGCTTCCGACCACCTGTACCGAGCCGCTGCGCCCGGTGGAGGACGGCAGATCGTCCACCAACGCCATCGGTGTGGTCAGGCGGGCGATGTCGCCCTGGATCTCCGCCTCCTGAGTCCAGCGCCCCAGCGGGCGGACGGCAGCGAGCGCCAGCTCCCGCATCCGAGCCGCGGCCTGCTCGGTGATCACGCCCTCGGCGCCGATACTCAGGTAGCTACGGTCGCCTTCGGCCTCGTCACGATCGCCGAAGATCGTCAGGTCCGACTCGCGCTCGTCGGCGATGTCCTGCCACTCGTCGAGGGCCTCTCGGGCATCCTCGGCTCGCGCCGTGGCCGTGTCACGCACCACGCCGGCGTCCCGGGCCGCCCGGATCAGGCGGGTCGTGGTGTTCGCCAGGTCCGTCTCGGAGGGCAGGCGCTCGACCTCGGTACGCAGCACATCCCGTTCCGCGGCGGCCTCGTCGCGGCTCGCCGTGGCGGCCTGGGCGGTGGCCCTGTTCTCGGCGTGCTCCTCCTCGGCGTGGCGCAGGCGTGCCCGCAGCCCGTCGTCGCCGTCCAGGGCGGCGCGCTGCTCGCGCAGGCTCGCCGTCACCGATTCCAGACTCTTGTCCGTCGTGGTGATCGTGGCCCTGGCCTTGGTCAGGGCGGCGTCGGCTGCTCTGCCCCGGGCGCCCTGTTGCCGTCCCTCCCCGACGATCGCGTCGAGCCGTTCGTTGAGCTGGGACTGTTCCTCGATGAGGTGGATGCGGCGCCGCTGACCGGCGGTACGCTCATCCTGGGCGAGCGTCGCGAGGCGCTCCTGGCTGAGGTTGTCGAGCTGTTCCTCGATCTCCTCCAACCGGTCCTGCGCCGTGTCCCGCTCGTCCTCCAGCCTGGTGATCTCGGCTCGCGCGGCGGCCCGGTCGGCCTCGGCCTCGGCCCGGGCCCGTTCGGCGTCCGCACGCGTCTCCCGCAGGGCGTCGTGCTGCCGCTCGGTCTCTGCGAGCTGCTCGGTCGCGTCCGCCAGCGCCTTCGTTGCCGCGGCCACCTCGCCCTGGCTGACCTGCAGCGCCGCCACCGCCGCATCCGTCTGCTGCTGCCGGTCCCGCACCGTCTGTTCGGCACTCGCCAGGTCGTTCCTGGTCTGCGTCGCCGCCCGTACCTCGTCCCGGTGGTCCCGGAGGCTCTTGTCGGCCTTGTCGGCGAAGTGCTGGGCGTCCCGCTGCCCGGGCTCGAGCACCGAACTCAGGAGCAGCTTGGTCTCCCGGAGCATCGCGTGGATCTCCGGATTGGGGTAAAGCTCGCCGTCCTGGGGATGGTCGGCGAAAGCATCGGGAATACGCGGGGCAGGGGTGGATTCGTCACCGCCGTCCCGGACCCCGCCCCGGCTCTCCGCGCCCTTGCCACCGCCCGGACCCGACGGGCGCCCAGCCCCACTGCCCGGACCGTCCGCGCCCTTCGCACCGCCCTGACTCGACGGCCGGCCAACCCCACCGCCCCCGGTCGCCGACGAGCCCTGCCCCCCGGCGCCGCGGGTGTTCGACGTCGCCTTGCCCTTCCCCTTGCCGGTCGGTGTGTCGTCGTCCGAGGTCGACGACTCCAGCATCGCCTCGACCGGCGGGAGCAGGTCCCGGTCATGGGTCAGCGCCAGCAGCTGACCTCGGGCGACCCGATAGTCGCGCACCAGGTCGACGAGGCCAGCCCTCAGCGTCTGCTCGGACATGCCGGCCATGCCCGCTTCCAGGGCAAAGAGTCGCCGGTCGAACGCGGTGACGGCGGAAAAGGCGGCCGACGAGCCCGGCTGTCCCAGCGCGGTCCTGATGTCATCCAGCCGGTCGTCCCGGAGCGACACGAACGCCTGCACGATGTCCTGCGCGTTGCCCGGCAGCGCCGCCACCAGCTGCGCGGCGTCGTCGACGCGGGCCAAACCCACGGTGTACGTCGGCAGCACGCCGGACGAAGGCGGGGTCACGTCGGTGTCAACTGTCTCGGGCGCCGCGCCCCGCAGGCGTTCCACAGTCGGCACGGTCTCCGCGCCGGTCGCCCGGTTCACCTCGTGGCGGGCGTGGTCCACCTGGAGCAGCGCGTCGCGGAAGTGCTCACGTGCCGGCCCCGAACGGCTCTGGTCCGAGCTGACCACACCGGCGAGCCCCTGCCGGGCCGCGTCGAGGACCGCCCTGGCCGTCTCCACCTGCTCGGCGCGGTCCGGGCCGTCCGCCGTGCCTGCCTGGTCGGTCAGCGCCTCCCGCAACGCCGACTCGATCCGACCCGTCAACACGTCGAGCTGGTCCAGGACCTCCTGTGCGGCGTGCCGCACGCCGTCGATGGTCGCCGGCACCAGATGGTCCACCCGGGCGGTGGAGTTGCTCTGCATGCTCGTCTGCGCGTAGACCCAGGGGTTGTTGGCGTAGCCGCCGAGATCCGGATCGGTGACCAGTTCCCAGCCCTGCGCGGTCGACTGCCAGTAGTTGCCCTGTGCGTCGACGTTGAGCACCGAGTTCGGTATCGGCGTGAGCTGGCCGTGCGCTGCGCCGTACGCCTGTGCCGCCGCCTGGACGCCACCAAACGGCGCGGTCTCCGTGGGTGCCCACTGCTCGGAGCGGGCTCGGGCACGCTCGGCCACCTCGTGCGCCTCGTTCGTCAGGGCGAGCATGTCGGCGACGAAGTCGTCGGTGCTGTCGAGCGTGGTGTACGGGTCGTACTGCACCCCGGGGGTGGCGTCCTGGTGCGCGCGGTTGTTCCGCTTTTCCAGCACGAAGATCGCGCGCCTGCCGTCGGGCGACAGGTGTGGGGGGAAGCTGGCCAGCTTTCCGAAGAGGTCACCCTGGCTGATGTTCACCACCGGCACGCCGGTGAGCCCCTCCTGGATCAGCTGTCGCACCGAATACCGCCGGTCCGTGCCGGAGACCCGGTACAGGGCGTCGATCCACGACAGTCCCTGTTGCTCGGCCGGGTGACCATCGAGGCCCTGCTGTTCCTGCCGGTAGGCGTTCTCGATTCCGTTGGTGATGTCCAGGATGTTGCGGCTGACGTAGTCACGCACCGCCGGGGGCAGGTTCGCGCCATAGTGGATCATGTCTTGCCGGCTGAGCAGGAGCACCGAGTTCTTGCTGATATTGGATCCGGCGATCGGACCGATCACCTCACCTGTCGCATTCGTCAGGACCTGGACGAGGGCGCCATGCAGTTGCGTCGGCTCCTCGAACTGCATGAGGTCCTCGATGTCGGTCGGGGAGAGTGGCTGCCCAGGGGCAAGGGAGCGAACGAAGTCGGCCATCAGACGCCTGGCAATCCGGTCGGCGACCCCCACCGCCTCCGACACGACGCCGGCGGTGGCAACGCCGAGGCCGGCGGCGTCCCACTGGGCGGAATTCATCAAGGTGGGAAGCGCCGCCAGGGATCCGCCCGCGGAGAGCTGCAGGTTGATGTTCTGCCCATGGACGTTTGTCGGATGAAAGAGCGGCTGATCGGCCATGCCCTGCTCGACCTGGACGTTGTCCGGGGTCTGCAACGCCTGGTACAACGCGTCGGCGTAGTCGCGGCTCTCCGGTGGGACCTGGTCGCGCCAGTGGCCGAGATATTCTCGTTGCCAGTCCGCGGACGGTTGCAGGGCTTCGCCCATCGTCAGCCCGATGCGTCCCGCGTCCTGCAGCCACCGCATGAGCGCCTTCCCGAGGCCGTGATATTGCGCCACGGTGAAGGGGACGGTTCCCTCCTCCCCCGGCAGCGCCGCACCGGGGTCGTAGACCACCTCGGCGGCGAGCCACAGCTCCTGCTGGTGACCCTGGTAATGCCGTCCCTCGACCGCGCGGAGATGAGCGAGAGACGGGTACCAACGGTCCGAGTAGCGGCCGTACACCGGGGATTTGGTCTCGCCCTTGACCCTCAGCCCCAGTGAGTGCACCGTGGCGATGGTCTCGCCCAGCCACGCCTCCTGTTGGGCGGTTGTCGCGGGGCGCACCGGGGCGCCGATGCGGACATAACCCTCCAGCTCGCCGCCGATCAGGCCTGGTTCGTGGGTGTGCGGCACCCGGTCGAGGAGGGCGTCCGCCACCCGGTCACCACGCGTCGGCAGCGCCGACTCGGCGGGCCCGGCCAGCACCTTGCCGCTCGTCAGGTCCACCTGCCGCAACGCGCCGTCGGCGTCGGACACCAGCCGCACCGGCCCCGGCGGGCGATCCATCTCGAAGTCGACGAACCGACTGTCGGACCCGTCCGGCGAGACGTCCCCCTGCGTCTCCACCAGCACTAACCGTGACCTGGAAGCACGCCACACCAGGGCCATGTGCGCCGGCGTCTCGCCGTTGCCCGACGGCGGCAACCACACAGGCGTCATCGCACCAACGGTCAACCCCGCCAACCGGCCGACACCACCCGCCGGCCCGAACCAACCGCCCAGCGACTGGGCCACCACATCCCGGGCTCGCGGGCCATCCACCTCGGCCACGATCGGCACGCCGACCCGGCGCAGCACCCCCGCGACCCGATCGGCGCAGTCCGCCGCCCTGTCCCAGGCCGGCAACTGGCCCACCGCCGACCACAACCGCGGATCCACATCGCCGCGTTCCGGGGCGGCCCCGTCCGACCCCTGCCCGACCGGGCCCATGCCGGCCGGCTCGCTGCTCGACTCGTTGGCCGGTCCGTTGCTCGGCTCATTGGCCGGCTCGCTGGCCGGTCCGTTGCTCGACTCGTTGGCCGGCGACTGCGCCGTTGCCGGCAGATGCTCGACCTGGTCGACAGCGGCCTGCTGGAACCGCTGATCGGACGACGTCGGCACCGCCGAGCGGTCTCCGCCCACCACCTCCGGGCGGCTCAGGCCGACGAGCGTGTCGACCGACGGCAGGAGCGCCGCGCCGGCGACACTGCGCACCTGCTGGTGCACCGCGTCGTAGGCGGTCAACACCCGCGCGATGTCGGCCCTCGCCTGCTGCTTCGACAGGCTCGGCAGCGACTCCTCCAGGTGCGTCAGCGACTGCTGAACCGACCGGACTGCGTCGCGGGCGGCCGCCACCTCCGGGGCCCGGTCCGGCGGCGACGCCTGGAGCGCGCCGATGATCGCGTCCTGCGCACCCTCGAACGCGGCACGGGTGTTGGCCACCACGTGCGACACATCCTGGGTCGACGACGCCAGCAGGCGCTCCACATCGCCGCTGCGGGGATCGCTCCTGCCCACCGGGGCCTCTGCGGACTGCGGCAGAGCCGGATCCGCCCCGTCCGACCGGTCGGTGCCGAAGCCCAGTGTCTGCTGAACACCGGGGTCCGAGACGGTCCGCAGGTCGGCTGAGCTGCCCGGGTCGGTGGTCGCACGGTCGGCCCCATGAGTACCGTCGCCCCCGACCACCGTGGTCGGAGGCCCCGATCGGGCGGCGCCGCCATCGATCGACTGGCCCGCGCCCACCTGTGCGCGCTGCTGGCCCTCCACTCGGGCACCGCCAGCGTCACCCACCGGTGACGCCGCGCCACCCGACGACGCCACCCCACCGTCGGCCTGTCCCGAGCCCGACCCCACACCACCCCGCGACGCACCACCAGCACCACCATCAGCCTGCTCCGAACCCGACGCCACACCACCCCGCGACGCACCACCAGCACCATCGGCTTCGGGGGCTCCGGCCGCGGACTGGCCGCCGGTGATCTGGTCACCGCCGACGCGAGCGCCGTCCCTCTGCGCGACCTCGCCGGATTGGCCACCAACCGTGGTCTCGGCCGGCAAACCGCCCGACAGGTGGCCGGCATCCTCGTTCGAGCCGACAACCGAACCATCGCCGAGCCCTCCGCCCGACCGATCAGCGACGCCATCGCCGGTTGGCGTGCCCGCGACACCGCCGGCCACATTCGTCCCGCCGTGGCCTACGGAATTGCCGGCACCCTGCCCCGCACTCCCGTCCACCACGCCACCGCCCGCCACACCCCCACTCGCCGCGCCATCAGCCGCCACACCACCACTGGCCACGCCACCAGCCGCCACACCCCCACTCGCCGCGCCACCGTCTGCCACACCACCACTGGCCACGCCACCGGCCGCCGCGTGGCCGTCCGCCACACCACCACTCGCTACGCCATCGGCAATCCCCGCCCCACGACTGACGGCCACGCCGGCATCGCCGTTGGACGACTGAACGCCGGAGCCTGCCGCGCTACCCTCCGACACGCCGCCGGTTCCCGCGTCTGTCGACGCCTGCTGATCCGCTGCGCTCGACGCGCCGGCACCCAGCCCGGCACCCAGCCCGGTGCCGACACCGCCGTCCCCGAGGAGGGACTGCCGAACCTCGTCGGTGGCGGGCGACGTGTCTCCGGTCCCGGCGTCACTCTTCTCGTCACCGACCAACTTCTCGTTGTCCCAGTCGATAGCGCTGTTGTTGTCGTCGACGACGGAGTAGGCGGGTGGTTCGCCCGTCGACTTCTCCTGCCCGCCGTTGACGCCGGAGTCGCCACCGCCCTGCTGCCCGTCGCCGCCCAGCGAGGCCGCCTTGTCGTACCCGTTGCGGTCCGGCAGGTTGAGGCCGTCGGCCAACTGCCCCGGAGTAGCGGCGTTGCCCTCGTACAGGCCACCGACGAAGGCGCTGGTCGCTGTCCCCCACCGCCACTCGATCGGCGCCCCCACCGCAGCCTGTCCGGCGGCCTCGGCCGGCATCGCCACGGCCGCCTGCGCCGCGCCCTTCGTGAAGAGGGCGCCGGACCGGAACACACCGTCGGTGATGTAGAGCGTGCCGTCCGCACCCACCCGGTCGACCTTGGCGATCCTCCCCGCCGCCCAGTCGACGACACCCGAAGCAGCGGAATTGGTCAGACCGGCAGCCGCACCCGCGATCACCGTCTGAATCAGAGACTTCTCGATCGCGTTCCAGTCGATGCCCTCCCGCACCCCATCGGCGTCCTGCGCCGCCTGGATCACGATCATCAGCAGCGGCTCCTGCGCGATCTCCTGCCCGACCTCGACGAAGAGGTTGCGAAGAATCGCGGTGATGATGGCGCGAAACCCACCAACCACCAGCGGAATCGCCAACGCTCCGAACAGCGACGCTATGAGCCAGGCCAACTGGATGGCCAACAGCGCCAACTGCACCACCAGCAGGATCTTCTGTTCCTGAAGCTCGGCCGCACCGTTCTTCAGGTCTTTCCGCATGCTTTCCGCAGTCGACCGCAACTGATCGAGATAATCGACGAGGCTGTCCAGCGACTCAGTGACCCCGTCAGCGAACATTCCGCTCAACACGTTCGGCACCCGAGAACGCTCAGCCACGAGCGTCTCCTGGGCCGCATCCAGAACGTCCCGAAGGTGCTCCCACTCCCCGGAGTGCGCCCGCATCCCGCTCTCACTGCCCGTCGGCCAGGTCGCGCCGACGAAGAAGTTCAAGATGTGGTTCAACCAGTCAGGAATGGGGGTGTCCATGCCGGGCCGCTCCCGCTATCCGGTGCTCGGCGACGGCGCGCTGGCGCACGCCGACCCGTCGACGCTCCCCCGACTGCCTGCCGTCAGGCCGCCGCGCGGTCGCAGTGACAGCGTTCGCATCTCGGCTTCACCCTCCTGTCACACCCGCACCGGATGAGCATGCGGCGGCGACCGCCGACGCGGCGGTTTCCGACGCCGTACCGGCGGAGTTGGGGGTTATCCCTCATGACCGGAGGATCAGTCGGTGCCGGCACCGACGGACACCCCGGTTTCCTCCACGTAACCGAGCGGTGGACCGAGCAGCCGCTCGATGGTGTGCGCGTCGGTGAGCAGGCGAGGCGAGGCCGCTCTCCGCCGGGTCAGCGCCCGTTCCAGGCGACTCAGAGCGCTCCGGTCGGCATCGTCCAGACCGGACGCGGACTGCTCGTCGGGCAACACCTCCCGCAACAGTACGGCCGTCGTCGGGATGCCGACACGATCCGCCGCCACCGCTCCCTCACGGACGGCGAGCACCTTGAATCGGGCCCCGGCCAGGAACACCGCCTCGTCCAGATCCTGCTGTTCGGCAAGCGCGCCGACCTGCCGCGCCGTACGCGACCAGACCAGGTAGTCGACGTCGGCACCCTCCACGGCGAGGTCGGTGGCGCCGCTGACACTGCGGAACCCGGGCTCCACCAGCAGGCCGCCCTCGGGGTAGAGGTGTCGCGCCTGGTCGGCCACCCGCCCCTGGCAGAGCATCGCCCGGCGGTACGGCGGCAGGCGACGCAACCCGGACACCAGGCACGGCAGGTAGCCAGGCAGGCTCGGTGCCTGCCCGGCCCGCAGTCCCGCGTTGAGCCGGGACGCCCCCGCCTCCGACCGGCCGAAGAATACGTGCACGGCGACGAAGTCCGTCTTCGCCGACGCGGAGATGCCCTGCCGCAGCGCGGGCCACGCGGCCAGGGCGGCGTTGACGGTGGTGATCGAGTCGGTGAAGGCCGGGCCGAGGCTGGCAGCGAGGTCGCGCTGTTCCGCCGCGGTGCTGGCCCGGTCCTCGACGGGGTCCGCCACGGCCGGCGCGTAACGGTGCGCCGCGCGCCCGCCGGGGTACGTGGCAGGCGCGCCTCGAAGCAAGGGGGTGAGCGCTATATCGCCTGCCGAGGCGGGGGCGCTGGCGACAACCGGGCGTTCGGGCTCGCCCAGGTACGGCCCGGAGCTGGTGATCACCGGTGGCGGCCCGGCGACCGGTCGAGGCGGGGGCGAGGGCTCGCCGGTCAGATCCTGCACGGCCGGTTGGCCGCCAGCGCTCGGCAGCGCCTCGGCAGCGGCTGCCGGCCGTCTCGCGACCGGCAGGGACTCCACGCGTCGCCGCGCGGCGGCGGCCGGCGCCGCCGGGTCCACGAACTGGTGCACGGCCCCGGCTGGCTCCGCCGAACGTTGCGCCGCCCTGGCCGGATCCACGAACTGGTGCACCCCGGCTGGCACCGCTGGCTCCGCCGAACGTTGCGCCGCCCTGGCCGGATCCACGAACTGGCGCGCGGTCGCTGGCGGCCAGCCCTGCGCCGCGGCCTCCGCTGACGTGGCCTCGACCGCCGCTGCCGGCGGACGCGCTGACAGCGGCACCGCCAACATCTCCTGGTTCGCGAAGCTGCTCCGCCGATCGGTCGCCACGGAAGGCTGGCCGGTGCCCGTCGCCGAGGTCGCCCCGACGTCCGCCGGCAGCCCCGCGAGGGGTGCCGCCTCGGCGCGCAGCGCCGCTTCCAGGCGTACCCTCGTCGCCTCGCCGGTCTGCCCCACCAGGGTGAGGCCCGGTGCTCCGCCGGCCGCGACGAGCATCCGGCACAGTTGGTCTACGAGCCGGTCGGAGTCGCGGACGTCGACCGCCAGCACCCACTCGGCAGGGTCGACGAAGGCCATGCCGTCGGGCCGACGGGCACCCGCCGTACGCAGCAGGACGCCGGATGGGACGACCTCGGCGAGCAGGTCCGGCACTGTCGCGTGGCGGTAGAGACGGCTGCTGGCGCGTACCCAACCGTCACTCAGCACGGGTGGTGACTGGCCGGATGCACGTCGGTGCTGGCCTGGCTCGGGCACCCCGACGGGCTCGGCGACGGCGGCCGATTCGTCGAGGGCCGCCGCGAGTGCGGTCACCCAGTCGGCGCGCGGCGGCGGTGCCGTCGGGTCGAGCAGTGCGGTCTCGATCCGAACGATCGTCCTTGCCGGCAGACCCGCGAAGATCCCGGCGAGCGACCAGGGATCCGCTGGTGGCTCGCCGACATGGCGCAGGAGCAGCGTCGGCCGGTATCGGTCCACCGGCATGTCGTAGGCCGGGTCACCCACCGCAGCGGGTGCGGCGGCCGAGGCACGCAGAAGCACTCCGGCGGGGACGGGATCGGCCACCAGCCCGGGCAGCACCACCGCCTCATCCGGCAACGCCGGCTCCCAGGACGGGGCCGGGTAGCGGTTGCCGACCACCGGGCTGCTGGCGCCCGGCCGGAAGGACCGCCAACCCCACGCGCCCGTGCCGCCCGCCGCGTAGAGGGTGCCGTCCGGTGTGGCGTGTACGGGACCGTCCGGGGCGAGCAGTTCGACGCCGGTGCGGGCCGCCAGTCGGGTCAGCCAGGAGGCGTACGCCTCGTCCGGCCGGCCGAGGCCGCTCGCAGCCACCCAGACCCGTCCGACGCCCCACTCCTGGGCCGCACCCTCGACCACCCCGCGCAGCACGCCACCGCAGGCGGCGCTGCGCACGGCGCGCTCGGAGGTCAGGACCAGCACGTCGTCGGACGCCGCGACGGCGGTACGCACCAGCTGCCACAGCAGCGACGGCGGATCGTCCCCGTGTGAGATCACCGCGGCCGAGCCGTGCCACTCCACGAAGAGGTCGTGGCCGGGGGGCGGTGCGGCGCGGACCGGTCGGCGGAGCCAGCGCGGCAACCACAGCAGCGCCATCCGCCTCGGCCCCCCAGTTCGTCGGGGTCTCAAACCAGCCGCACCCCGATGTGCTGAGACTGACGCATCGCCACCGGCACGGCTTGCGACATCGACCGGAGGCGTCGTTTCGGGGGAAATCCCCCGCCAGCGGCCAGACCGCCGGAGGCTCGTGCGGCAGCTCGGTCAGGAGTGGCGGACAGCCGACATCCCCGCACACGCTTGCCGACTGTGACCATGGAGTCACCACGCGCACACTCCTCTCCGACATGTTCCCGTCGAGTGGAGGAATAGATGCGTCTCCGATCGTTCGTCACCGCCGCACTGGCCGCCGTCCTGGCTGCCGGCGCACTCGTGCCGGCGGCACCGGCCGCGGCGGCCACCGCTGACCGTTGGGGCTTCGCGTACGTCAAGGACCCCACCGTCGCGGTCTGGACCGTGCTGGACACCAGCCGGCAGTGGGGTAGTTGGAAGACCGCGTTCCCGGCCGCCTGGGCCACCGGCATCAAGCTCGCGCCGGGCCGGTTCCAGGTACGTTTCCCGCAGGTGGGCGCCGGCGCGCGGGGCGTGCCGCACGTGACCCCGGTGAACCGGACCGGGCACTACTGCGAGGTGGTTCGCTGGTTCCAGTCCGGCGTCGACGAGATCGTCGACGTGCAGTGCCACAAGCCGGGCGGCACACGCGATGACACCCCGTTCACCGTGCTCTGGACGACCAGCTCCGGTGTGCTGCCGGCCGGCACCTCCCACGCGTACGTGCAGTGGAGCAGCGCCCTGCTGGCGCAGTCGTACAACTCCACGGGCGCGGTGAACACGGCCGGACCGGTGGGCGTCGGGCAGTACCTGGTGCGGCTGCCCGGGGTGGGGCTGGCCGGGGTGCTCGCCGGCAACGTGCAGGTCACCGCCGTGCAGCCGAACGCGGGCCCGCGCCGGTGCAAGGTCTACTCCTGGGCCGCGGTCGGCACTGGGGTGCAGGTGTACGTCTTCTGCTACGACCAGGCCGGCGCGTTCGTCAACACCGACTTCGTCCTCTCCTACCACCGTCGGCGGCCGGTGATCGGCTCGCTGGCCCCACCGTCGCACTTCGGTTACCTCGGTACCGCCGTGGGCGGTCCGACAAACGACAACTCGGTGCTCGGTGTCGGCGCGAACACGGTGGCGCCGCTGGCGCCCGCCGGCCGCTACCTGGCGACCTTCCCGCAGGTCGGTCTCAAGGAGACACACGTCCAGGTGGTCGCGCAGGGCGCCGGCAGCAACTACTGCCACCTCACCCAACCCTGGCCGTACGCCACGAACGCCGACGTCGACGTGATCTGCTTCGACAATGCCGGCGTGGTCACCCCACACCGCTTCCTGGCCACCTTCACCTCCCGGCTCTGACGCCGGGCCGGACCGGCGGTGGCCGTCCCCAGGTCGCCGCCGGGCCCGGCGACGGCCTTCGGGTCATCCCGGCGGGTCAGGGCGTCCAGCGCACGCCCGGGTTCACCCGCCCGGACCAGTCGAAGACGGCCATGTTGTCCCACTGGTTTCCGGTGCCGTTGATGTTGGCCGGGTCCCAGCCGTTGCCACGGACGGCGTACCAGGTCGGTTCCCAGTAGAAGACGCCGACGGCCCCCGCGTTGCGGGCCGTGTTCTGGACCCAGTCGAACTCCTGGGCCTGCCCGGACCAGGTCGCGCTGATGCCGTCACACGTCGCGTTGCCGATGGCGTTCGGCTCGCTGTCGGCGTTGTCGCGGGTGAAGGGGTACGCGGTCTCCGCGATCACCACCGGCTTGCCGTAGCGGCCGCGCAGGTCGACGATGGTGTTGTAGAGGTTCGCCAGGGTGCCGTGCCACATGCAGTAGTACGACAGGGCCGTGATGTCCCACTGCACACCCTGGGCGCGGATGCCGTCGTAGAACCACCTGGCGTTGGCGGTGCTGTCGGCGTTGGCAGTGTGGATCATCACCGGGATGCCGCCGCCACACGCCTTCGTCGCGTTGTAGCCCTGCTTCAGCAGCCCGGCCAGCGGGGCGAAGTCGTTGTTGACGACCTTGCCCTCGTTCCACAGCATCCCGACGTTGATCTCGTTGCCGATCTGCACGCTGTCCGGTGGGGTGCCCTGCCGACCGAGGCTGGAGCAGACGTCGTAGGTGAAGGCGTACACGTCGGTGCCCAGTTGGCTCAGGCTGTGGCCGGCCCAGGCGGCCGGCTTGAACTGCTTGCCGGGGTCGGCCCAGGTGTCGGAGTAGTGGAAGTCGATAAGCACTTTGAGGCCCTTCGCCCTGGCCGTCCTCGCCTGGGCCAACGCCCTGCTCTTGTTGTTGTAGCCGCTGGCCGGGTTGTTCCAGACACGCAGGCGGACGTAGTTGACGCCGACGGACCTCAGGATGTCCAGTGGGTCGCGGGCCACCCCTCCGGCGTCGTAGTACCTGGCGCCCAGATCCAGGCTGCGCTGCAACGAGGAGACGTCGGCGCCCCGCATGCTGAGCGTGTTCGCGGCGGAGGCGGGCGCGGGCGCGCCGCCGAGCGTGGCGCAGACGACGAGGAGGCCGGCCGTGACCGCCCCGATCAGGGCCCTGGGGCGGCGGTGCGGTGTGGGCGAAGAGGTGTTCACGAGGTACGACACGGGCGCCGCGATGTCATAGGTCGACGATGCGCCAATCCATCGATGATAGCCAACGTGTCTCACGCCTCGGCCGACCCCACTCGGGCGACGGAGGACGAAAGGGATAGTCGTCTAGCGCGCGGTGGCGCGGGCGGCCGTGTCGATGAGGTCCGCGACCGGGCCGGGTTGCGAGACCGCCACGGCGTGGGAGGCGGCGACCTCGACTGTGGTGGACCCCGCCCGCTTCGCCAGGAAGCGCTGCAGGTCTGGGGGAATGCCCTGATCCTGGGTGCTGATGAGGGTCCAGGAGGGGATCGTCTTCCAGGCGGCCTTCGTCACGCCCTCCTCCTGGGCGCTCGCCGAGGCGGGCCGCTGCGTCGCCGCCATGATCTCGGCGGTGCCGGGGTCGACGTCGGCCGCGAACACCTCCGGGAACTTGTCCTGCAGGATGTACTGATCCGTTGCCGTTGCCACCGTCGTCGGAGGGGATCGGCACCATCGTGATCCTGGAGGCGAGCTGGCGGCAGACACCCGTTGACTCGAAGGGAACGACAGACGAATGTCGTTCGATGTCGGACGCCGCGTCAGCGTCCTGCTGGCGATCGCCCTCTCCGCCTTCATCTTCAACACCACGGAGAACCTGCCGATCGGCCTGCTCAATCTGATGTCGTCCGACCTCGGCGTGTCCCTCCCGGCCGCCGGTTTCCTGGTCACCGGCTACGGTCTCGCCGTCGCCGTCGTGTCGTTGCCGATGGCGCACCTCACCCGCCACCTGCCCCGCCGTTTCGTGCTCTCCGGCGTGCTTGTCGTACTGGCCGTGGCGACCGTCGGGTCCGTACTCACCGACTCGTACGGCGTCCTGCTGGGTGCTCGCATCGTCGTGGCCGTCGCACAGGCGGTGTTCTGGGCGGTCATGGGTTCGGTGGCGGTGGGGCTGTTCGCACCCGCGATTCGCGGCCGGGTCCTCGCCGTGACCTCCGTGTGCGGCTCACTGGCGAACCTGCTCGGCGTACCCGCCGGCACCTGGCTGGCGCAACACAGCCGATGGCAGCTGCCGTTCATCGTTCTCAGCATCAGCGCGCTCGCCGTCGCCGCCCTCATCGCCGTGCTGCTGCCCACCACCCGACCGGAGGAGAGCCACGCCGCGTTCGGCTCGGCCCCGGATCGCCGGCACTTCGTGGTCGTACTGCTCACCACGGCGGTGGCGATGACCGGTCTGTACACCGGCTTCACCTACCTCGGTGAGTTCATCACCGAGGTCGCCGGCTTCCCGGCACGCATGGTGGGCCCGCTGCTGTTCGTCTACGGCGGCGCCGGAATCGTCGGCGTCGTGACGCTCGGCCACCTGCTGGACCGACGTCCGCGCGCGTCCCTGGTGCTCGCGGTCTCCGCGCAGGCGGCGGCAATGCTGCTGCTCTTCCAGTCAGCGGGCAGTCCGGCCACGGTGATCGCCGGCCTCGCGCTGCTCGGTTGTTCCGCCGCACCCATCTTCACGGCCACCCAGGCGCGCATCCTGCACGTCAGCCCGGGCCGCACGGAGATCGGCTTCGCCGCGAACTCAGCCGCCTTCAACGTCGGCGTCGGCGCCGGCGCACTCCTCGGCGGAGCCGCGCTGTCGGCATTCGGGGTCCGCGGCGCGTTCCTCGTCGGGGCACTGCTGACCCTCGCCACAGTCGCCCTCCTGCTGGGTGAGCCGTTGCTGGCCTCGGACCGACGCCAAACGCCCGCCCCCGTCGCGGGCGTCAGAAGCTGCTGACCAGCTTCACGAACGCCTCGTCGATGGTGGCCGGATCGGTGGCGTCGAAGGCCTTGCCCGACGACGCCTTGGCGATCCGGTCCAGGGTGGCGAAGTCCGAATCGCGGTCGAAGGCGATGCAGAACACCTTCACCGGACGATCCGGGTCCAGCGCCACCTCGGCGAGCAACCCGTCCAGGTCGTTGTCCTGGTTGTACTCGTTCTTGCCGTCGGTCAGCACGACGATCGCGTTGATCCGCTGCGGGTCGTACCTGGCGAGCAGTTCCCGGTGTGCGGCCCGGATCGTCGCGTAGAGGGCGGTGCCGCCTGCGACGTGAAGGCCGGCGATCTTGCTGGTGATCCGCTTCTCGTCGAACTCGCCGAGCGGGACCTCCTCCCGGTAGGGGCGCTTCGGTGGCGGCTCCGAGGAAAACGACCAGAGACCCACCCGGTCCTCGGTGTTGAGCAACGCGAGGCCCTTGCCCGCCGCCGCGGAGGCGACCTGGAAACGGTTACCTGCGGTGCCGACCTGCACGTCCATCGACCCCGAGGTGTCCAGGGCGATCAGGATGTTCGCCTTCTTGCGGAGCGTGCGCCAATCGTCCAGCATCGCGCCGACCACCTGCGGATCCGGGGGCTTGAAGTAGGTGAGTCCGGCGGTGGGCTCGGGGCCGACGCTGGCGAGCAACTCCGCCGAGGCGCGTTGCTGGTGATCCCGGAAGCCGAGGCGGGTGAAGCTCTTCTGCTGGTCGTCCTCGGTCAGGAACTTCTGGAAGTCGGCAGCCGCCGCCTGCTGCCGCCCATCGGCGGAGGGCAGCACCACGAACGGGTGGTCCAGGTTGAACGTGCCCTCCTTCGGATGTACGGCGACCAGCGGCACGTTCGGCCGGCGGCCCCGCTCCTGCCCGTCCTGCCGAGGGCTCAGCGCACCCGAGTTGTAGAGGTCCACCAGTTCCTCCTGCAGGACGATGGCACTCATGTCGCCGGTGCTGCCCGCCCCGCCGGCCAGGTCCGCCTCGGCGAGGCTGCGCAGCAGGTCCACCGAGTCGTCGCTGTAGTGCGACACGTTGGCCTCGATCCGCCTGACGAACTGGGTGACCGCGGGGTTGGCCAGGTCGGCGCGGGTCAGGTCGCTGGACAGTTGCGCCGCCGCGTAGTACGTGGCGATCGTCGCCGCCAGCCCGGAGGTGGACAGGTTCGGGTTGTCCTTGCCGAAGGTGAAGCGGCCCCACTCCGGCTTGCCGAAGCCGGCCCACCCCTCCCGCCCGGAGAGGCCCAGGACCTCCCCCCAGCCCAGCGCCCCGCGCTGGCGTACCAGGTCGGCCTTGGGCTGCGGCATCGCGATCACCAGTGGACTGTTGGCGATCGACGGGTACTGGGCCGGAGTCTGCGGATCCCGCCCGGCGGCCTGGTCGAGCAGCCGGAGCTGGCCGGTCCAGAGGCTCGACGTCGGCAACCAGACCTGTGGTTGCGGCAGGCCGGTGTTGGTCCAGCCGGCGGCCAGCGCCTCGGTGGCCTGGCCCGAGTTCAACGCGCTGACGTGCACCTGGGCGCAGCCGCCGCCATCGATCGACCGATCGCTGCGGTTGTAACGCTCGGCCAGGTCGACGAGCAGAGCCGCCTTCTCCGTCGAGGAGTTGACCTCGAGCGTGGTGGTGCAGTCGGCGTCGCGCTGCCGGACGATCACGAACGCCCCGGCGATGACCACCAGCCCGGCGGTGACGGCGGCGGTGTACGGCAACCACTGCCGCGTACGCGTGGCGGTTGGGGGCATCGGGACGTCCTCCTCGGCGGGCGGGGCGGTGGCAGTCAACCTATCGATCCGGCGCCAGCCGGCGACCCCGACCCCGGCGCACCTGTCACAGCCGGTCGGACCGCCCCCCGATCGCCGTCGCGACCAGCAGCCGGACCAGGTAGACCACGACGAAGGCGACCGCCCCGACCGCGGCGGCCGGGCCGACCGCGCTCGACGCGACGTAACCGGCGGCGGCGCCGACCGAACCGAGGAAGAGCGCGGTCGAGATGCCCCAGGCATCCGCGGCCTCCCGACGCAGCCGCCGCAACGCGCCACCGCCGCGCTCCGTCACCTGCGGGTATGCCGGCTGCGTCGCCACCGGCTGGTATCCCGGCTGGGTCGGCGCCTGCGGGTACGCCGGCTGGGTCGCCACCGGCGGGTATCCCGGCTGGGTCGGCCGCGGGTACGCCGGCTGGGTCGCCACCGGCGGGTATGCCGGCTGGGTCGCCGCCGGCAGGGGTACGGGCTGGGTCGGCTGGACCTGGGTCGGTATCCGCGGCTGCGTCGGGCGCGGCTGCGCTGCCGTCGGCGTGACCGGGGGCAGCGGGTGGTTCGGTGTCGGCGCGCCCGCGGTCTCGTTGCCGACCTCGAGCAGGCTCTCCCGAGGGAGCGGAGCGGCGACCCTGCCGTCCTGCCGGAGCAGCCGCACCAGCACGCGCTCGGCGGCCGGCCGGTCCGCCGGATCCTTGGCCAGGCACTCCCGGATCAGCTCGTCCAGCACGGGCGGCAACGCGGGCAGCTCGGGCGGATCGTTCAGCACCCGGTGCATCACGGCGAAGAGCGAGTCGTTGCCGAACGGCGGCCGACCACCGGCGGCGAAGGCGATCGTGGCCGCCCAGGCGAAGACGTCGCAGGGCGGACCGACCGCGTCGTTGCGGAACCGTTCGGGTGCCATGTACGCGGTGGTCCCCATGACCCGGCTGGTCGCCGTGTCGGTGACGCCCAACGCGCGGGCGATGCCGAAGTCGATCACCCGGGGACCGTCCTCGCCCAGCACCACGTTGTCCGGCTTCAGATCGCAGTGCACCACACCGGCACTGTGGATCGCGGCGAGCGCGGTCACGGTGCCGACCGCGAGCCGGTGCAGGGCGTTGCCGGTCACCGGACCGCGCTCGCGGACGTGCCGGTGCAGGGTCAGGCCCTCGATGAACTCGCTGACCACGTAGGGCCGATCACCGTCCACCTCGGCGAAGAGCACCTGCGCGGTGCAGAACGGCGCGACGCGGCGTGCGGCGGCGATCTCCTTCACGAACTGCGACCGCGCCCGTGGATCACTCAGATCGACGTTCACCATCTTGACCGCGACCCGGTCACCGGCGTCGTCCTCACCGAGGTAGACGACCCCCTGACCACCCGCGCCCAACCGCCCGACCAGCCGATAGGGGCCGGCGGTGACCGGGTCGTGCGTCCACAGTTTCGCCAACCCCGGCACCGGCGCGCCGGCCAGCTCTGACATCCCGACTCCATAAGTGTCGCGCCCGGCCACCGGCGGCGCAGGACTCGGCCATCGTGCCATGTCCGCCGCCGGTGGCCGAGGACGGAAAGGGAACCTACGCGCGTGGCGGCGCGGTCGAACCCCGGATCCGCAGTGACGGGCTGATGACGATCCGGTGGGTGGGGCGGTCGGGGTCGACGAGCCGGTCGGCGACGAGGCGTACGGCGGCCCGTCCGATCGAGCGTCGGGGCGGTCGGACCGCGGTCAGCGGCGGGCTGAAGAGCCCGGCGACCTCGTCGTCGTACGCCACGATGGACAGGTCACCGGGGACGGAGAGGTGCCGCTCCTCGCAGTGCTGCACAAGCGCGATGGCCTCGGCGTCGGCGTGCACGAGCAACGCCGTCGTCCCGGTCGCCCGGCACCTGTCGAGCACGTCGTTGAGGACGGCGTCCCGCTCCGGTGACCGTGCGTCGGGTGCCACGGCCACCACCGTGGCGTCCGAGTCGAGACCGCACTCGGTCGTGGCGTCGAGCCAGCCGCGCCGCACGTGCTGGCTGGTGGGGCTGTTGGCGTCGAGCACGAGGCCGACCTTGCGGTGTCCGAGCGAGGTGAGGTGGCGTACGGCCATGGCCGCGCCGAGCGCATGGTCGGTGACCACCGACTCCATGACCGCGTGGTGGCTGCCCACCGTGGCGGTGCGTTCCAACAGGACGACCGGGACGCCGACCTGGTCGAGCCAGTCGATGGTGCGCTCGGCGCTCGGCGCGTCCATGCTCGGCGCGATGATGAGCCCGTCGACATCCATCCGCTCCACCAGGCGGGCCAGTTGCGGCTGGTCGTCCTCGGTGTCGTAGGAGGAGCCGCGCAGAACCACACGCATGTCGAGCTCCCGGGCGGCTCCCTCGACCCCGCGCGCCACGTCCGGCCAGTAGTAGTCCAACGAGGGCACGAGCATGCCGAGGGCGCGCCCGACAAGCGGGTCCAGGCCGGCGGCCGGTGCCTCGTCTGCTGCCGGGACGTCGTCGGGCAGGATCAGGGCGACCCCGCCGTGGACGCGGCGCACCAACCCCTCGGCGGCCAACTCGGCGATGTCGCGCCGGATGGTGACCGGCGCGGCGCCCAGCGCGTGGGACAGGTCGGAGACGCGCATCGAGCCGTCGCGGTGCAGGGCTGCCAACAGTTGCTGGCGGCGGACGACCTGAAGCGGCCCGCGGGAGGACTCCGCCGTGGTGACGACGGGATTGTCCTTGGTCATGGGGGACCTCCGAGGAACGCTTCGTGCGGTGCGAGCTCTTGCATGATGACGACGAGTTGGCCGGCCGGGCCGAACGCGGTGACGTCGATCGCGAGGCGGGTCAGCCGTTCTCCCCACACGTCGAGGAGCAGCGGATCCGTGATCTGCCGGATCGTCGCGGCGCAGGGCGCCGATGCCGGCTGCCAGCGCAGCCCGAGTCGGCCGGCCCCGTCCAGCGCGGTGACCTCGGCGCGGCCGTCGCCGAGCCGGACCTGACCGGCGACGAGCAGGTGGACGTGGGTCGGCGGGGCGGCCTGGTCGGGTTCTGGAGGGTCGAACTCCCAGGCGTCGGCGATGACGACCCGTCCACCGTGGCGCTCCAGTCGGGAGCTGCGCCACCAGTGCCGGACACCCGCGCGCGGGTACGCCCCGGCGAGGTCCAGACGCAACTCGGAGTCGGTGCCGTCGGTCGTGGCGGTGGCCTGCCGGGCGGCGTGGGTGCGGCCGGGCGCCTGCTCGGTGCCGCGGACGCGCGGGACGTTGTGCCAGTCACCGCGCATGGTCCAGATGTCGTACCGACCGGGGCCGAAGGTCTGCGCCGTGTAGGTGGGACGCCCGGCGTCGACGACCACCGGCACCCCGTTGAGGGCCACCACGATGCTGCCGACGTCGTTGTGGTTGTGGTGTTCGCCGTTGTGTCCGCCCTTGACCGCCAGGGTCAGCCCGCCGGGACTGCCGGCCGCCGCGCGGGCGAGAAGCACCTGCACGGAGGGCAGCCACACGTCGCGTGGCAGCGGTGGTGGCCCCGGGGTGGCGGAGATCCACGCCGGGTCGGTCAACGCCAGCAGCAGCCGGCCCAGGCCGTGTTTCTCGTCCGCTGCGGGCGCGTCGGGGCGGCGGTGCGCCGCGGCGTGCGCCACCGCGTCGGAGTCCTCGACCCGGCGGGCGGCCCGGTGCAGGGCGTGCCAGGGCTGGCCCCCGGAGGGCCGGGCCGAACCGTCGGCGTGGTTGAGGTACCAGTCGCCGCCCAGGTGCATCCGGTGTGGGAAGGCGACGGTGTGCCGCAGGGCGTCGGCCGGCACGCCGTCGAGCGCGCCACCGGTGGCGTGGGCGAGCAGGTCGAGTGCCTCGTGGGCCCGACACGCGCCGTTCCACCAGTAGCCGTAGCCCTCGTCGATGGCGCCGTCGGCGGGCAGCGACGCCACGTACCTGTCGAGCCCCTCGACCACCAGGTCGACCAGCCCGGCGCGCCGGGCTGGGTCCTCCACCAGGCGCAACACGGCGACGAGCACGTTACCGTGGATCCACGGGCTCCAGTTGTGCACGTCGCCGTCGAGGCCGAGCCAGTGCCAGTCGCGGCGCTGGGCGAACGGTGTGAGCACGCGCCGCTCGACCTCGTGCCGGATCCGGGTCCGCAGGCCGGGGGCGTGCGCGTCGAGCGGCTCGCCGAGCAGGTGGTCGACCCAGGCCAGTTGAGCGGCGACCTCTCCCGCGCCGAGGTCGAGATAGGGATCGGTCACGGTCGGCAGCACCGCGCCGTGCACGGCGTGGGTGTCGTCGTGCGCCGGCCAGCACCAGCTGCTCTGCTCGCACAGCAGGGTCACGCCGTCGACCACCTCGTCCAGCCAGGTCGGATCGAGGGTGACCGCGGCGAGCACGGCGGCCCGGGTCAGGCGCCGCTGCCGGGCGAAGACCAACTGCTCGTACGTGTCGCGTTCGCCGTCCCGGAAGTACCGGGCGTACTGGTGGGCCAGTGGGAGCGGCCAGGGGGCGGCGAGGTCGTCCTCGGCCCGGCTGCGCAGGTGTCGCAGCGTGGGGGCGTGCGGGTGCGCCCACACGGCACGCTCGCGCGCCGGCGGCACCGGCAATGATCGGTCCGGTGGCGCGAGTGCCCGTGCCAGCAGCTCGGTGCGGTTGCCCGGCCAGGCCGCGGCCAGAGGGCCCGCGAAGCGCTCTGCGACGATCATGGCCCCTCGGACTGGTAGAGCGAGTCTGAACGATTTTGATCGTATCAGAGCACTTATGGCAGTCGAGGTCCCGCGGCGACGCCGCATCGAGGCAGCAACGTGCGTCCTTTTGATCAGGTGTGTTCACATCGGTCGAAGAGAAGCATTGACTTGCTCTGTTGTGAGCGTTTTACTTCGGAAACCCTGCGGATGCCTGCGCGTCACATTCAGGGGCACGCCCCGCTCGCCACCTTCCACGGAGACGTTTCGATGCGACAGGACCTCGGATGACGTTCGGGACGGCCGGCTGGCCGGCACCGGGGACAGACCCGGATGCCACCACCGCCGCGACCTGGAGCCGGGACGACTGGTTGGCCCTCGCCGACCGGATGCTCGCCGCCACCCGACCGTACGCGTCACCCGGGCACGCCCTGGTCACCTTTCCCGGGCCGGAGGGCGGTTACGGGCGAGCCGTCGACGGCCTGGAGGGCTTCGCCCGTACCTTCCTGCTGGCTGGTTTCCGCATCGCCGGTGCCCGGGGAGTGGGCGTGGACGAACTCGTGGACCGGTACGCGGCCGGCATCGCCGCGGGCACCGACCCGAGCTCTCCGGACCGCTGGGTGCGCCTGGACGAGCACCCCCAGGCCAAGGTGGAGGCCGCCTCCATCGCGCTGGTCCTGGACCTGACCCGCCCGTGGATCTGGGACCGGCTGCCGTCAGCGGCGCGAGAGCGGGTGGTGGACTATCTGCGCCCGGCGGTCGGCGACGACACGTACCCCCGGATCAACTGGGTCTGGTTCCGGCTGGTCGTCCAGACGTTCCTGCGTTCGGTGGGCGGGCCGCACTCGCTCGACGAGATGAACGAGGACCTGACCACGCACGACGGCTTCGTCCGCGGGGACGGCTGGATGTCCGACGGGCCGGACCGCGCCTACGACCACTATGTGGGCTGGGCCCTGCACCTCTACCCGACGCTGTGGGCCCGGATGGCCGGCGCCGCCGACCTGGCCGAGCCGCGCCGCGAACGGGACCTGGCCGGCCTCGACCGCTTCCTGGGCGACGCGGTCGCGCTCGTGGGCGCCGACGGGTCACCGTTGATCCAGGGGCGAAGCCTGACCTACCGCTTCGCCGCGGCGGCGCCGTTCTGGGTCGGCGCCATCGCCGGCGTGCCCTCGGTCAGCCTCGGCCGGCTGCGCGGCGCGGCCACCCGCATCGTGCGCCACTTCGTCGCCAACGGCGCCCCGGACGAGCGCGGCCTGCTCACCCTCGGCTGGCACCGGCCGTGGCCGCGACTCGCGCAGTCGTACTCCGGGCCGGGCTCGCCGTACTGGGCCTGCAAAGGCCTGCTCGGCATCGCGCTACCCGCCGACCATCCGGTCTGGACGGCCCCCGAGGAGCCGCTGCCGGTGCGGGAGCGGGACTCGGTACGGGCGATACACGCGCCCGGCTGGCTGGTCTCCGGCACCCGTGCCGACGGGATCGTCCGCGTCGTCAACCACGGCACCGACCACGCCGTCGAGGGTGCCACCGTCTCGGATTCCCCGCTCTACGCCCGACTGGGTTACTCCACCGCCACCACCCCCGTCCTCGACGACAGCGGCTGGGCCACCCCGCTCGACCAGTCCGTCACTCTCGTCGACGACGCGGGTCGGGTCACCCACCGCGCCGGCATGCGCCTGCTGACCGTGCGCGTCGACGCCGACGGCGTGGGTGTGGCCGGGTCACGTGCCCTCGCCCACTGGGTCGATCCGGATCCGGGTCAGCGCGATCACGGCGGCGGCCTCCTGGGCCAGTCCCGACCGGCCGGGCACCTCACGGTGTACTCGCTGGTCCGCGGCCCGTGGGAGCTGCGTCTGACCCGCGTCGACGACCTCGCCGACGACATCGAGGCGGCTGCGCTGCGGCTGCGCATCGGCGGCTGGGCCATCGCCGGGGATGCGACGACCGACCTCCGCGGCGGGGTGGCGGTCGTGACCGGCGCCGGCCTGACCAGCAGGCTGGAGAGCGTGCACGGCGGCGGAACGGCCGGCGTCACCGCCGTCCCGCACGGCGGGCCCCTGGCCGGCGGGCTGGTCGTGCCCTGGCTGGACCACCCCGTCCGGCCGGGCGCATGGGTCGCCGCCCTCACCGAGTTGTCCAGGATGCCGGTGGCCATGGTCGGGCAGGCAGGCCAGGCCGTGGTCGACGAGGACGGCCACGGCCTCCACCTGGCGGTCGACTGGCCCGACGGGATCAGCACGTCGACCCGTCTGGACACGGAGCATCCCAGGCCCACCCCAGCGGCCTGGTAGCAGTGCGGGCCCGTCCGGGCCCTTGACCTGAAGGAGAGAGGGATGAAGCGTGCGATACCGGCCGTCATCAGCGCCGCGACGGCCCTGACACTTGTTCTCGCCGGTTGCGGCGGCGGCGACGAGCCAGTCGACCCCAACGCACCCGTGACGATCACCCTGGCCGGCTGGAGCCTGTCGTCCACGCCGGAGTTCAAGACGCTCGCCGACGGCTTCAAGGCGACCCACCCGAACGTGACGGTGGAGCTCAAGGAGTACGCCCCGGGCAACGACTACGACACTCAGATGATCACCGACCTGGCCGCCGGCACCGCCCCGGACGTCTACGTCATGAAGAACCTCAAGAACTTCTACACGTACCAGAGCGGTAGCCAGCTGCTCGACGTCTCCGACGCCGCCTCCGGTCTCGGCTCGACCCCCGGGCTCGCGTCGTACCAGGTGGACGGCAAGGCGTACGCGGTGCCGTACCGGCAGGACTCGTGGGTGTTGTTCTACAACAAGGACCTGTTCGCCAAGGCGAAGGTGACGCCGCCGGACGGCAGTTGGACCTGGGACGACTACACCGACGCGGCGAAGCGACTGCACACCGGGCTGAAGGGGGCCGGCTCGAACGCGACAGGCGCCTACCAGCACACCTTCCAGTCGACGGTGCAGGGGTTCGCGCTCGCCCAGACCCCCAACGCGGACCTGCTCTCCGGGAACTTCGGCTTCCTGAAGCCGTACTACGAGAAGTCACTGGACCTGCAGGCGGCCGGCGCGCAGCCGACCTTCGGCACGGCGAAGACCAACAAGCTCACCTACCAGGCGCAGTTCGGCAAGCAGCAGTCGGCGATGCTGCTGATGGGCACCTGGTACGTGGCCACGCTGCTCAACCAGCGAAAGACCGGTGACGCCGACAAGTTCCAGTGGGGCATCGCGCCGGCGCCCCAGTTCGACAAGTCCACCACCGGCACCTCCGCCACGCCTGTCACCTTCGGTGACCCGACCGGCCTGGGGATCAACCCGAAGATCAGCAAGTCCAAGACCGCCGCGGCCAAGGACTTCCTCAAGTACGCGGCCGGCCCGGAGGCCGGCAAGGCGCTGGCCGGGATCGGCATCACCCCGGCCCAGGTCACCGACGCGGTCACCACGTCGCTGTTCGGGCTGGACGGCGTACCGCAGGACGAGCTGTCGAAGTTCGCCTACTCCAAGCACACCATCAAGCCGGAGAACCCGGTGTCGAAGCACACCGCCGGCCTGCAGAACCTCCTCAACGAGACGCACTCGGCGATCCTCTCCGACAGCAAGGGCGTCGACGAGGAGCTGAGCAAGGCGCAGACCCGCGCCAAGAACGAAGTCCTCAACCAGTGAGCTGATGGCGGGCCCGGCGTGCCTGAGCCGCACGCCGGTCCCGCCGCCATGCTGAACGCTTCCGGAGACTCCCTATGGCAACATTGCCGCGCACGAGACCCAGGAACCGGCGGCTGGTGTCGCGCAACACGGTCGCCGGCTGGTCGTTCATCCTTCCCAACTTTCTCGGCTTCGCCCTGCTCACCCTGCTTCCCGTCGTCGTGCTGTTCTACGTGGCGTTCACCAACTGGAACGTCTTCGGGGTGGCCGAGTGGACCGGCACCGCGAACTTCCGGCGGATGTGGGACGACTCGAGCTTCTGGACCGCGCTGCGCAACACCGTCTACTACGCCGTCTTCCACATCCCGCTGACCCTCGCGGCGGCACTCGGGCTGGCGCTGCTGCTCAACCGAAAACTGCGCGGCGTACGGTTCTTCCGCACCATCGCCTTCTTCCCCTACATCACCTCGATCGTGGCGATCGCGGTCGTCTGGAACCAGCTGTTCAGCCCGGAGTACGGCCCGATCAACGCTCTCCTCGGCGCCCTCGGGGTGGACAATCCGCCGGGCTGGACCGCGTCGGCGACCTGGTCGATGCCGGCGGTCATCATCGTCGGCACCTGGCGGTACATGGGCTACTACATGCTGCTGTTCCTGGCCGGCCTACAGACCATCCCGGCCCAGCTCTACGAGGCGGCCGAGACCGACGGCGCCTCACCGTGGCAGCGGTTCGTGCACGTGACCCTCCCCGGGTTACGAACCACGACCTTCTTCGTCACGGTGCTGCTCACCATCGAAAGCTTCAAGGTCTTCGACCTCATCCTCGTGATGACCGGCGGCGGACCGGGCCAGTCGACACTTGTGCTCTCGCAGTACATCTACCAGAAGGGCTTCGAGGAGAACCAGTTCGGCTACGCCTCGGCGGTCTCCATCGTCCTGTTCGCCATCTGCTTCGGCATCACGGTCATCCAGTTCATGGTCAACAAGCGGAGGAACAGCTGATGACCGCGACCGACCTCTCTTTGCCCACCCCGGCCCTCGCCGCGCCCGGCAATCGCGCGCCCCGCCGACGGGTCCGGTCCCTGGGCGGGCGGCTCCTCGGTTACGCCGCTCTCGTGCTCGCGGCGGCCGGGCTGCTGCTGCCGTTCTTCTGGATGGTGGTGGCGTCGTTGAAGACGAACAACGACGTCTTCACCATCCCGATCACCTGGCTCCCCGATCCGGTGGTGTGGCGAAACTACGTCGACATCTGGCAGCGCTCGGACATGACGACGTGGCTGTGGAACACCCTGCTGCTGTCGGTGATCGTCACCTTCCTGCAGGTGCTCACCGGCAGCTTCGCGGCCTACGGCTTCGCCCGCGTCCGCTTCCCCGGCCGCAACCTGCTCTTCCTGGCGTACGTCGGGACGATCGCGGTGCCCTGGCAGTCGTACATGATCCCGCAGTTCATCCTCATGTCGAAGCTGCACCTGGCGAACACGCTGTGGTCGATCGTCGCGATCCAGGCGTTCGGCGCGATCGGCGTGTTCCTGATGAAGCAGTTCTACGAGACGATCCCCGAGGAACTCAGCGAAGCGGCGCGTGTCGACGGGCTCAGCGAGTACGGCATCTACCGACGGATCATTCTGCCGCTGTCCCGGCCGGCGCTCGCCAGCCTGGCCCTGCTGATGTTCACGACCACCTGGAACGACTACCTCGGCCCGCTCGTCTACCTGCGCAGTCCGGAACTGCGCACCATCCAGTTGGGGCTGAACACCTTCATCTCCCAGTACAACGCCGAGTACGCGCTGATCATGACGGGCTCGGTGCTGTCCGTGCTGCCCGTCGCGGTCATCTTCCTGCTCGGCCAGCGCTACTTCATCGAGGGCGTCGCCTCGACCGGACTGAAGGGGTGAGGCCCGTGCGTTCGCGCCACCACACCATCACCGCCGTCTTCGACGGGGTCTACGTCGCGCTCACCACCAACCTGCTGCTGGTGCTCGGTTGCCTGCCACTGGTGACGCTCGCGTTCACCACCGACGCGGCGCGGTCCTGGCCGCTGTACGCGCTGACCGCCCCGCTCTGCGCGCCCGGGCTCTGCGCGGCCTTCGCGGTCATGTCCGCCTACTCGGCCGGCGACACCGGCGGCGTGCTGCGCACCTACGGCCGCGCCTGGCGAGCCACCGCCCGGCCGGCGATGCTCTGGACGGCGGCTGCCATGACCGCCCTGGTGGTACTCGCCGTCGACGCACGTGCCGCGTGGGGCCACCGGGTCGGGGCACTCGCCCTGCCGGTGCTGGCGACCCTGATCGTCCTCACCGTCGCGACCGCGCTGCTCGGGTTGGTGACCCTCGCCGACCGGCCCACCGCGCGGTTGCGCGAGGTGGCCCGCACCTGCGTGTACCTGGCGGTGCGTCGGTGGTACCTCACCGCCGTGTCCCTGCTTGTGCTCGTGCTGCTCGCGCAGCTCCTGGCGGCCCGCCCCGCGATCGCGCTCGGCCTCGCCGCCGCGCCGCTGCTCTACGTCGTCTGGGCCAACAGCCGCTTCACCCTGCGCGCCGCCCTCGACCCACCAACGGCCGCACCCCAGCGCGCCTGACCAGCACGTCCCGGCCACCGAGCCGGGACGCCGACGACACACCCGCCCGGCACCGGACCGGACCCACGAGGGAGAACAGCATCCATGACGGCGACCGACGTCCGTGCCAGCTCCGACGCAGAGGCCACGGCGGCCGCGGTGGCCGCCGCGATACGTACCGTCGACGCGAACATCGCCACCTTCGGCGACCGGTACCCCGCGGACACCACCGACGCCAACCGCTACCCGCTGCGGCCACCGAGCGCCGGCCAACCCGAGGGCGCCAACGTCGGCTGGACCACCAGCTTCTGGCCCGGACAGCTCTGGCTGGCCCACGACCTGACCGGTGACGACCGCCACCTGCGGGCCGCGCTGTCGCACGTGGACAGCTTCGCGGATCGGGTGGGCCGGGGCATCGACCTGGACACCCACGACCTCGGGTTCCTCTACACCCTCTCCTGCGTCACCCCGGCCCGCCGTACGAACGATCCGCGGGCCCGAGGCGCGGCGCTCGCCGCCGCCGACCACCTGATGACGCGCGTCCTCGAACCGGCCGGAATCATCCAGGCCTGGGGCGACCTGAACGACCCCCGCCAGCGGGGCCGCACCATCATCGACAGCCTCATGAACACGCCGCTGCTCTTCTGGGCCAGCCAGACCACCGGCGACGACCGCTACGCCGCCGCGGCCCGCCGGCACACGGCGCAACTGCGCCAGCACATCCTGCGCCCCGACGGCACCACCTTCCACACCTTCTACTGGGACACGGCCAGTGGCGCGCCGCTGCGCGGGGAAACCGAACAGGGCCACGCCGACAACTCCTGCTGGGCGCGCGGGCAGGCGTGGGGCATCTACGGGTTCAGCCTCAACCACCGGCACCTCGGCGACCCCGCGCTGCTCACCGCCGCGATGACCTGCGCCGACCGTTTCCTCGCCCACCTGCCCGAGGACCACGTCGCGTACTGGGACCTGGAGTTCGGCGACGGCAGCGGCCAGGAGCGGGACAGCTCGGCCGCGGCCATCGCCGTCTGCGGCCTGCTCGAACTCGCCGACAACCTCACCGACCCGGACAGCGCCGGCCGGTACCGCACGGCCGCCGCCGAGATCCTGCGCTCGCTCATCGACCACTACTCCACCGGCGGTCAGCCGGGCTCGAACGCGCTGATCCTGCACGGCGTCTACGACAAACCCAAGGACGTCGGCGTCGACGAGGGAACCCTGTGGGGCGACTACTTCTACCTGGAAGCCCTCACCCGCGCCACGATCCCGGGCTGGACCAGCCCCTGGTGAGCACCGCGACCGACCCGCACTGCCCCACATCCTGTGAAAGGTGACCATGGACTACCGCTACCACTGCACCATTCCCGCCGCCGACGGCCGGAACACGCTGCCCGTCAATCCCTGTCGGCTGCTGGACTTCACCCTGCTGCGGCTGTCGGCCGGTGAGTCCTGGACCGGCGAGTCCGGTGACCGGGAGATCCTGGCCGTCATCCTCGGCGGCACCGCCAACTTCACCGTCGCCGACCACCATTTCCCGCAGGTCGGCAGCCGCCCGGACGTGTTCTCCGGCAAGCCGCACTCGGTCTACCTCCCGGCCGGCTCCTCGATCACCGTCGAGGCCGTCACCGACGTGGAGATCGCCCTCCCCAGCGCCCCCAGCGACCTGGCCACCGACCCCTACGTCATCGCGCCGGAGCAGGTCGCGACCGGCCGTTGGGGAGCGGCCAACTTCGGCCGCAACTACCACCAGATCCTCACCGAGGTCGCCCAACCGGACCTGCCCGCGCGTCGGCTCATCGTCGGGGAGACCTACACGCCCTCGGGCAACTGGAGCACCTACCCGCCGCACCGGCACAAGGTCGACGACCTGCCCGCCGAGGCCGCACACGAGGAGATGTACTACTACCGCGTCAACCCGGCGGACGGGTTCGGTATCAGCCGGGTCTACACCGACGAGGGGTACGAGGAGAACGTCACCATCCGCGACCACGTGATGCAGATGATGCCCGAGGGCTACCACACCGTGGTCAGCGCGCCCGGTTACACCACCTACTTCCTGTGGTTCCTGGCCGGCACACAGCGCACCCAGGGCGCCCGCGAGGACGCCGCCCTCGCCTGGGTGGGCCAGACCGTGCCGACCCTGCGGAGTCTGGGCCTGTAGCGACGGCCCTGGGTCACGCCTCGGGCTCGCGAACGTCGGTTGCCTCCCGCCCGATCGGCGGGGCGGGAGGCTCCAACGGCGCTCCCCTGCCTCGCAGCATGTCGAGCAGTGCGACCAGGGTCAGCACTCCGGCCACCACGCTCAGCCCGGCCATCGGCGACCAGTGGGCCAACGCCGGCGTGAACAGCAACAGGGCCACCGACCCGATGACGAGGGCTGGGGACACCCGGCCGAAGATCTCGTACTCCAGGCGCCGGAGGAGTTGCGTCTAGCTCGCTCCCTCGGAGGTGGTCCCGCTCCACGAGCGCGTCCGATCGGGTTCGAGGTGCGGCTGCTCGAGGCCCCCGGTGAGCCACCGGTCGAGCCAATCCACCAGAGAGATCCCCTCCGCGTAGAACGAGTGCTCGCCAAGGCCCGAGTTCGGGTCGAAGCCCCACATCATCGCGCCCCGACCCAGGCAGTCGACATACGAGTAGATCGCGCATCCCCAATAGGCGATCGGCAGCAAGCCGGCGGGTTCTCGAGGGCTGAGCAGGTCGATCGCCGTACGCCCGAGATCGTCCGTGCAACCGCCCGCGACGCCCAGCACGGGACCGAAGCCGCCGTTGGCGACCTCCAGGTAGACGCGTCGAAGCAGCGGTGGCAGCGGATGCCCGAGCACCTGTTCCGCGTCGTTGACCGCGTGCGCGGGGGCGGGCGCGAGCGGCGGCAACGGGTCGACGGCGTCGGCTGCCAGCGCGGCACGATGCTCCTGCGACCCCCGCACCACAAGCGACCGGGTGTCCTCGGGCCGGGGACTCACGATCCACGTGCCGTCCGCGTCACGGTGGCCGGGGCGGATCGACACGTCATCGCTGTAGTCGCGAGCTGCCACACGAGCGGCGATGCCCCGCAATACGTCGTCTTCGCGCACCCGCTCAGTATCCCTGCCGGTCGACCCGGCAGATGCCCGCCGAAGGCCAGAGGCCGTCCGAGGAGGACCGCCCGCGGGCATCACCCGATGGGTACGGCCGCCTGCGTCGCCCGGAGGAACGTCAGCGCCTTCGACGCGAGCATCTCGGTGCCGGCGTACGAGGCACCGCCGACGGCAAACCAGACCTTCACCACCAGGTTGTCCGTGCGCGCGTGGACCATGTACTCGGCGTACTTGAAGCCCGGCTCGGAGCGCTTGGTGAAGGCTTCGGCCTCGTCGCCGACACCGGGGATGGCACCGGCCGGAGTCATCACCGTCACCCGCTCCGTCGACCGGTAGAGCGACCGGGCCTCCTCTGCGCTGGCCGGAGTGGACGCCTCCACCCGCAGGTTCGCCTCATGCCCATCCTTCGTCCGCATCTCGAACAGGCACGCCACACCCGGGCGCCCCAGCGGCGGCTTCGGATCGGTGCGGGCAACCGTCAGGGACAAGTCCGCCAACGGCCGAAGATCGGTGCGCTTGCACAGGTCCAGATCCTGCGCGCGGTAGACGGGGCCGACCGAGGCGGTGGGCGCGGTGGCGGCAACGCTGCTCGTGGTCGCGCCGGTGGTCGGCGCGCCCACCGGATCCGCGGGGCCGTCACAGGCGGCGGTGGCGAGCAGCGCGACGAGCGCCATGACACGACGGGGCACAGCGACCAGCGCGGACACGGTCCGACCCTACCGGCCCCGACGCCGGCGGACTGCCCGGGCGGCAATCCACTGTGGTACGAGGGCTGCTGAGCGTGGCGTGCCCGCCGACCGACCCTGGGATGATTCGATGTGGGTGTCTGACGTGCGTGAAGCCTGGTCGGAAGGGGTGTGGTCGGGGTGACGGCTGAGGTGCCCACGCCGGCGGGTCTCCGTGCGGGGGTGGCGGCGCGGCTGGACCTGGCGGCGATCGTGGCACTGGTCAGCCGAATCGCCCCGACCGGTCGGCCGACGCTGGTGGGGGTGGAGGGGTTCGGTGGCGCCGGGAAGACAGTCTTCGCTCGACGGCTCGCCCGTGCCCTGGGCAGTTCCCATCTGGTGCACCTGGATGAGTTTCTCGTCGAGGGTGTGGTCAGCGACGAGGACAAGAGTGACTTCGATCGCGCGGAGTTCGCCCGTCGAGTGTTGGCGCCGGCTTCGCGCGGAGAGCTGCGGGAGTATCGGACGCTGACGGGGTTCGAGGGCGGACCGGGCCGGCGGGTGCGGGTCCCGGCGGTGCGGTACCTGATCGTGGAGGGCGTGTCCGCGTACCTCGGTGAGCTGTGGCGCTACTACGACTGTCGGATCTGGGTCGACGCGCCGATGGAGGTGGCGAGGGAGCGAGCCAAGCAGCGCGACATCCGGCGGGGGATCTACGACTCCGGCTTGTGGGATGTCTGGGAACGCTCGGAGCTGGCCTATCGCGCGAAGCACCGGCCGCATGCGACCTGCGATGTGGTTTTCGACAACGGGGCTGATCGCGGAGAATTCGGCGGGTAAAGGGGTCAGCGGGCTGAGTGCGTCCGGGAGGCGGAATCCCTCGTCGCGGCAGCATCCCTGGCAGGGTGTCGGGGGTCGGTCGTAGGTTCTGCAACCGTGAGCGCCCTTCAGACCTACCGCTACCGCCAGCCGTCCACGCTGCACCGGGGTGACCTGGCGTTGCAGACCAGCGGCGGGCCCGCGACCAACCCGCGGTTCTTCTCCGGTTTCCTGACGACTCCGCAGGCGGCGGCCGCCGGGCTACTGGCGGTCGCCGAAGTCGCCCGGACCCGTTACCACCAGCCGGTCAGCCCGGCGAGCCTCGATCCGGTGGTCACCGGCAGCCGGGACCGGATGCGCTTCGAGTCGTTCTCCGGCTGCTGCGGGGTTTACGCGCGGCTGGACGTCGTGCCGGCCGGGTTCGACGGCGACATCGTCGAGCACGGCACCACGAACGTCGACGTGAACGCGCCGCTGCGGGAGGCGCTGGCCCGGGTGGGTGGCATCGACCCGTTGCACCTGTCGGTGGGGCCGGATGACCTGACGGTGTCCACCCTGGACGCCGCGGTGGTGGAGAAGAAGGTGCCGCTGCCCGGGCGGTGGCTGCGGGGGTTCGCCGAGGTCCATCTGATGGCCACGACCATGCGACGGCGGGCGGAGGTCCCGGCGGCGGAGGCGGCCGCCTTCCTGCGCCGACTGCCGGCGGGTAACGACCGGTCGGTGCTCTGGGTCGTGCCGGCCGGGCGTTCGCTGCGGCTGACCTCGCGCCCGGTGCCCGGCGCGGTGTGCCTGGCCGGCGCCGGACGGCTCGCCACGCTGCGGGGGCTGCTCCGGTACGCGAAGACCCTGCGGGTGTACGGGCCACCGGCGGCGGCCGGGTCCCCGCCGCTGCCGAGCGTGTGGGAGCTCGACACGGGCGCGCTGCGGCTGTCGCTGACCCTGTCGCCGGAGTCCTACCGGGGCTTCTCCGGCGAGGGCGGCGCGCTGACCGCGCTCGCCTCGGACGACGTCGCCGACGACGCCGCGCTCGTCGGCACGCTGCTGTCCTGGGAGCCGACGATCGACATCCACGCGATGGCCGCCGCGGCGGGGATCTCGGCGGACCGGGTCCGGGCCGCGCTGACCCAGCTGGGCACCGCCGGCCGGGTCGGCTTCGACGTGGCCGAAGCGGGCTACTTCCACCGGGTGCTGCCCTACGACGCCGGCCGTGCCGAGCGGGACAATCCCCGGCTGGTCGGGGCGCGGGCGCTTGTCGAGGCGGGCGCGGTCACCCCCGACGGCGAGGCGGCGACCGTACGCCACGGCGACGAGGTCTACCGGGTCCGCCGCCGGCCGGACGGCTCGTACACCTGCTCCTGCCCCTGGTGGGCGCGACACCGCGGCCAGCGCGGGCCCTGCAAGCACGCGCTCGCCACGACGATGGTGGGCGCTTCGGTGGAGGTCGGGGCGTGAGCGATCCGTACGAGTTCCTGGCCCGGGGTGACGTCGGCGCGGCCGTCGACGCGGTCACCGGCCTCGACGAGCAGGGACGGCGGTCGTTCGCCGACGGGCTGGTGGCCCACGTGCGCCGGCGGCGCGACACCTGGTGGTGGAACACCGAGGCGACGGCCCTGGCGGTGGCCGCGGTGGGGTGCCTGCCCACCGCCGCCGCGACGGCCGACCTGCTCGGCCGGCGCAACGTGTCGCTGCGGGGCGCCGACGCCGAGCTGGTGGTCCAGGTCGCGCGGGCGCGCGGGGTGCCCTGGCTGGCCGAGCTGGCAACCCGGCTGGCGGATCGGCTCCGCCGGGGCGACCCGATGGACGGCTGGGAATTCCTCGCCGAGCTGATCACCGCCGAGAAGGCGGCGGCGCCCACCGGTGACCAGTTCGTCGAGGGGTGGCTCGCCCTGATGGCGTGGCCGCCGGAGGCGCAGCGACCGGTCCCGCTCGTGGACCGGCTCCGGGCGGACGTGTTCCTCGACGCCCTGGTGCCGCGCCTGTTCGAGGTGGACGGCGTCGGGACGCGGATGTCCTTCGACGAGTTCATGACCGACGAGGATCACGCCCTGCCGCGAGCGCTGACGCGGCTGGCCGGCGAGGGCCGCCTGGACCGGACGATGCTGCTCGACGGCTGTGTGAGCCGGCTGTTGCGCGGCGACCGACCGGCCGCGTTGCGCGCGTTCGTCACCCTGCACGGCCTGCTGGAGCCCACCGCCAGCGAGGTCGACAGGCGTCGCGGAGACTACCTGCGTCTGCTCGCCGACGCCCCCGGCAACGTGGCGTCGATGGCGCAGAAGACGTTGCGGGCTCTCGACGGCGTGGAGGTCGAAGGGCTGCTCGACGCGTCGCGGGCCGTCCTCGTGCGGCCCGACAAGGCGCTGGTCCGCGCCCAGCTCGGCTGGCTGGACCAGCTCGCCCGCCGGCACCCCGAGCGGGCGGCGGAAATCGCCGAGGTCGTCGCGACAGCCGTCGACCATCCGGCGGCGGACATCCGCGACCGGGCCGGCACGCTGGCCGCCCGGCACGGGCACGTGGCCGCCCCACGGATCGTCATCGGTGCGGTGGGCGACGACCTACCGCCACCGGCCGGACCGCTGCCCGCGCCCCCGGCCATCACCGACCCGGACGAGCTGGCGGAGGAGGCCGCCTCCCTGCTCAGCGGCCCCACGACGGCGTCCGGCCTGGAACGGGTCCTCGACGCGGTGGTCCGCCTCGCCGGTGCCGACCGGGCCCGACTGAAAGACGCCCTGCTGCCGGTGCTGCGACGGCACCGCACCAGCGCGGAGGAACACCCGTGGGATCCGTGCTGCCTGTGCGGTCTCCTCGGCGGGGTGCTGCACGCGGCGGCCGACCCGGTCGAGGCGGGCGCACGGCGGGGACGGTGGGCCGCGACGCTCGCGGTGTTGCGACGCCGCACGTCCGGCGGACCGTCCCGCGATCCACGGGTACCCCCGCCGCATCGGCTGCTACGCGCCCGGCTGGCCGAGATCGGTGACCGCGTCGGCGCGCCCCAGCACCCCGGTCTGCTCGCGGCCCCGACCACGGCGAACGGCGCCATCGACCCGGAGGTGCTCTACGACCGCCTGGCCCTGCTCGGCCAGCGCGAGGCGTGGGAAGTGGACCTGACGCAGGCTATGCTGCGGCTGCCCGCGCGTGTCGACGAGCCCCTCGCGGCCAGGGCCGCGGCGCTCGGCACGCCCGCCGGTGACCGGCTCGCCGGATGGCTGCGGGCCGGCGGCCTGCCGACGCCGGACCATCGGGTGGTCACGCTGCCCCGCCAGGAGCGCCGACAGAGCTACTACCGGGGGTACGACGAATCGCCTCGGCAGCGGACCCACGTGGCCCTCAGCCCGCCGGAGGGCGTCGACGACCCCTTCGGCCTGCTCACCGTGCCGGCCGGATCCGTGGAGAGCTACGTCGGCGACGCCGCCCGGCTCTGGCCGGCCGTGCTGCCCGGCTACCGGGGGCTGGTCGCGGCGTACGCGTTGCCCGACATCGCGAGCGGCGCCGACCAGGACGTGTCCGGTGGCGCCGCGATCCTGCCACTGCTCGCCGAGTGCGGCGGCGACGGCGGTCCCGCCGTCGACCTCGCCCTCGCGTACGGCCTGGGCGCCCGACACGAGTCCGACCGGGTCGCCACCGTGGACACCCTGCTGATGCTGGCCGCCGCCGGCGACCTGGACGCTCCCAGGGTCGGAGCCCACCTCGGCATCCTCGCCGCCGTCGGTGACCTCACGCCGAACCGCGCCGTGCAGCCGCTGCGCGACGCGGCCGCCGCCGGTGCCCCGCTCAGCATCTGGCGCCTGCTCGCCGCCGCGTTGCCCCTGCTGCTGGCTTCGCCGAAGGCCCCGCGCGGCACCCCGGACCTGTTGAGCCTGGCGGCGGAGACGGCGGGCGCGACCGGCGCCCGGATCGACGTGCCCGGCCTGGCCGAAGTCGCCGCGCGCGGCGGGTCGAGCCGGCTGGTCACCGAGGCGCGGCGCCTGGCCGGCGCTCTCGACAGGTGACGCCTGGCCGAGGGGGATGACCCGCGACCAAGGCAGTGGGAGATCGGGGTGGGCGGGTCCGCGAGGTGACATCACCTCGCGGGCGGCTGTACGCGCCACTCCTGCCGGTAGTCGGGGTGCTCGTAGTAGGACTGCGCCAGCACCCGGACCGCGTACGCCAGGCCGGCGAAGCGCTCGTCAGAGGGGTCCATCGCCTCGTACTCCCGTGCCAGCATGTCGACCAGGTCGAGCATCGGCAGATGGCTGTCGAGCAGCGCTTCAGCCCCGAAGCGGTAGGACACCTCGGCGAAGGCGTGGTTGTCCGCCTCGTAGCGGGCGTGCAGGAATCGCAGCAGATCTTCCACCGGCCGATTCTCGCGCGCCACACCACCATCCGCAGTGTCTGCCCTGTTGTCAGGGGTGGGGTTGTTGGGGCGTGGTCCGGCTAGCGGCTCTGGGGCATTGGACGGTAGGGCAGTTGGGTGCGTCGGTGGCGTCGCAACCGTTCTGTTCGCGGAGGCGGCGCCACTGTTCGTGCGCGGCGAAGATGCGGTTCAGGCCGTCGTGCTCGTCGCGTAGTTCGAGAAACTCGTCGAGGAGGTCGAACAGGGCCTCGACAGTGCGGGCGTCCAGATCGGGAGCCATGTGGCGAAGGTTCTTGGGACCGGTGGGTTCGGTCAGGTGAGCGACAATGCTCCACCAGACGTGGTTGTTGAGGCAGGCAGCTCGAGTCACCAGCCACGGTTGGAAGCCGCTCAGCAAGGTCCCTGCGTTCGCCTGGTTGCACCCTTCGACGAAGGCCACGACACTGGCGAAGTCTTCTCGGATGAGCCACATTCCAGGACGCTTGCGGACGTTGGCGAACAGGTCCCGGTAGTTGGTGATCGTGATCGTCACAGCCGGATTGTGCCTGCTTGTTGGCCGCGTAGCGACATGGCCCGGCCTTGTCCGGCCGGGCCTGCACGGGTCCGCGTCCAGTCCAGGACCGCGATGACCTCGACCTCGACCATGAGGTTCGCGGTCAGTGGCGGTTGAGCTGCTGCTGGATCCGGGCAATCGCCTGGGTCAGCTCGTGCAGGGCGGTCACCTCCCGTGCCTCGGACGAACCCTCGCGGCTCAGCCGGTCCACGTCCCGGGCGAGTGCGCGGAAGCTGTATCGGGCGCTGTTGAGCTGCTCGATCGTTCGGATCGGGGACCGCTCGTAGCGCTGCACCAGCGCGTTGAACGTGGCCACGCAGGCGGCGACGGCCTCGGCGCGCGCCACCTGCTTCCGTACCTCCCGGACAGTGTCCAGGCTGGCCCGGATCGTCCCGGCCAGGTCGCGACTGGGGGCGCCCACCTTGGGGTCCCCGGTGGCCTGCGCGGCCAGGCGCTCGGCCTCCACCAGCACGTCGTGCGCCTCGTCGAGAGTCGGCGTCCGCTGCCCCTCGAACTGATCGAACAGGCTGCGGAACAGCGCCACCGCGTGCAGGAAGGCGACCAGGTTGCAGCGGTCGTCGATCGCTTCGGCCGCTTCGAAGTACGGCTGTGCGCCCTGGTAGTCCTCGTTCTCCAGGGCTTCCATGCCGACGGTCAACTCGTCCTGGACCAGCCACTCGATGAGCCACTGCAGGGTGTCGTCGTCGATCGGCTCCGCGTCGGCCCTCCGCCGTGCACGCCCGATCAGGCGGAACCCACGGGCGGCCGCGCGTTCCTGGGCGTACGAGCGGATCGCCAGGAAGTGTTCGCTGTCGCCGATCGCGCCCGCGCACGCGTCCAGGAGGTCCAGGGCCGCGCGGGTGTTCCCACGGCGCAGCGCGTGACGCGCGGCCTCGATCTGCGGCTCGCTCTCACGCTGGGCGATGACCCGCAACAGCTTCTCGAAGCGGCCGGCCTCGGCCGTCGCCCGGGCCTCGCCGAGCTTGCCCGCGAGCAGGAGGACCACGCACAGGTTCTGTTGCAGGATCGGGTGGTCCGGCCGGTCGCGCAGCCGGTCCCGGATCCGCTGTTCCGCCTTGTCCAGCAGGCCCCGGTCGATGAGCTGGTTCAGCTCGGCCGCGAACGCGCTCAGTTCGGCCCGGTCACACTCGGCGGCCAGCGCGGCCGCGAGCCGGATGCCCTGCGGATCCTTGGCCTGCTGCCGGGCCACCGAGATCGTCTTGGCGGCCTCGGCGAACTCGCCACGCGCGATCTGGCAGCGGCCCCGCAGCAGCCAGGCCGAAAGGCTGCTGCGGGTCAACTCCAGCGCCTCGTCCACCAGGTCGAGGGCACTGTCATAGTCGTCCTGACCGGCAGCGCGTTCGGCGCGCTCCAGCAGCCGCTGGACCTTGAGATCCGACTCGCGGGCCCGCACCGCGCGCATCTGCTCGGCGAGCACCGCGGGGTCGTCCACGGTCACCAGGCCGCCGCTCATCGCCACGTCGTCGGGCGACGCGGTGGCGAACGTCCGCGTCCGGCCGATGTCGACACCCAGGTTGCGGCTCAGGCTCTCGGCCTGCCGGCGCAGCCGGTCGAAGGCCTCGTCGCCGTTCGGCTCGTAGTGCAGGCCACCCATGTCAGTCCCCCACCGGCGGAACCGCGCCGCGGACATTCACCACAACCCCGCGGACCTGCGCCGTCTCGCTGACGTGGTCGAGCTGGGCGATCAGGAGCACGGACCGGCGCAGCTCCGCGCCGCGCAGCTCGTCGCCGGGTGTCAGCGCGGCGATGTCGAACGTCGGATCAGGCAGGGTACGCAGGCAGTCGGCTGGGGTCAGTCGCTGCCGGCGCCGCCACAGTGCCGTCATGGTCACGTCTCCACTTCGCTCAGCAGCTTGTCGCCGAGCAGCGCGAGCAGCTCGGCCTCCTGGTCCTCGATGGCCCGGGCGTACTCGGCGATCTCCCGGCTGCGCTGCTCGATGCTCACGGTCAGTTGCCGGGCGCCGCTGAGGTCGGCGCTGCCCGCCTGGTTCTGCACGAGGTCGTTGATCCGGGCCATCAGCAGCTCGGACCGGGTGTGCATCTCGGCCACGGTGGGGGTCGACACCCGCTTGCCGATCAGCGCGGGCCGGGTGTCCCAGTCGCGCACCTTGCCGTACCGGGACATCCGGGCCAGCAGCGCCTCGCGTACCTGCTCGCGAACCGTCGAGTCCTGCACGTACCGGTCGAGGATCTGCAGGTACGTCTCGGCCGCGTCGCGGTTGGCCCGGCGGGCCCGTTCGTCGTGGTTGAGGATCTGGAGCACCTCGGGATCGCGGGTGCCCAGCTTCTGCGCCTCGCGCAGCACGGCCACGGCGGCCCGGGAGTCGGTCTCGCTCTCGGCCAGGTAGTAACGCAGCAGGCCGACCACCACGTAGACGTCGCTGAACTCGGGGTCCAGTTCCCGGGCGCGGGCGAACCGCTGCAGGGCCCGGTCGATGTAGTCGCGGGCGGCGGACTGGGCGTAGCGCGGGTCGGCCTCGGCCCAGCCGCGCAGCACCGCCATCCCGCGCAGGAAGTGGATGTCGCGCAGGGTACGTTCGGCCTCGATCTCCTCGGCCGGCCGGTTGGCCCGGATCATCATCTCCTCGATCCGGGCGGTCAGGCCCGGGTCGGCGGACTGCGGCGGCCACGTGGCGGTCAGCGCCTCGGCCGGATTCAGCAGGGCCAGCGCGGCCACCAGATGCCGCTCGGTCTCGGCTGCCGAGTGTGTGCCGTCGGCCAGCCAGGTGCTGAGCGCCAGGCCCAGCTCGGCCGAGGCCAGCAGCGGTCCGCGCTGGGTGCCGTCGATCCGGCCGGCGGCCCGCAGCAGCGACTCGAACTGCTCGCGCGCGGCCGGCACGTCCTTCTCGAAGAGGGCCTTGGTGCCGACCAGAATGTTGCGGTTGCGCAGGTCGACCGGGACGTGTTCGGCGAAGTCGTCGAGCCGCTCGACCTTCTCGAAGAGCTCGGCCGCGGCGTCGACGCGGCCGTCCCGGAACGCCGCGAACGCCCGCTGCGCGGTGACCACGCCGTAGAGCTTGCGCACGTTGCCCGGGGCTTCGCGGACGGCCGGGTCGAGCCGGTCGAGCACGGCCTCGGCCCCGTCGAAGTCACGGCGGTCGGCCCGCAGCTGGGCGAGAAGGTACGCCGCCTCGACGTTGGCCGGGTCCTCCCGGTGCAGCTCGGCGAGGCGGTGTTCGGCGGCCCGCCGGTCGTCGAGGCGGTACATGGCGAAGGCGATGAAGAACCGGGCCTCGGCGCGGGCCTGCTCGGGCAGGGTCGCCTCGAGCCGGGTCAGCGCGGGCAGGGCCAGGTCGTACCGTTTGGCCTGGATCTGGGCGAGCGCCTGGAGGTAGGGCCGCAGGTACCGACGCGGGGCCAGCACCCGCAGGTAGAGCATCGCGCCGCCGACGGCCACCAGGAGCAGCACCACGCCGATCAGGAGGGTTTGCCCGATCCCCGCGGAGTTCTCCGTGTCCTCGGCCGCGCCGCCGCCGGCGGCCGGCCCGGTGGTCGTGGCGCCGGTCTGGCCCTCCGCCTGGCCGGCGGCCCCGGGTGGCACGACGATCGTGACGTTGATGTCCTTGTCGCCGCTGCGCACGGTCGCTGGGTACTCGCCCGGCTCCAGTTTCTGCCCCTCCGGAACGGTCACCGTGACCGGACCGCCCGGGGTGGGTTCAGCCGCGGCCGGTGACCCGATCACGATCAGGGCGATCAGCGCGGCGATCAGGACAGCGGCCGGTCGAATGCCTCGTGCCACCATTGCGCCTCCGTCTCGGTCAGCATTCCCACGGCCCGCATCCGGTCGGCGCGGTGGTGCCCGATCTTCGACACCTCGTCGGCGTTCGCCTGCTCGCCCAGCTCGAGCCAGCACTCCCGATAGAGCCGGAGCACCTCCAGATCGCTGGGGTCGGCCTCGGCGGCCGCGTACAGCTCGTCGGCGGCCCGGCTCGGCTGGTGCCATCGCCGGTACAGCCGGGCGGCCCGCAGGTACGGGTCGGTCCCGGCGTCCCGGTCGCTCTTGAGCGCGTCGAGGTCGTCGAGGAGTTCCCGGCTCGCCGGGTCGTCCGGGCCGGGTGGCGGATCCGCCTGCTCGGCCAGCTGCCAGAGCGCGTCGGCCCGCAGCCGCCGGGCCCGCCGGGCGTCGGGCAGGTGTCCGGGCAGGACATCGAGGACCTCGCCGACCAGGTCCCGGACCCGCCGTACGTCGCCCAGCTCGGCGCTGACCTCGGCGGCGAGCAGCGCGCCCCGCAGGTACCGGCCGCCCTCGTCGCGCCGCAGCCAGGAGAGCATCTCGACGGCATGGTCGGGGTTGGCGCTGCGGCGCGCCTCGGCGAGGGCGAGCACGTCGGTGACCGCGTCGATCGCCGCCTGCAGGCCATTCACCTCGGCGGGGCGTACGGCCGGGTCGGCGAACCGGTAGTGCCGGACCACCTCGAAGAGCGACCGCACCTCGGCGGACGCTTCCAGGAAGGCGGGGATCTCGCTGGTCCCGGCGGCGGGATGCAGCAGCGCGTTGCGTGCCTGGTCGGTGACCGCGTCGTCGCCGGCCGGCTCGCCCGGAGCACAGCCGGCGGCCTGCGCGGCCAGGGTGCCGAGGGCATACCAGTCCTGGGCCCGCGGATCGGCGTGGATGCCACGGACGGCCTCCGGTGCGATCGCGGCCAACACGTGCCGGTCGACGCCGAGCAGGTCGCGGGGTGAGGGGAAGCTGACCGGAGGGCAGGGCAGCAGCCACGGATACCACCGACCGGCGGTGCGCCGCAGCACGATGTTGCGCAGGTTCAGGCCGAGCGGCCGGACCGGGCCGGCCAGCCACTGCGGGAGCACGTCGCAGACCTGGCGCAGCAGAAGCAGCCGGTCGCGCCAGTGCGGCGCGGCCGACATGCCCTCCTCCAGCGTCCGGCACTCCGCGCCGGCCTCGTACTCCACGTAGTAGTGGGAGCCGGAGAAGCCGTACCCGGCGATCGGCGCCATCCGCGGGTGCTCGCGCCGCCGCAGCACGGCGAGCGCGTCCCGGAACTGGCGGTCGCTGAACCGCTGGTCGACGAACCTGATGATCCGGGGCTGCTCCGGTTCGCGGTACGCGCGCCACAGCGACCCGCGGTCGGTGACGCCGAGCGGCTCGCCGAGCCGGATCCCCTTCGGGGCTTCCACCTGGGTTACCCCCTCAGCTCCCGGTACAGGTCGTAGAGCTCGTCGCCGAGGTCCTCCACGTCGGGCGAGCCGGACTGCACGGCGGCGACGAAGGCGCGGTACTTCTCGGTGAGCTGCTCCCGGCCGAGCGGGTCGAGCTGCGGGACGAGCTTGTAGACGCGGCGGGCGGTGGACTTGAACTCGTCCGGGGTCTCGGCGGGCGGCGGCGGGAGGGGCTCGGCGCTCGCCGGTGGCCGGCCGCCCGGCGGCTTGGGCAGGCCGCTGTCCGACGGCTTGGGCAGGTTGGTGCGCGGCTTGGGCAGGGTGGTGGTCGTGGGCGGCGGCTCCTCGGTCGTGACGCGGGCCATCACCGCGGTGAGATGCTCGCTGCTCTTCTCGATCTGCTCTCTGGAGGCCCGTACGTTGCACTGCAGCTCGGTCTGCCACACCTGGTTGTCCGGCAGGCCCCGCACCGCGACCTTGAGCAGCCCGTGCACGTCCAGCGAGAAGGTCACGGCGAACTGGTAGTAGCCCTGCTCCTTGGCCTCGGGCAGGACGATCGGCAGCGTGCCGATGAGGTCGTTCTCGAAGGCCACCGGGTGCTCACCCTGGAAGATCAGGACGTCGATCTCCTTGGCGCCGGCGCCGTTTGTGAAGTTGTCCTTGGTGGCCTCGCTCGGTATCCGGCTGTCCTTCTCCAGGATCGGCACCATGTCCGCCCGGTTGGCCAGGATGCCGAGCGTGTGGCTGGTGACGTCCTGCAACACCAGAGCGCCCTCGCTGGCCGCCGGGCGGTCCTCGCTCAGGTCGATCGCGATCTCCTCGCCGCCGTACGACTCGGACGGCGTGTAGTCGCGGGCCACCATCCCGGCGCCGCGCGCCACCACCTCGTCCGGTTTGAGGTCCGCGCGGATGTCCTTCGGCTCCAGTCCGAGGTGCTCGGCGAGCAGGTTCCGGACGCAGGCGATCTTGGTGGAGCCGCCGACGAGCAACACCTGTTCGATGTCGTCGCGTTCGATCCCCTGGCTCTGGTACGCCGACTCGATCGCCTCGTCCAGGCACTTCAGCGACCGCTGCAGCAGGTCGCTGATCAGGCTCTCGAAGACGGCCCGGCTCAACGGGATGTTGACGCTCAGCGTCGGGGTGAGAAACGGCAGGTTCAGCGTGGCCGTGTTGGCGACGGAGAGCTCCCGCTTCCGCATCTCGGCTTCCCGCTTGACCCGCTGCCAGACCGCCGGGTCGCCGGTGAGGTCGACGCCGTGCTGCTTGTGGATCTGCTGCAGCACGTACCCGGTGATCCGGTCGTCGAAGTCGCCCCCGCCGAGCCGAGCGTCACCGCCGGTGCCGACCACGCTGACGTTGCCGGGACTGACCTGCACGATGGAGACGTCGAAGGTGCCCCCGCCGAGGTCGTACACGGCGTACGTGTGGGTCTGGTCGTCGTCGATCTTGTCGGCGCCGAAGCAGACGGCCGCGGCGGTGGGCTCGTTGAGCAGCATGCGTACGTTCAGCCGGGCCATCTGGGCGGCATCCTCGGTGGCCCCGCGCTGCGGATCCTTGAAGTACGCCGGCACGGTGATGACCGCGTCGTGGATCGGCTCGCCCACGATGTTCTCGGCCTGCCGCTTGAGCTCCATCAGGATGAAGGCGGAGATCTCCTGCGGCAGGTACTCGCGGCCGCGGAACCTGATCCGCCGGGGCACGCCGGGGTCGCCGGGGTTGGCCGGCTCCACCTCGTACGTGCCCATCTCCCGCTTGACCTCGATGACCGTGTTGGTGGGATCGCTGACCAGGTTGTTCTGGGCCGGCGTGCCGACGATCACCGCGCGGTCGGCGTCCAGCCCGACCACCGACGGAACGGTGCTGAGACCGAACGCGGTCTCGATGATCCGCACGTCCTTGCCGTCCCAGATGGACACGGCCGAGTAGGTGGTGCCGAGGTCGATGCCGATCACCTTGTGGAATGGCATGGTTCTCCTATTCGTCGCCGGCTTGGATCTCGACGGTCGCCGGGGTGAGTGGCCGCCCGTGCAGCAGGTAGCCGTCCTGCACGATGCGGACGACGGTGCGCGGCGGCGCGTCGGGGAAGGACGATTCGGCCGGCTTCACCGTGCTGACGCAGCGGTGCCGGCTCGGGTCGAAAAGCTCGGCGCCCACGTCGATCGGCACCTTCTCGGCGCCGAGGCGCGACAGCACGCCGGAGAGCGTCAGCGACAGGCTGCGGACGTGCCCCTCGGTGGCCACCGGGTCGGAGAAGTCGGCCCCCTGCAGCATGGTGTCGATCGCGCTGAGCGGCCCGATCAGCTCGGTGGCCAGGTCGCGCAACGCTCGGAAGGCCAGCTGCCCGCTCAGGTCGGAGCGGAGCGCCGCGATCTCGCGCAGCGCGTCCCCGGCCTGGCCGGCCTGCTTCTGACCGGCCTGGTCCAGCCGGGCGACCAGGGCCGTGTTGTCCTCGGCCACCTCTTCCAGCAGGCTGTGGATCTGGTCCAGGCGCTCGGTCAGGTCCGCGGTCGCCGGTGCCGGCTCGACGGATCGGCTGGGTCGTCGCATCATGGCCTCCGCTGGGCGGTCGGGTCGTCGAGCAGTTCGTCGAGCAGTTGGTTGGGCGTCTCGTCCGAGGTAAAGCCCGTGCGGTACAGGTCGGACGACGGGCGCAGCCGCGCCCCCCGGGCGGTAAGGTGCGCGAAGAGCACCCGGTAGAGCACGTCGGTGCGGTGTGCCGGGTCGGTGAAGAACGGCGCGGCCGCCGAGCGGACGGTAAGTGTGCGCAGTTCCGGGTGCTCGCGGTCGAACTCCTCCCGGCGGGCCGGCCGGACCAGAGGGTCGGCGGCGGCGTTGATCCGACGCTGCTTCTCCTCCAGCTCCTCCTTGCGGGCCGGGTCGCTCGCCCCGCGGGCCTCGGTGCGCAGCCGGTTGATCAGCTCGTCGCGGGCCGTGCGGATCTCCGCGATGGTCGCCGTCGGCGCCACCCCGAGCAGCGTGTAGGGCGACGAGCCGTCGAGATCGATCATGAACATCTGTTACTCCCCTCCGTCCCGCCGCCGGCCGAGCTGGGCCAGGAGTCGGTCGAACGCGGCCAGCTCGCCGTCGAGCCCACACCGCCGGGCCAGTTCGCGACATCTCGTCGCCTGGTCCAGCAACTCCGGCCCGCCCCCGGCCCGCAGCCGATCCAGCACCTTTCCGCGCAACCGGGCGCAGGCGGACGTCGCCACGCCGGTGAGGATCGGCCGCGGAATGTCGTCGAGCATCCGCCACATCTGGGGCAGCGTCTCCTCGGCCGGTGCCCCGAGGATGCCGTCGACAAGCACCCGCGCCGCTCTGCGCTGCCGTTGCTCGCCGCCCATCTGGAGCAGGAACGAGGCCAGCAACACATACGGCGCTCCGCTGGCCGGATATCGCTCCATCGACTGACTGATCCGCTGGACGGCCAGCTCGGCGGAGGCCATGTCGCCGGGGCGCAGCGCCTCTTCCGGGATGTCCTCGTACCCGACCCGGTCGATCAGCGCGGTCAGTACCGTCCGGTAGTGCTCGACGTCGGCGGGCGGGTCCGCCGACGGCTGTTCCAGCGCGGCCACCGCGGCGCGGTAGCACTCTCCCGGCCGCTTCGCCTGAAGGAGCGCGTCGCAGTACACGGCCCGCAGGGCCAGCCGGTCCGGCTGCGCCTCGACGATCTCCGCGAGGCGGGCGACCTGCCGGTGTCGGTCGGCGTCGGTGGACGGCTCGGCGCGGGACCAGATGTCGGCCAGTTCGAGCACCCGCTGCTCGACGTACTCGGCCACCTCGATGTCGTCCTGCACCAGGCCCCGGTTGACGAAGATCGACTGCAGAATCCGCCGCGGAAGGTTGCGCTGGTGCCGGATCACCGCCGCCGCCTGTCCCTCCCGCGCCGCCTCGACCGGCACCCGGCCCAGCGCCCGGAGCAGCGAGATCAGCACCAGGGTCCGCTGCAGCAGCTCCTCGGCGAGCCGGTCGGCCCGAGGCTTCTCGGTCTCGTAGTACCGGTCCCGGGCCCGGTCCGCCGGATCGGCCGATTGGGCGTACGCGTCCTCGGCGAGCCCCGCGACCAGCTCGCGGAAGGCCTTGCCGCCGGCCCAGTCACGCCCGACGACCGCCGTGTCGGCGAGCGCGATCAGGGCGTCGCGGGCCTCGGCAAGCTCGTCGGCGCCCACGTCGCGCGCCGTCCCGAGCAGGTGGATCGGGGAGCGGAAGGAGAGCCGGGCGTTGAGGTAGTAGCTGTCCCAGTTCCGCAGCCAGACGGCGAGCGCGTCCCCGTCCGCCACCCACGCGTCGAGGTCCTCCTCGGTGGGCGTACCGCTCGGCGGGGCGGATCCGCAGTGGCGCTGCCAGCTCTGCCGGGTCAACGCGAGGTGCAGGTCGCGTCGCTCGTCCAGCAGCAGCTGCACGTCGCCCACCCCGCCGGCGAGCAGATAGGTCAGCTCGAAGAGGCGCTCCCAGGCCGGCCCGTACTCCTCGGCGGCCTTCATCCGGGCCGCGACCAGGGCCAGGTTGACCGCCACCGGCACCCGGTACGGGTCCAGCCCGACCGTCTCCCGCCACAGCAGCCTGGCCTGGCTTAGCGCGCCGTCGGTCCAGGCCCGCGCGGCGTACCCGTCGAGCACGGCGATGCGCAGCTCCTGGAACCAGTGGTCATCCCGCACCGCTGGCGGGTAGACGTCGAGCAGCCGCAGAGCGTCGGTCACCTTGACCGCGGCGGACGGCCCGAACCGCTGGTAGTGCAGCGCGCACACCACCGCGACCGGCAGCACCCCGGCGAGCAGGTGCTCCGACGCGCCCCGGACGAACAGCACCGGGTCGCGGGCCTCGGCCAGTTCCAGTGCCGCCGCGAGCGCCCGCAGCGCCGGGTCGTCCCCCGACTCGAGGTCCACGCCGGCGGCAGCGATCTCCTTGCGCACCTCGGCGGGCGGGTCGCCGGAGAGCAACAGCATCAGGCAGCCGAGTGCCACGTCGGCCGGGCCGTCCACGCCGATCCGGGTGGCCCCGGCCTTCAGACACGCGACCGGCTGGGCCCGTTTCGCGGCACGGCTCAGCTGGGCCAACAGCCAGACCTGCCACACCCCGGTCAGGTCGGTGGGCGGCTTGGCGCGTCTGCGGGGCTTCTTCTTCTCCTTCTCGTTCTCCACGGCGGCTTCCGCCTCCGCGTCCGGCTCACCGCCGGTGAGGACGCCCCCGATCTCCGCCACGGCGGCCTTGAGCCGCTCCGGCTCGCGCGCGGCCAGCGCCGCGATCAGCTCGTCGCCTGCCTGCTGCTCGGCCTTGCCCAGTTCGAGCAGCGCCTCGGCGAGCAGCAGGTGGACGCGGCGGCTGGCCGGGGCCAGTTCGAGGGCCGCGAGGTATTCGGGCACCGCGGCACGGAAGCGCCCGGCCCGGTGCAGCCGCAGGCCCAGGTGCAGGAATCCCTTGGCCAGGAACGGGTCGTGCCGCACCGCCGAGCGCAGCAGCTCGATCCCCTCGCCGGCGTTCGTCTCCGGGTGCACCCCGAGCCGGAACTCGGCCTCGGCCCGCGCGATCATCACCCGGGGGCTGTCACCCATCGTCCGCAGCCGGTCCAGGGCGGCGCGCAGCGTGGCGGGGGCCGTCATTCGTGCTCCGCGTACAGCTCGACCCGGCCGGGCAGGCACACCGCGAGCAGCCGCCCGTCCTTGGTCAGTGTGGCGGCGAGCGCGTCCGGCCAGACCTGCCGCTCGGCGCCGTCGCGCCAGTAGGCGCAGCCGCCATCCGGCAGGTCCGCCGTGTACCGGCCCGGCACGTCGCAGGCCGAGCCGATCCGGTAGCCGGCCGGGAAGGTGGTGTGCAGGATGTGCCTGTCGCCCTGGTCGATCGACCAGGCTTCGAGCCGCGCCGCCAGGAGCCGGTTCGGGTCGGCCGCCACCAGCAGCAGGCAGGTCCCGGGGGCGGCGCCCGCCAGCAGCCGCAGCGCACCCGGTTTCGGCTCGACCGCGTCGGTCCGGTGGTCGACGCCCATCCCGGTCAGCCCGTCCTCGGTGAGCAGCACCAGCCGGGAGCCGGCGTACGCGATGTCGGCGATCGATCCGAATCGCTGCCAGTCCCGCACCCGCGTCTCGCCGTGGTAGATGGCCAGTCTCCCGGAGAGGTCCGCCACCGCGAACCGGTCGCTCTGCTCCGCCACCGCGATCCGGTGCACCCCGGCGGCCACGTCAAGCAGGGCGCGCCGCTGGCCGCCCGCGGTCAGGTGCACGAGCGCCTTCTTCCAGGAACCGGCCACCACACCACCGGACGTGAACCGCACGTCGCCGACCGTGCCGTCCAGGCGGGTCCCGGCGACCAGCTCGCCGTCGGCGAAGTAGCGGACCGTCCCGTCCCAGCCGCCGACGGCCACCTGGGCGTCCCGACCGGTGACCGCGAGCCGCACGGGGACCGAGCCGTCGTCACGCCAGTACGCCCGGGGTCCGTGATAGACGGCGAGCGTTTCGGTGTCGGCCTCCCAGACCAGCACCCGCCCGGCGCCGAGCGGCCAGGCCTGCCGGGCGACCACCGGATAGGACTCGATCAGCTCCGGCCCGGACGTGGCCGGTGCGGCCGGCGGTGCCAACTCCCGCAGCAGCGAGGCGAGGTCCGGCTCGTCTGGCAGCCGGCCGCGTTCCTCCTCCAGGAGACCGCGCAGGCTGGCCACGCTGCGGCACCCGGCCAGCCGTCGCAGCGTCTCCGCGGCGCCGGCCGGCAGCGCCTCGTCGCCCGCCTCCGGCGCGCCGGCGAGCAGGGTGCGCAGCAGCGCCGACACCGCCCGCAGGTCGGCCTCCGGCGAGTCGGGGTCCCGGCCCGGGACGCGCAGCCGCACCGAGCCGTACCGGCTCATCAGCACGTCGGACGGCGATAGGGCGCCGTGGGCCAGCGGCGGTCGCGCTCCGTGCAGACGCGCCAGCACGCGGGCCACGCCACGACCTATGTCGTACGCCGGGCCGGCCGGCAATCGCCCTCCGTGCCGGGCCGCGAGCTCCGCCGCCGAGATGTCGCGGACCGGCGGGAACACCAGATATACGCAGTCCGGGCCGTCACCGGCGCTCAGGGTCCCGGTGTCGCGGGGCACTATCGCCTCGGAACCGGCGACGCTCGCGTACCGGCCGATCAGCTCGGCGAACCAGCCCTCCCCCTCGGCCGGAGGCTCCGCCAGGACAATCGAGATCTCCTCGCCGACCGCCGTGTCCCGCCCGGCGAAGAGCGGACCCAGCGCCGTGCGGGCCAGCTCGGGCTCGCGCAGCAGCAGGCTGGTGCCCGGGAGCCGCACCTCGCCGGAGTCGCCGAGCCTCGGCAGTGCGGCCAGGATCCGCTGCGGGCCACCTCGGCGCGGGCGGTCCGGGAACGCCCAGTCGGCAAGGCCGTCGAGCGCCGCCAGGGCGGGATCGATCGACTCCCGGGTGAAGGTGGCCCGGTCGATCTGCTCGCCGACCACCATGGTGCCGAACGTCCGGATGTAGGTCAGCGACTGCGCGACCTCGGCGGGGAGCTTCCCGGAGACGAGAAGCTCGTGGAAGATCGTTTCCAGCGGTGTGCCGCTCCCGGGCTCGCCGATCTCCCGGCGGTGGAGAAACCAGGCCAGATTCCCGGCCGCCTTCAGCAGCTGGAAGAGCGCGACGTCCGGCTCGGACAAATGCTCGAACGGCGCCTCGCACGCCGCCAGGACGCTCTCCGCGTCGAGCTGGCGCCGTGGCCGGCGCGACGCGTCCCGAATGCTCCGCTTGACCTGCTCATACGCCTTGTCCACGGTCGCCGAATCGGTGAAGTCGCAGACTGTCACGTTGCGGATGAAGCGCGGCAGCTCCACGGTGAGCGGCAGGAGTTTGATCGGGATGGTGCGCCCTCGCAGGCTAGCCGGATCGTCGTTGCTGCTGGAGACCATCTCGAACTGCGTGTATTCGCGGCGCAGGTAGGTGTCGGTGAGAAAGAGAATCGTCTGCATTGAGTCGTCGAGCCCGATACTCAGCTGCGTCATGATGCTGCGCCCCGGGAGCATCTGGTCCTGGTCGAACCAGACCGAGAACCCGTCACCCCGCAGCCGCTCGACCCAGGGCATCACGCGCTTGATGTCGGCCGTGGCGTAGCTGACGAAGATGTCGAATCCGTCGGGTGCGCTCACGACCGACCCCGCTCCCCGCCCCGGACGTGCACGCACCGGACCCACGTAACCATGGCAACCCCCTGCCGGTTCTCTGCAAGAACGTCAAGAGTGCTGCCCAGGCTATGCGGTGACCCGGATGCCGCGCACCGTCCTCAACTGACGGATCGTCGACAGCGGATATGTAGGGCAAAGGGCGGGCCCGCGCGGAATCCCACGCCGGCTCGGCCGGATGTCACTGATCCGCAGAATGACCCAGCATCACGTCTATGTTGCGCACCCCGGCCAACTGCCCGAGGCCCCGCACGTAGTCGAGCAGGCCCAGGCGCATGGCCTCCAGCTCGGCGCGGCACTGCGCGTTGCCCGGCCACTGCGACTCGGGCACGTCGGGGTTCACCCTCTCCCACTGCAGTAACTGTGGGTGCCACTTGGCCAGGAACGGGCGCATCTGGGCGTTGAGCATGCCGATGGCCAGGTGTTCGACGGTCTGCGTGCCGCCGACGCCGGCCGTCGGTCCCGCCTCCACCAGGGTCTGGCGTACGGACTGGAACAGGGAGTAGAGCGAGTTGAGCGTCTCCCGGACGACGCCGGTGCCCTCGGTCAGCGGCTGCATGGAGACGCGGGTGACGGACTCGACGAACAGCCGCCACGCCACGCCCTCGTTGGACGGAGTAACCGCGAAGGTCAGATCGGTGAAGTTCGGGATCGACACGGTCAGCTCGGTGAGATACATCGTCCGGGAGTACGCGTAGAACACCAGAGCTGCCACCCCGCCCGCCACGGTGCCACACAACGTGAAGAGCGCCGCACCCGTCAGTTGGCTCCCCCAGTAAACCGCGAAGCCGACGACCGCGCCGGTGACCAGCCCGACAAGCAGGGCGAACCAACGTGTGTAAACCCTCCGGTGCCGTAAATCGCTCATGATCTCCCGCCCCGAGAAAACTCACCGTCCCCGAGTAGTAGAGCATGGCAAACTCCGGCCACTGTAGACCTTGGGGCCTGTCCGCTGGCGTCAGATAATTCGGTCGGTCAGCCGACGACCGGTTCGCACATATCCCGGAGCGAATCAGGTGCTGTTGCGGCGACGGCGAGCCTCGATGTCGCGCTGCACCTCGGGGTCCCATTGGCCGGCGTTCCAGTCTTCGCTCGTCGGAGTGGGTGACAGCGGCCACGCCGGGTCTTGCCCGGCGACCGGCGAGTAGTGTCCGGCGCCGACTCGGTTGGCGTGGGCGATCAGCCGCAGGACCCGCGCCCGGCTGTGCAACATGCCCCCGATCAGCGCGGCGGCTCCAAGGGTGCGCAGGGCCGCCTGGCCGAACAGGACGGCCGGGGCGGTCCGGTCGGCGGCCAGCCAAGCGATGGCGGCGCTGGCGACGATGCAGGCGGGAAAGACGCGCGTGCCCCAGTGGCGGCTGTAGAAGCGGCCCGAGGAGCCGTGCGCCTCGGCGAGCTGGCGGGTGCCACGGCCCCAGATCAACGCACTGACGGCCAGGCCGATGACGGCGGCGGCCAGGGTCAGGTTGGCCAGGACGAAGCCGATCGCTGCCCTGAGATCCGACGGGGGCAGCGGCCGGGCCCGGTCGCTCGCGATACTGCTGAAGACGGCCGCGGCGATGGCGGCCACGACGAAGAGGATGGCGAACCCGACTGTGAACCAGGTCGCGACGTGCCAACCCGCGGTCCGCACAGCGGGCGGAGGTGTGGAGGACCGGCACGTGTGGCCCTGGCCGGGGTGTTCGAGTTCGGCTCCGCATTTCGTGCAGTGCAACGTGTTCTCCTGAGCGGCGCGGCCGAGACGTCGTTGGGCCGGGTGACCTGGGCATCGCGTGTCTCGTCGCACGGGGTGAGGGATCCGCCGGATTCGGCGCGAAGAGGATCATGCCCGGTCGGGTGCCGATCCGGCGACCCCGCGAAACGCGGGCAGGAGGTCGCGGCCCCCGCATCAACGGGTGCGAGCAGCTCGCCGCCCTCGGTGACCAGGTGGGATGATCCATGCTGGTATCGGTGACAGGTCACGCCGACAAGCCGCCATCCACCCGTTGACCGCCGGGTCCCGAGCGGTGGCCTGACCGATCAGGCATGGCCAGAGGGGGCCTGCCCCTCTGCCGCCGACGGCCCTATCGTCGGTCCATGGCCGAGGAAACGCGGGTTCTGGAGGGCAAGGCAGCCGTGGTCACCGGCGGCTCGCGGGGCATCGGGCGCGCGGTCGTGCAGCGGCTGGCCCGCGACGGCGCGACAGTCGTGTTCGGTTGGCGCAGCGACGCCGAGGCCGCCGCCGAGGTGGAGACGTCGGTCGCGGCCGCGGGCGGCGTCGCCCACGCCGTACGCGCCGACCTCGCCGAGCCGGACGGTGTGGCCACCCTCCTCGCGCAGGCCCAGACCCACCTGGCCGGCCTGGACCTGCTGGTCAACAACGCCGCGGCCCGGCACACGCCGGCGCCCCTGGTCGACCTGTCCGAGGACGAGTACGACCGGCTGATGGCGGTCAACGCCCGCGCGGTGTTCCTGGCGCTGCGGCACGCCGCCCGGCACATGCGCGACGGCGGTCGCATCGTCAACCTGTCCACGATCAACACGGTCATGCCGGGGCCGGGCATCGCCGCCTACGCGGCCAGCAAGGGCGCGGTGGAGCAGTTGTCCGCGGTGGCCTCCCGGGAGCTGGCGGCGCGGGGCATCACGGTCAACACCGTGTCGCCGGGCGCCACCGACACCGACCTGTTGCACGCGACGAACAGCGCGCAGAGCGTGGAGATCGCCGCGCGGGTCACCCCGCTGGGTCGCCTCGGTCAGCCGGCCGACGTGGCCGACGTGGTCGCGTTCCTCTGTGGTCCGGACGCCCGCTGGGTCACCGGGCAGAACATCCACGCCGCCGGCGGGCTGGGCTGACCGACCCTCAGGATGCCTGGAGGAACGGCAGCACCAGCCCCAGCAGCAGGTCGGGGCGCGCCAGCAGCGCGGCGTGCGAGGTGCCGGGCAGCACCGCGAGCTGCGACGGCGGCAGGCCGACCAGGTCACCGGGCACGCCGCCGCCGCGCAGCCGGAACATCCGTACCGCGTGCTCGGGCGTCACCAGGTCGGCGTCGCCGATCACCACGAGTGTGGGCGCGGCCAGGGCGCGGACCTCGTCGCTGGTCAGGTCGGTCATGCCGGTCTCCAGCGCCGTGGTGCGCTCGACAAGCGCCGCGAACCCCGACGGGTCGGGGGCGACGGCGGCGTACGCGCGCTCGAACGGTGACCCCGCCAGCATGGCCGGCGTGAGCCGGGCGACGCCGTCGAGCACACCCGGGTGGAAACCGTCGCGGTCGAAGGCGTGGCCGACGAAGACCAGCTTGCGGACCAGGTCGGGCCGCCGCGTCGCGAGGTGCAGCGCGACGCCGGCGCCGAGGTCGTAGCCGAGTACGTCGAGCGGCCCCGTGCCCAGGTGGTCGAGGACGGCCGCGGTGTCGTCGGCCATCGACTCCAGCGTCAGCGGGCGGTCCGCGGCGCGGGTGCGGCCGTGCCCCTGCTGTTCCATCGCGAGCACCCGGTGGCTGTTCGCCAGCGCGGGCAGCAGGGTGGCGAAGGACGTCTCGATGGTGGCGAGCGCGCCGTGCAGCAGCAGGATCGGATCGCCCTCGCCGTGCTCCTCGTAGTAGACGTCGAGGCCCCCGGCCGGCGCGTAACCCATGGCTCCATGGTGCACACAGGCGATCACGGGCGGTAGCTGCCCAATCGGCTACACCGAACGCAGTCGCCGAAGTATCCCATGGACTGCGGTAAATGTCCGTGTCGATACTTCTGGACATGAGCGACAGCATCCCGGCCACCGCGGCCCCGCCGGCCGACGTGGCCGCCACGATACGGGCGTTCCTGGTCGAGGTGGTCGGCGACGCTCCGGAGCCGGACGAGGACATCTTCGCCCGCGGCACCGTCACGTCCCTGTTCGCGCTCCAGCTCATCGCCTTCGTGGAGAACACCTTCGGCATCGAGGTCGAGCCCGAGGACCTGGACTTCGCGAACTTCCGGACCATCGACGCGGTCACCGCCTTCGTGGGCGGCAAGCGTGCCGCCACGAATCGCGGCTGAGCGGGGACGCCGTGGACACCGACGACGCCGTCGTGGCCGAGGCCACTGACTTCGCCGACACGGTACGCTCCGACGCTGCCGGATGGGACCGGGCGGGCGCGCTGCCCTCCGCCGTCGTGGCGGAGGCGGGCGCGGCCGGCCTGCTCGCCCGGGACCTACCCCGACGCTATGGCGGCGCGGGCGCGTCGCAGGAGGCGCTGGGTGAGGCCACCGCCCGGATCGGTGCGGTGTGCTCCTCGCTGCGCGCGCTGCTCACCGTCCAGGGCATGGTCGCCGCCGCGCTCGCCCGCTGGGGCTCGGCCGACCAGCGGGAGCGGTGGTTGCCGGCGTTGGCCGCCGGCGCGCGGGTCGCCGGCTTCGCCGCCACCGAGGAGGGCGCCGGCACCGAACTGTCCGCCGTGGCCACCAGCATCGAGCCGGTCGGCGACTCGGTGCGGGTCACCGGCCGCAAGCAGTGGGTGACGTTCGGCGCGACCGCCGACCTGCTGCTCGTGATCGGACGCCTGGGCGGGGCGCCGGCCGCGGTGCTGGTCGAGGGCGACCGGCCGGGCCTGCGCCGGGAGCCGGTACGCGGTCAGCTCGGCCTGCGGGCGGCCCAGGTGGCCCACCTCGACCTGGACGGCGTCCGGGTCCCCCGCTCGCACCTCGTCGCACCCGCCGGGTTCGGGTTGTCCCACGTCGCCGGCACCGCGCTCGACCATGGCCGCTACACAGTGGCGTGGGGCTGCGTCGGAATGGCGCGGGCCTGCCAGCGGGCCGCCACCGGGCACGCCGTGGACCGCACGCAGGGCGAGGTACGCCTCGCCGACCACCAGGTGGTACGCGCCATGCTCGGCCGGGGCCACGTCGCGGTCGCCGCCGCCGAACAGCTCTGCCGGCACGCGGCGCGGCTGCGCGCCGCCCGTGACCCGGACGCCGTGGCCGGCACCGTCCTGGCGAAGTACGCCGCCTCCCGCGCCGCCGCCCAGGTCAGCCGGGACGCCGTGCAGGTGCACGGCGCGGCCGGCTGCGACGCGGACAGCCTGGTGGGCCGGTTCCTGCGCGACGCCACCGTCATGCGGATCATCGAGGGCTCCGACGAGGTGAGCGAGCTGCACCTCGCCGACCACGCCATCCGCGCCCACCGGCGCCGCGGCGCGGCGACGCCGACCACGCCGGTACCCGTGGTGGTGCCGTCGTGACCGCACCGGTCTGGCTCGGCCCGGTAAGCGTCCACCTGCCGCCGGAGGCGGTGGCGGTGGCGGCGCTACCGGAGGTGGCGGCGCTGCCGGAGGCGCGCCGGGCCCACGTGCTGTCCCTCGGCATCGACGAGGTGCGCTGCCTGCGCGACCGCCACGGCCGGCCGGGACCCGGGGCCGAGGTGGACCTGGCCGCCGCCGCGGCGCGCCAGGCGCTGGAGCGGGCCGGCCTGGCGGCCGACGACCTGGACGCGCTGATCCTCGTACAGGGACGCGCGCCGCAGTACCTGCTGGCCTCCGAGGCGACCCGGTTGCAGGCCCGCATCGGGGCGACCCGGGCAGCCACGCTCAGCGTCGGCGACCTGGGCTGCGTGTCGGTGTCCGCGGCGATCGACGTGGGCGTGGCGCTGCTGCGCGGCCGGCCGGCCTGGCGGCACGTGTTGGTGGCCATGGGCGCCGCCGCCGCCACCGAGGAGCGCTACCGGCCTCCGATGACAGTCCTCGGTGACGCCGGCGCGGCCCTGCTGCTCGGCCGGGAGACGGGTCGGTGGGGCTGGGTCGACCACGCGCTGCGCAGCGACGGCAGCTACGCCGACCTGTTCCACATCGACTACCGGGACGTTCCGGCCAGCGACTGGCGGGAGACCTGCTCCGACGAGTTGACCTACTCGTTCCGGCTGGCGATGGAGAGCCGCAACCGGCTGCGCGACCTCAACCGGGAGGTCCTCGCGGCCCGGGGCCTCACCCCGGACCGGCTGGAGGCGGTGCTCATGCAGAACCTGTCCCGCGGCGCGTTCGCGTTCTGGCAGAGCGCCCTGGAGGTCACGATCGACGACGCCTGCCCGACCAACCTGGCCCGCTACGGGCACCTCGGCCCGATCGACGTGCTCGCCAACCTGGACGACACCGCCGACGCCGTGGCGCCGGGAGGGCACGTGCTGGTGATGAACAGCAGCCCGGTCGCGGCCTGGAGCAGCGCCCTGCTGGTGCGCGGAACGGACCAGCGATGAGCCAGACGGTGAAGTGCCTGGTGTGGGACCTCGACGACACGCTGTGGGGCGGCGTCGTGCTGGAGGGCGACAAGCCGGCGCCGATCCCGGCGGCGGTAGGCACCCTGCACGCCCTCGACGAGCGGGGCATCCTGCACGCCGTGGCCAGCCGTGGCCACCACGACACCGCCGCCGCCCACCTCGACGCGGTGGGACTGGCCGACATGTTCTGCGCCGTCGAGGTCGGCTGGGGCGACAAGTCGACGGCGGTACGGCGGATCGCCGAGACCCTCGGCATCGGCCCGGACACCCTCGCCTTCGTCGACAACGACCCGGTGGAGCGGGCCGAGGTGGCCCACGCGCTGCCGCAGGTGCGCTGCTACGACGCCACGCAGGTCGGCGAGTTGCCCGCCCGCGTCGAGTTCCAGCCGCCGTTCGTCACCGACGAGTCGCGGCGGCGCCGGCGGATGTACCAGGCCGAGCACCGTCGCGCCGCCGCCGAGAAGGACTGGGACCAGCCGAACACCGACTTCCTGGCGAGCCTCGACCTGGTGCTGACCGTCCGGCGGGCCACCGAGGACGACCTGGCACGCGCGTACGAGCTGACCGTCCGCACCCACCAGCTCAACAGCACCGGCATCACGTACGGGATCGACGAGCTGCGGGCCATGTGCCGCGACGACGGCTACCAGGTGACCGTCGCCGAGCTGTCCGACCGCTTCGGCTCCTACGGCACGATTGGCCTGGCCGTCACCCGGCTCACCGACACCGAGTCCGTGCTGGAGCTGCTGCTGATGTCCTGCCGGGTGGTCTCCCGTGGCGTCGGCACGGTGCTGCTCGACCACCTGGTGCGTACCGCGGTCGCCGCCGGCCGCCACCCGGTCGCCGAGCTCGTGCCCACGCCGGTCAACCGGATCATGCTGGTGACGCTGCGCTTCAGCGGCTTCGAGATCGTCCGGCGTGACGCGGACCGGATGCTGCTCGCCGCCAACCCGGCCCTGCTGCCCCCGACCCGCCCCAGTCACGTACGCGTCGACGACCGCACGGGCGTGCCCCGATGACTCCGTTGGTGGTGGACATCCTCGCCCACGCGAGCGAGACCCCGGAGACGCCGGCGGTGGTCGTGGGAAACGAGGTGCTGAGCTACGGCGCGCTCGCGGACGCCGTCGACCACCTGTCGATGCGACTGGTCGCCGCCGGTGGGCTGCCCGGCACCGTGGTGGCCGTCCACCTCGAACAGTCGACGGCCACGGTGGTCGCCATGCTGGCCGCCGCACGGGTGGGCGCCGCGTGGTCGGTGGTCGAGCCGGGGCAGCCGGCGGGGCGGCTGGCGGCGGTGGTGCGCGACACCGACTGCCGGGTGCTGGTGCACGCCGGCAGCCGCCCGGCCTGCGCGGACACGCTGGCCCACCTCGACGTCCGTGACCTGGTGGCCGCGCCACCGGTGCCGCTGCCACCGACGTTGCCACTGGACCTGCCCGCGTACGTCATCCACACCTCCGGCTCGACCGGCCGGCCGAAGGGCGTGGTCGTCGGGCACGCCAACCTGGACGCCTCGATCCGCTGCCGCGGTGTGCTCTACGGCGCCGAGCCACCGACGTTCCTGTCCGCCCTGCGCCTGTCGTTCGACGGCAGCCTGGGCGCCACCCTGTGGACGCTGCGCCGAGGCGGCACGGTGGTGCTGCCCGACGAGGAGCGGATGGCCGACCCCGGCGCCGTCGCCGCGCTCGCCGCCACCCACGCCGCGACCCACCTCATCTGCGTGCCGTCCTACTATCGGCTGCTCCTCGACCACGCCGCGCTGCTGCCGCCCACGCTGCGGCACGTGAGCGTCGGCGGTGAGCGGTGCGACGCCGACCTGGTGCGTCGGCACCGCCACCTGCTGCCGGAGACCGAGCTGGTCAACGAGTACGGGCCGACCGAGGCCATCGTCTCGTGCACCTTCCAGCGGGTGGCGCCGACGCACCGCCACGGCGAGGTGCCGATCGGGGCGCCGCTGCCCGGGGCGAGCGTGCACGTCCTCGACGCCGCGCTGCGCGAGCAGCCGCCCGGCCGTGTCGGCGAGCTGTACGTCGGCGGCTCGTTCCTGGCGCAGGGCTACGCCGGGCAACCGGCCCGCACCGCCGAGCGGTTCGTCGCCGACCCGTTCGCCGCCGAGCCGGGCGCCCGGCTGTACCGCACCGGGGACCTGGCCGCGTGCCGCGCCGACGGCGCCGTGGAGTTCCGGGGACGGGCCGACGACCAGGTCAAGGTACGCGGGCACCGGGTCGAGCCGGCCGAGGTGGCCGAGGTGGTGAGTGTCCACCCCGGGGTACGCCAGGCCGCCGTGCTGCTCGACCCGCTGGTGCCGGAGCCGGTGCTCGTCGCGTACCTGGTCTGCGACGGCCCGCCCCCGTCGCCGGTGGTGCTCCGGGCGCTGTGCCGCGAGTCGCTGCCGCCGGCGGCCGTGCCGGCGCGGTTCGTGGCGGTGCCCGCGATACCGCTGACCGTCAACGGCAAGCTCGACCGGGACGCCCTCGCGCGGCTCGGCGCCGCACGCGAGGAGGACCCGGTGGACGCGCCCGCTGATCACGACTGGACCGGGCTGCAACGCGCGGTGGCCGACATCTGGGCCGAGGTGCTGGGGCACCGGGGCTGCGGCCTGGACGACAACTTCTTCGACGCCGGCGGCACCTCGCTCAAGGTGGTCGACCTGCACAAGCGCCTGGACCGCCGATGGTCCGGGGCGGTCCGGGTGGGTGAGCTGTTCGACGCCAAGACGATCGCGGCGCAGGCGGCGGTCATCGCCGGAGTGGCGGAGACGCCCGCCGCCGGCCGCACCGGACCGCCGCCCGCCGCCGCGCTCAGCTTCGAAGTGTGACCCCCGGGAGGGAGAACGATGGGCCAGTCAGGAGAGGACATCGCGATCATCGGTGTCGCCGTGCGGTTCCCGCAGGCCGACGACCTCGACACGTTCCGCGCCAACCTGCGCGCCGGCCGGGACAGTGTGCGGCCGATGCCCGCGACGCGGATGGAGAGCACGAACGTCGACCCTGACGTCCGGTACGCGGAGCTGGGCTACCTGGACCGCATCGACCTCTTCGACCACCGCTTCTTCGGCCTGTCCCGCCGGGAGGCGGAGCTGATGGACCCGCAGCACCGCATCGCCCTGCACCTGACGCAGGGCGCGGTGGAGGACGCGGGCCTGGCCCCGGCGAGCCTGCGGGACAGCCGGACGGCCGTGGTGTTCAGCTCACCGAGCGCCGACTACGCCGCGCTCGTCGGCGAGACCGGCACCCTGGCCATGCTCGGCACCGTGCCCTGCGCTCTGCCGTCCCGGGTCGCTCACCTGTTCGGCCTGGTCGGCCCCACCTACGGCGTGGACACCGGGTGCAACGGCTCGCTCATCGCCGTGCACCACGCCTGCCGCGAGCTGCGGGCCGGCGACGCGGACCTCGCGCTGGCCGGTGGGGTCGCGGTGCGTTCCCTGCACCCACCCGCCGACGACACCGACGCGTTCCAGGCCATCATCTCCCCGCAGGCCAGGTGCCGGGCCTTCGACGGCGACGCCGACGGCACCGCGGCCGGCGAGGGCGGCGCGGTGCTGCTGCTCAGCACGCTGTCCCGGGCACGGGCCGAGGGTCTGCCCGTGCACGCCGTCATCCGGGGCACGGCGATCGGCCACAACGGACACCGTTCCGCCACGATCAGCACACCGAGTGCCGTCGCGCACGCCGACGTCATCGGCCGGGCCTGGCGGGCGGCCGGCCTGGACCTCTCCACGGCGGGCTATCTGGAGGCGCACGGCTCCGGCACCCGGCTCGGCGACGCCGTGGAGATCGAAGGGCTCGGCCTGGCCGGTCGCCGGGCCGGCACCCGGCGCGGCGCGGCGCTGCCCATCGGATCGGTCAAGACCGCCATCGGTCACCTCGACCACGCGGCCGGTGTGGCCGGCCTGGTGCGGGCGATCCTGAGCGTGCGCCACGGCGAGCGCTACCCGTCGCTGCACTACCGCTCCCCCGCCGACGGCGTCGACCCGGAGGCGGCGGGAGTGCGGGTGGTGACCGCGCTGGAACAGTGGCCGGGCAGCCGTGATCAGCCGCGCCGGGCCGGCATCAGCTCCTTCAGCCTGGGCGGCATCGTCGCGCACTGCGTGGTCGAGCAGGCGCCCGAGCCACCCGCCGACGACGACGGCGGGGCGCGGCTCCTGCCGATCTCCGCCCGTACCCCGGACGACCTGCTGCAGACCTGCACCCGGGTCGCGGTCGCCCTGCGGCCCGGGACGGCCCGCCTCGCCGATGTGGCCGTCACGCTGGGCGCGGGCCGCGACCACCACCCGGTACGACTCGCGGTGGTGGCCGGCGACACCCGGACCGCCGCGACCGCCCTGGCCGCCGAGGCGACCTGGCGCCGGACCGCCGACCCGGCGGGCGCGCGGCCGGGGAGCGCGACGGACGCGGGCAGCACGCCGCGGGTGGTGTTGCTGCTCTCCGGAGACGCCGAGGTGCCGGCCGACGCCACAGTTGCCCCGCTGCCGACGTCCCTGCCGCTGCGCGGACCTCGCGCCGACACGGTGGCCTGGCAGCTCGACGCGCACCGCAGGCTGGTGGCCGCCGGGGTGCCGGTGCACGGCATGCTCAGCTCCGGCGCGGCCCGCTACGCGGTGCGCTGGCTGCGCGACGAGCTGACACCCGAGGACACCGTCGAGCTGACGGACCGCGATTCGTTCCCCGCCGCCGACCCGGAGCGGCTGCGGCAGGCCGTCGCCGCGGTGCTCGCCGACGGCCCGGTCGCCGTCGTCGAGCTGGGCCTCCGAGGCGAACTCGGCGACGCGCTCGCCGACCCGGCGACGCCCGGCGGACCGCGCGACGTGCTGCGCGTGCCGCCCGGCCCCGACGGGGTGCTGCACGTGCTCGGCGCGCTGTACTCCGCCGGGGTCGACCTCGACTGGGCCGCCCTGGCCGAGGTGCCGGCCGGTCCGCCTGCGCGCCGGATCCACCTGCCCGGCACCCCGCTGCGCGGGGAACGCTGCTGGCCGCTGCCACTGGGCGAGATCATCCGCCTCGGCCCGCCCGCGGCTCCGGCCGAGGTGGCGGGCGTTCCGGCGGACGCCGAGACGCCGCCGGCCCCGGACCCGATCAGCGCGGATCCGGCCACGCCGGCCCCGGCGCCAGTCGTCGAGCCGGCCATCGCACGGACAGCCACCGCCGAACCAACTATCGCGCGGGCAACCACCGCCACCGCCGAACCAGCCACCAGCGAACCCGCTACCGCGCAGGCACCGACCGCCGAGCCCGCCACCGCCACCGAGCCCGTCGGGCCGCCGGTCGGGCCGTGGCTGCGGGAGACACTGCGGGCCCTGCTGCACGCCGACGACGTACCGGCGGACGCCGACTACTTCGCGCTCGGCGGTAACTCGGTGATCGCCCTGCAACTGATCGACCGGGTCGCCGAGACCTACGACGTCGGCCTCGGCCTCATCGACATCTACGACCACCCGTACGTGCACGACCTCACCGGCGTGATCGCCGAACGCGCCGGCGCGGCTGACCCCGAACCCGCCGGCCCCGGACCGGTCACGCCCGATCCGCAGGCGCTCGACCCCGACGAGCCCGAGGCCGCCATGCCCGAGGCCGCCATGCCCGAGGCCGCCATGCCCGAGGCCGCCATGCCCGAGGAGGTCGAGCCCGAGGCCGCCGAGCCTGACGCCGCCCCTGCCGCCCCGCAACGGGGTCCGGTCGCCCAGCCATCCCCGTCCGCCGCCCTACCGCAGCCCGACGCCACCGCCGCGCCCCCGGTCGCCGACCCGGCGCGCCGCCCGGCCAGGCCGGCGGGCCGGGGCGCGTCGACGACGCGCGGGCTGCCACCGATCGTGCCCGGCGACGACCTCGTGGTCTCGTTCGGCCAGGAGCGGATGTGGTTCCACCACCAGCTCGACCCGGGCACCACGCTCTACAACCTGCCGGCGCCGGCCCGGGTACGCGGCCCACTCGATGCCGAGGCGCTGCGCCTGGCCTGGGAGGATCTCGCGGCGCGCCACGAGGTGCTGCGCTCCAACTTCGTCACCGACGACGGCCGGCCGCGCCTGGTGATCCGTCCCGCCCTGGGCGACTTCTTCACAGTGATCGACGTCTCCGACGCACCCGGCCCGGAGGCGGCGGCCCGGGAGATCCTGCACGCCGAGCAGCGGCACGTCTTCGACATCGCCAACGACCCGCTGGTCCGCGTCGTGCTGGTCCGGCTCGCCCCCGACGACCACCTGAGCATCACGCTCATGCACCACGCGGTGAACGACGGCTGGGCCCCGGCCGTGCTCTCCGCCGAACTGGCGGCCCACCTGGCCGCCCGTACCCGGGGCGAGCGGCAGGAGTTGCCGTCGCTGCCCATCCAGTTCCGCGACTACGCCCGGTGGCAGCGCGAGCTGCTGACCGGCCCGGCACTGGACGCGGAGCTGAACTACTGGCGGCAGAAGCTGCACGACCCGCCGGTGCTCGACCTGCCCACCGACCATCCCCGGCCGACCCGCCGCGACCACACGGGCGACCACCACAGCTTCATCCTGCCGGAGCCGGTCACCGAGGCGCTGCGGGAGCTGGGCCGGGCGGAGACCGCGACGCTGTTCACCGTCGTGCTCTCCGGTCTGTACGTGCTGCTCGGCCACTACAGCGGGCAGGACGACGTGGTGGTGGGCACCCCGACGATCGGGCGTACCCGCCCGGAGCTGTGGCAGTTGATCGGCTTCTTCAACAACACCATCGCGTTGCGCGCCGACCTGTCCGGCGAGCCGACCTTCCGCGACCTGGTCCGCCAGGTGCGCGGGACGGTGCTGACCGGTCTGGAGCACCAGGAGGTGCCCTTCGACCGGGTGGTCAAGGCGGTCGCCGGGCCGCGCGACCCGTCGCGCAGCCCGCTATTCGACGTGATGTACGTCCACCAGACCCTGCCGCCGACGGTCTCGCGGGACATCGGGCGGGGCAACGTGCTCGGCGGCGGCGACCGGGAGGATCCGTTCCCCGGACTGCCGCCCGGCACCGCGAAGTTCGACCTCAGCCTGGTGCTCGGCGAGCACGCCGAGATGCGGGACCTGGTGGGCATCCTGGAATACAGCACCCAGCTCTTCGAGCACTCCACAGTGGTGGGGATGGCCGAGCTGTTCGTGGCGCTGCTGCGGGCGCTCGCGGCCGACCCGGACCGGCCCGTGCGGGAGGTGGCCGGCACCGTCGCGGCCGCCCGGCCCGGGTCTCCGGCTCCGGAGGTCGGGGAGCCCGGCCGCGGCGCCGACGGTGACGTCGCGTACTGGCGGGAGGTGCTCGCCCACGCGCCGGTGATGGAGCTGCCGACCGACCGTCCCCGCCCGACCGGTGGGGACGCGGCCACCGCCGTGCACCGGTTCGGCGTGCCCGCCGACGTGGTGGCGGCCGCCGGGGGCGACCCGGTGACCGCGCTGCTGGGCGCGTACCTCGCCGTGGTCGCGGCGCGGGCCGGCACCGACGACGTGGTGGTGGGCGCGGCGCTGGACGGGGGCCACGGGTCGCAGGCCGCCACGATCCGCGTGGACCTCTCCGACGACCCCACCTGGGGCGACCTGCTGGCCCGGGTCGACGCCACGCTCGCCGGGGCGCGCCAGCACCTCGGCGTGCCTGTCGACGCGCTGGCGCGGGCACTGGACCTGCCGCCGCTGCCGGGCCGCCACCCGCTGTTCGACATGTGGTTCGGGCCGGTGGACGCCTCGGCCGTCGAGCACCCGTACGACCTGGCGCTGACCGTGCGGCCGGACGGCGACGGCGTCGCCGCGAACCTGACCTACCGCACCGCGCTCTTCGACCCGGACACCGCTGCGGCGCTGGCCGACGAGCTGGTCGGCGTGCTGCGCACGGCGGCGGCCGAGCCGGGCCTGGCAGTGCTCGATCTGTGGCTGCCGGCGGCGACCGGATGACCGGGACGGTGCGGTGGACCGCCTCGATCGACGATCTGGCCACCGTCGGGCGCAAGGCCGGCCGCGACTTCCACCACTACGCCCACACCCGCGTCCTCTAGAGGGAGATGACCGTGGCCGACCACACCGGCGCCGTCGCCGCACTCGTCACACCGGACGGCATACTCGACCCGGCGCTGTTCGGCACGGCGGTTCGCCGCGCGCTGGACGAACTGCAGACCGCCACCGGGCTACCCGCGCCCGAAGACGTGGAGCTTGTCGACCTGGGCGACGAGCCCGACCCGGAGCGCGCCGCCGAGGGCTGGATCGGTAACGGCACGGACGCCACCGGCGGCCGGAGCGCCGACCGCGGGTCCGCTCAGGCGCTGCTGCACCTGGGCGCGGGCCGCTGCGGCTGGTACCAGCGCTACCCCGCCCGCCACCTGGACCGGCACGGCGTGGAGCTGGTCACCACCCGGGCCGCCGAGATCTACTCCGGACTGCTGGGCGGCGGCGCCCCCGGGGAGCCGCTGCGCGCGACGATCCCACCGGGACCGGAGTCGCCGGGAGCCGACGCGGCCCGGCGGCACTGGGCCGGCGAGCTGCGGGACGCGCCGCAGCCGGCCAGCCTGTCGACGGCCCTCGACGACCGCCGCGTCGGCCGGGTGACGGCCGAGGCCCCGCTGGACGCGGGCGAGACGGCGGCGGTACGCGCCTCGTCGCGCGCCGTCGGCGTCGCGTGGCCCGTCTGGCTGGCCGCGGCCGTCACCTGCTATCTGCACCGGCGCGGCGCCGGGACCGACGTGCTGACCGGAGTACGGGTGGCCGGGCGCACCGAACGGGGCGACCTGCGCGACCCCGGCCCGCTCGCCCGGGTGCTGCCGCTGCGGGTGCCGGTGCGACCCGAGCAGACCGTGGCCGCCGTGGTTCGCCGGGTGGCCGACGCGACCCGCCGGGCCCGCCGCCACCTTCGGCACCCGGTCACCGACGTCGGGCCGTACGGCGTGCTGATCGAGGCCGTCCCCGCGGCGCCGCCGGCGCGTTTCGGCCCGGTCCCCGCGACCGTGCGGCACCTCGGCACCGGGCAGCCGGCGCAACTGGTCGTCCGCGTCGTGGAGGACCCGGTCGACCACGGCCTGCGCCTGCTGCTCGACGGCGACGCCGCCCACTTCGACGCGGCCGACCTGACCGCCCACCTGGCCGGCCTGCGTCGGGCGTTGACCGCCGACCCCCGGCAGCCGGTGGCCGGCGTCGACCTGGTCGGCGATCCGGTCCGCCGCGCCGTGGCCGGGTGGAACGACACGGCGACCCCCGTCGTCCCGGCGACCGTCCCCGAGCTCTTCGAGGCCACCGCCGACCGCGACCCCGAGGCCGTCGCCGTGGTCGCCGGCCCGACCCGGCTGACCTACCGGGATCTCGACGAGCGGGCCAATCGGCTGGCGCACCACCTGCTCGCCGCGGGCGCGGGCCCGGGCCGCCTCGTCGCGCTGGCGCTGCCCCGCACGGCGGACACCGTGGTCGCGCTGCTCGCGATCACCAAGACCGGCGCGGCGTACCTGCCGGTCGACCCGGCATACCCGGCCGCCCGGGTCGCCGGCATGCTCGCCGACGCCCGGCCGGCGCTGCTGGTGACGAGCGGCGACCTGGCCGCCCGGCACCCCGACCACCGAGCCGTCCGGCTGGACGACCCGGCGGTACGCGCCGACGTCGACGGGCGTCCGGCCCGGCGGCCCGGCGACGCCGACCGGTCCGTTGCGCTGCTGCCGGCGCACCCGGCGTACGTCATCTACACCTCCGGCTCCACCGGCCGACCCAAGGGCGTGGTGGTCGCCCACCGGTCGGTCGCCAACCTGCTCGCCTGGGCCCGCAGGGACATCGGCGACCGGGCGCTGCGCCGGGTGCTCGCGTCCACCTCGCTCAGCTTCGACGTCTCCGTCTTCGAGGTGGTGGTGCCGCTGCTGGCCGGGCACACCGTGGAACTCGTCGCCGATCCGCTGGCCCTGATCGCCGAGCCGTCCGCACGGTGGCAGGTCAGCCTGGTCAGCACCGTGCCGTCGGTGCTGGGGCACCTGGTCGCGCACGGTGGACTGGACCTGTCCCCGGACACGCTGCTGCTCGCCGGCGAGGCGCTACCCGTGCAGGTGGCCCGCGCGGTCCGCGAGCGATTCCCGGACGCCCGCCTCGGCAACGTCTACGGCCCGACCGAGGCGACCGTCTACGCCACCGCCTGGTACGGCCGTGGCCCGGTCGACGGCCCTCCGCCGATCGGGCGGCCCCTGCCCAACACCCGCGCGTACGTCCTCGACGGCGCGATGCAGCCGGTCCCGCCCGGCACCGCCGGCGAGCTGTACCTGGCCGGTCACGGGATCGCCGACGGCTACCTGGGCAATCCCGCGCTGACCGCCGAACGCTTCCCGGCCGACCCGTTCGGCCCGCCCGGCACCCGGCTCTACCGCACCGGTGACCTGGCCCGCTGGGACTCCGACGGCGTCCTGCACTACCTGGGGCGTACCGACCACCAGGTGAAGGTTCGTGGCTTCCGGATCGAGCCCGGCGACGTGGAGGCCACGCTGACCGGACACCCGTCGGTGACCGCCGCCGCCGTGGTCGCCCGGGAGGACCGCCCCGGCGATCGCAAGCTCGTCGCGTACGTCACCGGGGCGGTCGACGGCGCGACCGTACGGGCGTGGGCGGCCGCGCGGATGCCGGACCACATGGTGCCCAGCGCGGTCGTCGTCCTGGACCGGCTGCCCACCACCCCCAACGGCAAGCTGGACCGGGCCGCCCTGCCCGCGCCCGACTTCGCCGCTGCCGCCAACCCGACGGCCAGCGCCGCGACCGTGCTGGCCGGCGTCTTCGCCGACGTGCTCGGCCTGCCGTCGGTCGACCACCGGGCCAGCCTCTTCGACATCGGCGGCGACAGCATCATCGCCATCCAGCTCGTCAGCCGCGCCCGCCGCGCCGGGCTCTCCTTCACCCCCCAGGACGTCTTCGAACACCCCACCGTCGAGGCTCTCGCGGCGATCTGCGGCCGGGTCGACGACGGTCCGGCGGAGGTCGCCGACGACGGCGTGGGACGGGTGCCGCTGACACCGATCATGGAGTGGTTCCGCCAGCGGGGCGGTCCCGGCGACGGGTTCAGCCAGTCGGTCGGGCTCCAGGTGCCGGCCGACCTCGGTCACGACCGGCTGGTGTCCGCCCTGCGTACCGTGCTGGACCACCACGACACGCTGCGGCTGACCCTGACCCGCCGGGGCGGCGGCACCCGGGTCGCCCGCTGGACGCTTGACGTCCGGCCGCGCGGGGCGGTCGACGCCGCGTCCTGCGTACGCCGGGTGGACGTCGAGGGCCTGGACGAGCGCGGGTTGGCGGAGGCGGTGAGGCGCGAGGCCGAGGCGGCCCGCCGGGAACTCGCTCCCACCGACGGAGTGATGCTGCGGCTGGTGTGGCTGGACGCCGGTCCGCGGCACCCCGGGCGGCTGCTGGTGGTCGCGCATCACCTGGTCGTCGACGGGGTCGCCTGGCGGGTGCTGGTGCCCGACCTGGTGGCCGCCTGGAGCGCGGCGCGGGCCGGGACGTCGGCGGACCTGTCGCCGGTGGGCACGTCGTACCGGCGCTGGGCGCAGTTGCTCACCGAGGAGGCCCGCCGCCCCGAGCGGGAGGACGAGGTCGACGTCTGGCTCGACCAGCTCGCGGGCGAGGACCCCACGCTGGGCACCGACCGGCTCGTCGCGACCCGCGACGTGACCCGGACCAGCCGGATGTTCGCCATGCGGCTGCCCGCGGAACAGACCGAGCTGCTGCTCACCCGGGCGCCGGCGCTGTTCCACTGCGGACCGGACGAGGTGCTGATGACCGGTCTGGCGCTGGCCGTCGCGGCGTGGCGGCGCGGACGCGGTCAGGGCGACGCCTCGGACGTGCTGCTGGACATCGAGGGTCACGGCCGGGAGCCCGTCGTGCCCGGCGTCGACCTGTCCCGCACGGTGGGCTGGTTCACGAGCATCTACCCGGTACGCCTCGACCCGGGCGCCCCGGACTGGGACGAGGTCCGCTGCGGTGGGCCGGCCGTGGGCGTCGCCATCCGTCGCGTCCGGCAGCTCACCCGGTCGCTGCCGGACAAGGGCGTCGGTTTCGGTCTGCTGCGCTACCTCAACCCGCACACGTCGACGGTGCTCGCCGAGGCCGGCCGCCCGCAGATCGGCTTCAACTACCTCGGCCGGTTCGCGGCGGTGGGCGGTGAGGGCGCCGACACCGGGTGGGGCGCGGCGAAGGAGTTCGACGGTCTGGGCGGCGGGGCCGACCCGGACTCTCCGCTGCCGCACGAGCTGGAGATCGGCATGGTCGCGCAGGAGGGCCCGACCGGCACCCAGCTCACCGCCTCGCTGATGTTCGCCGGCGAGTTGTTCGGCGAGGAGGAGATCGCCGAGCTGGCCAACCGGTGGGCGGAGGCGCTGGTGGGGCTCGCCGCGCACACCGCCCTGCCCGGCTCCGGCGACACCACGCACCCGGACCTGGACCTGAGCCTGGCGCCGCTCACCCCGGAGGAGTTGGACGTGGTGGTCGCGGCGGTGCCGGACCCGGTCGACCTGCTGCCCGTCGCGCCCCTGCAGGAGGGGATGCTCTTCCACGCCCGGTTCGACGAGAACGCCCTGGACGTCTACTCGGTGCAGCTGATCCTCGACGTCGAGGGCCCGCTCGCCGTGGCCCGGCTCGGTCGCGCCGCCGACGACCTGCTGCGCCGGCATCCCAACCTGCGGGCCGGTTTCCTGCACGACGGGCTGACCCGGCCGGTGCAGGTGATCCCGCGGGGCGGCCACCCACCGGTGGACGAGACGGACCTGCGTGGCCTCGACCCGGCTGCCCAGGAGGACGAGTCGCAGCGCCTGCTCGCCGCCGACCGTGCCCGGCGTTTCGACCTGGCCCGGCCACCGTTGGTCCGGATCTCGGTGCACCGGCTCACCGAGGAGCGGCACCGGATCTCCCTGCTCTGCCACCACATCGTCGCCGACGGCTGGTCGACGCCCCTGCTGATCCGGGACCTCCTCAGCTTCTACGCGGGCGGCGACGCCGCGCGGGACCTGCCGCCGCTGACCCCGTACCGGGAGTACGTGACGTGGCTGGTGAGCCGGGACACCGACGCCGCGGCGACGGCCTGGCGCGAGGCGTACACCGGGTTCGAGACGCCGACCCTGGTCGCGCCGGGCAGCGACGGGCGGGACCCGGTGCCGGCCAGCGAGGTCGCCGTCGACCTGCCGGACGCGCTCTCCGACGGCCTGGCGCACGCGGCCCGTCGCTGCGGGGTCACCCTCAACACGGTCGTGCAGGCGGCCTGGGGGTTGGCGCTGGCCGCGACCACCGGCAGCGCGGACGTCGCGTTCGGCGCCACCGTGTCGGTACGCCCGCCGGAGCTGGACGACATCGAGGCCATGGTGGGCCTGTCGATGAACGTGGTGCCGGTACGGGTCCGCTGCGCCGCCGGATCGTCGCTGCGCGAGGTGGTGACCCGGCTGCGCGTCGAGCAGACGGCCCTCATGCCGCACCAGCACCTGGGCCTGCGCGCGATCCACCGGGCGGTCGGGCACACCACCCTCTTCGACACCGTGTTCGCGTTCGAGAACTATCCGATGGACACCGGCAGCTTCCAGCCCGACGGCAGCGACCTGCGGGTGGTCGGCCTGGCCAGTCACGACGGCAGCCACTACCCGGTGACGCTGCGGGTGTACGCCCGGGGCGGGCGGGTCCAGCTCCGGTTGGACCACCGGCCGGACGTGGTCGACGACGAACGCACCGGACGCCTGCTGACCGCGTTGCGCCGCGTGTTCGAGGCGCTGGTGTCGGACGTGGACACACCTGTCGGCCGGCTCCGGCTGGCCGATCCGAGCGGGGGTGACGCGCTGGCCGGGTGGAACGACACGGCGGCGGCGCTGCCCGCGCTCGGGCCGGACGAGCTGGTGGCGGCGGTCGCCGCCAGCAGCCCGGACGCGGTCGCGGTGCTCGACGGGGACACCACGCTCACCTACCGCGAGCTGGATTCCCGCGCCGACCGGCTGGCCGCTGCGCTGGTCGCGACGGGCGTCGCGCCGGGCGACCGGGTGGCGGTCGCCGTGCCCCGGGGCGCCGCGCTCGTGGTGAGCCTGCTCGCCACCCTCCGGGCCGGCGCGGCGTACCTGCCCGTCGACGTCGACTACCCATCCGCGCGACTGGCGGCCATCCTGGCCGACGCCCGCCCCACCTGCCTCGTCGCGGCCGACGACGCGGCGCTGCCCGACTTCCCCGGCCCCCGGCTGCGTCCCGACGGACCGGGCGGCAGCACCACGCCCCGCGTCCCGGCAGCGGCCGGCCGGCCGGCGTACGTCATGTACACCTCCGGCACCACGGGCGTGCCCCGGGGCGTGGTGGTGTCCGGCGGCGCCATCGTCGCCCTGGCGCTGGACCGGCGCTTCGACACCGCCGCCCACCGGCGCGTCCTGCTGCACTCGCCGGTGACGTTCGACGCCGCGACCTACGAGCTGTGGGTGCCGCTGCTGCGCGGCGGCACCGTGGTCGTCGCGCCACCCGGTGACCTGGACGTGGCGACCATCGGCCAGCTCGTCGCCCGGCACCGGGTGACCGCGCTGTGGCTGACCGCCAGCCTCTTCCGGCTGGTCGCCGGGGAGGCGCCGGAGGCGCTGGCCGGGGTGGCGGAGGTGTGGACCGGCGGCGAGGTGGTGCCGACCGACGCGGTGGCCCGGGTACGGGCGGCCGTGCCGGGCATCACGGTGGTCGACGGGTACGGCCCGACCGAGAACACCACGTTCGCCACCACCTGGCCGGTGCGCCCCGGTGATCCGGTCGACGGCCCGCTGCCCATCGGCCGGCCGATGGACAACACCCGGGCGTACGTCCTGGACCCGGCGCTGCGGCCGGTGGGCCCGGACGTGCCGGGCGAGCTGTACCTGGCCGGCGCCGGGCTGGCGCACGGTTACCTCGACGACGCGGCGCTGACCGCGTCGCGGTTCCCGGCCGACCCGTTCGGCCCGCCCGGCGGCCGGCTCTACCGCACCGGCGACCTGGCCCGCTGGGACGCCGACGGGGTGCTGCACTTCCTGGGCCGCGCCGACGACCAGGTGAAGGTGCGCGGCTTCCGGATCGAGCCGGGGGACGTGGAGGCAGCGCTGCGCGAGCATCCGGCGGTGGCCGAGGCCGTCGTCGTCGCCCGCGAGGACCACCCCGGGGTACGCCGGCTGGTCGCCTACGTCACCGGCGCCGAGGCCGACGGCGTGGCGGTCCGCGAGTGGGCCGCGACGCGTCTGCCCGACCACATGCTGCCGGCGGCCGTCGTCGTGGTGCGGCGGTTCCCGCTGACCGCGAACGGCAAGCTGGACCGGGCGTCGCTGCCCGCGCCGGGGCCGGTGGTCGGCGGGCGGGGCGGCGCTCCGCGCACCGACGCCGAACGGGTCGTCGCCAGGCTCTTCACCGAGGTGCTGCGACTGGACGAGGTGGGCGTCGAGGACCGCTTCTTCGACCTCGGCGGGGACAGCATCTCCGCGCTGCAACTGGCCAGCCGGGCCCGCCGGGCGGGTCTGGCGCTGACACCGCGGCAGGTCTTCGCGCACAAGTCGGTCGCGGCCATCGCGGCGGTCGCCCAGGCGGTGACGGCGCCGGCCGTCGAGACCCGCGAGGAGGCGATCGGCGCGATGCCGCTCACACCGATCATGCGATGGTGCCACGAGCGGCCGGGGCCGGTGGACGGCTTCAGTCAGTCGATCACCCTGGCCGTGCCGGGCGGCCTCGCCCACGCCGACCTGGTGGTGGCCGTGCAGGCCCTGCTCGACCACCACGACGCGCTGCGGATGCGGGTCGACACCGCCGGCGGGTGCGAGATCCTGCCGGTCGGGTCGGTGGACGCCAGCACCGTCGTCGACCAGGTCCGGGTCGCCGACCTCGACGACACCGAGGCGTACGCGCTCCTCGACGCGGCCCGGGAGGACGCGCGCCGCGCGTTGGTGCCCGCCAACGGACAGATGTTCCGGGTGGTGCACGCCGACGCCGGCGGCGAACGGACCGGCCGGCTGTTCCTGCTCGCCCACCACTTCGTCGTCGACGGCGTCACCTGGCGGGTGCTCGGCGCCGACCTGGAGGCCGCCTGGCGGGCCGTCCGCGACGGGACCCCGGCCGGCGCGGCGCTCGCGCCCGTCGGCACGTCCCTGCGCCGGTGGGCGGGGCTGCTCGCCGAGGAGGCGCAGCGCCCCGACCGGGAGAACGAGGTGGACCACTGGCTGGCCCAGCTGGGCGGTCGTGAGCCGTCGCTGGGCAGCCGGCCGCTCGACCCTGCGGTGGACGTCATCGCGAGCGCCGCCGTCGTGCCGGTCGAGCTGCCACCGGAGGAGAGCGCCGCGCTGCTGGTCCGGCTGCCCGCGCTGTTCCACTGCACGCCGGACGTGGTGCTGGCCACCGCGCTGGCCCTCGCCACGACCCACCGACGCCGGGCTCGGGGCCGGGCCGACGGCGGCTCTGCGCTGGTGATCGACAGCGAGCTGCACGGCCGCGAACCGCTCGTCGACGGGCTGGACCTGACCCGCACCGCGGGCTGGTTCACCAGCATGTTCCCGGTCCGCCTCGACCCCGGCGCGGTCGACTGGCAGCAGGTGGTGTCGGGTGGGCCGGCCCTGGAGTCGGCGCTCAAGCGGGTCAAGGAGCAGCTGCGGTCGATGCCGGACCACGGCATCGGATACGGCCTGCTGCGCTTCCTCAACCCGCACACCCGGCCGCTGCTGGCGGCGGCCGGGCGCCCGGAGGTCGGCTTCAACTACCTGGGCCGGTTCGCCGGCGGCGCCGACGACCCGAGCGCCGGATCGGACGCCTGGAGTCCGGCTCCGGAGTCGGGCGGGTTGGACGGCGGCGCGGATCCGCGTACCGCGCTCGACCACGTCCTGGAGGTCACCGCCTGGTCGGTGGACGGCCCGCAGGGTCCGTCGCTGTCGGCGAGCCTGATGTACGGAAGCCAGGTCGTCGACGCGGCCGAGGTCGAGGAGCTGGCACGGGCGTGGCGACAGGCGTTGGGCGGCCTGGCGGCGCTGGCCGGGGTCAGCGCCGGCGGACGCACCCCGAGCGACTTCCCTCTCCTGCGCCTCACCCAGCACGAGGTGGACGCGATCACCGCCGAGGTCCCCAGCCCCAGCGAGGTGCTGCCGCTCGCTCCGTTGCAGGAGGGCCTGCTCTTCCACGCGGTCTCCGCCGACGAGGCCCGCGGCGTCTACGTCGTGCAGTTCACCCTGCACCTGGACGGTCCGCTGGACGGGGCAGCGCTGCGCCGGGCCGGCGACGGGTTGCTGCGCAGGCATCCGCACCTCGGTGCCGCGTTCCTACACGAGGGGCTGCCGGTTCCGGTGCAGGTGATCGGCGAGACGACCCGGATGCCGTGGCGGGAGATCGACCTGAGCCAGTTCGCCCCGGCGGAGCAGGAGAGCCGGCTGGTGGATCTGGTCGACGCGTACCGTGCGGCCCGCTTCCAGCCCACGCAGCCGCCGATGGTGCGGCTGCTGCTGGTCCGGCTGGCCGCCGAGCGGCACGCCCTGGTGATCGGCGCGCACCACATCCTCCTGGACGGCTGGTCGACGCCGCTGCTCATCACCGACCTGCTGGCGCTGTACCACGCGGAGGTGCGCGGGACGGCGCTGGCGCCGCCGCCCCCGTACCGCGACTACCTGGCCTGGATCGCGCGCCAGGACCGGACGGCGGCCCGCGTCGCCTGGCGGGACGTCCTCGACGACCTGTCCGGGCCGAGCATCCTGGCCGAGCCGGCGCCGGAGAAGGAGGCGGTGCTTCCGGAGCACGTGATCTCGGAGTTGTCGGAGCCGCTCAGCACGGCCCTGCGGGCGCAGGCGCGGGCCGGTGGGCTCACCGTCAACACCTTCGTCCAGACGGCCTGGGCGCTCACCCTCGCCGACGCGTTGGGCCGCGACGACGTGGTGTTCGGCATGACCGTGGCGGGCCGGCCACCCGAGCTGCCGGGCGTGGAGAAGATGGTGGGGTTGTTCATCAACACGCTTCCGGTCCGGGTCCGGCTGCGCGCCGACGAGGACCTCGCCGGGCTGCTGGCCCGGGTCCAGGACGAGCAGTCCCACCTGAGCGGTTTCCAGTACCTCAGTCTCGGTGAGATCCAGCGCGCCGCCGGGGTGGGCGAGCTGTTCGACAGCGCGGTCGTCTTCGAGAACTTCCCGCTGGACATGGAGGCGCTGACCGAGGCCAACGGCGGCCTGCGGATGAGCGGCGCCACCGGCCACGACACCCCGCACTTCACCTTCGGGCTGGCCGTGCTGCCGTACGAGCGGATCGCCTTCCGGGTCACCCACCGGCCCGATCTGCTGCCGCGCGCCGAGGTGGAGCGGCTGGTGGCGGCCATGGTGCGGGCCCTGCAATTGCTTGTCGACCATCCGGAGCGGCGGGTCGCCGCGGTACGGGCCGAACCCCTGGTGAGGAGCTGACGATGACGAACCCGTTCGAGGACGACGAGGGCACCTTCCTGTCCCTGGTCAACGAGGAGGGCCAGTATTCGCTGTGGCCGGCGTTCGCGGACGTGCCGGCCGGGTGGAGCGTGACGCTGGGGCCCGCGGGTCGGGCGGAGTGTCTGCGGCACATCGAGACGCACTGGACGGACATGCGTCCCCGCAGCCTGGTCCGGGCCCTGACCGCTCCGGACGTCCGGCTCCAGGAGTAGGCGCCGTCGTGTCCTCGGGAAGCGATGGCGGGCCGGGACCGGCTCGTGACAGCATGCCGGGCATGGCTCTCGGACTGGACGTGCGTCGCCTGGCCGCCATCGACATGTGGGGATCCGCCGGGGTCCAGTGGCGACGGTGGGTCATCCTCGCGGAGTTCCTGCTGGGCGTCGTCGGTACGGGCGCGCTCGGCGTCCTCTCGGTGTCCTCCGGTGGCGGCCTGCGCACGGTGGTGGGGTGGTGGCTGATCGGTCTGGCCGTCAACTACGTACCGCTGTCGGTGCACGCGCTCACGCTGATCCGTCCCGGCGCGCTGGAGGCGGAGATCCGGGGTGTGGACGTTCCGGGCGAACTCCGGCACTACACGACGGCGCAATTGTGGGTCGTGGTGCCGTTGCTGGTGGCGGCGTTGGCCGTCGACCAGTGGCGACGAAACCGTCGATAATGGTCGATCGCCGTTCGGCCCATCCCACTTTCGGTTGAGCAATGTGGCCGGTTGGCTTCGACCGCGACCGACATGCGCTGATGCTGTGATCAGGGGACATAGACCTTCGTTTCTGCAATCTTGATCTCACGTAGCACTCGCGACACTTTGTCACGGGCTCTACACTTCGTTTGTCACGGGGCCAACCGGGGGAGAGTTGATCGACGTGGAACGATTTGGGAACCCGTTCACAGAGGGCCGAGACGGATTCAGCGTCCTCGTCTTCGCCGACAACGAGTTGGCGCGTCGCGGCCTCAGCGACATGCTCAGCTCACTCGACTCGGTGACCGAGGTGAACACCTTCGTCGCCGCCTATCCCGATCACGTACCGTGTGGCCGGCCGTACGACATCCTGGTGCTGGCCTGCGAGGACCTCGCGGCGACGGGGCCCTACCGGGTCGCCGACGCGGCGTTCAGCCAGGGCGCGAAGATCCTGCTGCTGCTGGGACGCCGCTGCGAGAGCCTCGACGCGGTCACCCGCTTTCCGAGCAACGGCTTCCTGATCCAGGACGACGTCACCGAGGACGTGCTGGCACAGGCGCTGAGCCGGATCGACAGCGGGGAGATCCCGATGCCGGCGATGCTTGCCAACCGGCTGCTGGAGCGCGCACGCGGCACCGCGCCCCAGGTCCGCGCCGACTGCACCAAGCTGACGCCACGGGAGCGCGAGACGCTGATCCTGCTCGCCGAGGGCCTGAGCAACAAGCAGATCGCCCGTCGGATGCTGATCTCGCAGCACGGCGTCAAGCGGCTGGTGGCCAACATCCTGGCCAAGCTCAACTGCTCCAACCGCACCCTCGCCGCCGCGGTCGCCATCAAGCAGGGCCTGCTCGAAGAGGTCTGAGGCGTCGCAAGCGGCGGGGCCGGAGCCCGGTGCACCCGGGGCCGGCCCCGCTCGCGCTCAGACCGACGAGGCGCTGGCCACCGGGGTGAGGTGGCCGGCCTCCCGGGGAAGCACACCCTCGCTGATCAGCTGCCACACCGTCTGCGCCGCGTCCTGCTGGGTCAGCGCGCCGGAGACGAGGTAGTCGTGCAGGCTGACCACCATCTTGAAGATGAGCAGCCCGTGCACGTCCGGCCGCAGATCGCCGCGTAGGCCGCCGGCGTCGATGCCGGCCGCGATCGTCTCGATGAAGGCCTGCGGCAGATTTGTCATCAACGTACGGAGGCGGGAGACCGCCGCCGACGAGAGATCCGCCTGCTCCAGCGTCACCCAGCTCAACCGGTGTCGTTGGCTCGCGAAGTAGCCGAGCAGCGCCTCGATGCAGCCGCGCAGTCGCTCGACCGGGTCCTCCTCGCGTGCGCGGACCGCCAGCAGGGCCGCCTGGCAGTCATCGACCTCCCGCTCGACGTGGGCGAGCAACGCGTGCTCGACGTCCGGGAAGTACTTGTAGACCGTCGCTCGGCCGATCCCGGCCCGCTGGGCCAACGCGGCCATCGACGCCTTGGCGACGCCCTCCTCAGCCACCAGCTCGATCGCCGCGTCGATGATCCGTTCGCGGTATCGAGCCTTGTGGGTCTCGATGGTGTCACGCCAGTCCTCCGCCACCGCTGCCTCCAAAACCGTCCCGACTCGGCGCACTACCGAGACACAATGTATTGACACCAGACGCACTGTCTCGGAGACTCCTGAGTATATCGGCCCGAGGAGACCAGTATGGACCCAAGAACGGCTGTCTCACCTCCACCAGGTGGAGGACTAGTTGCTCCCGCAATCATCGCGACCGGCCTGCGCAGGCGATTCGGCGCGCACTGGGCGGTCGACGGCGTCGACCTGTGCGTGCCAACAGGTGAGATCTACGGGTTCCTGGGCCCCAACGGAGCCGGCAAGTCCACCACCGTCCGCATGCTCTGCGCGCTACTCACCCCGTCCGGCGGTTCCGCCACGGTGGCCGGGCACGACGTCGCGCGCGACCCGGTCGGCGTGCACCTGTCGATCGGCGCCGCCCTCCAGGCGACCGCCATCGACGACCGGCAGACCGGCCTCGAGCACCTGGAGTTGCAGGGCCGGCTGTACGGCCTGCGCAGCTCGGACATCGACCGCCGGATCAGCGAGTTGCAGGACCTGATCGAGCTCGGCGACGCCATCGGGCGCCCGGCCGGCTCGTACTCCGGCGGCATGCGGCGTCGCCTCGACCTCGCGCTCGCCCTGATCCACAACCCCAGCGTGCTCTTCCTGGACGAGCCGACCACCGGCCTCGACCCGGTCAGCCGGTTCGCCCTCTGGGACGAGGTACGCCGACTCAACTCCGAGAGCGGCACCACTGTCTTCCTCACCACCCAGTACCTGGAGGAGGCCGACGAGCTCGCCGAGCGGGTCGGCATCATCTCCGACGGCCGGCTGGTCGCCGAGGACACGCCGGACGCGCTCAAGCGGCGCATCGGCGCCGACATGGTGGTGGCCCGGGTCGACGGCGACGCCGAGTCGGCCGCCACGGCGCTGCGCGCACTGCCGGAGGTCGAGGGCGTCGACGTCGTCGGCCCCGAGATCACCGCGCGGGTGGGCGACGGGCCGACCGCGGTCACACCGGTCGCCGTGGCGCTCGCCAACGCCGGCGTGCCGGTGCAGAGCCTGACGCTGCGCCGGCCCACCCTCGACGACGTTTTCCTCTCGGTCACCGGTCAGCGGTTGGCCGGCGACCAGGCCGACGCGGAGCTCGCCACCGCAGGAGGGGCACCCCGATGACCACCATGCCCGACGCCCTGCCCGCCACCCGGACGCAGGTGCCCACGCCCAGGCCGAACCTCGCCCGGCGCGCCGGCTTCGTCCGCGACGTGATCCACATCGCCGGCCGTTCGCTGCGGCAGGCCCGCCGCGAACCGGAGACGCTGTTTCCGCCGATCTTCGTGCCGGTGTTCTTCTTCGCGATCTTCATCGGTTCGCTGGAGAGCATCTTCGGTCAGGCCGGGATCGACGAGTTCCGGGCCTTCCAGCTCCCGGTGTCGATCGTCATCGCGGTGACCGGGGTGACCCGCGCGCCGTCGGTCGTCACCGACATCATGAACGGCTACTTCGACCGACTGCTGCTCTCCCCCGTCAACCGGCTGGCGCTGCTGTTCGGCATGATGGTCGCCGATCTCGCCATCGTGGCCGCGCTCACCGTGCCGGTGCTGATCATGGGCACGATCGTCGGCGTCGAGTTCGCCACCGGCGTGCTGGGCATGCTGGCGTTCATCGGGGTGGCGCTGGCCTGGTCCCTGGCGTACGTCGGCATCCTCTACGCGGTGGCGCTGCGCACCGCCAACCCGACCGTGACCGCCCAGACCTTCCTGCTGTTCTTCCCGTTCGTCTTCCTCTCCACGACCATCGTGCCCCGCGAGGAGATGACCGGGTGGATGGACGCGGTGGCCGGGGTCAACCCGCTGACCTACGTCTACGGCGCGCTGCGGTCCCTGATCACCGAGGGGTGGTCGGCGACCCCGCTGCTGCACGGGTTCATCGCCATCGTGGCGGTGGGCATCCTGGCGCACACGCTCGCGTACCTCGCGCTGCGCGGGAGGGTTTCCCGCTCCCGCCGCTGATCCCTCCCCCTCCCGCCGCTGATCCGCCAGCGCGCAGGACTCACCGGCCCGTGGCTTCCCACCAGCCACGGGCCGGTGTCTGTGCCGGTCACCGCCGTGCCAGGCCGGTGGACGTAGCCACCTGACTACCCCGGTCCTAGCCGAGATGACACCCCGCCCGGGCATTTCAAAGCTGTTGCGATCTGACCAACATTTCCACAGAGCCCGGTCGCTAAACGCCAGCGCACAGAAGGTGGGATTTCATGCGCACGCATGCCTCCGAGTCCACGCACACCGTCGTCGACCTCCTCCGCATCCGCGCTCGGGAGCAGCCGGACCGGAGGGCCTACCTCTTTCTCGACCGCGACGGCCGGGAACGGGAGAGTCTGACCTTCGCGGCCCTGGACCAGCGCGCCAGGGCGATCGCCACCCGGGTACGCCAGCACGCGGCGCCCGGCGACCGGGTGCTGATCCTGCACCCGCCGTCGCTGGAGTACATCGCCTGTTTCTTCGGCTGTCTCTACGCCGGGGTGGTCGCCGTGACGGCCTATCCGCCCAACTTCACCCGCCGACTGGAACGCATCCGCGGCCTGGTCCGCGACTCCGCCCCCGCTCTGGCGCTGACCACCGACCGGATCAGCGCCGCCGCCAGCGCCCGTTTCGCCCAGGCGGAGGAACTTGTCGGCTTCGACTGGTTGGACACCGCCACCGTCGCCGACGACGACGCCGACTGGCGCCCGCCACGGATCGACGGCGACTCGCTGGCCTTCCTCCAGTACACCTCCGGCACCACGGGCGACCCGCGCGGCGTGATGGTGAGCCACGGCAACCTGCTGCGCAACGCGAGCACGCTGCACGACGCCGTCGGCTACCACCCGGGTGACCGGATGGTCAGCTGGCTGCCGCCGTACCACGACATGGGTCTGATCGCCGGTGTGCTGCAACCCATCCACGGCGGGTTCGAGGCGGTGCTGCTGGCGCCCGCGACGTTCGCGCTCGACCCGTTCCAGTGGTTGCAGGCCATCTCCCGCTACGGCGGGACCACGTCGTACGCCCCCGACTTCGCCTACAACCTCTGCACCGACCGGATCGACGAGCAACGGCGGGCCGGGTTGGACCTGTCGACCTGGACGAGCGCGGTGCTCGGCGCCGAGCCGACCCGGGTCGACACACTGCGGCGCTTCGCCGCCACGTTCGCCGGCTGCGGCTTCCGCCCCGAGGCGTTCCGCTCCGGGTACGGGCTGGCCGAGTCGACGCTCGCCGTGACCATCACCCGAACCGCGCCGGCCGAGCTGGACGTGAGCGCCAGCGCGCTGGAGCGCGGGGAGATCACCCCGGCGGCCGACGGGACGGACCGCCGCCGGCTGGTCAGTGTCGGACCCGGCATCGACCCGGCACAGTCGGTGGTCGTGGTCGACGGGCCGGACCGCCGGTTGCTGCCGGCCGGCGAGGTCGGCGAGATCTGGGTGAGTGGGCCGAGCGTCGCCCAGGGCTACTGGCGGCGGCCCGAGCAGACCCGCGAGACGTTCCAGGCGCGGGTCACCACCGGCGAGGGGCCGTTCCTGCGGACCGGCGACCTGGGGTTCGTCCACGACGGCGAGCTCTACGTGACCGGCCGGATCAAGGACATGATCATCGTACGGGGGCGCAACCTCTACCCCCAGGACGTCGAGCGGTGCGCGGTGGCCAGCCACCCGGCGCTGCACTCCGGCCTGGCGGCCGCGGCCGGGCTGGAGACCCCGGCCGGAGAGCAACTGCTCGTCGTCGTCGAGGTACGCCGCGAAGCCACCGAGCCGGACGTGGACGCCATCGTGGCGGCGATCCGGCAGGCGGTGACGGCCGAGTTCGAGGTGGCCGTGCACGCCGTGGTGCTGGTACGCGCCGGCACGCTGCCGCGGACCTCCAGCGGCAAGGTGCAGCGGCACGCGGCGAAACAGGGGTACGGCGAGGGCAGCCTGACCGAACTCACCAGGTGGGTTGCCGACGAGCCGACCTCGACGCCGACCCTTCCGACGCCGGCCGACGACAGGTCCAGCCCGGACGCGCCGGTCGGAGAGCTCGACGACGGGACGTGCCGGGCCGACACCGGGCCGGTCGCGGCCGGTGCGGGCAGCCGCACCGCCGGCGCGACCCCGGTGCGGGACCTGCTCGACGCGCTGCCCGAGATGATGCGGGAACCGGTGGTCTGCGCCGAGATCTGCCGGCGACTCGCCGCCACCCCGGGCGTCGACGCCGCCGCCATCACCCCGGACATCCCGCTCACCCTGTTGGGCCTCGACTCGCTGCGGGCACTCCAGGTGCAGAGCGCCCTCGAACGCGACCTCGCCGTGCGGTTGCCGTTGGAGGAGTTCGCCGACGCCACAGTGGGCCAATTGGCCCGCCTGGTCACCGCGCGGCTCACCGCCCCGCGGGCCGACGATCCGGCAGAGGCCACGGCCCTGCCGGCGCTGGTCGCCGACCCGACCCGCCGGGGCGAACCGTTCCCGCTTACCGATCTGCAACACGCCTACCTGGTCGGGCGCAGCGGGGCCGCGCGCCTCGGCGGTGTCTCCACCTACTGGTACAGCGAGCTGGACTCCGCGTCGCTGGACGTGCCGCGCCTGGTGCGGGCCCTGGGCGCGCTCGTCGAGCGGCACGAGATGCTGCGCGCGGTCATCGGCTCCGACGGCACGCAGCGGATCCTCGCGGCGCCCGGCACCGTGCCGGTGCGGGAGATCGACCTGTGCGACGCCTCGCTCGACGAGGCCGACGAGGCCCTCGCCGCAGTGCGCGAGGAGATGTCGCACCAGGTGTTGCCCCTGGACACCGGGCCGATGCTGGACGTCCGGATCAGCCGGCTCCCGCTCGGGCACACCAGGGTGCACATCGGTTTCGACCTGCTGGTGGGCGACGTCCGCAGTGTGCAGGTGCTCTTCGACGAGTGGCGTCGGCTCTACCTCGACCCGGGCGCCACACTGCCCGAGATCGGGGTGTCCTTCCGCGACTACCTGCTCGCCGCGCGGGCGATGGAGGCGGGTCCGGAGTACGCCCGCTCGCGGGCCTACTGGTTGGACCGACTGGACACCCTCCCCGGCGGGCCCGACCTGCCCCTCGCGCCGAGCGCGGCGGAGCTGCGCCGGTCCCGTTTCCACCGTCACGAGCACCGGATCGACGCCGGGACCTGGTCGCGGATCAAGCGGGACGCCGCGGCGCACGGCATCACCCCGTCGGCCGTGCTGCTCGCCGCGTACGCGTCGGCGCTCGGCCGGTGGAGCCGTACCTCGCGGTTCTGCGTGGCCACCACCCTGTTCAACCGGCTGCCGCTGCACCCCGACGTGGACGCGGTGGTCGGTGACTTCACGTCGATCACCCTGCTGGAGATCGACCTGGGCGGCGGGCCGGGCCTGGCCGAGCTGGCCATCCGGATCCAGCGCCAACTGTGGCGCGACCTGGAGCACCGGCACTTCAGCGGCGTCCAGGTGCTGCGCGAGCAGGCCCGCCGGCGCGGGGCCGCGCTGCCGGTGCCGGTCGTGTTCACAAGCGGCCGGGACAACGGCGAGATCCACACCCGGTGGCTCGGCGACACCGCCTTCTCGGTGTCGCAGACTCCGCAGATCTGGATCGACCACCAGGTCCGGGAGGAGGACGGCGCGGCCCTGGTGAGCTGGGACGCCGTGGACGAGCTGTTCCCGGATGGGTTGGTGGAGCAGATGTTCGGCGGCTTCGTCGACGTGTTGCACCGCCTGGGCTCGGGCACGGGCTGGACCAGCTCGGCCGAGGTCTCCCCCGCCGGGCTGGCCGAGTTGGTGGCCGAGGTGAACGCCACCCAGGCGCCGGTGCCGTCCGGGCTGCTGTGGACCCGGTTGGTCGCGCACGCCACCGCCGATCCGGACGGGCTGGCCGTGGTGGCCTCGGGCCGGCGGTTGACCTTCGGGCAGTTGCTGACCCGGGCGTCGTTCGTCGCACACCGGCTCGTGGACGCCGGCGTGAATCGGGGCGACCGGGTGGCCGTGGTCATCGACAAGTCGGTCGAACAGGTGATCGCGGTGCTGGGCGTCGGGTTGGCGGGTGCCGCGTACGTGCCGGTGGACCCGTCGGTGCCGGCGCAGCGCCAGAGGTTCGTCATCGAGCACGCGGCCTGCTCGGCGGTGCTGCTCCGCGCCGGCGCCGACACCGACGACCCCGGCTCGGGTCTACCCGTCGTGGTGGTGGACGCCGACGACGACACCGCGGTGGCGCTCACGCTGCCCGCCGTCGCCACCCAGGTACAACCCGACGAAATC
>NZ_JBNCKO010000008.1:0-366213 GCF_049841595.1 Micromonospora sp. DT228
ACGGGTGTGAGCACCTCGTCCGGCGCTGCACAAACAGAGAAAAAGTCTAGGGGGCAAACCCGTAGGCTCGCGGCGCCCGGCGGGGCGACCTACAAGCGGGGGCTCCCGGGACGGCGACCTGCAAGCGGGGGGCTCGTGGCGCCGGGTCCATGTGTAACGACCGGGGGGCCGGGGTCATTCCGGGGGTGGCCCATCCCGTGGCACCCAATGGGGGTGGGGTGCGCGGCGGAGTCTTCAACGATCGGGCCGGGGCCGGCATTCCAACCCGCTACCGGCGCTCCAGTCCCGGCGTGCGGGTGGCGGAGCCGGTGGTGCTGCGATCGTCAGGGTGTGTAACGACCCCGCCCCGGCCATCATTCCGGCCCGTCGGTGCGCCCGGTCACAGGCCAGACGGCCACGAACCGGACAAACCACGTAACAGCCCTGTTCCCCCGCGCGGCACACCCGACATCGGCCCCAGGCCATCCCGATCAGTCATGATCCACTCGACGTCACGGACATCGCGGTATCCGGGACGGGTTGACACCCCGACGTCACGGAAACCGAGTTGATGGTGCTGCCCCGGATGGCTGATGCCCTGCTCAGGGCCGGAAATTCGGTTGAATCTGGGCGTCCGCGCCGCCAGGCTGAAGTCTCCGCCACCCCACATCCGGAGGACTTCCATGCGCCTGCTCCGTGATCTGTGGGGCACCTCGGCACGTCGGATGACGGTCGTGGCCGTCCTGATCGTGCTCGGCGCCGCCGGCCAGGCGGGGGCTTCGGCGCTGGCCGGCGCGGTGCTGGTGCACCGGTCGGCGGGCTTCTTCGCCGTGCTGGCCGTGGCGCTGGTCGCGGTGGTGCTCAGCGACCTCGCGGTGAGCCTGCTGATGGCCGGTCTGACCGCGGACTGGTCCGCCGACGTACGCCGCCGGCTCTGCCAGGTCGCTCTCGGGCAGGACCTGCCGACCCTGGAGACCACCCCGGTGGGTGAGCTGCTCGACCGGATCGACGGGGACGTCTACCAGGTGGCGTCGGGGATCCGTAACCAGGGCACCCGGCTCGCCCAGGGCCTCTGCGTCGGCCTGCTGTCGATGATCGTCGCGTTGGCCGTGTGGTGGCCGGCCGGGGTCGCGATGCTGCTGCTCACCGTGCTGCTCGCCGCCGGCCTGCGCGGGCCCACGGCGCGGATCGCCCCGGCCCGGATGCGCGAGGAGGAGGCCTGGTCCGACCTGGCCGCCGTGATGGAGGAGGCGGTGCACGGCCAGGACGACGTACGCACCAGCCTGGCCCGGCCGTACGTGCTGCGGCTCTACGCCCGGCGGGCCGCAGCCGTGCTGTCCCGGGGCGGCCTGGTCTGGGTGTTGTCCGCCCGGGTGGCCGCGGCCGCCACCGCGACGATCCGGGCCGGCATCGGCGCGGTGGTGCTCGGCGGGGCGTGGGCGTTGACCACCGACCGGATCGACGCCGCCCGGCTCACCGCGATCTGGCTGCTCGCCCTGGCCTTCGGGGCCACTGCGGAACACGTCAGCCGGATGGTGCCGGAGATCCAGGAGGCGCTGGGCGCGTGGGCCCGGGTGCAGTTGCTGCACAAGGCCCGGCAGGAGCCCGTCGGCGGCGCCAGCCCGACCGAGGGTGACCTGCGCATCCGCGACCTGACCTTCGAATACGAGGTGAGCGGCCCCGAGGGTGGCCGGGGGGCCGCGCTGCGCGGGCTCAGCCTCACCTTCGCGCGCGGACGCTCGTACGCGCTCATCGGGCGGACGGGTTCGGGCAAGTCGACGTTGGCGAAGGTGCTCACCAGGGCCGTCGACGTGCCGTCAGGCGCGGTCTTCCTCGGCGGCACCGACCTGTGCGACCTCGACGTCGAGCAGTTGCGCCGCTGGGTGGCACTTGTGCCGCAGCGTACCGAGATCCTGGCCGGCACTCTCGCGGAGAACGTCGCGCTCTACGACCCGGAGCTGCTCGACGCCGCGGCGAGGGCACTCGACGAGCTGGGCCTGGCCGGCTGGATCGCCGAGTTGCCGGACGGGTTGGCGACCCGGCTGGGGGAGGGCGGGCACGTGCTCTCCGCAGGTCAGGAACAGTTGGTGGCGTTCGCCCGGATCCTGGTCCGTGACCCGCATGTGGTGATCCTCGACGAGGCCACCGCGCGTCTGGACCCGGTCACCGAGGCGCGGGTGCAGCGGGCCACCGAACGACTGCTGCGCGACCGGATCGGCATCGTCATCGCCCACCGGCTCTCCTCCGTGCGCCGCTGCGACGAGGTGGTGGTGCTGGCCGACGGCGCGGTGGTCGAGGCCGGTCCACTGGAAACGTCGACGCGTTTCGCCGAACTGCTGGCGACCAGCCACGCCGCCGCGTACGCCGCGGTGGCGCCGACCGTCCGTGCCGGCGGCACCGACCTGCTGGTCGGTCCCGGCCCCGCCGACGCCTGGCCGAGCGCGCCGCCGCCCGCGCGGGCCGAACCGGTCGCGCCGAACGAGCAGGTCACCGCCTGGCCAAGTGCGCCGGTGCCCACGCGGGCTGAGCCGAATGGGCAGGCCACCGGGGAGACATCGCCCGACAGCACGCAGGGCACGGTGACGCCGACGCGGGCCGACCCGCCGCCGCTGCCACCCGTGCCGCCGGCCCGGACGCTGCGGGAGATCGTCCGACTCTGTACAAACGATCCCCGGTACGGGCTTGCCGCGATCGGATTGTTCCTCGGGCTCAGCCTGCTGGGGCTGGACGGCCCGCTGCTGCCCTGGCTCTGGGCCGACCTGGTCGACGGGACGGGCAACGCGTACCTGCCGGCGGTCGGGATCGTGGCCGGACTGCTGATCACCCTGCCGCTGCCGTTTTACACGCACGTCTGGTTCCCGCACTGGTGGGTACGGCAGATGCTGCGGATCGGCCTGCGCCTGGTGCACGGCCAGACCGGGCCGCGCCGGGTCAGCTCGCACACCCCGGCGGAGGTCGTGGCGCAGGGCGGTGACACCGAGCGGGTGGTCCAGCTCGCCGACAACGTGCTGGACCAGTCCGTCGCGCTGGTCCTGGTGGTGGCCATGACGGCGGTCACCGGCAGCGTCGTACCGGGGCTGTTCTTCCTCGGCACGATGGTCGTCTCCGGGCTGGCCGCGACGCTGTTCGGGCCGAAACTCGAACGTGCGGCCCGGGCGACGGTGGCGGCGCGGGCCGCCTTCGCCACGGCGCTGGTCTCCGCGCTCTCCGCGGCGCGGACGGTGAAGCTCGCCGGCGCGACCACCGCGGTGCTGCGCCACCTGGCAAGCCTGGACGTGCTGCGCAGCGACCGGCAGCGGCGGGAGATCTCCGTGCAGGTGTGGGCGCGCTCCACGCCGTCGATGGCCAGCGGGCTGTTGCCGATCGGCGCGTGGGCGCTCTACCTGGGCGGCTCGCTCTCCGCCGGGGCGGTGCTGGTAGCCGTCTCCACGTTGGGCGCGGCACGCTGGTTCGCCTGGACCACCGCCTCGTTGATCTCCCAGCTACCGTCGGCGCGGGTCTGGACGCGGCGCACCGTGGCGATGGCCGGCGTGAGCGCGTACTCCGCGGGGGTTGCCGCGGTCGACCTGGCCGCCGGGACGGCGCCCGCGCCGACGCCCGCGCCGCGGCATCCGCTGCGCCGGCTGGAGCTGCGCGGTTTCGGGGTGGTGCACTCCGACGGCACGGTGGCCGTCCGCAACGTGGACCTGAGCGTGCGGCGGGGGCAGTTGGTGCTTGTCGTCGGGCCGGTGGGTTCGGGCAAGTCCTCGCTGCTGCGGGCGCTGGCCGGGATCGTGCACCACACCGGTGAGCTGGCCTGGAACGGCGACCCGGTCACCGAGCCGGAGCTGTTCCTGCGACCCAACCAGGTCGGCTACGTCGGTCAGCTGCCCCGGGTGCTGTCCGGCACTGTCGCCGACAACATCGCGCTCGGGCACCAGGTGGACGCCGCCGACGCGGTCAGCACCGCCCAGCTCGACCACGACCTGGCCGCCGCCGGCGGCGGGCTGGGTCTGCTCATCGGGCACAAGGGCACGAGGCTCTCCGGTGGGCAGTTGCAGCGGTTGGCGTTGGCTCGGGCGCTGGCGCCGCGTACCGAACTGTTGGTCGCCGACGACGTGTCGTCGGCGCTCGACGTCACCACCGAGCTGGCGTTGTGGCAGGCGTTGCGCGGACACGGGGTGACGGTGGTCGGCTCGACCGCGAAGCGCGCCGCGCTGGTCCGCGCCGACCACGTGGTGGTGCTGCTCGGTGGCACGGTGGCTGCCCAGGGCAGTTGGCAGGACCTGGAGGGCGACTGGTCGCACCTGGCGGGCTGACCCTCGGACGGCTGCCGGGACCGGCAGCCGTCCGACGGCGGGGATCAGGCGCGGGCGTACTGCGGCGGCCCGGAGTAGACGACGCCGAGCTTGGCGGCGGCCCGGCGCGGCCAGTACGGGTCGCGCAGCAGCTCCCGGCCCAGCAGCACCAGGTCGGCCTCGCCGTCCGCGATGATCTGCTCGGCGTGCTCGGGCTCGACGATCAGGCCCACCGCGCCGGTGGGCACGCTGGCCTCGCGGCGGATCTGGGCGGCCAGCGGCACCTGGTAGCCGGGGCCGAGCGGGATGCGCTGGTCCGTGCTGACGCCACCGGAGGAGGCGTCGACCAGGTCGACGCCGACGCCGGCCAGCTCACCGGCGAGCACCACGCTGTCCTCGATCGTCCAGCCGCCCTCGACCCAGTCGGTGGCCGAGATGCGGGTCAGCACCGGCACGTCCTCGCCCACCGCGGCGCGTACCGCGCGGGCCACCTCCAGGGTGAGTCGCATCCGGGCGGTCCGATCGCCGCCGTAGCCGTCGGTGCGCGTGTTGGTCAGCGGTGAGAGGAACTCGTTGAGCAGGTAACCGTGCGCGGCGTGGATCTCCACGGCGGCGAAGCCGGCGGCCAGCGCGCGTTCGGCTCCGGCCGCGAACGCCTCGACCACGCCGGCGATGCCGGCCTCGTCGAGGGCGGTCGGCGTCCGGTAGCCGGCGGTGAACGGCTCCGCGCCGGGGGCGGTGGGCGTCCAGCCGCCCTCGGCGTCCGGCACGCCACCGCGCTCCGGCGCCCACGGCCGGTAGGTGGAGGCCTTGAACCCGGCGTGCGCGAGCTGCACGGCCGGCACCGCGCCGTGGGCGGCCACGAACGCGGTCACCGGCCGCCACGCGTCGACGTGTGCGCCGGACCACAGCCCGGTGTCCTGCGGGCTGATCCGCCCCTCGGGGAGCACCGCGGTCGCCTCGGTCAGCACCAGCCCGGCGCCACCTACCGCGCGGCTGCCGAGGTGGATCAGGTGCCAGTCGGTGGGCAGACCGTCCGGACCGGCGGAGTACTGGCACATCGGCGCCATGGCGACCCGGTTGGGCAGGGTGACGGCACGCAGGGCCAGGGGAGTGAACAGGGAACTCATGGGGCCATCCTCTCCGAGACGGCGACAGGCCCCCCGGGGGAGGGCCTGTCGCCGTCGGTGTGCTCTGGTCAGGCGGGAACGGGAGTCAGCTCGGGCCGGGCCTGGGCGGCCGGCTCCGGGTCGATCAGGTCGCGACGACCGGCGGACTCGTACGCGACCCGGTCGAGGGTGCCCTCGCGGGCGGCGACGACTGTCGGCACCAGGGCCTGCCCGGCCACGTTGGTGGCGGTGCGGATCATGTCCAGGATCGGGTCGATGGCCAGCAGCAGACCGGCGCCCGCCAGCGGCAGGCCAAGCGTGCTGAGGGTCAGGGTGAGCATCACGATCGCGCCGGTCAGGCCGGCGGTGGCCGCCGAGCCGACCACCGAGACGAACGCGATGAGCAGGTAGTCGGTGACGCCGAGGTGCACGCCGAACACCTGGGCCACGAAGATCGCGGCGAGGGCCGGGTAGATGGCGGCGCAACCGTCCATCTTCGTGGTGGCGCCGAAGGGCACCGCGAACGAGGCGTACTCGCGGGGGACGCCGAGCCGCTCGACGGAGCGCTGCGTCACCGGCATGGTGCCGACCGAGGAGCGGGACACGAAGGCCAGCTCGATCGCCGGCCAGGCGCCGGCGAAGAAGCGCAGCGGGTTGAGGCGGCCGGCGAGGATCAGCACCAGCGGGTAGACCACGAACAGCACGATGGCGCAGCCGACGTAGACGGCGGTGGTGAACTTCGCGAGGGGGGCCAGCAGGTCCCAGCCGTACGAGGCGACGGCATTGCCGATCAGACCGAGGGTGCCGATCGGGGCGAGGCGGATGACCCACCAGAGCGCCTTCTGGACGATCTCCAGCAGGGAGCGGTTCAACGCGACGAACGGTTCGGCGGCGTCGCCGACCAGCAGGGCCGCGGCACCGACGACGAGGGCGAGGAAGACGATCTGCAGGACGTTGCCCTCGACGAACGCGCCGACCGGGTTGGTGGGCACGATGCCGGTGAGGAAGTCGGTCCACGAGCCGGTGTTCTTCGGCGGTGTCGCGCCACCCACGTCGAGGGACACGCCCTTGCCCGGGTTGGTGAGCAGGCCGATGCCGATGCCGATGCTCACCGCGATCAGCGCGGTGATGCCGAACCACATCAGGGTCTTGAGGGCGAGCCGGGCGGCGTTGGCCACGCCGCGCAGGCTGACGACGCTGACCACGATGGCGGTGAAGACCAGCGGCGGTACGGCCAGCTTGAGGAGCTGGATGAAGAGGCCACCGACGGTGTGCAGGGTGCTGGTCAGCCAGCTCAGGTCGTTGGCGCGGGCCAGGAAGCCCAGCGCGACGCCGAGCACGAGGCCGAGCAGGATCTGCACGGAGAAGGGAATCTTGCGCAGGCTGAAGGGCATGAGGAATCTATCCAATTGTCCGGGTCTGATCGGGGCAGGCGTGGAAGCGCAGCTAGCCCGGACAGATGCCGCTGGCCTGCAGTCGGAGGTCGACATACAGGCGGACGGTGAGGCCCCAGACATTTGTCATCGCTAGGCGAGAATACGCCGCTGGCCGGGTATCGCAAGGAGCGGTCGGCGTGAGGATCCTTACCAGGAGCGTGTCTGCCCGCGGTCCAGGGCCAGGGTGGTGGCGGTGGCGAGACCCCAGGCCACGAGCAGCACGAGGACCACCCGTTCCAGCACACCCACCACCGCGCCCCGGCCGACGACGAGCATGCACAGCCCGACCGTCGCGCAGAGTGGCAGGGCCAGCGCGGCGCTCCCACCGGCCAGGCGACGCACCGCCGTGCCGACCGACCCGGACACGGCGAGCGCGAGCATGGCGAAGACCACCGACGCGGTGGCCGCGATGCTCGCGCCGCCGTGCACCAGATCCGCGGTCGTGGCGCGCTCGAACGGCGGCAGTGGGCAGCCGGTGGAGCAGGTCACCGCCCCGGACACCGCCGCGAACACGGCGCCGGTGGCGAGCAGCGCCGGCGCCGCCACCCACACCCCGGCAGGCAGCGCGCCGCCGATCAACAGCAACGCGGCGGCCAGGGCGAGGATTCCGATCCGGTACGTCGCGGCGTGTCCACTGCCGGCGATGCCGGCCTCGCTGACGTACCCGGTGAGACCGGGACCGGGACTGGCGACCACGGCGACCGTCACCGCCACCGCGCCCGCGAGCGCGCAACCCGCCGCGGCGGAACCGGCGGCCCGGCGGGCGACGTCCGCGCCGGGCCTCGGCGCGGTCGTGGTGCCGGGACGACCCGGCTCAGCCACGCCCGTGTGGCGTGTGCCAACCGGACTCGTCCGGCCCGAGTGGCACGATGCCGCTCGGGTTGATCTGGTGGTGGGTGCCGTAGTAGTGCCGCTTGATGTGGTCGAAGTCCACCGTCTCGCCGAAGCCCGGGGTCTGGAAGAGATCCCGGGCGTACGCCCACAGGACCGGCATCTCGGTCAGCTTGGTGCGGTTGCACTTGAAGTGGCCGTGGTAGGCGGCGTCGAAGCGGACCAGCGTGGTGAACAGCCGCACATCGGCCTCGGTGATCGCGTCACCCATCAGGTAGCGCTGCCCGGCCAGCCGCTCGGACAGCGTGTCCAGCCGGGCGAAGAGCGCCCGGAACGCCTCGTCGTACGCCTCCTGGGAGGTGGCGAACCCGCACCGGTAGACGCCGTTGTTGACGTCCGCGTGGATCTCGGCCATCAGCGCGTCCAGCTCGGGGCGCAGCGCGACCGGATACAGATCCGGTGCGTCGGGCGCGTGCAGGGACCGCCACTCGCTGGAGAAGTCGAGGGTGAGCTGGGGGTAGTCGTTGGTGACCACCCGGCCGGTGAGCGTGTCGACGAGCGCCGGCACGGTCACCCGGCCGGTGTAGTCCGGGTCGGTGGCCAGGTACGCCTCGGAGAGGAAGCCAACGCCGAGGACCGGGTCGAAGCCGTCCGGGTCGAGGGCGAACGCCCAGCCCCGCTCGTCGCGGATCGGGTCGACGGTGCCCAGCGAGATCGCGTCGTCCAACCCGAGCAGGCCGCGCACGATCCTCGCCCGGTGCGCCCACGGGCAGGCCCGGCACCAGATCAACCGGTAGCGGCCGGCTTCCAGGGGCCAGCGGTCCTGCTCGTCCGGACCGCCGCCGGGTGGGGAGGTCGAGTCGGCGGTGACCCGCCCGGTGAAGCGGTTGGGCTGGCGGACGAACGCGCCGCCGCCACTGGTCTCTGCGCTGAACTGGGCCCGAGCCATGCCGTCAACCTATCCGTTGCCGGCGCGGATATCCTGGCGGCCGGCAGCCCCCGCGACCCGGTGGGCGTGCCCATCCCCGCCGTCTGCACCCCGAAGGACTCGCGATGACCGTGGCATACCTGGTGGCCGGTGTCCGTACCCCGATCGGCCGGTACGCGGGCGCGCTGGCCGCCGTCCGCCCCGACGACCTGGCCGCGCACGTGATCCGTGAACTGGTCGCCCGCCACCCGTCGGTGGACTGGGCGCGGGTGGACGACGTCGTGCTCGGCTGCGCCAACCAGGCCGGCGAGGACAACCGCAACGTGGCCCGGATGGCGGCGCTGCTGGCCGGCCTGCCCGAGGAGGTGCCGGGCAGCACTGTCAACCGGCTCTGCGGCTCGGGCCTGGACGCCCTCGCCATCGCCGCCCGGGCCGTCGTGTCCGGGGACGCGGAGCTGATGATCGCCGGCGGGGTGGAGAGCATGAGCCGGGCGCCGTTCGTCCTGCCGAAGGCGACGTCGGCGTACTCCCGCTCGGCCGAGGTGTACGACACCACACTGGGCTGGCGGCTGGTCAACCCGTTGATGCGCGACGGGTGGGGCGTCGACTCGATGCCGGAGACGGCGGAGAACGTGGCCGCCGAGTACGGCGTGAGCCGGGCCGAGCAGGACGCCTTCGCGTACCGCTCCCAGCAGCGCGCCGCCAAGGCGCAGGCCGACGGCCGGTTCGCCGAGGAGATCGTGGCGGTGTCGGTGCCGGCCGGTCGGCGCGAGACCCGGCTGGTCGAGGTCGACGAGCACCCCCGGGAGACCACGCTGGAGAAGCTGGCCGCGCTGCCCACCCCGTTCCGCGACGGCGGCACGGTCACCGCCGGCAACTCCTCGGGCGTCAACGACGGCGCGGTCGCGCTGCTGGTGGCCAGCGAGGCGGCGGTGCACCGGTACGGCCTCACCCCGCTGGCCCGCATCGGCGGTGCGGCGGTGGCCGGCGTGCCGCCCCGGATCATGGGGATCGGCCCGGTGCCGGCCACCCGCAAGCTGCTCGACCGGGTGGGTGTCGAGGTGGGCGCGGTGGACGTGGTGGAGCTGAACGAGGCGTTCGCCGCGCAGTCCGTGGCGGTGTTGCGGGAGCTGGGCCTGCCCGTGGACGCCGAGCACGTCAACCCGAACGGCGGGGCCATCGCGCTGGGGCACCCGCTCGGCGCAAGCGGCGCGCGGCTGGCGCTGACGGCCGCCCTGGAGCTGCGCCGTCGCGGCGGCCGCCGGGCGTTGGCCACCATGTGCATCGGCGTCGGTCAAGGCATCTCGCTGATCCTGGAGTCAGCCGCCTAGAGTGGTCCACACCACACGACCCGCGGGTCGGCCGGTGCTCGCGCACGCCGTCGACGCCGGTGCCGTCCCGCGCCGCGGCGATGAACTGGGGAGCACGCTGATGCCGGACGGACTGCCGACCGAGATCGATCTGACCAGGCCGAGCGCGGCCCGGGTGTACGACTATTTCCTGGGCGGGGCGCACAACTTCGAGATCGACAGGCAACTGGCCGAGCAGATCGCCAGCATGACCCCGAACCTCGCCGCCACCATGCGTTCCGGCCGGGAGTTCCTGCGGCGGGCCGTCCGGGTGCTCCTCGACGCCGGCATCGACCAGTTCCTCGACATCGGCTCCGGAATACCGACTGTCGGCAACGTGCACGAGGTGGCCCAGGCGGTCAACCCGAAGGCCCGCGTGGTCTATGTCGACATCGACCCGGTGGCGGTCGCGCACAGCCGGGAGCTGCTCGCCGGCAACGAGTTGACAGGTGTCATCCACGCCGACCTGCGCGAGCCGGAGCGGATCCTCGCCGAGACCCGGCAGCTCGGGCTCATCGACTTCAGCCGGCCGATGGGCATCCTGCTGGCCGGGGTGGTGCACTTCATCCCGGACCGCGACCGGCCTGAGGAGATCCTGACCACCCTGCGGGCCGTCGCCGCGCCGGGCAGCTTCCTGGTCGTCTCGCACTCCACCTTCGAGGACCAGCCACAGGAGATGCTGGACGCCCAGCGGCTCTCCGCACGGACCGACACCGAGATCACCCTGCGCTCCCGTGCGCAGGTCAGCGACTTCTTCGGCGACTGGAAGGTCCTCGAACCGGGCGTGGTGCACATGCCGCTCTGGCGTCCGGACTCACCGTCGGACGTGGACGAGCACCCGGAGCGGTTCGGCGCCTTCGGTGGTGTCGCCCGGTACGACCAGCCCGCCGGCTGATCGACATGACCGCCGTCCCGGACTCCGTCGGCCGGGCCGATGCCCAGGGGTACGCCGCTGACTGGGCCCGCGCGATCCGCCGCCTCGGTTTCGTGCCGCTCAGCGTGACCGAGACCGAGCGGCTGCTGCTGGCGCACACGAACCGGTTGGCGCAGGCGGTGCGGGCGGAACCGTTCCGTGTCGAACCGGCGGAGGAGGTTGGTCGGGCGCTTGTCGAGGCGCACCTCACCGCGCCGCAGGCCCTGGACTGGACGCTGCGCGCCCTCGGTACGGACTTCCCGGGCCGGGTGCTCTCCAGCGTCGATGAGCCGGCGGACCTGACCGAGCGGATCGCGGCGCTGCAGGGCGGGCTGGCCGCCGGGTTCGCCCGCGCGCTGCGCGACCGCACGTTCAGCCAGCAGGAGCAGATCGCCAGGTCCGCCTGGCAGGCACGGGACCGGGTCGAGCAGGCACTGCGCGACAGCGAGGCCCGCTTCCGGGCGGTCTTCACCGGCGCCGCGATCGGCATCGGCATCGCCGGTGTGGACGGCCAGATCATCGACGTCAACCAGGCGTTCGCCGACATGCTCGGCTACTCGATCGAGGAGTTGCGCGGCAGCAACGTGGCGGCGCTGTTCCACGCCGACGACGCCGCCGGGATGTGGGAGCTCTACCAGGAGCTGATCGACGGCAAGCAGGACGCCGCCCGGGTGGAGAAGCGCTACCACCGCAAGGACGGCAGCGTCGTCTGGACGGATCTGGCCGTCTCGCTGATCCGGCACGGCGACGGGCGACCCCGGTTCACCGTCGCGATGATCGAGGACATCACCGAGCGGTACGAACTCCAGCAGCGGCTGCGCTTCCAGGCGCTGCACGACCCGCTGACCGGGCTGCCCAACCGGACGTTGTTCTTCGAGACGCTGGGCCGGGTCCTCGACGGCGCGGGCGCCGGGCAGCGGGTCGGGGTGTGCTTCCTCGACCTGGACGGCTTCAAGGCGATCAACGACAGCCTCGGCCACGACCTCGGCGACCGGCTGCTGGTGATGATCGGCCGCAGGCTGGCCGCGTGCGTGGCCGACCACGGCCACCTGGTCGCCCGGATGGGTGGCGACGAGTTCGTGATCCTGGTCGACGGCGGGGACGACATCGACGACGCGGTGGCCGTCGCGGAGTCCGCGTTGGCCGCCGTCGCGGCCCCGGTGCACGTCGGCGACCACCAGTTGGCCGTGACAGCCAGCGTGGGCATCGTGCAGTGCCCGGCGGCGGAGACCACCCCGTCCGAGCTGATGAAGGCGGCGGACACCACGCTCTACTGGGCCAAGGGGGCGGGCCGGGGCCGCTGGGCGGTCTACGACCCGGAGCGCAGCGCCCGGGACATCGCCCGGTCGGCACTTGTCGCCGGGCTGCCGGCCGCCCTGGACCGGGGCGAGTTCGTGCTGCACTACCAGCCGATCGTGTCGCTGCTGGAGGGCACCATGCTCGCGGTGGAGGCGTTGGTCCGGTGGGAGCACCCGGAGTTGGGCCTGCTCGGGCCGGACGGGTTCATCGGCCTGGCCGAGGAGACCGGCCTGATCGTCCGGCTCGGCGAGTGGGTGCTGCGGCGGGCCTGCCACGACGCCGAGCGGTGGCGGCGGGAGTTCCCCGACGCCCGGCTGGTGGTCAGCGTCAACCTGGCGGCGCGGCAGGCCGACGACCCGGCGATCGTGGACACGGTGGCCGACGTGCTGCACACCAGCGGCCTGCCCGCCGACCTGCTCCAGTTGGAGCTGACCGAGAGCGCCGTGATGGGCAGCGCCGGTGAGCCGCTGCGCAGCCTGCATCGGCTCGCCGCGCTCGGCGTCCGGCTGGCCGTGGACGACTTCGGCACCGGTTACTCGAACCTCGCGTACCTGCGGCGGTTGCCGATCCACTCGCTGAAGCTCGCCGGCCCGTTCGTGGAGGGGATCCGCGCCGACGGGACCGACGTCGCGGCCGACCACCGCGACGAACGGATCGTCGACGCGTTGGTCCGGTTGGCGCACGCCCTGGAGCTGTGGGTCACCGCCGAGGCGGTCGAGACCGGCGTGCAGGCCGAACGGCTGCGGGCGCTACGGTGCGACACCGGGCAGGGCCGGTACTTCGGCGCCCCGGTCCCGGCCGACGCGATCACCGCGCGGCTGCGGGGCGGGGCGGCGTGAGCGGGGAACGGGTTGCCGGCGGCCGCCACGGGCGCGCCACGGTGGACCGCCCGCAGGACGGCGTGCGCGCGAGGGGCCCCCGTGGTCCGGGTGGCTCGGTTGGCGGCGATGGAGGGTGACGGCGTGGACCTGACGGATTCGCAGACGGCGGTGACTGTGGTGGCCGGGCTGGCCATCCTGGCCGGGCTGGCCGGCGTGGTGGTGCCGGGTCTGCCGGCGTTGCCGCTGTGCTGGGGCGGTGTGCTGGTCTGGGCGATCTTCGGCGGCGCCGGGGTGGGTGGTTGGGCGGTGTTCGCAGCCGCCACTGTCGTCGCGGCGGGCGGCACCGTGATCAAGTACGCGTGGCCGGGCCGCAACCTGAAGAACACCGGCGTGCCGATGTCCACCCTGCTCGCCGGTGGGGTGCTCGGCATCATCGGGTTCTTCGTGGTGCCGGTCGTCGGGCTGGTGCTCGGCTTCGTCGCCGGGGTGTGGGCCGCGGAGCGGCTACGGCTGGGCAGCAACCGGCTCGCCTGGCCGTCCACCGTGCAGGCCATCAAGGCGGTCGGCCTGTCGATGCTCGTGGAGTTCCTGGCCGGTCTGACCGTCGCGGCCCTCTGGGTGACCGGCCTCCTCCTGACCTGACCACGGACACGGCGAGGCCGAGCCCGCCCTCCTGCGCGATCTTGCACTTTCTGTCCCGACAGTTGTGGCATGACTGCCCAAATCGACGACAGGAACTGCAAGATCGATGGGGGTGGAGTGGGCGCGGGGCACGTGTCGGGTACGGCGATGAGCCGTACGTGAGAGAGAGGCGTGCCCCGCGCCGCCATCCGGGCGGTCCGAGTGCCCGGGGAGCGGCCCCTGGATCGGGCCTGGTCACGAGGTCAAGGATGCGGGTCGGAGCGGCCGGACGGCAACGCAATTAGCTCTCCGGCGGTGAGTTTCCCACCCGCGACGTATTGACCGTCTTGATCAGCCGGGATGACACTTTGCGCACTCGCACGCGGAACCACCTCAGGGAGGTGTGCAGTGGCCACGACGCCCGTGCCGACCGCCGAGCAACCGATGGACGACGACGCCCGACGGCTCGCCGAACTCGGCTACAAACAGGAGTTGCGCCGCAAGTGGAGCGGCTTCTCCAACTTCGCCATCTCGTTCTCGATCATCTCGATCCTGGCCGGCTGCTTCACCACCTTCGGTCAGGCGTGGAACAACGGCGGGCCGGTCGCCATCTCCTGGGGTTGGCCGCTGATCTCGCTGTTCATCCTGATCATCGGCTTCTGCATGGCGGAGCTGGTGTCGGCGTACCCGACCGCGGGCGGGATCTACTGGTGGGCGGCCACCATGGGTCGCCCGGTGCACGGCTGGTTCACCGGCTGGTTGAACCTGATCGGTCTGGTGGCGGTCACCGCCTCGGTCGACTACGGCTGCGCGACGTTTCTCAACCTCACCCTGTCGGCGCTCTTCGACGGCTGGGCCGGGACGCTGCGGCAGGCGTTCGTGCTCTTCGTGATCATCCTGATCCTGCACGGCCTGATCAACATCTTCGGGCACCGGATCATCGACGTACTCCAGAACGTCTCGGTCTGGTGGCACGTGGCCGGCGCGGCCGTCGTGGTGGCCATCCTGGTCCTCGTGCCCGACAACCATCAGAGCTTCCAGTTCGTGTTCACCGAGCGGTTCAACAACTCCGGCTTCGGTGACGGGGACATCGGCGGACTGACGTTCTGGTTCTACGTGCTGCCGCTGGGCTTCCTGCTGACCCAGTACACGATCACCGGCTTCGACGCCTGCGCGCACGTCTCCGAGGAGACCCGGGGCGCGTCGCAGGCCGCCGCGCGGGGGCTCTGGCAGTCGATCTTCTATTCGGCGGTCGGTGGTTGGATCCTGCTGCTGGCGTTCCTCTTCGCGGCCACCGACGTCGAGGCGGTCAACGCGGCGGGCGGGTTCTCCGGCGCCATCTTCGAGTCGGCGCTGACCCCGGTCTTCTTCAAGATCGTCATCATCATCTCCACCATCGGGCAGTTCTTCTGGGGCATGAGCTGCGTGACGTCGATGAGCCGCATGGCGTACGCGTTCAGCCGGGACCGGGCGGTGCCGGGCTGGCGGCTCTGGTCGACCGTCGACCGAAACGGCACCCCGGTCAACGCGATCATCGGCGCCACGGTGGCCGGCCTGGTGCTGACCCTGCCGGCGCTCTACGAAAGCTCGGCCGGCATCCCGATCGCCTTCTACGCGGTGGTCTCCGTGGCGGTGCTCGGGCTGTACCTGTCCTTCCTCATCCCGATCGCGCTGCGGCTGCGGATGGGCGACCGGTTCGTGCCCGGCCCGTGGACGCTGGGGCGGAAGTACAAGCTGCTGGGCTGGATCGCGGTGATCGAGATCGCGGTCATCGCCGTCTACTTCGTGCTGCCGATCGTGCCCGCCGGGGTGCCCGGCAACGACGGCTTCACCTGGTCGGCCGTGAACTACGCGCCACTCGCCGTCGGCGGGGTGTTGCTGGTGGTCGCCGTCTGGTGGTACGCCTCGGCCCGGAAGTGGTTCGCCGGCCCGGTCCGCACCGTCGAGAGTTCAAGGATGGACGAAAGCCATGATCAGCAATGAGACCACCGCCGTGCTCGAAGCGCCGGACCGGCTGTTTCAGGTCACTCAGGTGAGTCGGAGCCATACCCGGTTGTGGTTGCAGGCCGACGCCAATTCGACACACGAGCACCGGCTCGAGGTCCTGTTCCAGCACGTGAAGTATCTCTGCGCACCCTTCGTGCTGCGCGGCTTGTCACTGCGCAGGGCGGATCCGGAGCAGACGCGCCGTCTGACGGAGTTGCACGGACTGGTCATCGAACCCGGTTCGGACATGTATCTCTTGTCCCGCAGCCACGACTGGTTCGTGGTCTCGTCGCACCCGCTCTGGGCCGAGGCGAAGCTGCGTTATCTTGACGAGCCGGTGTTCTGGTCGCACACCGGTAATGAGGACGTCGTGACCTCAATGGGGACCGTGAAGTGACGTGAAAGTGGGGCCGGGGTCCGCGGGACGGACTCCGATCCGACCGGCGGGCGGTGGCTGCCGCTCGTCGGTCGCGAACCGGAGGATGCGGTCGTCCTGCGGCCCCGGGGTGCCATTGCCGTCGCGGTTGCTGGTGGCCACCCAGAGGGAGCCGTCCGGAGCCACCTCGACGGCACGGAGCCGGCCGTAGGCGCCCACCAGTTCGGCGGACGGTGTGCCGACAGTCCCGGCGGGGCTGATCGGAACGGCCCACAGTCGGGTTCCCCGCAGCGCGGCGACGAACAGGGTGCCATTGGCGAAGGCGGCACCGCTCGGCGACGCCTGTGCCGGGGGCCAGACGACCACCGGGGCACGGAACCGGGGATCGCTGCTCGGGCCCTCCACGACCGGCCAGCCGTAGTTGCCGCCTGGGACGATGCGGTTCACCTCGTCCCACGTGGACTGGCCGAACTCGGTGGCGAACAGTCGGCCCTGCGCGTCCCAGGCCAGACCCTGCACGTTGCGGTGGCCGTAGCTGAACACCGGAGAGCCGGGCAGCGGGTTGCCCGCCGGGACGCCGCCGATCGGCCGGATCCGCAGGATCTTGCCATTGCGGCTGGACAGGTTTGCATGACAACTCCTCGCGCGGTTTGCCGCCGACCATGCCGGGGGCATTGACGGTGATCCGGTTTGCCAGTAGACCTTGGTGATGGAGGCCCGCTCATGAGCAGAACGCCGTTGACGTTGGAAGAGTTGCGGGTCGCCGTCGACGCCGGCGAGATCGACACCGTGGTGCTGGCCCTTGTCGACATGCAGGGGCGGTTGCAGGGCAAACGGTTCCACGCGCCGTTCTTCCTCGACCAGGTGGTGGCCAACGGCAGCGAGGGCTGCAACTACCTGCTCGCCGTCGACGTCGACATGAACACCGTCGACGGCTATGCGATGTCGAGCTGGGAACGCGGCTACGGTGACTTCGCGATGGTGCCGGACTTCGCCACGTTGCGCCGGATGCCCTGGCAGCCGGGCTCCGCGTTGCTGCTGGCCGATCTGACCTGGCTCGACGGCTCCGGCGACGTGGTTGCCTCGCCCCGGCAGATCCTGCGTCGGCAACTGGACCGGCTGGCCGAGCACGGGCTGACCGCGTACGCCGGCACCGAGCTGGAGTTCGTGCTGTTCCGTGACTCGTACGAGGATGCCTGGCGGCGCGGCTACCGCGACCTCACCCCGGCCAACCAGTACAACGTGGACTACTCGCTGCTCGGCACCGCCCGGGTGGAGCCGCTGCTGCGCCGGATCCGCACCGAGATGGCCGGCGCCGGGCTCACGCCGGAGAGCGCCAAGGGCGAGTGCAACCTCGGGCAGCACGAGATCGCCTTCCGCTACGACGAGGCGGTCGCCTGCGCCGACCACCATGTCATCTACAAGAACGGGGCCAAGGAGATCGCCGCCCAGGAGGGGATGGCGATCACCTTCATGGCCAAGCCGAACGAGCGGGAGGGCAACTCCTGCCACATTCACTTCTCGTTGCGCGACAGCAACGATGAGTCGGCGATGCTCGGCGACGGGCCGGCGCACCTGTCGGCGACCGGGCAGCGGGTGCTCGCCGGGCTGCTCGCCACCATGCGGGAGTTCAGCCTGCTGTTCGCCCCCAACATCAACTCCTACAAGCGCTACCAACCCGGCTCGTTCGCCCCGACGGCGCTGCGCTGGGGCGTGGACAACCGCACCTGCGCGCTGCGGGTCGTCGGACACGGGCAGGGCATGCGGGTGGAGAACCGGGTGCCCGGCGCCGACGTCAACCCGTACCTGGCGATCGCCGGGCTGGTGGCAGGCGCGCTGCACGGCATCGACGGCGAGCTGGAGCTGGGCGCGGAGTGCACCGGCAACGCGTACGACGACCCGGAGGCCGAGCGTGTCCCCGGCACTTTGCGCGACGCCCTGACCCTCTGGGAGAACTCCGCGGTGGCCCAGGAGGCGTTCGGCCCCGAGGTGGTGGCCCACTACGCCAACCAGGCACGGGTCGAGCTGGCCGCCTTCGACGCGGCGGTAACGGACTGGGAGCTAACCCGTGGCTTCGAACGCCTCTAACCCACCCCGCCCCTGCCGCCGCGATCTTGCACTTTGTGTCGCCGTTCTGTGGTGAATCGTCGCTGATGTCGGGGCAGTAAGTGCAAGATCGCGTGGAGGAAGGGGTGGGTTGGGGCATGAGTGTTGTCGTGGATCCGGCGAGCGGGGTTGGGTTCCGGGAGGTTTCTTCGGCGTCGGTGGAGGAGGTGGACGGGGCGATCTCTCGGGCCGCCTCGGCCTTCGTGACCTGGCGTCAGGTGGGCGCGGGGGATCGGGCACGGTTGCTGCGGCGGTTCGCCGCCGTGGTCGACGCGCACCTGGACGAGTTGGCCGCGCTGGAGGTGCGCAACTCCGGGCACACCATCGGCAACGCCAGGTGGGAGGCCGGCAACGTCCGCGACGTCCTGGACTACTACGCCGGGGCGCCCGAGCGGCTGACCGGGCGGCAGATCCCGGTGCCGGGCGGGTTGGACGTCACCTTCCACGAGCCACTCGGCGTGGTCGGCGTGATCGTGCCGTGGAACTTTCCGATGCCGATCGCCGCCTGGGGGTTCGTCCCGGCCCTCGCCGCCGGCAACACAGTGGTGCTCAAGCCCGCCGAGTTGACCCCGCTCACCGCGCTGCGGCTGGCCGAGCTGGCCCGCGAGGCGGGCCTGCCCGACGACGTGTTCACCGTCGTACCCGGTGCGGGTGCGGTGGTGGGGGAGCGCTTCGTCAGCCACCCGGCGGTCCGCAAGATCTGCTTCACCGGCTCCACCGAGGTCGGCACCCGGATCATGGCCGGCTGCGCGGCCCAGGTGAAGCGGCTCACCCTGGAACTGGGCGGCAAGAGCGCGAACATCGTGTTCGCCGACGCCGACCTGGAACGCGCTGCCGCGACCGCGCCGGGCGCGGTCTTCGACAACGCCGGCCAGGACTGCTGCGCCCGGTCGCGGATCCTGGTCCAGCGTTCGGTGTACGACAGGTTCCTGGAACTGCTCGAACCGGCGGTACGCGCCTTCCGGGTGGAGGACCCGTCCCGGGAGAGCGCCGAGATGGGTCCGCTGATCTCCGCGGCCCAGCGGGACCGGGTCGCCGGCTACCTGGCCGACGCGCGGGTCGCCTTCACCGGCTCCTGCCCCGACGGCCCCGGCTTCTGGCACGCGCCCACGGTGCTGCTCGCCGACTCGCCGGCCGACCGGCACTGGCGGGAGGAGATCTTCGGCCCGGTGGTCTCGGTGCTGCCGTTCGACGACGAGGCCGACGCGGTCCGGCTCGCCAACGACACCGAGTACGGGCTCTCCGGCTCCATCTGGACCCGGGACGTGGGTCGGGCACTCCGCCTGGCCCGTGCCGTCGACTCCGGCAACCTCAGCGTCAACTCGCACTCCTCGGTGCGCTACTGGACCCCGTTCGGCGGGATGAAGCGTTCCGGGCTCGGCCGTGAGCTGGGCCCGGACGCGCTGCACTCCTTCACCGACGTCAAGAACGTGTTCATCGCGACAGAGGAGTGACGCCTGTGCAGGGTCGATTGCAGGACCGGGTGGCCGTGGTCACCGGAGCGGGCAGCGGCATCGGGTTGGCCACCGTGCGGCGATTCGCCGCCGAGGGGGCCCGGGTGGTCTGCGTGGACATCGACGCGGCGGCCGGCACGAGGGCCGCCGAGGAGTGCGGTGGTGAGTTCGTGGCCACCGACGTGGCCGACGAGTCGGCGGTACGCGACCTGTTCGACGGGGTGGCCGACCGACACGGTCGGGTGGACATCGCGTTCAACAACGCCGGCATCTCACCCCCGGACGACGACTCCATCCTGGACACCGGCCTCGACGCGTGGGAGCGGGTGCTCCGGGTCAACACCACGAGCGTCTACCTCTGCTGCAAGTACGCGATCCCACACATGCGCCGCCAGGGCAAGGGCTCGATCATCAACACGGCGTCGTTCGTGGCGCTGATGGGCGCGGCGACGTCGCAGATCGCGTACACCGCGAGCAAGGGTGGGGTGCTGGCGATGACCCGGGAGCTGGGCGTGCAGTTCGCCCGCGAGGGCATCCGGGTCAACGCGCTCTGTCCCGGCCCGGTGGCCACCCCGTTGCTGCTGGAGCTGTTCGCCGCCGACCCGGAGCGGGCCGCCCGCCGGCTCGTGCACGTGCCGATGGGTCGCTTCGGGCAGCCCGCGGAGATCGCCGCCGCGGTGGCGTTCCTGGCCAGCGACGACGCCTCGTTCATGACCGCCGCGCAGTTCGTGGTCGACGGCGGCATCACGGGCGCGTACGTCACACCGCTGTGAGCACGCCGGCCCGGCGGCGGCCGCTGATCGGGATCAGCGCGTACGTCGAGCCCGCCGCCTGGGCGAGCTGGCAGGGCGTACGGGCCGTGCTGGTGCCAGAGGCCTACGCGCGGGCGGTGACGGCCGCGGGTGGCCGCGCGGTGGTCCTGCCGCCGGACGACGTGGACGCGGACGTGGTGGCCGTCCTCGACGGGCTACTGCTGGCCGGCGGCGCGGACGTGGGTCCGGGGCGCTACGGCCAGCGACCCGACCCGCGGACCGAGGATCGGCCGGACCGGGACGCCGGTGAGCTGGTGTTGTTGGCCGCCGCGCTCGCCGCCGGGCTGCCGGTGCTGGGCGTGTGCCGGGGCATGCAGTTGCTTGCCGTCGCCTACGGCGGCACCCTGCACCAGCACCTGCCCGACGTGGTCGGCCACGAGGGGCACCGGCCGGCGCCCGGCGTCTACGGGACCCATCCGGCACGGTTCGCGCCGGGGAGCCTGGCCGCGACGGTGCTGGCCGGGGTGGACCGGGTCAACTCCTACCACCACCAGGCGGTCGCCGATCCCGGTCGGCTCGCGGTCACCGGGTGGGCGGCGGACGACGTGATCGAGGCCGTCGAGGACCCGACGCGGCCGTTCGTGCTGGGCGTGCAGTGGCATCCGGAGAACGAGAAGGAGCCGCGGCCGATCACGGCGCTGGTCCGGGCCGCCGCCGAGCGGCTGGCCAGCGGTGTGAGCTAGGTCGCCCCGACGGGTGGTGGGGCCGGTGGGAGGATCGCCGCATGGGCAAGGTCTATCCGGAGATCGACTCTCGACTACGTGACTTCATCGCGGACCAGCCGGTCTTCTTCGTGGCGACGGCGGCGTCCGGCGCCGAGGGGCATGTGAACGTCTCCCCGAAGGGCATGCGGGGCACGTTCGTGGTCCTCGGCCCGCATCGGGTGGCCTACCTCGACTATCACGGCAGCGGGGCGGAGACCATCGCCCACCTGCGGGACAACGGCCGGATCACGCTGATGTTCTGCGCCTTCGACGGGCCGCCGAAGATCGTCCGGTTGCAGGGCCGGGGTCGCAGCGTGGCGGTGACCGAGGACGATTTCGCCGACCGGCTCGCCGAGTTTCCCGCGCCGCCGGACGTGCACGCCGTCCGGGCCGTGATCACCGTCGAGGTGGAACGGGTCAGCGACTCCTGCGGCTACGCGGTGCCATTTATGGACTTCCGCGCCGAACGTGACCTGTTACTCACCTCACACTCCCGGCGCACCGCCGACGACCTGGCTGTCTACCGGGCCACCAAGAACGCGGCGAGCATCGACGGGCTGCCGGTCTTCTGACCCCGTCAGGCGCGCTGGCGACCGCCGTTCGACGTCGGTGCGCCCGGCGTACCGTCAGGTGCCCGACGGCTCGGGCGGACATCAACAGCGTCCAACTGTCGTCTTGCGTTACGTTGCTGGTCCGCTGGGGTACAAGTCGAAGCACGGCGGGTGAAGATCAACGGTCGCGGGGTGCCGGCCGGAGCGGGAGGCTGTATGAGCTCGGCCCAGGGGGGCGCGGACATTGGGCGGTCCGTCGCGCCCGGCCCGACGGCTCCTCCGATGCTGGCTGCGGCGTTCGCGGCCGGCGGCGAGATGGGTGAGCTGCTGAGCCGCTTCGACTGGTCCGCCGGCCCGCTCGGCGAGCCCGGCCGCTGGCCGCTGGCGCTCACCAACGCGGTCGGCATGATGCTCGCCTCCAGCGCGCAGATCGTGATGTTCTGGGGCGACGAGCAGCTCGCCTTCTACAACGACGCCTACCGGCCGACAATCGGCGGCAAACATCCGGACGTGCTCTGCCAACCGGCCCGACACCACTGGGCGGAGACCTGGGCGGTGCTCGGCCCGCTGCTCGACGGCGTGCGGAGCACCGGGCGCTCCTACCGCGGCGACGACCACCCGTTCCTGCTGGACCGACACGGTTTCGTCGAGCAGACCTACTTCAACGTCTCGTACGACCCGATCCGGGGCGAGGACGGCTCGGTCAGTGGGGTCTACTGCATCGTCAACGAGACCACCGGGCGGGTCCTCGGCGAGCGCCGGCTGCGGGCACTTGCCGAACTGGGTGTCGAGTTGACCGACACGGGCAACGCCGCCGACCTCGGTCGGACCGCCGCCGAGGCGCTCGGCCGGCACCGGGCGGACGTGCCCTTCGCCGTGATCTACCTGACCGACGAGAGCGGTCAGCTCGCCCTGGCCGGGTCCACCGGCATCGCCCCGGCCGCTCTCGGCGACACCGCCGAGCTGCTGGCGCGGGTCACCGCCGACACCGCGCCCGCGACCGTCGACGTGGCCGATCTGCTCGATCCGCCGCCGGCCGACGCCGCCGACCAGGCCCTCGTGCTGCCCCTCACGGCGGCCAACCAAACGGTCGGCGTGCTTGTCGTCGGAGTGGCCCGCCAGCTTCCGCTCAGCGACGACTACCGCAACTTCCTGGAGCTGATCGCCGCCCAGATCTCCCGTGCGGCCGGCACCCAGCGCGCCTACGAACAGGAGCGGGCCCGCGCCGCCGGACTGGCGGCGCTGGATCTGGCGAAGACCAACTTCTTCGCCAACGTCAGCCACGAGTTCCGCACCCCGCTGACCCTGGTGCTCGGCCCGCTGGAGGACATGCTCGCCGACTCGGCCCGGCCCGCGGCCGAGACCGACCGACTCACCATGATGCACCGCAACGCGTTGCGCCTGCTCAAACTGGTGAACACCGTCCTGGACTTCTCCCGACTGGAGTCCGGTCGGCTCGCCGCCCGCTACCAGCCCACCGACCTCGCCAGCTACACGGCCCGACTGGCCAGCACCTTCCGATCGGCGACCGAACGGGCCGGGTTGCGGCTGGTGGTGGACTGCCCACCGCTGCCGGCGCCGGTCGTCGTCGACCGGGACATGTGGGAGAAGATCGTCCTCAACCTGGTGTCGAACGCGGTCAAGTTCACCTTCGACGGTGAGATCCGGGTGCGGGTCCGGGCCGTGGACGGCGTGGCCTGCCTGGAGGTGACCGACACCGGCATCGGCATCCTGCCGGACGAGCTGCCGCACGTCTTCGAGCGGTTCCACCGGGTGCCGGGGGTGCGTGCCCGCACCCACGAGGGCACCGGGATCGGCCTGGCGCTGGTCCGGGAGTTGGTCGAGATGCACGGCGGCACTGTCGGTCTGACCAGTCAGGTCGACGAGGGCAGTACCTTCACGGTGAGCGTTCCGTTCGGTGTCGCACACCTGCCCGCGGACCGGGTCGTGGCCTTCGACCCGCTGCCGCCCGGTGAGCCCGAGCAGGCCCGGCTCTACGTGGCGGAAACCGCGCGGTGGACCGGCGTCGCGCCGGCGCCCGGGTTCGACGCCCGGCCGACGGACGACGCCCCGGCCGGCCGGATCCTTGTCGTCGACGACAACGTCGACCTGCGCGAGCACGTCACCAGACTGCTCTCCCCGACCTGGGAGGTGGTCACCGCGAGCGATGGGCTGGTTGCCCTGCCGCTGGCCCGTGAGGGCGGCTTCGACCTGGTGCTCAGCGACGTGATGATGCCCCGGCTGGATGGATTCGGGCTGGTGAGCGCGCTGCGGGCGGACCCGCGTACCCGTCATGTGCCGATCGTGCTGCTCTCCGCCCGAGCCGGCTCCGCGGAGGCCGTCGCCGGCCTCTCCGCCGGGGCCGACGACTACCTCACCAAGCCGTTCTCCAGCCAGGAGCTGATCGCCCGGGTCCGGGCCAACGTCGAGCTGGGCCAACTCCGCGGCCAGATCATCCGTCGGCTCCGGGCGCTTGCCGACGCGGCGGTGGCCGTGAACACCGCCCGGTCCACCGCCGACGTGCTCCAGGTCGCCGCCCGGCACGCGCTGAGTCTCGCCGAGGCCGCGCGGGTGGTGGTCACCACCACCGGGGCCCGGGCCGAGGCGGACAGCGGCGGCGCCACCGCCACCGACCCGTCCTTCGTGGCCGACCTGACCGGCACCGCGGGCGAGCCGCTCGGTGAGCTGCGGGTCTGGCGGCCGGCCGGCGACGGCGCACAGGCCGACGACGCCGCGTTGACCCAACTGGCCCGCCTGGTCGGGGTCCGCCTGGAGAACGCCCAGCTCTACGAGGCCGAACACCGCATCGCGACCACCCTGCAGCACAGCCTGCTGCCCCGGTCGCTGCCGCAGCTACCCGGAGCGGTGGTGGCCAGCCGGTACCTGCCCGGCACCGCCGACGTCGAGGTCGGCGGTGACTGGTACGACGCGATAAACGTCGAGGACGACGACCTGGTGCTTGTCATCGGCGACGTGGTCGGCAAGGGCGTCCAGGCCGCCGCGGCGATGGGACAACTGCGCAACGCGCTGCGGGCGTACCTGCTGGAGGGCTACGGCCCGGCCGAGTCGTTGACCCGGCTCAACCGGCTTGTCGACTCCACCGAGGGCCGCTCCTTCGCGACTGTGGTCTGCCTGCTGTTCAACCCGCGCACCGGCCGGCTGCGGTACGCGAGCGCCGGTCACCCGTCCCCGCTGCTGGTCCGAGTGGGTGAGGTGTCGTTCCTGCACGACCGTGCGCTCGGCCCACCGGTCGGCGCGATCCCCGGGGCGACGTACGAGGCGGTCGAGGGCGAGCTGGCGCCCGGCGACCGACTGGTGCTCTACACCGACGGGTTGATCGAGGACCGCCAGCTCGGCATCGATGCCGCGCTGGCCCAGCTGTGCGTCGACGCGGCGACCCCCAGTGAGCACGTGGCCGACCTGATCGACGCGGTCGTCGCGCGGGTCGACGGGCGTCCGCGCCGCGACGACGTCGCGGTCCTCGCCCTCGAGGTGGCCGAGCTGAACCATTTCGCGTTGCGGCTGCCCGCGGACCCGACCCGGCTCAGTGTGCTGCGCAAGCGCCTGGAGGACTTCCTCGTCGCGCACGCGGTCGACGAGACGGACGTGTTCGACCTGACCGTGGCCGTCTCCGAAGCCGCGGCCAACGCCATCGAACACCCGGTCCACCCCGCCGAGGCGGTGATCAGCGTGGAGGTGGCCATCGAGGACCGGACGGTGACGGCGACCGTGCGCGACAGCGGGCAGTGGCGGGAGTCGTCCGACTCCGGGTTCCGGGGGCGTGGCCTGGCGCTGATCAGGGCGTTGGGTGAGCTGTCGGTGCGGCGTACCGACGCGGGCACCGAGGTGACGCTGCGCCGGGAGTTGCGGAGCTGACCGTGCGCCCGGCGGCGCGTCTCAGGTGGGCCGGAGCCAGCTCTGCTCGCCCAGGCCGGAGATCTCCAGCACCCGGCGGACCTGCCGCGACGGCAGGACGGTGAGCGCGCCCGAGAACTGCTGGGCGAGCCGGACCAGGGCGTGGATGGCGGCCGAGTCGAAGAAGGTGACAGCGCTCAGGTCGAGGGTGATCCGCTCGGCGGGCTCGCGCAGCGCCGTCTGGAGCATGGTGTCGGCCGTGGCCATGTCGACCTCACCGGCCACCACCACCTGGAGGTGGTCACCGTCGATCTCCGCGCTGGCGGAGAAGACGGGTGGTGCTCCCCCTTGATCCACGCTGACACCATGGCACAGCCGACCTGGCTGGGCAACAACCCCCTCGGAGCGCCCGTGGCGCGGGTCACCAGCGGCCCCGGCGATAGGCTGGCGGCATGACCGTCCGTCCGCCGCTGACACCAGGCACGCTCTCCCCGATGCGTCCGGTGCCGTCCCAGATCGCCCGACCGGAGTACGTGGGCAAGGAGCGCCCCGCCCAGTGGCGCGGCTCGCACGTGCAGACGCCGGAGACCATCGAGAAGATGCGGGTCGCCAGCCGGCTCGCCGCCCAGGCGACCCAGCTCGCCGGCGAGCACTGCAAGCCCGGCGTGACCACCGACGAGATCGACCGGGTGGTGCACGAGTTCCTCTGCGACCACGGCGCGTACCCGTCGACGCTCGGCTACAAGGGCTTCCCGAAGTCCTGCTGCACGAGCCTCAACGAGGTCATCTGCCACGGCATCCCGGACTCCACCGTGCTGCAGGACGGCGACATCATCAACGTCGACGTCACCGCGTACATCGGTGGGGTGCACGGCGACACCGACGCCACCTTCTGCGTCGGCACGGTCAGCGAGGACGCCCGGCTGCTTGTCGAGCGGACCCACGAGGCGATGATGCGCGGCATCCGCGCGGTCGCCCCGGGCCGCCAGATCAACGTGGTGGGCCGGGTCATCGAGTCGTACGCCAAGCGGTTCGGCTACGGCGTGGTCCGCGACTTCACCGGCCACGGCATCGGCGAGGCCTTCCACAGCGGGCTCTACGTGCCGCACTACGACAGCCCGCGGCCCACCGACATCATGGAGCCGGGCATGACGTTCACCATCGAGCCGATGATCACCCTGGGCACCTACCAGTACGACATGTGGGACGACGGGTGGACAGTGGTCACGAAGGACCGGAAGTGGACGGCCCAGTTCGAGCACACGATCGTGGTGACCGACGACGGCCACGAGATCCTGACCCTGCCGTGACCGACACCCCAGCGGCGCTGCGCGAGGCGCACCACGCGGACGTCTCCGGCGGGTGGCTGCGCCCGGCCGTCTTCGGTGCGATGGACGGCCTGGTCACCAACATCGCCCTGATCGCCGGCGTCGGCGGCGGCGGCGTGTCACCCCGCAACATCGTGCTCACCGGCTCCGCCGGCCTGGTGGCCGGCGCGATCTCGATGGGGCTCGGCGAATACACGAGCGTCCGCTCCGCCAACGAGCAGGTCGCCGCCGAGGTCGCCAAGGAGCGACGCGAGCTGGAACGGCACCCCGAGGCGGAGGCCCGGGAGCTGGCCGACGCCTGGGTGGCCCGGGGTCTTCCCCGGGACCTGGCGACCCAGGTCGCCGAAGCGGTGCGGCGGGACCCGGAGGAGGCCCTGCGGGTGCACGTCCGCGAGGAGTTGGGCGTCGACCCCGACGACCAGCCCAGCCCGTGGGCCGCGGCGATCTCGTCGTTCCTGTTCTTCTCGGTGGGCGCGCTGGTGCCGCTACTGAGCTACCTGTTCGGTGCCACCGAGCTGTGGCTGGCACTCGGTGTGGGCGGGCTCGGCCTGTTCGTCGCCGGTGCGGTGGTAGCCCGCTTCACCCAACGCCCATGGTGGACCAGCGGGCTGCGGCAACTGCTGCTGGGCGCCGCTGCCGCCGGCGCCACCTACCTGGTCGGCACGCTGATCGGCGTGCCGGGCGGGCTGTGACGCCTGTCAACCGCTGAGCAGGTCGTCGATCGTGCCGTCGACCGCCCGACCACGGGCGGCCAACTCCTCGGCCTGTCGACCGAGCACCACACCCACCTCGGTCATGTCCGCGCCGGCCAACCCGGTCCGTCGGACCGCGTCGCCGGGATCCCGATAGTAGGTGCGGCTCAGCAGGCCCGTGACCGTCGCCGCCGCCAGCCGGGCCTCACCGAGCATCAGTAGCGCCTGGTCGGTCTCGTACCACTCGGCGAGCCGGGCGGCCCGAGCGTGCGCCGCGCTGCCCCGGTACCAGGCCTGCCGGGCCGCGGTGCTGAACTCCGCCGGCCGGGCCCGCGCCAGCCGGCCCAGATGCTCGTCGCGCAGCGCCCGCAGCCAGCCGGTCGGATCGTGCAACGGCTGGGTCGTGACGTACCGGTCGGCGGTCAGCGGCCAGAGTGGGGAGATGACCCGGGCCTGCGCCAGGTAGTCCTCGGCGGCGGCCACGGTCAGGTCGACGAGCACCCCGTCCACGCGTCGGGTCGCCGGCCGTGGGCCGGCCCGGGGCCGGTAGGTGACCACCAGCAGGCCCGCCTCGCGATCCCCGCCGCCGTCGTCGTCACCGTGCGCCAGCGGGCCGTGCACCGCGACCGCGAGCACATCGGCCGGGAAGCGCCGGCGGATGGCCTCGCCGACCCGCTCCGCGACCGCCCACCGACCGTCGTCGAGGCCCCGGCCGACCTCGGCCGGCCCGCCGCCTGCGCTCATCCGGGCGCCAGGGTGCGCGACCGCGGGGCTTGCCACCCCGGCTCACTGCTCGCGCTCACGGGACCCGCCTCTGTTCGCGACCGGCCGCCAGCCTAGTCAGCCGACGGGGGACCGGCCGGCACGCCGCGCCCGGCCGGCACGAGCCGGAAGATGTGGATCTCCCGGCCGCCGGCCCGCCGGACGTACGTGTGGTACGCGGGCCACTCGGTGACCAACAGCTGCCACAGCCGGTCCCGCTCGGCGCCGGACGCCCGCTCGGCCCGCACCGGGATCCGCCGGCCCTTCAGCTGCACCTCGGCGGTGGGATCGGCGAGCAGGTTCATCGCCCAGCCGGGGTGCTGGGTCTGCCCCCAGTTGGAGCCGATCACCACGTAGGCGTCGTCGTCGGGCACGTAGAGCAGCGGGTTGCTGCGTGGCTTGCCCGAGCGGCGGCCGGTCGTCGTGATCACCAGGGACGGGATCAGGCCGAGCGCGACCACCCGCCCCCGGGTGAGTCGACCGACCACCCGGTCGGCCGGGACCAGCAGACGTGCGGCGGCGCCGAACCAGCGATGATGACCGACTCGACGGGTGAGGGTTCCGAGCACTGACACGCGGATCAGTGTGCCGGCTGCCGGGCCCCGCCGGCACCCCCCGTACGCGCCCGGCTTGCCAACCGGGCGGTCACGACACCGGGCTCAGTCCAGTCGACGTTCGATCGGCAGCCGGGCGCGGGTGAACAGGCCCGCCCCGAGCATCGCCACGATCGGCACCAGGACGAGCACCCCGAGCGCGGGCCACGGCACCACGTACGGGTACCGGTCGGGTACCGGCCAGTCGTTGGCGTACTGCCGGTTCACCGAGAACAGCACGATCGCGGCGGTGCCCAGACCGGCCACGATGCCGAGCACCGAGCCCAGACCGGCGATCAACCCCGCCTGGCAGATCGCCAGCATCCGGCGGAGCGCCGGTGCCGCGCCGACGGCCGCGAGGGTGGTCAGCTCGGCGCGTCCCTCGGCGGCGGCGAGCGCGGTGGCGATCCCGGCCGCGCCCATCGTGATGACGCCGGCCGCCGCCGCGAGCAGCAGCAGCAACGGGGAGATGTCCTGCTGATCACGGCCGTACTCCACGGACAACGAGAACGTGCCGAAGGGTCGCAGCGCGCTGGCGAACCGTTCCCGTTGCTGCCGGTCCGGCGGGGTGGGAGCGCCGATCACCCAACCGGCCGGTGACCAGGTCAGGCCGAGGTGCCGGGCCGCGGACGCGGAGAGCAGCAGCTGGGACTGGCCGGCCACCCCGTGCAACGCGTACCCGGGGAGGTCGGCGGTGGCGCCCGGCCGGTCCCTCCCGGGATCCACCTGGTTCACGCGTACGGTCACCAGGCCGTCGTGCAGGTAACGCGGGTCGGTCACCACCACACCCCCGGCGCGCAGCACGGCGGTGGCGGCGGCTGTCGTCGCCGGGTCCGCACCGGTGAGCAACGGCAGTGCGGTCCCGTCGTCCACGCCCGTCCGCACGTAGCCGCCGTCGTAGTTCATCGGGTCGATCCGACAACGCCTGTCGGCCCGCGCCTGCCGACGGTGCGCCGCGGAGAGCTTGTCCCCGGGCTGCCAGGGGCAGACCTGCGCGGGCGGCAGCACCGGCGCGACGTCGCAGTAACCCGCCTCGGGTGCGCAACTCACCGTGTTGATCGGGGCGATCCGGTCGGCGCCCCACTGGTCCCGGGCCATGGCGGCGAGCTGGGTCAGCGAGGGCTGCCGGACCGACTCGCCCGCGTAGACGAGCACATGGCCGGTCGGCAGCATCGGCCGGTAGGCGTGCGAGCTACGGGCGTCGCTGCTGGCCAGGAACCCGCCGAGCGCCACACTGCTGGCGACCGCCGCCATCACGGCGCAGATGGCCGGCGCGGCTGCGGCGCGGTTGCGGCTCGCGTCGCGCAACGCGATTCGCGGTGCCAACGGCAACGCCCGACCGAGCCGGGCGAGCGCGCCGATCAGCGTGGGCGTGCAGCACACCAGGCCCAACTCGCCGAGGATCAGGCCGGTGAGGATCACCACGGTGGAGGTACGGGACGCCCCGAACGCCGCCAACCCCACGCCGCCGGCCACCAGCGACAGCCCGAACGCCAACCAGCGGATCCGGGACACCGGGGGAGTGCGTCGCCCGGCGAGGCCGGCGCTGACGTCCTGCCGCGCGGCGGTCCAGGCCGGCGCCAGCGCGGCGAGCACCCCGGCCAGCACCGCGACGGCACCCAGCAGCAGCAGCGCGATCGGCCAGCAGCGGTACCCACCGAAGCGGGCGTCGAAGACGTACTGCTCCATCAGCGGACGACCGGCGAACGCCGCGCCGACGCCGACCAGCAGACCGGTGGCGGCGCCCAGCACACCCAGCACCACGCCGTCGGCCAGCACGACCCGACGGAGCTGGGCGGCGTCCCCGCCGGCCACCGCGACGAGCGCCAGATCGCGCCGTCGGCGACGGACGCCGACCGCGAAGGCCGGCCCGACCAGCAGTACGACCTCCAGCAGTCCGAGGCCGGCGATCAGCACGCCGGTGCCCAGGCCGGTTGTTTCGCCCGGGTCGACGGGGCCGAGCCAGATCCGCTTCCGTTCGGCGGCCGACCCGGTCGGAGGACGGGCGGCGACCAGCACACCCCGGTCGTTGAGTCGGGACACCAGCGCCGCGTCGATGGTGCCGGGCACGTCGACCAGCCAGCTGCTCTCCGGTTCGGGACTGGTCCGTGGCACCGCACCCGGGTGCAGCGCCACCACCGCGCCGAGGTCGTCGGGGAACTCGACCACCCCCACCACGGTGTACGCCCTGCTCCCGTCGGCGAGGGCCACGGCGCGACCGAGGCGCAGGCTCAGACGGCGCAGCGCCGCCGGACTGACCGCGACCTCGCCGGGCTGCTCGGGCGCCCGGCCCGCCCGGAAACGCACCAGCCCCCGGGCCAACGGGTCGCCGAGGTCCAGCACCCGCCCCTGCATGTCCTCGTCGCGGTGTGGGCCCCGCAGGGTCAGCGGGATGCCGCTGCGCATCTCGGTGACCCGACTGCCCGGCCCGAGCAGGGCGCTCACCTGGGCGGTGGTGGCTCGGGCGGTCGTGGGTCGCTGCGTCTCGACGCGGGCGGTCCAGCTGTCACCCCACTCGTCCTGTTCCAGAGGGGTGTCGGCGATCCAGCGCAGCTCCGCGTCGGCCACGCCGAGCCGGCGATCCACCCGTTCCTGGCCGGTCAGCACGGACATGTCGTAGCTGGCGGCCAGGAAGGCGAGCACGGCCACCGGCAGGGCGATCATCGCGAGCACCAGGGCGGTCCGGCGCCGGGCCCGGCGGGACTCCCGCCGGGCGATCCGCAACGCCGCCCGCCACGAGCCGGTCAGCTCGGCGAGCCGCCGACGACCGGCCCGGACCGGTGGCGCGGCAGGTCGTGCCGCGGGGGTGTCGAGCCGGGCAGGCGCCGGCCTGGTCCGGCGGACGGTCACCGCTCGCTGCCGGACAGCAGCTGCTCGACACTGCCCAACGGCGTGGTCGTGTCGACGAGTACGCCGTCGCGCAGGAACACCACCCGGTCCGCCCAGCCGGCATGTCGGGCCTCGTGGGTGACGAGCACTCCGGCGGCCCCCGCGTCGATCCGGCGGCGCAGGAGGTGCAGCACCGCCTCGCCGGTCTGCGAGTCCAGGGCCCCGGTGGGCTCGTCGGCGAGCACCAGCCGGCGTTCGCCCACCAGCGCGCGGGCGATGGCCACCCGCTGCTGCTGCCCGCCGGAGAGCTGGTCGGGAAAGCGGTCACCAAGCGCGGGCAGACCCACCTCGGTGAGCGCGGCCATGGCCAGCGTCCGGGCCCGACGTCCGCTGGTGCCGTCGAGTTCCAGCGGAAGCGCCACGTTCTCCAGCGCGCTCAGGCTGCCCAGCAGGTTGAGCTGCTGGAAGATGTAGCCGATCCGACGGCGCCGCAGCTGGGCCAGCCCGCGACGGTCCAGCGCGCCCAGCGGTTGCCCCTCCACCCGGACCTCCCCGCCGGTCGGGCGGTCCAGCCCGCCGGCGAGGGCCAGCAGCGTCGACTTGCCGGAGCCGGACGGGCCCATCACGGCGACCAGCTCCCCGGGCCGCACGACCAGGCTGACCCCGCGCAACGCGTGTACCGCCGCCGGTCCGGCGCCGTGGGTGCGGTGGACGGCGCGAAGCTCCAGCACCGCGTCGTCCGATCCGCTCACCGTCGCGCCTCCTCGCCGGCCCAGCGCGCCGCGTCCCGCGCGTCGGCGTCACCCGGCCCGGGTGGGGGAGGTGCCGGGCCGCTGGGCTGGTGCCGTACCAGACTTGTCTCGCAGTGGTCGAGCCAGCGGACCTCGGCCTCGGCCTGGAACACCATCGAGTCCAGCACGAGACGCCAGGGCAGGTCCTCCGGTCGGTTGCTGCCGTACTTCAACCGGGTCAACTCCTGCAGAGCCCGCATCGTCGCGCTGCGCTGGGCCTGCACCACCGAGCGGACGTCCACCCCGGGGGTGGTCAGCGCCAGCGCCAGTTTGATCGCCAACTCGTCGCGGGGCCGGTCGTTGCGGTTGACCGGGGTGGCGAACCAGAGCGCCAGATCCGCCCGGCCGGCGTCGGTGATCTCGTACGGGCGCTGCCCGGCCTCGCTCTCCGGCAGCGGGCGCACCAGACCGTCGCGTTCCAGGCGGGACAGTGTGGTGTAAACCTGCCCGATGTTCAGCGGCCAGGTCGAGCCGGTCGACTCCTCGAACGCGGCGCGCAGCTGGTAGCCGTACATCTGGCCGCGTTCGAGCAGGGCGAGCAACCCGTGACGGATGGACATGGCAACGGAGTATGCATACCTGGTATGCGCACCGCAACCGGAGTGGGACGGTTCAGGTCGGCCGTCCGGGAAATGGGACAGTCAGCGGGGTCAGCCCGGCCGTCTTGCGCCACCGGGTGGCCCGTACCGCGTACTCGACAAGGGCGGCCAACGCCTGGTTGCGGTCGGCGCCGGTGGTGGACGCCAGAGCCGCCCGCCAGTGCGCGGCCGTGCGCTCCTCCACCTCCGCGGCGAGCCGCAGGGCGCTGGCCCGGTCGGTGACCGGGAACGGCAGCGCGTAGCCGGCGCGGTCCGGCGGCACGACGCCGCCGGCCGTGCTCAGTTGCACCACAAGGGCGTCGCGCCGGCTGCGATGCGCGGCCTCGGCCTGGTGTGCGGCCTCCCGCGCCGCCCCGGTGAGCCGGACCCCGATCCGCCCGTAGGCGTAGATGGCCGCGTACTCGGCGGACAGGGCGGCGGCGAGCGCCTCCCCGGCGGACGGCTGCCTCACTTCAGTGCCTCCTGGTGGGTGGCTCGGGCGGCGGCGATCGACCCGAGCAGCGCGGCCCGTTCCGCGCTCGCCGAGGCGCAGGCGGCGGTGGCGGACTTCTGCGCGGTCTTCTCCAACGCGCGCAGGGCGGCGAGCGCGCCGCCCGGATCGGTTGCCGGGGCGGTGGTCGGGGTGGCCACAGTGGTGGGCAGGGCGACACCGATCACCCGGGCCAGTTCGGTGGCGTGCGCGGTGTGCGCCTCGGCGATCGGGCCGAGCCGGGCGGCCAGGTCGGGATGCGCGGCCGCGCCGGCCTGGTACGCGGCGGCCAGCGCGAGTGACTCGTCCACCATCGGCCGCAGCGGGTCCGGTGGTGGCGCCGGCTGATCGTCACGGTCGAAAAGATCACAGCCGGTCAGCGGCGCCGCGGCGCCGCCGAGCGCCAGCAGGGCCCCGGCACGCAGGAGCTTTCGCCGGGAATGTCTGGATGCCTGGTCGCGCTGCGTCGTTCTGCCGGTCCCCACCCGGCAAGTCAACACCATCCCCGTCGGTCCGGGGATCACCGACGTCGGTGCGCCGCCCGGCCCGCCGACGGGCAGGCGCGTTACGCTCTGCGCAGCCACCGGCGCGTCCGCTCCGGTGGTATGCCGGCATGTCGGGACGACCGATCACCGTCGACCAGGGAGAGGGTGCGGAGATGACGCAGCGTGGCCGTGCCACCAGGTCGACAGGGCGACCCCGCGATACCGCGGGTCCCCGCGGTGGTGATCTCGCAGCGCGACGCACGCGGTTGCGGGCCGTGATCGAGCCCGTGGTCAACGACGCCGGCTACGACCTGGAGGACCTGTCGGTTTCCCGGGCCGGTCGCCGGCACGTGGTGCGGGTGATGGTCGACACCGACGGCGGGATCGACCTGGACGCCGTCGCCGACGTCTCCCGCGCGGTCTCGACCGCACTGGACGCCGCCGAGGAGACCGGTGGCGACATCGTCGCCGGGGAATACCAGCTTGAGGTCAGCTCGCCGGGCGTCGACCGGCCGCTCACCCTGCCCCGCCACTGGCGGCGCAACGTGGGCCGGCTGGTCAAGGTCACCGCCCGGGGCGCGGCCGCGTTGCCCGGTCAGCGTGGCGAGCAGCCCGCCGGTGACCGTCAGCTGACCGGCCGGGTGGTCGCGGCCGACGACGAGGGCGTGCAGTTGGAGACCGACGGCGACCGTAGCTCCTGGGCGTACGCCCAGCTCGGCCCCGGCCGTGTGCAGGTCGAGTTCACCCGGCTCGCCGAACTCGGCGAGCCGGACGAGGAGTTCGACGACGCGGACGACTCGGACGAGATCGACGATTCAGACGACATCGACGACGAAGATGATGTGGAGGACGAGGAGAGGTGAACATCGACCTCGCGGCGCTGCGCGCACTCGAGCGCGAGCGGGAGATCCCGTTCGACACGATTCTCGCGGCGATCGAGACCGCGTTGCTGACCGCCTACCGGCACACCGACGGCGCCGAGCCGCACGCCCGGGTGGAGATCGACCGCAAGTCGGGCGCCGCCCTGGTGTACGCGCAGGAGATGGACGCCGACGGCAGCCTGGTGCGGGAGTGGGACGACACCCCACACGACTTCGGCCGGATCGCCGCCATGACCGCCAAGCAGGTGATCCTCCAGCGCCTGCGGGAGGCCACCGACGAGGTGCACTTCGGTGAGTACGTGGGCCGCGAGGGTGACCTGGTCACCGGCGTGGTGCAGGCGCACGAGACGCGTACCGAGAAGGGCATCGTCAGCGTCGACCTCGGCAAGCTGGAGGGTGTGCTGCCGCAGTCCGAGCAGGTGCCCGGCGAGCGCTACGCGCACGGTGAGCGGGTGCGCTGTGTCGTGGTGCACGTGGCCAAGGGCATGCGCGGGCCGCAGATCACCCTGTCCCGGTCGCACCCGGCGCTTGTCAAGAAGCTGTTCGCGTTGGAGGTGCCGGAGATCGCCGACGGCACGGTGGAGATCGGCGCGATCGCCCGTGAGGCAGGTCACCGTACGAAGATCGCCGTACGCTCCACCACCCTCGGGGTGAACGCCAAGGGCGCCTGCATCGGCCCGATGGGTCAGCGGGTGCGAGCTGTGATGAGCGAGCTGCACGGTGAGAAGATCGACATCATCGACTGGTCGGACGACCCCGCCACCTTCGTCGGTAACGCGTTGTCGCCGGCCAAGGCGCTGCGGGTCGAGGTCGTCGACCTGGCCGGTCGTGCCGCCCGGGTGACGGTTCCCGACTTCCAGCTCTCCCTCGCGATCGGTCGGGAGGGGCAGAATGCCCGGCTCGCGGCCCGTTTGACCGGTTGGCGGATCGACATTCGGTCCGACGCGGAGCAGACCGCCCCGGCCGCGCGTGCGGGAGCTGATCACGTGCGGGAGCCGGGCGGCGCGATCTCGGGCGGCTAGGGGTAGACTTCTTCCAGTGGTACGACGCGCAACGCCGGAACGCACCTGTGTGGGTTGTCGGCAACGTGCGCCGGCCAGCGAATTGCTGCGGATCATCGCGGTCCGGGACGAGGCTGGTTTCAGTCTTCGACCCGATCCGCGCCGCAGGCTGCCGGGTCGGGGAGCGAACATGCACCCGGATCCGGCCTGCTTCGCGCTGGCGGTGCGTCGCCGCGCCTTCGGGCGTGCGCTGCGCATCACCGAGGTCCTTGACCACGGTGTGCTGGCGGAGCACGTCGATGCGCCAACCACTACGTCCGGTCAACCCGACCGGGCGAGGGTCGCTAGCAGGGTAGGACGACCGACATGAGCACACGATGAAGTCCCTGAAATGACCAGGCTTCAAGTGCACGAGTGAGGTCGCTGCGGGTGCTGCCCGCACGACCTCGGAGTGAGGAGTGCAGTGGCAGGCAAGGCCCGCGTACACGAGCTTGCAAAAGAGCTCGGGGTCGAGAGTAAGACCGTTCTCGCCAAGCTGAAGGAAATGGGCGAGTTCGTGAAGTCCGCGTCCAGCACCGTCGAGGCGCCCGTCGCCCGTCGGCTGCGTAACGCATTCGTCGCGTCCGCCGGTGCTCCGGCACCGGCCGCCGCCCCGTCGGCGCCCGCGCCGACGCTGGCTTCCAACCCGACCCCGACGCTGTCCCCGACCCCGGGCGCGCCCCGGGTCTCGGCGAAGCCGATGCCGCCTCGGCGGCCGACCGCGCCGGCTCCCGGCCCGAAGCCGAAGGGTCCGGTGCCCGGTGCGCCGCAGCCGGCGGCTCCGGTCGCCAAGCCGGCGAGTGCCCACGACATCGAGGTGGCTGCCGCCGAGGCGCGTGCCGCCGCGCTGAAGGCTGAGCAGGAGGCCGCGGTCAAGGCCGCACAGGCCGCCCGCCAGCAGCAGCGGGACAACCCCGTTCGCCGGGAGCCTCCGGCCGACGGTGGCAACCGTCCCGGCCCTCGGCCGGGTCCCGCCGCGATGCCACCCCGTCCCGGTTCACCGGCCGCTCGTCCGAGCACGCCGGCTCCCGGTCCGGGTGCCCGACCCGGTGGTCGCCCACCGGCGCGCGGCGCCGGTAACAACCCGTTCGGTATCCAGGGCGGCCAGCAGCAGCGGCCCCCGGCCGCCGGTGCGGGTGGTCCCCGGCCCAACAGCCCGGCGGGCATGCCGCCGCGGCCCAGTCCCAACTCGATGCCGCCGCGGCCCAGCCCGGCCTCCATGCCGAGCCAGCGTCCGGCTGCCGGTCGTCCCGGTCCCGGTGGCGCTGGTCGCCCCGGTGGTGGCGGCGGCGCCGGTCGTCCCGGTGGCGGCGGCGGTGGCTTCCGTGGCGGTCCCGGCGGTGGCGCCGGTGGCGGTGGCGGTTACCGCGGCGGCCCTGGTGGCGGCGCGGGTGCCGGCGGTGGCGGTGGCTACCGTGGCGGCCCCGGCGGCGGTGGCGGTGCCCCCGGTGGCGGTTTCCGTCCGGGTGCTCCGTCCGGTGGCGGCGGTCGTCCGGGTGCGGGTGGTCGTGGCCGTGGCGGCGGCGCAGCGGGTGCCTTCGGGCGTCCGGGTGGCCGGCCGACGCGCGGTCGCAAGTCCAAGAAGCAGCGCAGACAGGAGTTCGACAACCTGTCGGCTCCGACCATGAGCTCGGGTGCTCCCCGGGGTCAGGGTCAGATCGTCAGGCTCTCCCGTGGCGCCTCGCTGTCGGACTTCGCCGACAAGATCAACGCCAACCCGGGTTCGCTGGTCCAGGAGATGTTCAACCTGGGCGAGATGGTCACCGCGACCCAGTCCTGCTCTGACGACACCCTGCACCTGCTGGGTGAGCACCTGGGCTTCGACATCCAGATCGTCAGCCCGGAGGACGAGGACCGCGAGCTGCTCGCGCAGTTCAACATCGACCTCGACGCGGAGGTGGCCGAGGAGCGTCTGGTCAGCCGTGCGCCGGTGGTGACCGTCATGGGTCACGTCGACCACGGTAAGACCAAGCTGCTCGACGCGATCCGCAAGGCGAACGTCGTGGCCGGTGAGGCGGGTGGCATCACCCAGCACATCGGCGCGTACCAGGTGCACGTCCCGCACGAGGGCGAGGACCGGGCGGTCACCTTCATCGACACCCCGGGTCACGAGGCGTTCACCGCCATGCGTGCTCGTGGTGCCCAGGTCACGGACATCGTGATCCTGGTCGTCGCGGCCGACGACGGTGTGATGCCGCAGACGATCGAGGCGTTGAACCACGCCAAGGCGGCCGACGTGCCGATCGTGGTCGCGGTCAACAAGGTCGACAAGCCGGACGCCAACCCGGACAAGGTCCGCCAGCAGCTGACCGAGTACGGCCTGGTCGCCGAGGAGTACGGCGGCGAGACCATGTTCGTCAACGTGGCCGCCAAGCCGGGCATCGGCATCGAGGAGTTGCTCGAGGCTGTCCTGCTGACCGCCGACGCGTCGCTGGAGCTGACCGCTCCGATCGACGGGCCGGCGCAGGGTGTGGCCATCGAGGCCCACCTGGACAAGGGCCGCGGTGCGGTGGCGACGGTGCTCGTGCAGAAGGGCACCCTGCGGGCGGGCGACTCGATCGTCGCCGGTGGGGCGCACGGCCGGGTCCGGGCCATGCTCGACGAGAACGGCAACCAGCTCACCGAGGCTGGGCCGGCGCGTCCGGTCATGGTGCTGGGTCTGACCGCGCCTCCCGGCGCGGGCGACACGTTCCTCGCCGCGGCGGACGACCGCACGGTGCGGCAGATCGCCGAGCAGCGGCAGGCACGGCGGCGGGCGGCGTCCTTCGCCAACTCCCGTGGTCGGGCCACCCTCGAGACGCTCATGGAGCAGCTCAAGGAGGGCGAGAAGACCTCGCTCAACCTCATCCTCAAGGGCGACGTCTCCGGTTCGGTGGAGGCTCTCGAGGACGCGCTGTTCAACCTGGACATCCCCGAGGAGGTCCAGCTCAAGGTCCTCGACCGGGGCGTCGGCGCGATCACCGAGAGCAACGTCATGCTCGCGAGTGCCTCGTCCGAGCCGGTCACGATCATCGGCTTCAACGTGCGGGCCTCGAACAAGGTCCGTGAGATGGCCGACCGCGAGGGCGTGGAGATCCGGTACTACACCGTCATCTACCAGGCCATCGAGGAGATCGAGGCAGCGCTCAAGGGCCTGCTCAAGCCGGAGTACGAGGAGGCCGAGCTGGGCAGCGCGGAGATCCGCGACGTCTTCCGCTCGTCCAAGATCGGCAACATCTCCGGTTGCATCGTCCGGTCGGGCATCATCCGACGCAACGCGAAGGCTCGACTGCTTCGGGACGGGGCGGTCGTGGCGGACAACCTCACGATCACCTCGCTCAAGCGGTTCAAGGACGACGCCACCGAGGTCCGCGAGGGCTTCGAGTGTGGTCTGACCCTGGGTGGTTACAACAACGTCCAGGTCGGCGACGTCATCGAGACCTTCGAGATGCGGGAGAAGGTTCGCGCCTGATCCGGCAGTGACACGCTGATCGAGGGGTTTACGCCGCGTGGCGTAAACCCCTTGATCATGCGGGGTGGGTTGGCGGTATCGTCCGGGGCGATGTTCACCGGAACCGCGGTCTTCGACCTGCTGCTGCCGGGCGACTCCCGGTCGCTCAAAGCCAAGAGATCATATGTACGGCCGATCGTCGCGGCGTTGCGTCGCTTCGAGGTCTCGGCCGCCGAGGTGGGTGCGCTCGACCTGCATGGTCGGGCGCAGCTGGCGGTGGCCGTGGTGGCCGCCGAGACGGCGCACGTCCGCGAGGTGCTCGACTCCTGTGAGCGCCTGGTGGCCAATCGCCCCGAGGTCGAGTTGCTGTCGGTCCGACGCCGGTTGTACGGCGTGGACGACGACTGACCATGGTGCCGGCTGTGCCGGGCGACCGGTGCGGCCGCGAAGGTAGTGTTCGAGATGTTGGCCGGTCGGCCGGCGACCCCCGGGTCGCCGGCGCGACCGGGAGCAGGACGCCGTGGAGGTGGCGAGATGTCTGATCCGGCCAAGGTACGCCGGCACGCGGAACGGGTGCGTGAGCTGGTCGCGTCGGTGGTGCGGAGCCAGATCAAGGACCCGCGGCTCGGGATGATCACCATCACCGACGCCCGGATCACCGCTGACCTGCGCGAGGCGACGGTCTTCTACACCGTGCTCGGTGACGCGGTGGCCCAGGCGGACACCGCCGCGGCCCTGGAGAGCGCCAAGGGGCTGCTGCGCAGCACTGTCGGCAAGGCGCTCGGGTTGCGCCACTCGCCGACCCTCACGTTCGTCCTCGACGACGTGCAGGACCAGGTCAAGCACATCGACGACCTGCTTGCCGCCGCCCGCAACGCCGACGCCGAGGTGCAGCGACTGGCCGCCCAGGCGAAGTACGCGGGCGAGGCGCAGCCGTACCGGGTGGACGACGAGGATGACGAGACGAACGAGGCCGACGAGGCCACCGACGTCAAGGACACCCCGCGGGGTGGGGAAACGCGGTGACCAGCACCGCCAGCGCCCCGCTCGCCGGGGCAGCCGGGCTCGGCCCGGCCGAGAGGGACTGGGCCGCGGCCGAGGCGCTGGTGCGGGCTGTCCCGCCGGGTGGCCGGGTCCTGCTGATCTGCCACATCAACCCGGACGGTGACGCGCTGGGCAGCATGCTCGGCTTCGGTCTGGGCCTGCGGCAGTTCGGCGTCTTCGAGCTGCAGGCGACCTTTCCCGGGCCGCCGGAGGTGCCCGAGCCGTTCCGGGGTCTACCCGGGCTGGACCTGCTGGTCCCGGCGGACGCCGCCGACCCCGCACCCGACCTGGTGATCTGCTTCGACGCGGCGAGTGAGTCGCGTCTCGGTGAGCTGGCCGGGCGGTTGTCGTCGGCGGGTGCGGCGCTGGTGCTCGACCACCACGCGTCGAACTCCGGCTTCGGCACCGTCAACCTCGTGGACCCGGGCGCCGCGGCGACGTCGGTCGTGGCGGAGCAGTTGCTGGCCCGGCTCGGGGTCGTGGTGGATCCGGCCATCGCGGAGTGCTTCTACGTGGCCCTGACCACGGATACCGGCTCGTTCCGGTTCGCGGCGACCACCCCGGCGGTGCATGAGATGGCTGCCCGGTTGCTGGCGACAGGCATCTCGCCCGGAGACATCTCCCGCCAGGTCTTCGACACCCGGCCCTTCGGGGCGGTGCGTCTCTTCGGTGAGGTGCTCAGCCGGGCACGGCTGGAGCCGGCGGCTGCGGGCGGCCGAGGGTTTGTCTGGACCTTCGCCACGCTTGCGGATCTGACCCGGCACGACCAGCGGCCGTACGTGCTGGAGGCGCTCATCGACTCGGTGCGGTGCACCGCCGAGGCGGATGTGAGCTGTGTGCTGAAGCAGACCGCTCCGGCCGAGTGGGCGGTGTCGATGCGCAGCAAGGGCGCGGTGGACGTCAGCCAGGTCGCGGTGACGCTTGGTGGTGGTGGCCACCGGTTCGCGGCGGGGTTCACCGGTCGGGGCACCGCCGAGCAGGTGGTCGAGTCGATCCGCGGCCAACTGGACGGGGCGTTGCTCGACCCCGGCGCCTGACGGCGGCGTTCGCCGTCATCGATCGCCCGGTCCGCAGGATCAGGGTCAACTCCGGGGAGTGTCGGTCTTCCCGCGCTCGGTGAGACCGGGAAGAATTGCGGGATGGAGCAGCCGCACGACCTCACCGTGGAGGCCCCCCGTGCCTGGGACCGGCCCACCGTCTCCGTTCCCGTCCTCGTCTGCCTGTCGCTCGTCGGTGGTCGGTTCGCGTCGTTCTCCACCGAGGCGAATCTCTTCACCATCGGCACCGGCGGGGTGCTGATCTGGCTCGGTCTGAGCAATCGGGTGCCTCGCCGACCGGCGCCGCGCCGGCTGGGCCCGGGGGCGGTCTGGTGGGCGGTGCCGGTGGTGGTCTTCGGGGTCTTCGAGGGCGTGACCTTCGTGCTGGCCGCCGGTGACGACTTTCCCACCTTCTCCCGGCTGGCCGACCCTCTCCTGGAAGATCATCTGACGCGGTCGGCGGTGTGGTTCGCCTGGCTGGCCGCCTTCTGGGGGCTGGTGCGTCGATGATGCGGGCGCTCGCCATCGGAGGTTTCCTCACCGCGCTGGCGCTCTTCGCGGTGGTCGAGTGGATGGCCCGGCGGGAGGGTTCCCGGATCCCCACCCTGGGCGAGGTCTGCGCGTACGTGATGCGCTACGAGGTCGGCTCGGTGCCGGTGGGCCGGATCGGTCTGTTCGGGTTCTGGTGGTGGCTGGGCTGGCACTTCCTGGCCCGCTGAGCCGGGTCTCCGCCTGTCCACATGGCGGGAACCGGGAGCAGCATATGGACCTGAACGATAACTTGGGAGACGGCCGGGTGCCGCGTCGCGGTGCAGGTCATGGGTGGTGGCGCCACACCTCGTGCTGCCTCCCTCCAGGGTCGGACCGACCCGGGCTCACGCTGCCCAGTCGGCTGCTCCGGTAATCCCGGACCGCCGTGGGACGCGCAGCACGACCGCCCGCGAGGGCCACTGCGTGTCGGTGGCTCGCTCCCTGGAAGGACCACCACCATGCCGAACAAGCCGAAGCCCGAGACCACCGACGACGCCCGCGAGCAGGCCCGCCGTGCCCTGCAGACGTCGATGGACACCCGTCAGTGACCCATCTCGACAAGTGGTGACGCCGCCGATGCGGCGCGCTGACGGCGTCACCGTCCGGCCACCCGTGGGGGTCGGGTCGGTTCAGGACAGGAACGTGTCCAGGGCCGCCTCGATGGTGCCGGAGTCCGGCGCCGCGTACGCCCTCATGGTGGTCCTGTCGTACGAGATGAAACTCGGGCACCTGTTCGTCGGGGCGGTCACGGTGCCGCCGTCGCCGATCTTCTCGGCGGTCCTGGCCGCGTAGAAGGTCAGGGTGTAGCGCGACGAGACGTAGTCGACGCTTACCTGCTTCTCCGCCTTGTCCTTGTACTGACACTTCTTCGGGGCGCCCTGGCTGCCCTCGACGAACGTCAGGCAGCCGACCACCGACACCTTCTGGTAGTCCGCGCCCTTGGCGTAGTAGGACTTGTCCGAAGGGACGTACGTCGACGACCAGGACGTCGGCCGGTCGGGGTTGTTCGAGAACGTGTACGCCTTGGCGCCGGCCCGGCCGCCGTAGGGCGCCGCGTTCAGGATCGGGCTGCCTTCGCAGACGTTCGCCAGGTCGCTTGAGTAGCGGGCGGTCATCGAGTTGTTGTTCGGTGGATCCGCCTGCCCCGGCGTGGGGACGGTCCCCGTGCCCGGGGTGCTGGCGGTGCGGGGCGTGGGGGTGGAGGACGTGCCCCGTCCTGGCTCGTCGTCACCGTAGGCGAGCAGGATGCCGATTCCCGCGCCGCAGATGGCGAGTATGACGACCACCGCGCCGGCGACCAGCCCGATGATCAGGCCCTTGTTCGACTTGTTCGGCGCCGGCGGCGGTGGCGCGCCGTAGTACGGCTGGGGTGGTGGCTGTCCGTACGGCGGGTAGCCGCCCTGCGGCGGCGCCGGGGGGCCGCTCCAGGGGGTGACGTTCGGGTCGGGCGGAGGGTAACTGTCGCTCACTGTAGTCAGGCCTATCGCTGTCGTGGTGCCCCCCGCGCGGGAGCCTTGGACAGGGTAGTGAGCGCCGCAAACCGGGATGCCGGCGACAGGGGGGCCATCGGGGCCGCGATCCTCGGTGCCGTCCGCCGAGCCGGTCGAGGACTGGGCTCGTAAGTTACCGGTGGTCTTGTGCTCCTTACCGCGGCCGTGCCAGGATCGGCGGCGATGAACCACGCCGCCACCGCTCACCGACCCGCCTCGCCTCGGCGGATCGCCGCGCTCGCCCTGCCGGCCCTCGTGGTGCTCGCCGCCGAGCCGCTCTACGTGCTCGTCGACACCGCGGTGGTCGGGCACCTCGGCCGGGTGCCGCTCGCCGCGCTCGCCGTCGGCGGCACCGTGATGACCCTCACCGCCTGGGCCGGCACCGTCGTCGCGTACGGCACCACTGGTCGCGCCGCCCGCCGCTTCGGCGCGGGGGACCGGGCCGAAGCGGTAGCCGAGGGAGTGCAGTCGTCCTGGCTGGCGTTCGGTGTCGGTCTGCTGATCGCGATCGGTATGCAGGTCGGCGGTGGCGCGCTCGCGCGTACCCTCGCCGGTGGACCTGGCGACGTGGCCGACGCCGCCGCTCACTGGCTGCGGATCGCGGCCCTCGGCGCCCCCGGCCTGCTGCTCGCCGCCGCCGGCAACGGCTGGCTGCGCGGGGTGCAGGACACTCGACGTCCGCTGTTCTTCGTGCTCGGCCCCAACCTGCTCTCCGCGCTGCTCTGCCCGCTGCTCGTCTACCCCGGCGGCCTGGGCCTGGTCGGTTCGGCGGTGGCGAACGTCGTCGCGCAGACGCTCTGCGGGGCCCTGTTCGCCGCGGCGCTGGTCGCCGAGCGGGTGTCGCTGCGGCCCCGGCCCCGGGTGATCCGCCAGCAGTTGGTGCTCAGCCGCGACCTGCTCATCCGAGGGCTGGCGTTCCAGGCCAGCTTCCTCTCCGCGACGGCCGTCGCCGCCCGCTTCGGCGCCGCCGCCGTCGGCGCCCACCAGATCGCCCTGCAACTCTGGTTCTTCACCGCGCTGGTGCTCGACGCCCTCGCGATCGCCGCGCAGTCCCTGGTCGGTGCCGCGCTCGGCGCCGGCGACGACGCGGGCGCCCGGGCGCTCGCCCGCCGGATCGGGCTGCTCGGCGGCGTCTGCGGCGTCGCCTTCGCGCTTGTCGTCGCCGCGGGCGCCGGCGTCGTGCCGTCGTGGTTCAGCTCCGACGAGGGGGTACGCGACCAGGCCATGGTGGCCTGGCCGTGGTTCGTCGCCATGCTGCCGCTGGCCGGGGTGGTGTTCGCCCTCGACGGCGTGCTGATCGGCGCGGGCGACGTGCGTTACCTGCGCAACCTCACCATCGTGGCGGCGCTCGGCGGCTTCCTGCCGGCCATCTGGCTGGCGTACGCGCTCGATCTCGGGCTGGGCGGCATCTGGGCCGGGCTCACCCTGTTCGTGGTGGTCCGGCTGGTCGCCCTGCTGCTGCGCCTGCGCGACGGCAGGTGGGCGGTCACCGGGGCCGTCCGCTGACCGGGGCGCCGGGCCGGCCGGTCAGCAGCGCGTGTTGGTCGGCACGGGCGCGTCGAGGTCGAAGATGGTGCCCGGGTCGCCAGCCGGTAGCTGTTCCCGGTGCACGCCGGCCACCCAGGACTGCACCTGCACCCAGCCCTGAGTGAGTTGGGCGCACTCGGCGTTCCAGGTCACTGCCTTCGCCGAGGCGATCCAGAGGCCCCGAGCGGAGGCCGGCACGTCGTCCGGGTGCGGCACCTGCCACACCACCCGGTCGCGGAACGCCACCAGGCCGGCGCCGGCGGGCGCCCGCCGGTCCACCTCGAACGGGTACGCCCACACGAACTCCGTGGACACCTCCAGCAGCCGGATGCCGTTCGCCTCGGTGGCCCGGTAACTGACCCGGCCGTCGGCCCGGGTGCCGGGCTCCCAGTCCGACGGCGACGCCATCCGGGTCGCGTACCGCAGGAAGGCGTTGCTGGTGAAATCCGTCCGGAGCCGCTCGCGAACGTCCGGGGCGAGCAGCTTCAGGAACGGCTCCGGATCACCCATGAACATCGAGGTGTCGAGCCGGCTCTGGATCAGCGCCTTGCGTACCGACTCCAGCGCGGTCCGCACCTGGGCGGCGCTGAACGGCCCGGTGCCCTTGGCGGCCGGCATTCGCACGGCCTCCGCACCCGGCGCGAAGGAGGCCGCCGGCGAGCCCGCGAACAGGTCTTGTGGCTCACCGACCCGGCTGACCGGCAGACTGGGGCTCGCCGAGGCGGCCACGCGGACACCGTCGGCGACCCTACCCACCAACACCACCCCGCCGGCGACCATCAGCAGGGCCAGCGCCAGGCCGAGGCCGAGCAGCACCGCGCCGTTGTGCCGGGCTGAGAAGAAGCGGACTCGGTCCCATCCGGTGGGCTGGTGCTCGGTCTGCGACGACCGCATCCACTCCGGTAGCCGCACCGGGTTGACCTCCGCGACCGGTGTGCGCGGCGCTGGCGGATCGGGCGTGCCCGTCGGTGTGGGCTCGCCCGGTGACGTGTTCTCCATCGGTCCTCCGTCAGTAGTCGCCGCTGGTGGCCAGCGCGAGCAGATAGTAGGCGCCCGTCACCAGGGCGGTCCCGAGGATCGCGGCGACGACGAACGACAGCACGGCGACGACGTTCGGATGCGACTCGCTCCATCTGGTCCGGCCGCGCCAGTGCCACACCGTCCGACGGGCGGCCCGGAGTGCCGGCCAGCCCTCGATCAGGTCGTCGAGGTAGCGCGCCGGGGTCCGCCGCTCCGGCGTCGGATCCCGCATCCACTGCGGCAGGTCGACGCGAGCGCGGTGCTCGTGGCCCGGAGGTCGGTCGGAGGTCATCGGCGATCCTGATTCCAAGGTGGCGACAGCGGGCGGGTGATCTTCGCATCCGCAGGGGTCGGTCTGCTGCCCGCCGAACGGACGCCCTGTCCCGACGAACCGGCTCAGGCCACGCCGGGCCCGCCCACGCATTCCCGGGCGCGGGCCATCTGGCAGGCTTGGCCGACGTGAGCACCGATGGTCTGATCGTGGTCGACAAGCCCGGCGGCATGACGTCGCACGACGTGGTGGCGCGGATCCGCCGACTGGCGAAGACCCGGCGGGTGGGGCACGGCGGCACCCTCGACCCCATGGCGACAGGTGTGCTGGTGATCGGTGTCGGCCGGGCCACCCGCCTGCTGACCTACGTGATCGGCGCGGGCAAGAGCTACACCGGCACCATCCGGCTCGGTCAGGCCACCGTCACCGACGACGCCGAGGGCGACGTGACCGCCACCACCCCGGCCGGCCTGGTGACCGACGAGGCGATCCGATCGGCGCTGGCCGGGTTGAGCGGCGAGGTCGACCAGGTGCCGAGCGCGGTCAGCGCCATCAAGATCGACGGGCAGCGGGCGTACAAGCGGGTCCGCGACGGGGAGAGCGTCGAGCTGCCCGCCCGGCGGGTCACCATCTCCCGCCTGGAGGTGCTCGCGATCCACCGCACCGAGCCGGACGTGGTGGACGTGGACGTGGACGTGACCTGCTCCTCCGGCACGTACATCCGGGCCATCGCCCGGGACGCGGGCCTGGCGCTCGGCGTCGGTGGCCACCTGACGGCCCTGCGCCGGACCGCCGTGGGCGGCTTCACCCTCGCCGAGGCGGCGACCCTCGACGAGCTGGAACAGCGTGCCCCGGACGTGGTGAACCTGCCGTTGGACGCGGCGGCCGACCGGTTCTTCCCGCGTCGCGAGGCCACGCCCGACGAGGCCCGGGTGCTGGCCCACGGCGGGCCGCTGGACCCGGCCGGCCTCACCGGGCCGTACGCCGTCTTCGGGCCGGCGGGCGGCCTGATCGCTATCGTCAGCGAGCGGGACGGACGGGCTCGGGCGGAGATCGTGCTCGCCCCGGCCTGACGGGTCGCAAGGCAGGCCCGCCGGCCCGGCCGGCGGTGTTGGGGACACCAGAGAGGAACGGCATGCAGCGGTGGCGGGGGTACGACGCGGCGCCCGGTGGGTGGGGACGCTCGGTCGTCACCATCGGCGTGTTCGACGGTGTGCACAAGGGGCACCAGGCGACCATCGGGCACACCGTGGCCCGAGCCCGGGAGCTGGGCGTCCAGTCGGTGGTGGTCACCTTCGACCCGCACCCGGCCGAGGTGGTCCGCCCCGGTTCGCACCCGGCGGTGCTCACCGAGCAGGCCCGGAAGGCGGAACTGATCGAGGAACTCGGCGTGGACGCGCTCTGTGTGGTGCCGTTCACACCGGAGTTCTCCCGGTTGTCGGCCGAGCAGTTCGTGCACGACGTCCTGGTCGAGCACCTGCACTGCGCGCTCGTTGTGGTCGGCGGCAACTTCCGGTTCGGGCACCGGGCGGCCGGCGACGTGGCGCTGTTGGAGCGGCTCGGTCAGACCTTCGGCTTCGGGGTGGAGGGCAGCCCGCTCGTCGCCGAGGACGGCACCGTCTTCTCCTCCACGTACATCCGCTCCTGCGTCGACGCGGGCGACGTCGGCGCGGCCGCCGCCGCGCTCGGCCGCCCGCACCGGTTGGAAGGCGTCGTGGTCCGCGGCGACCAGCGGGGGCGGGAGCTGGGGTTCCCCACCGCCAACCTGCTCCGCCACCGGTACGCGGCGGTCCCCGCCGACGGGGTGTACGCGGCCCGGCTGATCCGTCGCGGGCAGCACGAGCCGCTGATGGCGGCGGTGTCGGTGGGCACCAACCCGACGTTCTCCGGGCGGGAGCGGCGGGTGGAGGCGCACGCGCTGGACTTCACAGGTGACCTGTACGGCGAACGGCTGGCCCTGGACTTCGTGGCGCACCTGCGCGGTCAGATCCGGTACGACTCGATCGAGCCGCTGATCGCCCAGATGAACCAGGACGTCGAACGCACCCGGCGCGCGCTCGGCTGAGCGCCGTGGGCTGCGCCGCCGAGCCCTTCGCCGGGTGTTACCGGCGAGTGCTGGTAGTCTTGCCCAGACGTCGGGAGACCGGCGTGGGGCCTCGCGTGCCTGCTCGACGCCGCGGGTGCGAGGTACCGGTCCGTTCCCGGTCCATCGGGACGACGGACACCTACTTGATCAACCCATCGAAACAGGGAGAACATGGCGCTCGACCAGGAAGCCAAGGCCAGTATCCGCGCGGAGTACGCGACCGCCGAGGGCGACACCGGTTCGCCGGAGGTTCAGGTCGCGGTCCTCACCAAGCGGATCGCCGAGCTGACCGAGCACCTGAAGGTGCACAAGCACGACCACCACAGCCGCCGTGGGCTGCTGCTGCTGGTCGGCCGTCGCCGTCGGCTGCTCAACTACGTCCAGAAGAAGGACATTGCCCGCTACCGGTCGCTCATCGAGCGGCTCGGCCTGCGCCGGTGACGTGACGGGGGAGTGGCCGAGCGGCCGCTCCCCCGTACGGCGTCCCACCTGAAGAAACACGGGCCGCGCGACCACCCGAGAGGGAGCCGGTCAGCGTACCGGTCTCCGGTAGTGGCCCCCGGGAACCCCGGCATCAAGCCGGCCCCCGGGCGCTTCGATCGAAGACCGGCCGGCTGAGCAGCTCCCCGATGTCGTGGGCCCACGACGCGAAGGAGCACGACAGCACATGACCGAGACCAAACTCGGCACCGAATCCCGCACCGCCGTGATCGACAACGGGTCCTTCGGCACCCGCGAGATCACCTTCTCCACCGGCCGGCTGGCTCGCCAGGCCGCCGGTTCCGTCATCGCCCAGCTGGGTGAGACGGTCGTTCTCTCCGCCACCACCGCCGGTAAGCACCCGAAGGAGCAGTTCGACTTCTTCCCGCTGACCGTCGACGTCGAGGAGCGGATGTACGCCGCGGGCCGCATTCCCGGCTCGTTCTTCCGCCGTGAGGGCCGGCCCAGCGAGGACGCGATCCTCACCTGCCGCCTGATCGACCGGCCGCTGCGCCCGTCGTTCGTGAAGGGCCTGCGCAACGAGGTCCAGGTCGTCGAGACCATCCTCGCGCTCGACCCGCAGCACCCGTACGACGTCGTGGCGATCAACGCCGCCTCGATGTCGACAAAGCTGTCCGGCCTGCCCTTCTCCGGCCCGATCGGTGCGACCCGCGTCGCCCACATCGACGGCCAGTGGGTCGCCTTCCCGACCCTGGAGGAGCTGGCCCGCGCCACCTTCGACATGGTCGTGGCCGGCCGCACCCTCTCCGACGGCGACGTCGCGATCATGATGGTCGAGGCCGAGGCCACCCCGAACGCCGTCGCCCTGATCTCGGCCGGCGCCACCGCGCCGACCGAGGAGGTCGTCGCCAGCGGCCTGGAGGCCGCCAAGCCGGCGATCCGTGAGCTGTGCCGCGCGCAGAGCGAGCTGGCCGAGGTCGCCGCCAAGCCGGTCACCGAGTTCCCGGTCTTCCTGGACTACCAGGACGACGTGTACGACGCCGTCTCCGAGCTGGCCCGCGGCGAGGTCGCCGAGGCGATCACCATCGCCGGCAAGGCCGACCGCGAGGAGGCCCTGGACCGGGTCAAGGCCCGCGTCGCCGAGGAGCTGGGCGCTCGGTTCGAGGGTCGGGAAAAGGAGCTCAGCGCTGCCTTCCGGTCGCTCACCAAGTCCGAGGTGCGCAACCGCGTGCTGCGCGAGCAGGTCCGCATGGACGGCCGGGGCCCGCGCGACATCCGCGAGCTGACCGCCGAGGTCGGCGTGCTGCCCCGGGTGCACGGTTCGGCGCTGTTCGAGCGGGGCGAGACCCAGATCCTGGGCGTCACCACGCTGAACATGCTCCGGATGGAGCAGATGGTGGACACGCTGTCCCCCGAGAACCGCAAGCGCTACATGCACAACTACAACTTCCCGCCGTACTCGACCGGTGAGACCGGCCGGGTCGGCTCGCCGAAGCGTCGCGAGATCGGCCACGGCGCTCTCGCCGAGCGTGCGCTGATCCCGGTGCTGCCGTCGCGCGAGGAGTTCCCGTACGCCATCCGGCAGGTCTCGGAGGCGCTCGGCTCCAACGGCTCCACCTCGATGGGTTCGGTCTGCGCGTCGACGCTGGGCCTGCTCTCCGCGGGTGTCCCGCTGAAGGCGCCGGTCGCCGGCATCGCGATGGGGCTCATCTCCGACGAGGTGGACGGCAAGACCCAGTACGTGACGCTCACCGACATCCTCGGTGCCGAGGACGCGTTCGGTGACATGGACTTCAAGGTCGCCGGCACGCCGGAGTTCGTCACCGCGCTGCAGCTCGACACCAAGCTCAACGGCATCCCGTCGGACGTGCTGGCCGCCGCGCTGCAGCAGGCGAACGAGGCCCGGCAGGTCATCCTCGGCGTCATGAAGGCCGCGATCGAGGCTCCGGCCGAGATGTCGGACTACGCGCCGCGGGTCACCACCGTCAAGATCCCGGTCGACAAGATCGGCATGGTGATCGGCCCGAAGGGGCAGACCATCAACGCGATCCAGGACGAGACCGGCGCCGAGATCTCCATCGAGGACGACGGCACGATCTACGTCGGCGCCACCAACGGCCCGTCGGCCCAGGCGGCCGTCGACCGGATCAACGGCATCGCCAACCCGACGCTGCCGAAGCAGGGCGAGCGGTTCCTCGGCACGGTGGTCAAGACCGCCGCGTTCGGGGCGTTCATCTCGCTGCTGCCGGGCCGTGACGGCCTGCTGCACATCTCCAAGGTGGGCGACGGCAAGCGGGTCGAGCGCGTCGAGGACTTCCTCAACGTCGGTGACCGGGTCGAGGTCGAGATCGCGGACATCGACGCCCGCGGCAAGATCTACCTCGACAAGGTCCGCCCGGAGGGCACCGAGGCTCCGGCCGCCGGTGAGGCCGCCGCTGGCGACCGGCCGGCTGGTCGGGACCGGGGCGACCGGGCTCCGCGTGACCGTGGCGACCGCGAGCGTGGCGGCGACCGGGGCGGCGACCGCGGTGGCCGTGGCCCGGAGCGTGGCGGTGAAGGCGGCAACGGCGGCGGCGGCGAGGGTGGCGAGGGCGGCGAGCGTCCGCGCCGCCGGACCCGGCACAGCTGACCGTCGTACCTCGCATCACCCACCCCTCGTCGAACCGGGAGCAAGTCGTGAGTCGGGCCATCAGCGCGCCGTTTCCACCGGATCGACGGGGGGTGGCCGCGTCCCCGGGGAATGGGGCGGGCCGCTCCGGCGGCACCGCCCGTGCGGTGACCCGGACGCTCAGCGACGACCCGCTGGGTGGCACGGTACGACGTACCGTGCTGCCCAGCGGCCTGCGCGTCCTCACCGAGGCGATTCCGACGATGCGCAGCGTCTCGTTCGGCATCTGGGTGGCGGTCGGGTCCCGCGACGAGACCGGCCCGCAGGCCGGTGCCGCGCACTTCCTCGAGCACCTGCTCTTCAAGGGCACCCACAAGCGCACCGCGCTGGAGATCTCCTCGCAGATCGAGGCGGTGGGTGGTGAGACGAACGCGTTCACCACGAAGGAATACACCTGCTACTACGCCCGCGTGCTGGACGAGGACCTGCCGCTCGCGGTCGACGTGATGTGTGACCTGGTCGCCGACTCGCTGCTGGAGCCGGCCGACGTCGAGACCGAGCGCGGCGTGATCCTGGAAGAGATCGCCATGCACGACGACGAGCCCGGTGACGAGGTGCACGACCTCTTCGTCCAGGCCGTCTACGGCGACCACCCGTTGGGTCGGCTGATCTCCGGCACCGCCGAGACCGTCACGCCGATGACCCGCAAGCAGATCCAGAGCTTCTACCGGGGCCGCTACACCGCGCCGCAGATCGTCATCGCCGCCGCCGGCAACCTGGACCACGCAGCGGTGGTCAAGATGGTGCGCCAGGCGGTGCGGGGCACACCGCTGGACAGCGACCCGGCCACGCCGGCGCCGTACCGGGCGGCCACCCCGGCGGTACGCACCAAGCCGGCGACCACACTTGTGGAGCCGAAGGAGACCGAGCAGGCGCACATCATCCTCGGCTGCCCCGGCATCGACCGCCTCGACGACCGGCGCTTCGCCCTCGGGGTGCTCAACAACGTGCTCGGCGGTGGCATGTCCAGCCGCCTGTTCCAGGAGATCCGCGAGCAGCGCGGCCTGGCGTACTCGGTCTACTCCTACGCCAGCCAGTACGCCGACACCGGCCTGTTCGCCGTCTACGCCGGCTGCGCGCCGGGCAAGGTGGACGAGGTGCTGGCCCTGACCCGCGCCGAGCTGGCCCGGGTGGCCGCCGACGGGTTGACCGAGGCCGAGGTGGCCCGGGGCAAGGGGATGAGCAAGGGCTCGTTCGTGCTCGGCCTGGAGGACACCGGTTCCCGGATGAGCCGACTGGCCAAGGGTGAGCTGCTCTACGGCGACCTGATGCCCGTGGACGAGCTGCTCCGCCGGGTCGACGAGGTCACCGTGCAGGACGTCAACGTCCTCGCCGCCGAGTTGCTCAGCCGGCCGATGTCGCTGGCCGTGGTCGGCCCGTTCGGCGCGGGCGACTTCACGGTCTGAGGTCTGCCGCCCGACGCGTCGAGGGCGTCCCGGTCGGGGCGTCCCGGCCGGTGGAGCGCACCGGATCCGGCCCGAGGTGCGCGTCCCGATTGGGATAGGTTGTGCCCCGTGACTGACGAGCAGGAGAAGACCCGGGTTGGCGTGTTCGGTGCCCGGGGCCGGATGGGTATCGAGGTCTGCAAGGCGGTCGACGCCGCCGCCGACCTCGCCCTGGTCGCGGCGATCGACCAGGGCGACGACCTCTCCGCCGCCGCCGGCGCCGACGTGGTCGTCGACTTCACCACCCCGGACGTCGTCATGGACAACCTCAGGTGGTGCGTCGACCAGGGCATCAACGCGGTGGTCGGCACGACCGGCTTCACCACCGAGCGGTTGGAGCAGGTGCGCGGCTGGCTGGCCGACAAGCCCGGGGTGGGCGTCGTCATCGCCCCCAACTTCGGCATCGGCGCGGTGCTGATGATGCAGTTCGCCGCGCGGGCCGCCCGACACTTCGAGTCCGTCGAGATCATCGAGCAGCACCACCCGGGCAAGCTGGACGCCCCGAGCGGCACCGCCACGCACACCGCCCGGAAGATCGCCCAGGCCCGCGCCGAGGCCGGCCTCGGCCCGGTCCCGGACGCCACAAAGGACGAGGTGGCGGGTGCGCGCGGCGCCGACATCGACGGGGTACGCGTCCACGCGGTGCGCGCGAGCGGACTCGTCGCTCACCAGGAGGTGCTTTTCGGCACCACCGGCGAGACGCTGACCATCCGGCACGACTCGTACGACCGGGTGTCCTTCATGCCGGGCGTGCTGCTGGCCGTCCGCGCGGTGCGCAACCGCCCCGGTCTCACCGTCGCCCTGGACGCCCTGCTCGACTGACCGCCCCGCTCCTCCGTCTCGTCGACGCCGCCGGGCCGGGGCGGGGCGGGTGGGTTTAGTCCTCGGTTTGGACCTTCTCGGTCGGAACGGCTACGTGCAGGCGTACCTGGGGCACGAGCATGTCGTCGACGTCCAGGGCACGGGCCGCGCCGTCGAGCTCCCAGCCGGTGCTGGTGAGGAATTTCCGGGTCGCCTCGTCGCCCTCGAACGCCCAGGCCACCGCCCGGCTCAGCCCGTCCTCCCGCCACAGGTCGACGGCGGCGGCGAGCAACCGGCTGCCGTGCCCGCGCCGGCCCCACCGCGGTTCCACAAGCAGATCGGTCACGGCGGCCACGCCCGGGCCGAGCGCCTCGGCCGGCTCGTCCGGGGCCAGCGCCTCGGCGTCGGCCGGCCCGGAGGCGGCGAACCCCACCAGATACGATTGCTCGGCCTGTTCGACGGCGACCAGCACCCGGTGCGCGCCCGAGGGCGGCTCCAGCACCGCGGCGTTCCACCGCCGGGCGAGGAACGCCTCGTCCAGGTTGTCGAGCACGTGCCGAGGCAGGATCCGGCGGTACGCGACCCGCCAGGTCGCGAGTTGGATGCGTGCGATCTCGCCGGCGTCTTCAGGACGCGCCGGGCGGACGTACCCGAGAGCCATGGGACGGAAGCCTACGCAGGGCGAGGGAGGCGACGGTGGTGCAGGGTGCCAAGAGGACGACTGGGCAGGTCGTCGGGGTTGTGGTGCTCGCCGCGGCGGTCACCGCGTTCCTCGCCGTCGCGGCCGTGCGGCACGGTTTCTTCGACCTGAAGGTCTACTACGGCGCGTTGACCTGGTGGGTGCACGACGGCGGGGAGATCTACGACTACCTCAAGCCGGGCACCCAGTACGGCTTCACCTATCCGCCGTTCGCCGCGCTGGTGATGCTGCCGATGGCGTACCTGCCGTGGTCGGCCGCGATCGTGGTGAGCGTGCTCGCCAGCGTTGTCACCACCACGGTGCTGATCTGGTGGTGGGTCGACCCGATCGCCCGCCGGGCCGGCTGGACCCGGTGGTTCGCCCTCGCGGTGGCGCTTTGCCTGGTCGCCGCGTTCGAGCCGATGCGGGAGACCGTCAACTTCGGCCAGGTCAACACGCTGCTGCTCTTCCTGGTGGCGGTGGACCTGCTGCGGCTGCTGCCGGCCGGCAACCGGTGGGCCGGGGTGGGCATCGGGCTCGCCACCGCGATCAAACTGACCCCTGGCGTCTTCATCGTCTACCTGCTGGTGACCGGGCGATGGCGGGCGGCGCTCACCGCCTGCGGGACGGCCGCCGGGGTGTCGCTGCTCGCCGGTGCGCTCTTCCCGGACGCGTCCCGGGAGTTCTGGACCGAGGCGCTGTGGAACACCGCACGGGTGGGGGAGCTGGCCTTCGTCTCCAACCAGTCGCTGCGTGGGGTGGTCGCCCGACTCGACCCGGCGCACCCGAGCACCCTGCTATGGCTGCTGCTGGTGCTCGGCACCCTGGCGCTCTGGGCCTTGCGCTCCCGGGCCGCCGTCTCCGCCGGTGACGAGGCCACGGGGCTGGCGTTTACCGGGGCGGTGATGTGCCTGGTCAGCCCGGTCACCTGGGTGCACCACCTGGTCTGGCTGCTGCCCGCGCTGATCCTGCTCGTCGACAACGCGATGGCCGCGCCGGCCGGCCGCCGCCGGCGGGTCCTGCTGGTCGCCGCGACCATCGGGTACGCGCTGCTGATCAGCCGGACCGTCTGGTTCTGGGAGAAGGACTTCACCGGCCTCGGCGGCTTCCTGGGAAGCAACGCCTACGTGTGGATCAGCCTCGCGCTGCTGGCCTTCCTGCCGATCCGCGGCTGGCTGACCCCGCCCGGATCAGCTGTCGAGGAGCCCGACGTACCGCAGCTCGACAAGGCTGACCGGGGGTTGCCCACCGGCGAGCGGCACATGATAGGTCGACCGCTCACCGTCCGCTGACAGCCCGGCCCGTGCGCAGAACCGGCGGGCCCGCCGGTTGTCCGCCAGCACCCACGCCCGGTATTCGCGCCAGCCCCGCTCGGCGAGCCCGGCCCGAGCGGCGGCCAGGAGAGCGGCGGCGCTCCCGTCCCCCCAGTACGCCGGCTCCACGTACAACGCCACCACCTCGCCGACCGTCGGGTCCAGGTCGTCCCGGTCCTGGTCGCGGCGGTACGGCCCGAAGGTGGTGAAGCCGACGACCAGCCCGTCCACCTCGCCGAGCAGTGTGGTGAACGGATGGTCCGGGTCGGCGGTGCCGAGGTCGCGGCGACGCTGCGCCCAGGCCGCCACGTTCAGCCGCGCCAGCACCTCGTCCGGCATGAAGCCCGCGTAGCCCGCCTGCCAGCCGTGCACGTGCACCCGGGCGACCGCCTCGGCGTCGTCCGGCTCCTCCCGACGGATGGTCAGCATTGCACCGTTCTATGCCCCGTTGGTCGTCACGTCCAGCTTCCCGCACCGGCGTCGTACCGATGAATTAAGGTCGCCGACGATGGCCGCACCGGAATCACTCTCGCTCGCCCAGGCTCGTCGGGTGGCGCTCGCCGCCCAGGGCTTCGCCGACCCGGCGCCAGCCGGCGTGCCCACCCGCCGGCACCTGCGTCGGGTGCTCGACCGGGTCAACCTGATCCAGATGGACTCGGTAAACGTGCTGCAACGCGCGCACTACCTGCCGCTCTACAGCCGGCTCGGGCCCTACCCGACCACGCTGCTCGACCAGGCCGCCTATCGCCGCCCACGGGAGCTGTTCGAATACTGGGGCCACGAGGCGTCGCTGGTGCCGGTCGAGCTGCACCCGATGCTGCGCTGGCGGATGGCCCGCGCGCACAGCGAGTCCTGGGGCGGCATGCGGCGGATCGCCCAGGAGCAGCCGGAACTGGTCGCCTGGGTGCGCGACGAGGTGGCCGCCCGCGGCCCGCTGACCGCCGCCGAGATCGAGCACGACGCACCGCGGGAGACCGGCAACTGGGGCTGGAACTGGTCGGCGGTCAAGCGGGCATTGGAGTTCCTCTTCTGGGCCGGCGAGGTGACCGCCGCCCAGCGCAGCACCTCCTTCGCCCGCCGCTACGACCTGCCCGAGCGGGTGCTGCCCGCGGCGGTGCTGGCCGCGCCCACCCCGACCGACGCCGAGGCGTACCGCACGCTTGTGGCCCTTGCCGCGCGGTCGCTGGGGGTGGCCGCCGAGCCGGAGTTGCGCGACTACTTCCGGCTGCCGCTGGCCGGCGCCCGGCAGGCCGTCGCCGAGCTGGCCGAGGCTGGTGAGCTGGTGCCGGTCACCGTGGCGGGCTGGCGTCAGCCGGCCTGGCTGCACGCGTCCGCCCGGCTGCCGCGGTGGATTCGCGGCAACACACTTGTCAGCCCCTTCGACCCGCTGATCTGGGAACGTGCCCGCACCGAGCGGCTGTTCGGCTTCAGCTACCGGATCGAGATCTACGTCCCCGCGCCGCAGCGGGTCTACGGCTACTACGTGTTGCCCTTCCTGCAGGACGACCGGTTCACCGCACGGGTCGACCTGAAGGCCGACCGCAAGGCCGGGGTGCTGCTGGTGCCGGCCGCCTGGATCGAGCCCGGCGCCGACCCGGCGGAGACCGCGGTGGCGCTCGCCGCCGAGCTGCGCCGTCTCGCCGGCTGGCTCGGCCTGGACGCGGTGGCGCCGCCGCTGGCCGGCGACCTGGCCGGTCCGCTCACCGCCGCGTTGGCCGGCGTGTCCGGTGTACCGTGAGCGCGTGACGAGCGCTCCCGGTCCGTTCGACCAGCCGCAGCCCGCCCCCGGGGCGGTACACACCGTCCCGGTCGATCCGGCTGGCGTGGGTTCGTCGGCTGTGGGTTCGGCTGGCGTGGGTCCGGCCGGTGTGGGTTCGGCTGGCGTGGGTCCGGCCGGTGTGGGTTCGCCGGGTGTGGGTCCGGCCGGTTGGCCGATGAATCCGCCGGGTGGGCACCCGGGGGACCGGCTCACCCGGTTCGTGCTGCGGCTCAACGAGCGTTCGCCGCGCTGGGTGGGGCCGCTGGCCGCGGTCGGCTGCGTCGCCGTGGGCATGGGTTACGCGCTGATCAGCGACCCGGCCGACGCCGCCCCGGACGCCGCGCCCACCTGTCTGCTCAAGCTGACCACCGGGCTGGACTGTCCAGGTTGCGGCGGCACCCGCGCACTCTGGTACGTGCTGCACGCCGACGTGCCGGCCGCTGCCCGGCACCACTTCCTGTTCGTCTTCGCGCTGCCGTTCCTCGCGTACCTCTTCGTGGCCTGGGCGGCGAACCAGGCCTTCGGTTGGCGACTGCCGGAGCTGCAGATCAGCTCGAAGGTCATCATCGGGTTCATGGGCGTGTGGCTCGCCTTCTCGGTGCTGCGCAACCTGCCCTGGGCGCCGTTCACCTCGCTCTACGTCTGACCCGTCCGCCCTCCGGGCTCGCAAGGGGCGTCATCCAGCGTGGTGAAGGTCGGGCACGGCTACTCCAACGGCAGGCCGGGCCTCGCCGTGCCCCTGTAGAGCTGCCCCAGTTGTGGGGCACGGTCCACCGTGATGCCGGTCCACCGTGATGCCGGTCCACCGTGATGCCGGTCCACCGTGATGCCGGTCCGCCGTGATGCCGGTCCTCTTGAGTCGCTCCTGCGGACCGCGGCCCCGAACCTGCCGGCCTCCTGCGGGCGCCGGTCCGGTGGATGCCGGCCTCCAGCTGGCACCCGCCCCCGGACTCACGTGCCCCGTATTCGGGGCAGCTCTACAGGCAGCCGGACAGACGTCAGAGGGTTCGTGCGTCGTCGAGATCTTGGACACCTGTGACTCCACCGGTGTCGGGTAAGCGTCGCGGATTTGGTGGTAGCTGGGCGGTTTCTCTACCGCGAGCCCGAGTTGGGCCAGCGACCGACGGCCACTACAGTCCCAGGAATGCCGGAGATGGTGCAGCCCCAGGTCAAGTTGATCGCGTGGACCCAGTTCGCGGCCCCGGACGACGTGCCGTGGTCGACCGATGCGGAGGGTGGCCAGGCCCTCGCCGAGTTCGCCGGCCGGGCCTGTTACCAGTCCTGGAAGAAGCCGAACCCGGCGACCGCCACCAACGCCGGCTACCTGGCGCACATCCTCGACGTCGGGCACCTGTCGGTGCTCGAACACGGGTCGGTCACCTTCTACTTCACCGGGGTGTCCCGCTCCTTCACCCACGAGTTGATCCGGCACCGGCACTTCTCGTACTCCCAGTTGTCCCAGCGTTACGTCCCGGAACGGGACGCGGCCATGGTCGAGCCGGCGGTCATCGCCGACGACCCGGAGCTGCACAAGAAGTTCGTGGCGGCCGCCGAGGCGAGCGTTCAGGCGTACACCGAGTTGCTTGAGGGTCTTGAGCAGCGCTTCTCCGACGAGCCGAACCCGACGCTGCGCCGCAAGCAGGCCCGGCAGGCCGCCCGGGCGGTGCTGCCCAACGCCACCGAGACCCGGATCGTGGTCAGCGGCAACTACCGGGCCTGGCGGCACTTCATCGCGATGCGGGCCACCGAGCACGCCGACGTGGAGATCCGTGAGCTGGCCGTGGAGTGCCTCCGCCAGCTGCAGGGGGTCGCCCCGAACGTGTTCGCCGACTTCGTGATCTCCACGCTGCCGGACGGCACCGAAGTGGCGGCCAGCCCGCACGAGGCGTCCTGAGCCCTTCCCCGGCGGGCCCCGGCTGGTCGTCCGCTAGGTTGGAGGGTATGACGCACGACCACCTCGACGCCGCCGCCCGACCGGCGTCCCGCCCCTTCGGCCGGGTGCTCACCGCCATGGTGAGCCCGTTCACCCCCGACGGCTCGCTCGACCTGGACGGCGCCGCCCGGCTGGCGAGCCACCTGGTCGACGAGCAGGGCAACGACGCGCTGGTGGTCAACGGCACCACCGGCGAGTCGCCGACCACCACCGACACGGAGAAGGAACACCTGATCCGGGCGGTGGTGGAGGCCGTCGGTGACCGTGCCAAGGTGGTCGCCGGGGTCGGCACCAACGACACCCGGCACACCATCGAGCTGGCCACCGCCGCCGAGAAGGCGGGTGCACACGGCCTGCTGGTGGTCACCCCGTACTACAACAAGCCGCCGCAGGCCGGGTTGCTGCGACACTTCACCGCCGTCGCCGACGCCACCGGCCTCCCGGTGATGCTGTACGACATCCCACACCGCTCCGGCGTACCGATCGACACCGAGACGCTGGTCCGGCTCGCCGAACACGGCCGGATCGTCGCGGTCAAGGACGCCAAGAGCGACCTGATCGCCACCGGCTGGGTGACCAGCCGGAGCGCCCTCGCCTTCTACTGCGGCGAGGACGCCCTCACCCTGCCGGCGCTGGCCGTCGGCAGCGTGGGAGTGGTCGGCACCTCGACGCACTTCACCGGGGCGCTGACCGCACAGATGATCGAGGCGTACGACGCGGGGGACATGCCGGCCGCGCTTGCCCTGCACCGGCGGCTGCTGCCGCTGTTCACCGGCATCTTCCGCACCCAGGGAACCATCCTGGTGAAGGCGGGTCTGGCGTCGCTGGGCCTGCCGGCCGGCCCGGTGCGACCCCCGCTCGTGGACGCCACCACCGACGAGATCGCCCAGCTGCGCGCGGACTTCGCCGCAGCGGGCCTGGAGCTGCCCGAATGAACGAACGACACGATGGGCGCCGAGTAATGGCGTCGCAGAATGAGGTGGACGCGTGACCGAGGCGCACATCGAGGCGGAACTACCCCCGCCGCTGCCGGAAGGCGGCCTGCGGATCATCCCGCTCGGCGGGCTCGGCGCCATCGGTCGGAACATGACCGTCTTCGAGTACGACGGCAAGTTGCTGATCGTCGACTGCGGGGTGCTCTTCCCCGACGTCGAGCAACCGGGCGTGGATCTGATCCTGCCCGACTTCGGTCCGATCCTGGACCGACTCGCCGACGTCCAGGCCATCGTGCTGACCCACGGCCACGAGGACCACATCGGCGCGGTGCCGTACCTGCTCGCCCACAAACCCGACATCCCGCTGGTCGGCTCACAGTTCACCCTCGCGCTTGTCGAGGCCAAGTTGGCCGAGCGGCGGATCCAGCCATACACGCTCACCGTGCGGGAGGGCGGCCGGGAGCGGCTCGGCCCGTTCGAGTGCGAGTTCTTCGCGGTCAACCACTCGATCCCGGACGCCCTCGCGGTGGCCATCCGCACCCCCGCCGGCCTGGTGCTGCACACCGGCGACTTCAAGATGGACCAACTGCCGCTGGACGGCCGGATCACCGACCTGGCCGGCTTCGCCCGGCTCGGCGCCGAGGGCGTCGACCTGCTGCTGTCCGACTCCACGAACGCGGAGATCCCCGGCTTCGTCACCCCGGAGCGGGAGATCGGGCCGGTGCTCGACTCGATCTTCGCGAAGGCGAAGGGCCGCATCATCGTGGCCTCGTTCGCCTCGCACGTGCACCGCGTGCAGCAGGTCTTCGACTCCGCCGGCGAGCACGGCCGCAAGGTCGCGCTGATCGGCCGGTCCATGGTCCGCAACATGGGCATCGCCCGGGACCTTGGCCTGCTCAACATCCCGGCCGGTCTGGTCATCAGCATCGACGAGGCGACCACTCTGCCGCCGGACGAGATCGTGCTGATGTCCACCGGTTCCCAGGGTGAGCCGATGAGCGCGCTGGGCCGGATGGCCAGCGGCGACCACCGGCACATCACCATCGCCCCCGGCGACACCGTCGTGCTGGCCTCCTCGCTGGTGCCCGGCAACGAGACCTCGGTCTACCGGGTGATCAACCGGCTCGCCCGGGCGGGCGCGGTGGTCGTGCACAAGGACGTGGCCAAGGTGCACGTCTCCGGGCACGCCCCCGCCGGAGAGCTGCTCTACCTGCTCAACGTGGTCCGTCCCAGCAACCTGATGCCGGTGCACGGCGAGTGGCGGCACCTGCGCGCCCATGCCCGGCTCGGCATCGAGTCCGGGGTCGCCGCCGACCGGGTGGTGATCTGCGAGGACGGCGACGTGGTCGACCTGGTCGAGGGTCGCGCCACCCTGGTCGGGCACGTGAAGAGCCGGTACGTCTACGTGGACGGCCTCGCCGTCGGCGACGTCAGCGAGTCGCTGCTCACCGAGCGGCGGATCCTCGGTGACGGCGGCTTCATCGCCACCACCGTGGTCGTGGACTCGGTCACCGGCAAGGTGGTCGCCGGCCCGACGCTGTCCGCGAAGGGCTTCTCCGAGGACCCGGAGGCGTTCAACCCGGTGGTCCCGCTGGTCACCGAGGCGCTCAACCGGGCCGCGGCGGACGGCATCACCGATCCGCACCAGCTCCAGCAGATCGTCCGCCGGACCGTGGGTCGGTGGGTCAACGACAAGTACCGTCGCCGCCCGATGATCGTGCCTACCGTCGTCGAGGTCTGACACACGGCGGACCGGGCCGGTCACCGACACCCCTGTGGTTGTCGGTGGCCGGCCCGGCCCGTACCGCGACGAGGCACCGCGGTGCGCGACTCAGGGGAGCGCGGCGACCGCCTCGGCGTAGGCGACGCCGGTGGCGATGGCGGCGTCGACGAGCACCGTCAGCTGGGCCGGGGCCACGCCGTGACCCAGGTCGGTGGCCACGTCCCCGGCCAGCACCAACTCCCCGCCGATGTCGTGCACGTACGCCTTGGGCAGCAACCGGTCGTGGTTCCAGGCGTTGCAGAAGGCGTACGCCTCGGCGCGGCGGGTCGCCGGCAGCCGGCGGGTGGCCATGGCACGGGCGTGCAGCACCTCACCGCGTTCGCCGGCCCGCTGGAACTGGATCACCACGCCGTCCCACCGGCCGACGACCCGGTCGCCCTCCTCCACCAGATATCCGTCGCCGCGCCGGTCGAGTGACGCGGTGATCAGGTCGAGGGTCAGCGCCATCAGCTCCCGCCCATCCGCCCCGCTCTCCCCGGCGGACCCCTCGGCGTACCCGTCCGGCTCGTCGTCGGCGGGTAGCGGGACCGGCGCCGCGAGCGGTCGCTCGGCGAGCCAGGCGGCCATCCGCCCGGAGTGGTGGCCGGTGCCGTTGCGGGCGTCGAAGCTGCCGGCCAGCTCGTTGGCCACCCCGAGCAGCAGCGCGCCGAGGCTGGCCACGTCCGGTTCGGTGGCGGGTCGCCCGCCGTACGCCGGGCGTGGCATCGTTCGCCCGCCCAACCCGGCCGCCACGCCCAGACCGCAGACCAGCGCCCCGGCAGCGGCGAACTCCATGGCGGCGAGGTCGTCGGTGGGCCGATCCCACCGGGGCAGTTGCTCGACCAGGATGGTCAGCCCGCGCTCCACGTGCCCGCTCAGGGCACAGAACCGCAGGTGCGTGGCGAGGTGCGCGAACGCGCCGGGTTCGTGCCGGTGGCGGCGGTAGGCCCGCACGTGTGCCGCCGCGGCCCGCTCCGGCTCGCCGACCCGCAGAGCGGGCAGCAGGCTGGCCACCAGATTCCGTTCGGGCTGGTCGGTGCAGGCCTCCGGGTCGTCGTCGGTCGACGGCAGCTCGTCCAGCGCGGCTCGCCACTCGCCCCAGCCGGCCAGCAGCTCCGCGCGCCGGGCCGGGGCGCAACCGGGGCAGCCGCCGGCCGGGCCGGGCCGCCGGCCGGACCACCTCTCGTACCAGTGTCGGGCGGTGGGTTCGTCGCCCAGGTGGTCGGCGATCCGGCAGTGCAACTCCGCGACCGTTGGCGCGTCCGGACCGTTCGCGCCGACCCGGTGGGCCAGGTCGTGCAGCAGGGCACGGGTCTGGTCCAGCCCGACCCGTGGGGTGCCGAGCAGCGCCTCCACCGCGTACCGCTGGTAGCGCAGCAGCAGCCCGGACTCGACGTCGGTGAGCAGGTCGGGCCGGTGGTCGGCGGCGGCGCGGCACCGCCGGACCGGCTCGACCAGGCGCCACCGCTCCCCGTGCAGCAGGTACGCCTCGATGAGCGCGAACCGTGCGTCCACCCCGGAGCGGACGTCCCCGGTGGCGTCGGCGCGTTCGGCGAGCCGTTCCAGGGCCACCTGCCGGGCCGGGCCGTCGGGCAGGTCCCGAGCGTCGGAGAGCGCGACAGTCAGGGCCGGCGGAGTTGACCCGCCGACCCGGTCGACGGGACCGGCGGGTGGCGCGTCGCGGTGGCCTGCCCGGTCGGTGCGACTGCCGGTGGAATCGTCCCGGCCGGTCACGACGGCACCGCGCCGGGCAGTCGACGGACCGCCACGGCGAGCTGGCACCCGGTGGAGATGCCACAGTCGAGCAGGTGGTCGAGTTGGTGCGGGGTCACCCCGCGTTCCAGGTCGGTGACCACCTCGCCGTAGACCCGGGCCCGACCGTCGTCGTCGACGTGCACGAACGCCTTGGGCCAGAGCCGGTCGTGGTTCCACGAGTTGCAGAACGCGTACAGGGCGGGCACCTGCTCGATTCCGAAGGTGGGAGTGACCATCGTGCGGACCTGGAGCAGCTCGCCGTCCCCGCCGAGGCGGAGGAACCAGATCATGTTGTCGTCGAAGCGACCCACCAGTTCGCCGTCCTCGGTCCGGCCGACGGGCCGGCCCCGGGCGGCGAGCACCGCGGCGACCAGTTCGCCGCTCAACGGGCGTAGCGCGCCCGGGTGCCCGGCCAGCGGATCGTTCGGATCGCCCTCGTATTCCGGCGACGCCATGGGGCATCCCTTCTGAGGCGGATATCACGACCGGCGGCGGGTTTCGTGTTACGACGCGCGGACACGACCCGGAAAAGCGGGGATCTGCCCGGCCCCACCGTTACCGTGACTCTATGGCGGGCCGTACCTCTCAGGCGAGCCGGCGGCGCGGCGCGTCGCCGCGCGGTGGCACCAACAGTCGTGCCCGTCAACCGGCGAAGAAGACCCGGGCCCCGGTCCGGCGTCGTACGACGCCGGCGCGACCCGGCGCGGCCGTCTACGTGGGCCGCGCGGTGGGCGCACTGTGGATGGGCGTGGCACACGGGATGGGCTGGGCGGTGCGGGCCGCCGGTCGGCAGGCCGCCTCCGCCCGCGACCTCGACCCGGAGCACCGCCGGGACGGCGCCGGGCTGCTGATGTTCGGGTTCGCCCTGCTCACCGCCGTGGCGCTGTGGCTCTCCGGAGCGGGCCCGGTGGGCGCGCAACTGGCCGACACGATCCGGCTGTTCCTGGGCGCGATCTCGGTGGTCGTGCCGGTGCTGCTGATGATCGGCGCGTGGCGGTTGATGCGTCAGCCGGCCGACCCGGAGCACCGGGGTCGCGGGTTGATCGGCTGGAGCTCACTGCTCGTCTCGACCGCCGCACTGCTCCACATCGGTCAGGCCCCGGCCAATCCGCTACAGCGGGACTTCGCGGGCGGGTTGGTCGGCGCGGGCATCGGCGGGCTGCTGGAGCGCGCGGTCACCGCCTGGGTGGCGGTGCCGCTGCTGATCCTGCTGCTGCTCTTCGGTCTGCTCGTGGTGACCGCGACACCGATCAACAAGATCCCGGAGCGGCTGGGCCTGTTGGCCGGCGGGCTGGTCGCCACACCGGAGGCCGCCGAGGAAGCCGACGAGCCGGCCGCCCAGCGGCCGCGGAAGCGGCCGGCGAAGCGGACGCCTGCGCCGGTGGACGCGGACGACTTCGAGGACCTGGACGGCGCGGACCTCCAGGAAACCATGGTGCTGCCGCGCAAGTCCCCGGCGAAGGTGCCGGCGAGCCGCCGCCCGCCGGTCGAGCCGCCGGAGCACTCGCCCGCGCCGACGCGCGCCGAGCAGCTCGCGCTCACCGGACTGGCCGGCGACTACACCCTGCCACCGCCCAACATGCTCAGCGCCGGTGCCGCCGCGAAGACCCGCAGCAAGGCCAACGACGAGGTGATCGCCGCGCTGACCGGCGTGTTCGACCAGTTCGACGTGGACGCCGCGGTCACCGGCTTCACCCGTGGCCCGACTGTCACCCGCTACGAGGTCGAGCTGGGCCACGGTGTCAAGGTCGAGCGGATCACCCAGCTCTCCCGCAACATCGCGTACGCCGTGAAGTCGCCGGACGTGCGGATCCTCAGCCCGATCCCGGGCAAGAGCGCGGTCGGCGTGGAGATCCCGAACACCGATCCGGAGAACGTCGCCCTCGGCGACGTGCTGCGCTCACGTGCGGCGACGAGCGACCACCATCCGATGGTGGTGGCGCTCGGCAAGGACATCGAGGGCGGCTACGTGGTGGCCAACCTCGCGAAGATGCCGCACATCCTGATCGCCGGGGCCACCGGTGCCGGAAAATCGAGCTGCCTCAATACCTTGCTGGTGTCCGTCCTCACCCGGGCCACCCCCGACGAGGTACGCCTGCTGCTGATCGACCCGAAGCGGGTCGAGATGACCGGCTACGAGGGCATCCCGCACCTGGTCACCCCCATCGTGACGAATGCCAAGAAGGCGGCCGACTCGCTGGACTGGGTGGTCCGCGAGATGGACATGCGCTACGACGACCTCGCCGCCAACGGGGTCCGGCACATCGACGACTTCAACCGCAAGGTCCGCAACGGCGAGATCAAGGCCCCGCCGGGCAGCGAACGGGAGATGCGCCCGTACCCGTACCTGTTGGTGATCGTGGACGAGTTGGCCGACCTGATGATGGTCGCGCCGCGCGACGTGGAGGACTCGGTCGTCCGGATCACCCAGTTGGCCCGAGCGGCCGGCATCCACCTGGTCCTGGCCACCCAGCGGCCCTCGGTCGACGTGGTGACCGGACTGATCAAGGCGAACGTGCCGTCCCGGCTGGCGTTCGCCACCTCCTCGCTCGCGGACTCCCGGGTCATCCTCGACCAGCCGGGCGCGGAGAAGCTGCTCGGCCGCGGCGACGGGCTCTTCCTGCCGATGGGCGCCTCCAAGCCGGTACGCATTCAGGGCGCCTGGGTCACCGAGCGCGAGATCGCCGACGTCGTGAAGTTCTGCAAGGACCAGCGCGAGCCGGAGTTCCGCAAGGACGTGCTGGCCCCCGCGCAGGAGACCAAGAAGAAGATCGACGAGGACATCGGCGACGACCTCGACCTGTTGGTGCAGGCGGTGGAGCTGGTGGTGACCTCGCAGTTCGGCTCGACCTCGATGCTCCAGCGCAAGCTGCGTGTCGGTTTCGCGAAGGCGGGCCGATTGATGGACCTGATGGAGACCCGTGGGGTGGTCGGGCCGTCCGAGGGGTCGAAGGCGCGTGACGTGCTGGTCAAGCCGGACGAGTTGGAGGAGGTCCTGGCCGGCCTACGCGGCGACGTGGACTGACCGACGGTCACCCGCACCACGGTTCCTCAGTGGAAGATTTTCAGGCCGATCACGCCGGCGACCACCAGCAGCAGGCACAGGATCCGGGGCAGGCTCGCCGACTCGCCGAGCACCAGCATCCCGACCAGCGCCGTGCCGACCGCGCCGATGCCGACCCAGACCGCGTAACCGGTGCCGACCGGGATCTCGCGCAGCGCGTACGCCAGGCCGGCCATGCTCAGGACCAGCGTCACCGCGAACACCACGGACGGGACCAGCCGGCTGAGGCCGGCGCTGCGGTCCAGGGCGACAGCCCAGGCCGTCTCCAACAGTCCAGAGATCACCAATACCAGCCAGGCCATCGTTCACCTCACGCGGGAGTGCCCGGGCCGCCGGGGCCGGGACGAGTCGGGTCTGCACGTCGCGGGGCGTCTTGGCCTGACCGGGTACGCCCACCACTCGTCCGGGGTGGCCGCGGGCCACCGACGCCGACGCTAGCACCGGTCGGCCGTCGTGGCGGCTGGACGGGTCGGGCGTGGCGGCTCGCGCCGGTGGCGCAGTGACTCCCGCCACCCCGTCTTGACCTGCACTTGACTCTAACTTGCAGGATGGCCACCATGACGCTGATCTATGCCGACCCCGAGGTCGCCGCCGCGCTGGACGCCGCCACCACCGTCGACGTCATGCGGGCCGCCCTCCTGGCCGCGTACGAGGGACGTCTCGTGGCCCCGCCTCGGGCCGCCGCTCCGCTCAGCGGTGGGCGGCTGGTGCTCACCGCCGGACACCTGGTCGGCGAGTGGTACGGCTTCCGCTCCTACGACACCTTCGGCCACCCACGGAGTGAGCAGGTGGTGGTGCTGCACGACGCGGGCACCGGGGCGATCCGGGCGGTCGCGGTGGGCGAGGAGCTGGGTTCCCGTCGTACCGGAGGATTGGGTGGCCTGGCGGTCGACGCCCTGGCCCGCCCGGACGCGGCCACCCTCGGCGTGGTCGGCTCCGGCCGGCAGGCCTGGACCCAGGTCTGGGCCGCCGCCGCGGTCCGCCCGTTGCGCGAGGTGGTGGTGCACAGCCGCTCCGCCGCCCGGAGGGACGCCTTCGCCGCGCGGGTCCGCGCCGAGCTGGGCGTGCCCGCCCGGACGGTCACCGACCCCGGCTCGGCCGTCGCCGGGCGGGACATCGTGGTGCTGGCGACGACAAGCCCGACCCCGGTGCTCCGCGCCGCCGACCTCAGCCCCGGCACGCACCTCAACGCGGTCGGCTTCAAGCAGCGTGACCGCAGCGAGTTCGGCACCGACCTGCTGGACGCCGCCGACCTGCTGGTCACCGACTCGCCAGCACAGGCGGCGGACTACCAGCCGCCGATGCTCGCGGCCACGCCCCCGTACGCCGGGCGGTTGCGCGACCTGGGCGGCGTCCTGGCCGGCGCCGCCCCCGGCCGGACCACCGCGGACCAGATCTCGGTCTTCTGCTCCACCGGCCTGGCCGGCACCGAGGTCTTCCTGCTCGACGCGTTGACCCGCATGGGCGCCGTGGCTCGCTGAGCGCCGGCGGGGAACCCGGGTGACCGATTCGGTGCCGAGCCGCGCGCCCGGGTCGTCACCGCAGCCCCGCGTGCGTGGGCTTCCCCGGACGGCCCGGTACCCTCGGATGGTGTCTGCCACCTCTCCCGCTCCCGCTGACAACGCCGAGGGCCGTCGCGTCGCCCTGCTGACCCTGGGCTGCGCCCGCAACGAGGTCGACTCGGAGGAGTTGGCCGCACGGCTACACGCCGACGGCTGGCAGGTGACCACCGACGGCGAGGGCGCCGACGTGGTTGTCGTCAACACCTGCGGCTTCGTGGAGAAGGCCAAGCAGGATTCCATCCAGACCCTGCTCGCCGCCGCCGGGACCGGCGCCAAGGTGGTCGCGGCGGGCTGCATGGCCGAGCGGTACGGCCGGGAGCTGGCCGACAGCCTGCCCGAGGCGCAGGCGGTGTTGAGCTTCGACGACTACCCGGACATCGCCGCCCGGCTGAACGCGGTCGTCGCCGGTGAGCAGGTCACCGCGCACACCCCGCGAGACCGGCGCGAGCTGCTCCCGCTGACCCCGGTGAAGCGGCGCGACAGCGCCGTGTCGCTGCCCGGTCACGGCACCGTGAGCCGCACCGCCGTCGACACCGACGAGCACACCCCCGCGCACCTGCGGCAGATCCTGCGCCGCCGACTGGACACCGGCCCGGTGGCCTCGTTGAAGCTGGCCAGCGGCTGCGACCGGCGTTGCGCGTTCTGTGCCATTCCCGCCTTCCGCGGGGCGTTCGTCTCGCGTACCCCGGACGAGCTGCTCGCCGAGGCGGAGTGGTTGGCCAAGACCGGCGTACGGGAGCTGGTGCTGGTCAGTGAGAACTCCACCTCGTACGGCAAGGACCTGGGCGACCCCCGCGCGCTGGAGAAGCTGCTGCCGCAGCTCGCCGCGGTGACCGGCATCGTCCGGGTGCGGGCGAGCTACCTCCAGCCGGCGGAGACCCGCCCCGGGTTGGTCGAGGCGATCGCCAACACCCCGGGCGTGGCCCCGTACTTCGACCTGTCGTTCCAGCACTCCAGCGAGCCGGTGCTGCGTCGGATGCGACGTTTCGGCTCCACCGACCGTTTCCTGGAGCTGCTCGCGGGCGCCCGGGCGTTGGCCCCGGACGCGGGCGCGCGGAGCAACTTCATCGTCGGGTTCCCCGGCGAGACCCGCGCCGACGTCGACGAGCTGGTCCGGTTCCTGACCGAGGCCCGGCTGGACGCGATCGGCATGTTCGACTACAGCGACGAGGACGGCACCGAGGCCGCCGGCCTGCCCGGCAAGGTCTCCGCCGCGACGATCAAGCGGCGCTACGACCGGCTCAGCGCGCTCGCCGACGAGCTCTGCTCGCAGCGGGCCGAGGACCGGCTCGGCTCCACCGTCGAGGTGCTCGTCGACTCGATCGAAGACGGCGTGGTGGAGGGCCGGGCGGCGCACCAGGCGCCGGAGGTGGACGGTTCCACCACCCTGGTCGCCCCGGCCGAGGGTGGGGTCGACCTCGCCGCGCTGCGACCCGGTGACCTGGTACGCGCAACGGTCACCGGCACCGAAGGGGTGGACCTGCTGGCGGTGCCGGATGAGATGATCTCGGCGGCGCCCGGCGCGGCACGGTGACGGTGGGCCCAGGCGGAGCGGGGGAGCCCAGTGGTGCGGTGCCGGGTACGCCACGGAGCGCGGCGGTGACCGGGGCGACGGAGTCGACGCCGGCCCGGGTGGTCGCCGTGGTGCCGATCGTCAACGCGGCCAACGCGCTCACCGCCCTGCGGCTCGCGTTGGTGCCGGTCTTCGCCGCCTCGGTGATCATGTCCGGGATGACCCACGCCGGCTGGCGGATGGCGGCCTGTCTGATCTTCGCGGTGGCGTCGGCGACCGACCTGGTGGACGGCTGGATCGCCCGCCGGTTCGGGCTTGTCACGTCGGTCGGCAAGGTCGCCGACCCGATCGCCGACAAGGCGCTCACCGGCGCCGCCCTGGTGTTGCTCTCCTGGTACGGCCAGGTGCCCTGGTGGGTGACCGCGCTGATCCTCGTCCGCGAGCTGGGCATCACCGGGCTGCGGTTCTGGGTGATCCGGCACGGCGTGATCGCGGCCAGCCGAGGCGGCAAGGTCAAGACCGCGCTCCAGATCCTGGCCATCGCCTGGTATCTCTGGCCGATGCCCGCCGCCCTCGCCGCCGTCGGCCCATGGATCATGGCCGCCGCCGTCCTGGTCACGGTCGCCACCGGCTTCGACTACATAGCCCAGGCCCTCCGCCTCCGCCGCCCCCGCTGAACCCCCACCCCGGCCCCCGCCCCCGGCCCCGCGCCCCCGGCTGCCCCCGCCCCGGACCCCCGTTGATCATGAGGTTTTCGGCATCCGGCGCGGCGTGTCGCGACGATAACCTCATGATCGACGCGAGCGGGTCTGGTGGGGGGTGGGGGGGTTGGGGTTGGCAGGGTTGGGGGTTGGTGGGTGGGGAAGGGTGTGGGTGTGGCGGGAAGGACTGATTGATGCAGCGGGACACGGGTCGTGAGCGGCCGGCGGATGGTGCGGCGGACGACGCCGAGGTGGGTAGTGCGGCGGCCGGAGTCGTGCACCGGCTGGCGCAGCGGCACGAGACGCTCGCCACCGTCGAATCACTCACCGGCGGGCTGCTGGCCGCATCGATCGTGGACATCGCCGGCGTCAGCGGGATATACCGGGGCGGCCTTGTGGTCTACGCCACCGAGTTGAAGGGCACCCTGGCCGACGTCCCCGCCGACCTGCTGTCCGAGCGGGGGCCGGTGGACCCGGACGTGGCGGCGGCGCTCGCCACGGGTGGCCGCCGGCGCTGCGGCGCGGACTGGGGAGTGGCCACCACCGGCGTCGCCGGCCCGGAGCCGCAGGACGGCAAGCCCGTCGGCCTGGTCTACGTCGCGGTCGCCGGCCCGAATGGCGGTGCGGTCCGGCAACTCGACCTGGGCGGCGGGCGCGACCATGTCCGCGCCGGCGCGGTGGTCGAGGCGCTGCGGCTGCTCGCCGAGCGGATCCACGCCGCCGACACGGCGACCGCCGCGCTGCCCACGACCTAAGGCCGGTCGACGAACGGGGCAGCATCCGCCGCGGGGGCGGACCGACGCGGTGGTGGCCCTCGCCCGGAAAGCCGACTCCGCGACCGGCCCCGGGCGTCCGGGCAGTTGGGAGCGGTCGGCGCCGCCCGACGTGAGCCCGTCTCGGCGAACCGACGGGCGGGGCGGGATGTCGGCGGGGCTCGCAACGGGTACGGTTGCGGGAAGGCTCCGACGTTTCGGGGTCGGCGCGGTCCGCCGCGGCCGGCCGCCCAGCGCCGGGCGCGAGGTATCCCTCAGGGGGAGGTGCGATGATCCTGCTACGCCGGGTGATCGGTGACGCACTGCGGGCGCGCCGGCAGGGGCAGCAGCGCACGCTGCGTGAGGTCTCCACCGCCGCCAACGTCAGCCTCGGCTACCTCTCCGAGATCGAGCGGGGGCACAAGGAGCCGTCCAGCGAGCTGCTCGCCGCGATCTGTGACGCCCTCGGTGCCCGTCTGTCCGAGCTTCTCCGTGAGGTCAGCGACACCGTGGCGCTCGCCGAGCAGATGCCCGAGGTGCTCGTCTCGATGCAGGACGAGTCGGCCGACGCCGGGGCGGTGTCCAAGAACACCGGCCGGGGCGTCCGTCAGGTCACCTCCGATGGCAAGGTCGCCGTCTCGGTCCGCCAGGACTCGCCGCTCAAGGCCACGCTGCGCAGCTCACGCGTCCGCCCGACCGAGCGCGACCGGGACGTGGTCTGCGCCGCCTGAGCCCGCCGCTCGGTCGGTCCGTGGGAGGGCTGGCTCCGGCCGCGTAGGGTGGCCCACAGGAGCTGCCGGCGCGGTCGACCGCCCGGTACGGATGCCTTGTTGGCGTTCGGCTGGGACGATGGAGATCGGCCGGTGGTGGCCAGTCGGTCCATCCGGCCCGGCCGGCCGTGGTGGAGCGACGTTACTGAGGGGATACGGCGGAGATGGCGAACCCGTTCGTCAAGGGTTGGAACTACCTGATGGCGCTCTTCGGTGCGAAAATAGACGAGCATGCCGATCCGAAGGTGCAGATCCAGCAGGCCATCGAGGATGCCCAGCGGCAGCACCAGGCGCTCGTCCAGCAGGCTGCCGCGGTGATCGGCAACCAGCGTCAGCTGGAGATGAAGCTGTCCCGGCAGATGTCCGAGGTCGAGCGGTTGCAGGGCAACGCCCGGCAGGCCCTGGTGCTGTCCGACCAGGCCCGGGCCAAGGGTGACGAGGCCGAGGCCGTGCGGTTCGAGCAGTCGGCGCAGACCCTGGCCACCCAGCTGGTCTCCTCCGAACAGGCCACCGAAGACCTGAAGACCCTGCACGACCAGGCGCTGGGCGCCGCCGCCCAGGCCCGTCGTGCGGTCGAGAACAACTCGATGATCCTCCAGCAGAAGCTCGCCGAGCGCACCAAGCTGCTCAGCCAACTGGAGCAGGCCAAGATGCAGGAGTCGGTGGCCCGCTCGCTGGAGTCGATGTCGTCGCTCACCGCGCCCACGAACACCCCGTCCCTGGACGAGGTGCGCGACCGCATCGAGCGGCGGTACGCCAACGCGATGGGCCGTGCCGAGCTGGCGGGCAACTCCGTCGAGGGTCGGATGTTGGAGATCCAGAAGGCGACGATCGACTCAGCCGGTTCGGCCCGGCTGGAGCAGATCCGTTCCAGCATGGCGGGGGAGCAGCTCGGCGGCGCGTCGCAACGACCCGCCGTGCCGCAGGCCGAGAAGGCCGGCCCGGCCACCGACCCGACGGCCGCCGCCCGACTCGACGAGCTGCGCGCCAGCATGGCCCGTGAGCGGGGCACCGGCGACCCGACAGCCGCCGGCTGAACGACCGGACCGAGGAGGTCAGGGTGGCAGACGAGCGGACACGGTACTTCCGCAGACTGGGTCGGCTGCGCCGCTCCGCCCGACGGTGGAGCGTGCTCGCCGGTGGGCTCGGTGGCGCGGCCGCGGTGCTGACCCCGTACGCCGGCCTCGGTCTGCCCGACGCGGCCTGGGCCGGCGCCGCGGGCAGTGCGGTGGCGCTCGCCGCCTGGCGTTGGATCGACGTGCGTGCCCTCGCCGCCCAGCCGGCACCGCCCGCCCTCGACCCGGCGGAGGCCGCGGCCCGGTCGCGGGCCCGGCTGATCGCCGCCGTGGAGCGGCTGCCGGTCGGCCCGGGGGTGCTGGCCGAGGTCCGCCGGGTCCGCTCCCGGATCGCCCTGCGCGGCACCAGCGCGGGCGAGCAGTGGGCCCGACTGGACCGGGCTGCGCTCACCCTGGCTGGCATGGCTCCCCGGCTCACCGGGCTGGCCGAGCCGGCGGTGCTGGAGGCCGCCGCCGCCGACCGTTCGCTGCGTGACCTGGCCGCACGGGTGGCAAGCGTCGAACGGGCGTTGCGGCTGGCGCCGGCCGACGCCCGCCCGCCGCTGGCCGAGGCACACGCCATGCTGACCGCCCAGTTGGAGGGTGGGGTGGCGGCCTACGAACGGCTTGTGGTGGCCGCCGCCGGTTACCTGGCCGAGGATGCCCGACCGGAGCCCGCGCACCCGGCGGCCGACCGGCTCACCGAGGCGACCGACCTGCTGCACGGGGTGGCCGGTGCGCTGGCCGAGCTGCGCGGCGTCGGCACTCCGCTGCGCGCGCCGACCCGCTGAGAGCGCCGCACCGCGCCGGCCAGGTCACGGCGGCGTCGTGACCCGGACCGGCTCCGTGTACGGCGAACTGCCCACCACGTTGAACGACCTGATCCGGTAGTGGTAGGTGACGCCCCGGGTCAAGCCCGTGTTGCTGAAGCCGCGACCGGTCACCGTGAAGGTGGCCACCTCCCGGTCGAACGCCGGGTCCAGCGCCCGCTGCACGATGAACCCCGACCCCGGGCCGGCGGGGGTGCTCGCCGCCCAGACCAGGACCACAGTCGCGGTGTCCGGCCCGGGTGCGCTCGCCGTGGCGTCCACCCCGTTCGGGGTGCCCGGCGCGGGCGGTGAGGTCACCGTGGCGACCGTCGACCAGGCCGAGGCGGCACCCAGATAGGTGGTCCGCACCCGGTAGTAGTACGTGGTGTCCGGCGCGATCGCGACGTCAAGGTGGTTGTCGCCGGCACCGATCGCCGTGATGCCCGGCCCGCTGGTGAACGTCGGGTTGGTGGCCCGCTGCACGTCGATGCCGGTGGCGAACGACCGGTTCGTCCAGCGCAGGGCCGCCCGCAGCGGCGCGGCGGGTGGCAGTGCCGCGACCAGGCCACTCGGCGCGGCCAGGTGCACCGAGGCGGGCACCCCGTTGGACCAGGACGAGTAGCTGACCGCGTTCTCCGCCCGGATCCGGTAGTGGTAGGTCACCCCGGGAGTGACCGACGCGTCCGTGTACCGGGTGGCGGCTGCCGCGACGGTGATCGTGGTGACCTCCCCGTCGAATGTCGCGTCGGTGGCCCGCTGCAGCAGGTGACTGGTGGCCGGCGGCCGGCCGCCGTTGCTGGTCCAGGCGAGCGCGATCGCGGGTAGCGCGGTGGCCGAGCCCGGCACCGGCGTGGCGGTCAGCCCGGTCGGTGCCTTCGGCGTCACCCGCAGCACCAGTGGCCGGGTCATCCCGCCGTCGCGGTGGCCGGCGAGTTGGCTGTGCCAGCGGTATTCCCAGCCGAGGTTGACCAGGTGGTTGACCACGGTGGCGGGTCGCCCGTCCGCCGGGCTCACCGGGGTCGAGCCGGTCCGGGCACCGGCCGGGCGGCAGGGATCGAGCAGCCGGACGCTGTCACCCAGCTTGAAGGGCAAGGCCGGGGCGGCCGGGCGCAGCGCCACGACCACGTCCTCCCGGGGGTTGACCCGGACGATCTGCTTCCAGCCCAACTCGGTGCCGTGCGGGAGCCGCAGCGTGCCGTCCCAACCGACCCGGTTGACCACCTGCACGTCGCAGCCGCCGAAATGCACCGGTTCGGTCTGCCGGACGTTGCCGCTGATCCGCCAGAGCTGGGTGCCGTCGGTCGCGGCGCCCAACGGCACGGCGGGGTCGGTGGCGAAGAGCACCTCGGTGACCGGGTCGGTCGGACCGAGGGGCAGGGTCGTCGGGTTGAGCGGCCCGGCGTGCGGGTGTGCGACGCCGAGTCGGCCGACCAGCCGGCCGTGGTCGGGCTCGAAGACCTGCTGGACGGCCTTGACCGCGATCGGCAGCGTCACCGGGCCCGCCCCGGCCGTCGGTGTGATGGTCACCGAGGTGGCGTGCACCGGCACCGTCGTCGTCGACGCGGTACGGGTGCCGAACGCCGGGTCGTACGCCGGCTGCGGCACGATCGGCGGACGTTGACTGGCCGCGTACGCCACGGGCAGCCGGTCCCGCAGCTGGCCCAGGTCGTACGGCGGCGCCGGGGCCCCCGCCACCCGGAACTGGAGCAGGGTACGAGTGTTCGGGCCGTACCCCGGCTCGGTGCCCGGCGGCCCACCCTCGGCCGTCCGGTCCGGTGCGTCGGTGTGCTGGTCGTAGCGTGGGTCGAAGCCGGGCAGCGGCGCCGGGGCGTCGTTGTACAGGATCAGCGTGCTGCCGGGCGCCACGGTGGAGAAGTCGACGAGCACGTCGGCCCGTTCGCCCGGGCCGAGCAGCAGGGTGTGCCCGTCGACGTTCAGCACGGTGGGGTCGAGCCGGTCGTAGCGGTAGCCGACCGGCCGGTTCGGCAGCACCACCGGGGCGGGCAGCAGCCCGGCCTCGTTGCCGATCTGGATGAACGCCGGCCCGGCGGCGCGCGGATCCGGCACACCGCCGTCGCGTCCGTCGGTCGGCCACCCCGGCGGCCGGTCCGAGGCCCCCACCGCCGGCACCATCGGCACCTCCCCGGCTTCGGCCTCGGCGAGCGCCCCGTCGGCCGTCCACATCGGTGCGTCGGAGCAGGCCCGGTAGAGCTGGAGGTTGAGGCTGCGGTCCAGGCAGGCGTTGAGGATCCGGAACCGGTACGCGCGCGGCGCCACCTCCAGGTACGGATAGGCGACGCCGTTGACGAGTGGGGTGTCGCCGTACGCCTCGGGCACCGCCGACGGGTACGGCACGCCGGGGCGCAGCGGTGGCTCGTCCGGTGCGTCGACCGGGTCGTGGTGCGGGTTGGCGACGCAGCCGTCGGCGCGGGCGCTGTCCGCGGCGGGATCACGCGACCAGGGGCCGTAGTCCCACCGGCCGGTGGGGTTGCGTCCGCCGGACCGGTACGGGTTCTGCCGCGGCTGGTAGACGTGCGGGTGCCAGAGGCTGCCCCGGGTGCCCCAGCGTTCCCGGTCCCAGGTGGGGTCCTCGGCGGCGAGTTGGGCGTCGTCCGGCACGAACGTCTTGTCCTCGATCACCAGCGGCAGCTGGTCGGCCGGCAGCACCGCGTCGGCGACGAGCTGCTCCTCGGCCGGGTCGGTGAGCAGGTAGAGGGCGAGCTGTCCGCCGTACACGGTGAGCCGGGCCAGTCCGAGGGTGTTGTCGTGGAACCACAGCAGCCGGCCGCTCTGCTCGTTCGGGTAGTACAGGGTGGTGGCCCCGGCGCCCGGCGCCGGCATGTCCGGCACGTGGGTCACGCCCACCCCGTTCGGGTACGGGGTGATCTCCCCGGCCGGCGTGATCCACTGCCCCGGGTTGCCGGCGCTGTTCCAGCCGGTGTGTGCCCCGGCCAGGTGCAGCACGGCGCGGTTCTGCGGGAACGGGGCGGGCCCGTCCAGCGGGCCGATCCCGGCCCCCTCGACGGTGTCGTCGACCGGCAGGAACAACTCGCCGGCCCGGCCGGTCGGCAGGTGGTTGATGAACTTCACCCGGACCGGTCGGCCCCGCCGGGCGAGGATCATCGGGCCGAGGTGCCAGGGCCGCTCCGGGGGCGCCACCGTGTTGTGGCCCGCCGGGTCGGTGCCCAGGTTGAGTTGCCGGTAGCCGCGCAGCCGGGTGGCCGGCAGGTCCCGGTGCAGCCGTTGCGCGTACTCCTGCACGACGATCTCGTAGTAGTCGCAGCCCGGAAAGGTGATGGTGTCCGGCGTTGCCACCGGCAGGTGGCCGCCGAGGTCGGTGCCGTCGCGCCGGCCCGGGACGGGCAGTGGGTCGACGAACTTGCGCAGCCCGCTCCCGGGCGTCACCCGCCCGGCGGTGTCGCGCGTCGGGCGAGGGCTGTGGGCGAAGTTCGGCACCGGCCCGAAGCAGCGGGGCGGCACGGCCGGGTCCAGGCTCGGCGCCGGGGCGGTCTCCTCGGCGGTACGCGCGGCCGGCACGGACGCCGTCGCGCCGTTGACACGGCCGTCGGTGTCGCGGGTGGCCCGTTCGAAGAAGGTGGAGCGGAGTCTGCGGAACAACGCCATGACTCTCCCCGGGTCGGGGCGCGAGGGTCGCCACCCCGGCGTGGCTGCCTCGGCGCTCTGTTGACGATCGGTGAGCACTCAACCGCAGCATGCGACTCCGACGGCCGGATAGGAATTACCCAATCGTCCGTATCTGGGCTGGACTTCGCGGATCGCCGCCCTGGTCAGCCGGATTCTGGGGTGTCGGGCTGGCAGACCGGGCACCAGTAGGTGACCCTCTCGCCCAACTCCTCCTTGCGGATCGCGGTGCCGCAGCGGCGGCACGGCTGGGCGCGGCGACCGTACACGTAGCTGGTCTGGCCCCGGTGCAGGGAACCGGTGCTGCTCTGCGTCCACCGGCCACGGTTGGCGGCCAGCAGCCGCTGGGCGAGGGCCACCAGGCCGGGCAGGTCGGGCACCGCGCCGACCGGCGTCCACGGGGACACCCCGCGCAGAAACAGCACCTCGCACTTGTAGAGGTTGCCCACCCCGGCCAGGTTGCGCTGGTCGAGCAGCGCCTCGCCGATGGTCTGCTCCGCGTCGCCGGCGAGTCGGCGGACCGCCTCGTCCGGGTCCCAGTCCGGGCCGAGCAGGTCGGGGCCGAGGTGGCCGACCAGTTGGTCCTCCTCGGCGGTCGGCGCGAGGGTCAGCTCGTGCAGGTGATAGCCGACCGCGACGGCGCCGGGGCTGCGCAGCACCACGCGAATCAGGTGCGCGGGCCGGCCGGTCCAGCGTTCCCCCGGGGCGTACGCCCGCCAGGCGCCGTCCATCCGCAGGTGTGAGTGCAGGGTCCAGTGCGCCTGGTCCGGGGCGCCGAGGCGGAGCAGCAGGTGCTTGCCCCGGCTGGCCGACTCGCGGACGGTCCAACCGGTGAGGTCGGTGGTCGCCAGCCGGGGCACGCGGAATTCACTGTCGGTGATCCGCGCGCCGGCGAGCGCGCGATGCAGCACACGCGCGGTGTTCCAGACGGTGTCGCCTTCGGGCACGCTGCCATTCTCCCTCATTCGAGCAGGATTCGCATGTGTCGCTATTTGTACACAGGTTCCTCCTGATCTCCGGACATGCGAGGGTCAGGGAGTTCTGAGGAGAATGCCTATGTCAAGGCTGCATTGTCGTACTCGGTCCCTCACCCTCGTCGCCTCCCTCGCCCTCGCCCTCACCGCCACCCTCCTACCCGCCACCAGCCAGACTCCCGCCGCCGGAAGCCCGCTCACCCGCACCGCCGCCGCACCTGGCGGCGAACGGTGGAACGCCGACCTGTCCGTCGTCGACCGTGACGACGTCAACGTCCGGCGCACCGCCGCCGGGCTGCGCCTGCGCGAGGCCCGGCCCGCCGGACGCAGCCCGCGCAGCGCAGTCGCCGAGGGGATGCTGCTGAGCGCTCCCCGGACCCTGAGTCGGCCGGCCACCCGGGTCCGCGCCCAGGTCAGTGCCGACGTGCCGGCGGGCGCCACTGTCGAGGCCCAGGTCCGTGGTTGGCGGGTCAGTGGCTGGACCGAGTGGCGGACCGCCACCGCAGGCGCCGTCTTCGACCACCCGGTGAGCCGGGTGCAGAGCCGCGTGGTGCTCACCGCGCCCACCGGCGGTGCCACCGCGACGGTGCGCGCCGTCCAGCTCACCGCCGACACGGCCGCCGTCGTCGCCGAGGCCACGCCGGGCCTCACCTACCGGGTGTACGCCACCCGCATCGGCCTGGTCGGCCAGCAGACCGCCAACGGCCGCACCGTGCAACCCCGGGACCATTTCGTGGCGCTACCGTCGCGGCGCAGCCTGTCCCCGCTCAACTCGGGCGACTACTCCGTGCGGGTCTGCACCACCAGCGGCTCCCGCTGCGAGTACGCCCCGGTCTGGGACGTCGGGCCGTGGAACACCCGCGACGACTACTGGAACCCGTCGGCGGTGCGGGAGAACTGGAAGATCCTGGGGCAGGGCCGACCCGAGGCGCAGGCCGCCTACCAGTCCGGCTTCAACGGCGGGCGGGACCAGTTCGGCAGGACGGTGCTCAACCCGGCCGCCGTCGACCTGGCCGACGGCACCTTCTGGGACGGTCTCCAGTTGACCACCAACGCGTGGGTGGACGTCGCCTACCTGTGGACCGGTGGCGGGCTGCGCGGCGTGGTCGGTGACGGGCCGCTCACCATCCGCACCGGGGCCAGTACGTCGTACCCGAGCCGTGGCCTCGCTGCCCGGTTCGCCAACGTGCCGATCCAGTGCTACGTCACCGGCCAGTCCGTGACCGGGCCCTACGGCACCACCACCCGTTGGGACCGGCTGGCCACCGGCCAGTACGTCAGTCACGCGTACATCTCGGTGGTGTATGGAGGCGTCGTGCCGGTCTGCTGACCCGTGCTCGCCCCGTCGGGTGTCCTCAGGGGCGCTCGTCGGGGCGGGCCGGGCGCACCATGTCCTGGTAGCGCGGGTGGCTGGCGCCGTAGACGGCGTAGTTGAGTCGAGCGTGCGAGAGGCTCAGGTCGCCGTTGGGGCCACCCCGGACCGCGTCGGCGTCGGCGTCGGTCTGGCCGTCGTCGGTCCAGAAACAGACCGGGCAGGTCCCCCCACCGGTCCGGGATGCACAGCAGGGACAGCCCACGGGAACCACTTGTTCACCCACCGGGGCAGCATTCCACAGTCGAATATCAGCCGGAAACCCGCAGGACGTCACCCGGGGCCACCCGAAGGAGGTCCACCGCCCGCCCGCCGTTGACCGCGACCGCAACCAGCCCGGCCGAGTCGACGTACACCACCAGGCCATCGGCCGGGGCGTCGCCGAAGGTCCGTCCCCGGACGGCCGTCCGGGTCGGCTCCGCACCGGGCGGCCCGACCCGCAGCTCCGCCGGAAGCCCGTCGAGCAGGTGCGCCGATGCGGCCACCTGGACGTTGCCGAAATGGTCCACGGTCAACACCTCGGCGGTGAAGCCCTCGTCGTCGGCGATCAGCGTCGGCGTCGGCAGCCGGACCAGGCCATCCGGGTCGACCGGCGGCCCCGCCTCGGCCAGGGGCGCGCCGAGCGCCAGCCGGGCCGCCACCGGCGCGAAGACGTCCCGTCCGTGGAACGTGGCGGACACCCGCTCGGCCAGCCAGCGCGGCTCGGCCAGCCGCACCGCCGCGGTCACCCCGCCGAGAGCGCCGGCGGCGTCCGGCAGCAGCCCGTTGTCCGGACCGACGAGCAGCCCACCAGGGGTGGCCAGCGCGACCCCCCGCCGGGCGGTGCCCACCCCCGGGTCGACCACCGCCACGTGCACACCCACGGGCAGGTACGGCACCGTCTGCGCCAGCACGGCGGCGCCCCGCCGCACGTCCGCTGGTGGCACCAGATGGGTCACGTCGATGACCCGGACGGTCGGCGCGAGCCGGGCGATCACCCCGTGGCAGGCGGCCACGAAGCCGTCGGCGAGGCCGTAGTCGGTGGTCAGGGATATCCAGGGCGTGGCGGACATCCCCGCAGGCTAACCCTCGACGCCGGTGCGCCGTTCCAGGACGAGCTCGTCGTGCAGGGGTATGCCGTCCTCACCCACCAGCGGGATCTCCGGCTTGAGCTGCCGGGCGCGGTCCACCGCTCCCCGGTCGACGTGCACCAGCCGCAGGCCGCGCCGCTGGTAGAACCGCAACGCCCGCAGGTTGTCGTTCGAGGTGATCAGCCACACCCGGGCCAGCCCGGTCTCGGCCGCGATCGACGTCGCCGCCGACAGCAGGGCCGTGCCGACGCCCCGGCCGGGCACCGCCGCGACGAGGGTGACCACCTCCAGGGCATCCTCGTCGACGCGGTAGGTCAGCGCGCCGACCACTGCCGCGCTGTCGACAGCCACAAGCGTCGGAAGGGTACGCACGTCGTAACGGGTGTTGTGGGCGACCACGTACGGGCCACCCCACTCGCGCTCGTGCAGCGCGTCGATCGCGGCCCGCTCGGCAGGTCGCGCCGTCCGTACCTCGAACCCGTCCATGTTCCGCCTCCGCCCTTCCTCGCGTCGGCGCGTCGGCTCCGGAGCGTACCGGCCGACTGGTGGCCGACGTGGATGGCGGATATGGGACAGCGTGGTGGCCGACCGGCCCCTCCCGCCGCCGAGCGGTGCGGGGCAGACTGCCCTGGTGACCCTTCGGAGCGTGCCCGCCGTCGCGGTGCTGCTGGCCGCCGTCGCCCTCACCGCCGGCTGCGGCGGTGACGACGCCGACCCGTCGCGCGCGGCTCCCACCGCCTCGCCGGCGTCGCCCGACGTGGCCCCGACGGCCGCCGTGTCGCCGAGCGCGCCGACGCCCCCGGTGGCCCCGCCCAGCACCGGCGGTGCGCCACCCCCACCGGCCGCGCCCTCCGTCGTCCCGCCGGGGCCGCCGCAGCGCCGACCGGCCAGTCCACCGCCTGTGGTGCTGCCCAAACGTCCGTCCGGGGCGCCCGGGGCGAAGCAGGTCGTGGACGCGTTCCGGGCCGCCGGCCTGAAGGTGGCGCACCCGTTGGACCGCTCGGTGGACTGCGGACCGGACGGGCTGGGCCTGGGTTGCTCCGAGCTGATCGCCACCGACGCCGTCACCGTGTACGTCTTCCCGGACGAGACAAGCGCCGGCGACATCGCGGAGACCTGGGGTGGCCAGTCGTACCGCCGTGGCGCGGTGGTGCTCAACTACCTTGAGGCGAAGACCCCGGCGGCCGACCGCCCACGCTACGAGAAGGTGCTCGACGGCCTTCGCTGAGCAGCGCGCCGCTGGCTCCGGGAGGGTCAGCCGCGCAGGCGCAGGCCGCGTGGGGTCGCCCGGAAGCCGGCGGCGGTGAGTGCGTCGCGCAGCGGCGAGGAGTGCACCGCCTCACCGTCGGCCCGCTCCACCGACAACGCGCCCAACGCGCCGGAGTGGACAGCGTCGGCGAGCGCCTTTCCGGCCACCGCGAGCGTCTCGGTGTCGTCGGTGAAGGACAGCAGCGTCCGGCCACCGCGTTCCACATACAGCACCAGGTCACCGCCGACCTGCACGACCAGCGCGCCGGCCTTGCGGCCGGCCCGGTGCCCGGTTGCCGGGGCGGCCCCGTCGCCGGAGTCGACCACCCGGTCCGGCCAGGGCAGCGCGGCGCCGTACGGGTTGGCCGGGTCGGTGGCGGCGAGGACGGTGGCCGGCGCTCCCCGAGCCCGGGTGCCGTCCATCGGCTCGGCCAGCGCGCGCAGCCGGTCCACCGCACCGGGCACCGCGAACTGCGCCGCGCCCAGCCCTTCGACGAAGTAACCCCGGCGGGCGGCACCGCGCTCCTCGAGCGCCGACAGCACCGGGTAGACCGCCGAGAACCCGCCGACCACCTGTTCGGCCATCACCGCGCCGCGGGTGACCACCCCGTGCCGTTCCAGCAACACGTCGGCGAGGGCGGCGGCGCGCCGGGTCGGGTCGACGTCCCGTTCCGGAAGACGCGACCAGCGACCGGCGACCGTCGGCGGGCCACCCCGGGTCGGCAGCGCCACGCGGCCGGGCCGTCGGTACCGGGTACGCGGCGCGGACGGCCGGGAGCGGTGCGCGCCGCCCGCGCCGAGCACCGCGCGCAGCGGGGCGAGGGTGTCGTTGGTGAGGTGCCCGGCCCAGACCAGGTCCCAGATCACCCCGGTCAGGGCGGCGTCGTCGGTCGAGCCGACGCGGTCGGCCAGCGGCCGGAAGAACAGCGCCTGCCCGTCGCCGAGCGCGTCGAGCACCGCGTCGTGCAGCGGGGTGCGGGTCAGCGCCTCGTCGGGCGGCGGGAGCAGCAGCGGGGCGGCGTCCGCGTACGCCAGGGTGACCCAGCCGTCGCCCCCGGAGATCGCCCCCGACCCGGCCCAGAGCACCTCCCCGCTGGCGCACAGCTCGTCGAGCTGGGCGGGGGAGTAGTCGGCGACCCGGCCGGGCAGCACCAACCGTTCCAGGGCGGACGCGGGCACCGCCGCGCCCTGCAACTGCTCGACTGTCGCGGCGAGCGCCTCCACCCCGCGGGCGGACGAGCCGACCTGCTGCCAACGGGGCAGGAACGCCGCCAGTGCCCGGGGTGGCACCGGCTCGATCTCCCGGCGCAGCGCCGCGAGCGAGCGGCGGCGCAGCATCCGCAGCACCTCGGCGTCGCACCACTGGGCGCCGGCCGAATCCGGGGTGAACTCCCCGGAGACCACCCGCCCGGTGGCGCCGAGCCGGCGCAGCGCCTGCTCGACGACGAACACGCCCAACCCGAAGCGGGCCGCGCAACTGGCCGCGGCGAACGGCCCGTGGGTGCGGGCGTAGCGGGCCACCAGGTCACCGAGCGGATCGGCCACCGGGGCGAGGTACGCCTCGGCCACCCCGACCGGCAACGCCACGCCGAGCGCGTCGCGTAGCCGGGCGGCGTCCTCGACACCCACCCAGCGCTGCTCGCCGGCGATCCGCACCCGCAGCACCCGCCGGGTGGCCTCCAGCTCGGTCAGCCAGGTCTCCGGCACGTCCCGCTCGGTCAACTCGGCGTCGCTCAGGTCACCGAGCACCCGCAGCAGCTCGACCACGTCCTCCGCGTCGCGGGGTCGGCGTTGCTCGGTCAGCCACCGCAGCTGCCGGTCGGTCTCGGCGAGCACGGCGGGGTCGAGCAATTCGCGCAGGTCGACCCGGCCGAGCAGCTCACCGAGCAGTGTGGAGTCCAGGGCGAGCGCGGCGGCGCGCCGCTCGGCAAGCGGGGCGTCGCCCTCGTAGAGGAACGCGCCGACGTAGCCGAAGAGCAGCGAGCGGGCGAACGGCGACGGCGCGCTCGTCTCGACCTCGACCAGCCGTACCTTCCGGCTGGCCAGGTCGCGCATCAGCCCGGCCAGCGCCGGCTGGTCGAAGACGTCCTGAAGGCACTCCCGGGCGGCCTCCAGGGTGACCGGGAAGTCCGCGTACTCGCGGGCGACGTCGAGCAGTTGCGCGGCGCGCTGCCGCTGCTGCCACAGCGGTTGCCGGCGGCGCGGGTCGCGGCGGGGCAGCAGCAGCGACCGGGCGGCGCACTCGCGGAAGCGCGCGGCGAACAGCGCGGAGGTGCCGACCGACTCCTCGACCAGCTGGGTGATCTCGTCCGGCTCGAAGACCACCACGTCGGCGCCGGGCGGCTCGTCGGCGGTGTCCGGCAGGCGCACCACGATGCCGTCGTCGGAGGGCATCACCTGGGCGTCCACCCCGTACCGCTCGGCCAGCCGGCGGCCCACCGCGAGGGCCCACGGCCCGTTGACCCGGGCACCGAGGACGCTGTGCACGGCGAGCCGCCAGTCGCCCAGCTCGTCGCGGAACCGCTCGACCACGACCGTGCGGTCGTCGGGCAGCGAGCGGGTGGCCTCGCGCTGCTCGCGCAGGTATGCCATCAGGTTGCCGGCGGCCCAGTCGTCCAGCCCACCGTCCCGCAACGCGGCCAGGGCCGCCTCGTCGCTCTGTCGCAGCAGGGTCCGCACCCGGGCGCCGATGGCCCGGCCCAGCTCCACCGGGCGGCCGAGCTGGTCGCCCTTCCAGAACGGCATCCGGGCGGCCTGCCCGGGGGCGGGCGAGACCAGCACCCGGTCAGGGGTGATCTCCTCGATGCGCCAGGAGGACGAGCCGAGCAGGAAGACGTCGCCGACCCGGGACTCGTAGACCATCTCCTCGTCCAACTCGCCGACCCGGGCGGCCCGTTCGGCGCCGGCCAGGAAGACCCCGAACAGCCCACGGTCGGGGATGGTGCCGCCGCTCGTCACCGCCAGTCGCTGCGCTCCCTGGCGGCCGGTGAGCAGGTCGGTGGCCCGGTCCCAGACCAGTCGGGGGCGCAGCTCGGCGAACGCGGTGGACGGGTAGCGGCCGGAGAGCATGTCCAACACGGCGTGCAGCGCGGAGTCGGGCAGCTCGGCGAAGGGCGCGGCCCGCCGCACGAGCACGGCCAGGTCGCCGAGCGGCCACGGCTCCAGTGCCACCATCGCGACGATCTGTTGGGCCAGCACATCCAGCGGGTTGCGCGAGTAGTGCAGCTCCTCGATCGCGCCGTCGGTCATCCGCTCGGCGACCACCGCGCAGGAGAGCAGGTCGCCGCGGTGCTTGGGGAAGACCACCCCCCGGGAGACCGCGCCCACCTGGTGCCCGGCCCGGCCGACCCGTTGCAGCCCGGCGGCCACGCTCGGTGGGGCCTCGATCTGCACCACGAGGTCGACCGCGCCCATGTCGATGCCCAGCTCCAGGCTGGAGGTGGCCACCACCGCCGGGAGCTGGCCGGACTTGAGCGCCTCCTCGATGTGCTTGCGCTCCTCCCGGGAGACGCTGCCGTGGTGGGCGCGGGCGATCACCGGCGCCGCGCCGCTGGCCGCGCCGGACTGGGCCATCACCTCGGCCGGCGGCCGGTTGCGCAGCGGACCGGCGGGCCCGCCCCACCGCTGCGCGCCGGACACCGGGTCGTCGTCGGCCGCCGGGTCGTCGCCGGCCGACAACCCCTCGGGTACGACGATCGCGCCCTCGCCCGACGCGGAGGCCAACGCTTCGGCGGCCAGCTCGTTGAGCCGGGCGCAGAGGCGCTCGGCGCTGCGGCGGGAGTTGGTGAAGACGATTGTGGAGCGGTGCTGCCCGATGAGGGTGAAGACCCGCTCCTCCACGGCCGGCCAGATCGACGCCCGACGCGGCCCGGGGCCGCCCAGATCGTCCTCCGGTGGCTGCTCCCGCTCGTCCAGGCGGGTCATGTCCTCCACCGGGACCTGCACGCTCACCTCGATCGTCTTCGAGGTGGCCGGCTGCACGACGTCGACCGGGCGGGCGCCGCCCAGGAACTGCGCGCAGGCGTCGATCGGCCGGACGGTGGCGGAGAGGCCGATGCGCTGCGCCGGAGCGGGCAGCAGCTCGTCGAGGCGTTCGAGGGAGAGGGCGAGGTGGGCGCCGCGTTTGCTGCCGGCCACCGCGTGCACCTCGTCGACGATCACCGTCTGGACGCCGCGCAGCGAATCGCGGGCGGCGGACGTGAGCAGCAGGAACAGCGACTCGGGTGTGGTGATGAGGATGTCCGGTGGGGTGCGGGCGAAGGCGCGTCGCTCGTCGGCCGGGGTGTCGCCGGTGCGCATGCCGACGGTGATGTCGGGCGGTGCGACGCCCAGCCGGGTGGCCGCCTGCCGGATGCCGGCCAGCGGCGCGCGCAGGTTGCGTTCCACGTCGACGGCGAGGGCCTTGAGCGGGCTGACGTAGAGCACCCGGCACCGCTGCCGCGCCTCGGCCGGCGCGGGCTCGCGGGCCAGCCGGTCCAGTGACCAGAGGAAGGCCGCGAGTGTCTTGCCGGAACCGGTGGGTGCGACCACGAGGGCGCTGCGGCCGGCGGCGACCGACCGCCAGGCGCCGGTCTGCGCGGCGGTGGGAGCGGCGAAGGCGGCCTCGAACCAGGCGCGGGTGGCCGGGCCGAAGCCGGCGAGCACCGCGCCGGCGTCTGCGTCTGCCCCGGTCACCGGTCCATCCTGCCCCGCCGGTACGACAACGACGACCGACCGACGGTGGAATGCGCCGGACAAAAGCAAAAAGCATGGAACGTGCGCTTAATACGTTAAGTCTCACTTAACTGCTTGCTTCTAAGGAGCAACATAAAGTAACTTCACTGCCAACGCGAACCGGGGTGAGGGGATTTGATGGCCGGCGAGCAGCACACCGTCGAACCCGGCACCGACGTGCTGATTCGCAAGGTCGACAGCCACCTCGCCGCGCTCCGTGGCGGCCTGCACGGCGCCGAGTTCGAGCTCGCCGAACGCCTCGCCCGCTGCCTCCGGGAGCTGGTCCTGTGCACCGCCCAGGCCAGCGCCGCCGATCGCGGTCAGGTCCGCGCCGCCGTCCACTACTTCGTGCTACGCCGGGAGAGCCGCGGTCGGTTGCTCTCGGTGCGGTCGCTGGCCGCCGCGGAGCGGGTGGTCGATCGGGTGGCACGCCAACTCGGCCGAGTTGACCTGCTGACCGAGCTGCGCCAGGACCGCCCCACCCCCGAAGCCCCCCACCCCCAGACCCTCCTCCACTAGGGCGTGTGTCAAAGCCCCTGGCCGGCCTGCGGCGGGCCCAGACGACGACCGGCCGCGTTGGAGATTGGTCCGGATACAACACCGGTATCCGGACCAATCTCCGCCTTGCCGGACCGCCGCCTGGACTCCGCCTCGGCTCGACCGAGGACTTTGACACACGCCCTAGCCCGCCCCCACCCCACCCGGGTCGATCATGCGGTTGTGGTGGGTGACAAAGCCCCTGCCGTGGAATCAAACCGGCGCCGCAACTCCCTGATCGGGGGGTGGGGGACCCGCGATCTGCGGGGTGATTCCGGCAAAACCGCCCGAAGGGCGATGAACTGGCGTCTGATCGCTGCTAGGGGCCGCCGCTGCACGGGCGTCGGCCACCTGGATCGGGAGCGCAGGTGCTGGTACTGCTCGTCCTCCACCTCGTGGCGGCCCTCGTCGCACCCCTGCTCGTCCGGTGGTGGGGACCCCGCGCGTGCTACCCGCTGGCGCTGGCACCGGCCGCCGCCTTCGGCTGGGCGCTGGTCCGCACCCCGGCCGTCGCCGACGGCGGGGCGGTGGTCGAGACGTACCCGTGGATTCCGCAGTTGGGCCTCGACGTCGCGTTCCGGCTCACCACGCTCTCCTGGCTGATGACGCTGCTGATCGGGGGCGTCGGCGCGCTGGTGCTCGTCTACAGCGCCCGCTACTTCAGCACCGGATCGAGCGGTCTGGCGCAGTACGCGGGGGTCCTGGTCGCCTTCGCCGGCGCGATGCTCGTCCTGGTCTTCGCCGACGACCTGCTGCTGCTCTACGTCGGCTGGGAACTCACCACGATCTTCTCGTACCTGCTGATCGGGCACAGCACCGAGCGGCGGTCCAGCCGGTGGGCGGCGGCGCAGGCGTTGACAGTCACCACGCTGGGCGGGCTCGCCATGCTCGTCGGGTTCATCATGCTCGGCGTGCACGCGGGCACCTACCGGTGGTCGGAGATCGCCGCCGAGGCGCCGCCCGGCGGCGGATACCTGGTGGTCGCCGTGCTGCTGATCCTGGCCGGCGCGCTGTCCAAGTCGGCGGTGCTGCCGTTCAGCTCCTGGCTGCCGGTCGCGATGGCGGCGCCCACGCCGGTCAGCGCGTACCTGCACGCCGCCGCCATGGTCAAGGCTGGCGTCTACCTGGTCGGGCTGCTCGCGCCGGTGCTCGCCACGGTCGGGCCGTGGCGCCCGGTGGTGCAGATCGCCGGCGTGGCCACCATGCTGCTCGGCGGCTGGGCCGCGCTGCGGCAGACCGACCTGAAGCTGTTGCTGGCGTACGGGACGGTCAGCCAGTTGGGTCTGCTGGTCGCGGTGACCGGCTCGGGCACCCCGGACGCCGCGCTGGCCGGCACCGCGATGCTGCTGGCGCACGCCCTGTTCAAGGCGGCGTTGTTCCTGGTCGTCGGCATCATCGACCATGGCGCCGGCACCCGTGACCTACGTGAGCTGTCCGGCCTGCGGCACTGGTCCCGGCCGCTGTTCGTGGTCGCGGTGCTGGCCGCCGCGTCGATGGCAGGTGTGCCGCCACTTGTCGGCTTCGTCGCGAAGGAGGCGGTCTTCGGAGCGTTCACCGACAGGCCTCTGCTCCTCACCGGCCTGGTCGCCGGGACGGTGCTCACCGTCGCGTACAGCGCCCGTTTCCTCTGGGGCGCGTTCGCCGACCGCCCGGGTGTGGCACCGGCCCGGCCCGGCCCGATCGCCGCGTCGCTGCTGGTCCCGCCGGCGGTGCTCGCCGGTGTGGGTCTGCTCGCCGGCCCGGCCGCGAGCGTGGTGGACGAGCTGCTGCGTCCGTACGCCGATCTGCTCGGTGGGGTCGACGCGCACCTGGCGCTCTGGTCCGGGCCGACCCCGGCGCTCGGCCTGTCCGTGCTGGCGCTCGTCGGCGGCGGCGCGCTCTTCGCCGTGCGGGGGCCGCTGGCCCCGGTGCTGGCCCGGCTTCGTTCGCCGGTGGCCGGCAACCAGGGGTACGAGTGGATCGTGGGCCGGTTCGACCGGCTGGCCATCGAGGTCACCGGCGCGACCCAGCGCGGCTCGCTGCCGCAGTACCTGGGGATCATCCTGGTCTCGCTGGTGCTGGTGCCCGGCGCGGCAATGCTCTCCGCCGCCCCGTGGCGGGCCCGGATCCCGCTCTGGGACAGCCTGCTCCAACCGGTGGTCGTGGTGGTGATCGCGATGGCCGCGGTGCTGGCGGTCGGCGCCCGCCGTCGCCTGACCGCGATGCTGCTGGTGGGGATGACCGGCTACGGCACCGCGATGCTCTTCGTCCTGCACGGCGCACCCGACCTGGCGCTCACCCAGTTCCTGGTGGAGACCGCGACGATCGCGGTCTTCGTGCTGGTGCTGCGTCGCCTGCCGGAGCGGTTCTCGGCCCGCCCGTTGCGGCGTACCCGCTGGGTCCGTCGGGCGATCGGGGTGGCGGTGGGTGTGGTGGCCGCCGGGCTGGCCCTCACCGCCGCCGGGGCCCGCCGGGCCCCGGACATCTCCGCCGCGTTCCCGGACCTGGCGGTGTCGCAGGGGTACGGCCGCAACGTGGTGAACGTGACACTCGTCGACATCCGGGCCTGGGACACCATGGGCGAGCTGGCGGTGCTTGTGGTGGCCGCGACCGGGGTGGCCAGCCTGATCTTCGAGCGGTCCCGGACCGGGCCGCGACCGCGCCGGCCGGAGTCGGATCAGCGGGCCGACGAGCCCGGCCGGCCGGTGTGGCTGCGCGGCGGTCCCACCCTCTACGAGGGACGTCGCTCGATCGTGTTGGAGGTGGTCATCCGGCTGATCTTCCACACCGTGGTGCTGTTCTCGCTGTTCCTGCTCTTCTCCGGGCACAACGCGCCGGGGGGTGGTTTCGCCGGCGGGTTGGTGGCGGGTCTCGCCCTGGTGGTCCGCTACCTGGCCGGCGGCCGGTACGAGTTGACCGAGGCGGCCCCGATCGGCGCCGGCGCGATCCTCGGCGCCGGGCTGGCCCTGTCGGTGGGCAGCGGCGTGGTGGCGCTGCTGGTCGGCGGATCGGTGCTGGAGAGCGCCAAGGTCGACAGGTCGCTGCCGTTGCTCGGTGACGCCCACCTGGTCACGTCGATCTTCTTCGACATCGGCGTGTACCTGGTCGTGATCGGGCTGGTGCTGGACATCCTGCGCAGTCTCGGCGCCGAGGTGGACCGGCACATCGAGGCCACCGGAACGGCCACCGGTGGCCTGGCCGTCGACAAGGGGGAGCAACCGTGAGCGCGAGGAGTGAGCCGGGTTTGCGAGCCCCGCAGTCGCGAACAGAGGTGGCGCCGTGAGCGCGAGGAGTGAGCCGGGTTTGCGAGCCCCGCAGTCGCGAACAGAGGTGGCGCCGTGAGCGCGAGGAGTGAGCCGGGTTTGCGAGCCCCGCAGTCGCGAACAGAGGTGGCGCCGTGACCGAGAGTGACGCGGGGCCGACGCTGGTGCTGGTGCTGGCTGTCGCGGTGCTCGTCGGTTGCGGGGTGATCCTGCTGCTGGAGCGCACCCTGACCCGGATCCTGCTCGGGGTGATCCTGCTCGGCAACGGGGTGAACCTGTTGATCCTGTTGGGTGGGCGACCGGGTGGGGCACCGATCGTCGGCACCGGTGCGGTGGAGCGGATGAGTGATCCGCTGCCGCAGGCGATGGTGTTGACCGCCATCGTGATCACCTTCGGGTTCAGCGCGTTCCTGCTCGCGGTGGCGTACCGCAGTTGGTATCTGACCGGCGACGACGAGGTGCCCGACGACCTGGAGGACCGGCAGATCATCCGCCGTGCGGTGCGCAACGAGGTGGGCGCCGTCGACCACGGCGGGGAGGGTCCGAACGGGGACCCGGAGCAGGTCGATCCCGAGCCCGCCCGCCGCCGGCTCCGCCGTGGGGAGGAGTCGTGCTGAGCGCGCTGGTGCCGCTGCCGGTGGTGGTGCCGCTGCTCGGTGCGGCACTGACGTTGCTGCTGGCCGGGAAACCCCGGCTCCAACGCTCGATAAGCGTGTCCTGCCTGGGCGGCACGCTCGTCGTGGCGCTGGTGCTGCTCGTGCAGGCGTACCGGCACGGGCCGGTGGTGGTGGCGGTCGGTGGGTGGCCGGCGCCGGTCGGCATCGTGCTGGTCGCCGACCAGCTCGCGGCGCTGATGGTGGTGGTCTCGTCGGCGGTGACCCTCTGCGTGCTGTTGTACTCCGTCGGCCAGGGTCGCAGCGAGTCCAGCGAGTCCAGCCCGGTGGAGATCTTCCACCCGACGTACCTGGTGCTCACCGCGGGCGTCACGAACGCGTTCCTGGCCGGTGATCTGTTCAACCTCTTCGTCGGCTTCGAGATCCTGTTGGCCGCCAGCTTCGTGCTGATCACCCTGGGTGGCACCGAGACCCGGATCCGGACCGGGTCGACGTACGTGGTGGTCAGCATCCTCTCCTCGATGATCTTCCTGGCCGGTGTGGGCCTGGTGTACGCGGCCACCGGCACGCTCAACCTGGCCCAGCTCGCCCAGCGCCTCGACGACCTGCCCGACGGCGTCCGGCTGGCCCTGGAGCTGATGTTGCTCCTGGCCTTTGCGATCAAGGCGGCGGTCTTCCCGCTGTCGGCCTGGCTGCCGGACAGCTATCCCACCGCACCGGCCCCGGTGACCGCCGTCTTCGCGGGTCTGCTCACCAAGGTGGGCGTCTACGCGATCATCCGCACCGAGACGTTGCTGTTCCCCGGTGGGCATGCCGACGTGCTGCTCATGGTCGTCGCCGGGCTGACCATGGTGATCGGCATCCTCGGCGCGGTGGCCCAGTCCGATCTGAAGCGGCTCTTCTCGTTCACCCTGGTCAGCCACATCGGCTACATGATCTTCGGGGTGGCGCTGAGCACCGCCGCCGGGCTCTCCGGCGCGATCTTCTACGTGGTGCACCACATCACCATCCAGACCACGTTGTTCCTCGTCGCCGGGCTGGTCGAGGAGCGCGCCGGCAGCACCGACCTACGCCGCATCGGCGGGTTGGCCCGGGTGGCGCCACTGCTCGGGGTGCTGTTCTTCGTCCCGGCCATGAACCTCGCCGGGGTACCGCCGTTCTCCGGGTTCCTCGGCAAGCTCGGCCTGCTCCAGGCCGGGGTGGCGGCCGGCGGCCCGCTGCCCTGGGTGCTCGTCGCGGCGGGCACGCTGACCAGCCTGCTCACCCTCTACGTGGCGTCCCGGGTGTGGAACATCGCCTTCTGGCGGGCGCCCCGACTGGCCACCAGCGAGCCGGCCGTCCGGCTGCCGAAGCTGATGGTCGGGGCCACCGTGGCGCTGGTCGCGCTCGGGCTGGCGTTGACCGTACTGGCCGGTCCGCTCTTCGACGTCACCGCGGACGCGGCCGCCGACCTGCGGCTGCGCACCCCCTACGTGCATGCCGTGCTGCCGGGCGGCGCGCCGTGACCGGCCCCGAGTCGGCTCCCGACGCCTCCGCGCCCACAGTGGTGGGGCGCGGCCGGCTCGGGCGCTGGCGCGACCAGGTGGTGGCGCTCGGGTGGCTGGTGGTGGTCTGGAACCTGCTCTGGGGGGACATCACCTGGGCAAACGTGCTCGGCGGCCTGCTCGTGGGCGGCGCGGTGCTGGTCTTCTATCCGTTGCCGGCGGTCACCTTCGGCGGCCGGCTGCGGCCCGGGGCGCTGTTGGTGTTCGTCGGCCGGTTCGTCGTCGAGTTGGTCAGCGCGAGCCTGCACGTGGCCCGGATCGCCGTGCAGCCCGGCTACCGACCGCGTGGGGCGATCATCGCGGTCCGGCTGCGGGTGTCCACCGACCTGAACCTGGCGCTCACCGCCGAGGCGGTCTCGTTGGTGCCGGGCACGCTGATCCTCGAGGTGGACCGGGACTCGGGGACGCTCTACCTGCACGTGCTCGACACCCACGGAGCGGCGGACCTCGACGCGGCCCGCGAACGCACCCGCGCCGTCGAACGGCGAATCATCCGCGCGGTGGGCTCCGACGCCGAACTGCGCCTCGTCGAGACCCACCGATCCGAGAGGGGAACCAGCCGGTGACCACGTTCCTGGCCGTCGTCCTTACCGCCCTGCTGTCGGTGACCGCGCTGCTCGCGCTGGCCCGCCTCTACCGTGGTCCGTCGCTCGTCGACCGGGTGATCGCCGCGGACATGCTGCTCGCCACGATGGTCGGCGCGGTGGGCGCCGAGGCGGCGGTCAACAGGCATGCCACCACGCTGCCCGTGCTCGTGGTGCTCTCCCTGCTCGGCTTCGTGGGCTCGGTGTCACTTGTCCGCTTCGCCGTGCGGGAGCAGCAGTGATCGCGACGATCGCGGACTGGCTGGGGGCCGGTTGCCTGGTGGCCGGCGCGCTGCTCGGCCTGGCCGCCGCGATCGGCGTACTGCGGTTCCCGGACGCGCTGTCCCGGATGCACGCGGCCACGAAGCCGCAGGTGCTCGGGGTGCTGCTGTTGCTGGTGGGCATCGCGTTGCGCCTGCGGTCGCCGTCGGACCTGGGCATGGTCGCGCTGGTGGCGGTCTTCCAGTTGGCGACCGCGCCGGTCGCGGCCCAGATGATCGGGCGGGCCGCGTACCGGTCGGGGCGGATGGACCGGAGCCTGCTCGACGCCGACGAGCTTGCTGAACGGGGCTCGGGCGGCGGTTCGACCGGACCGGCGTGACGGCTGGCGAACCGGATATTCCGCTCCTTCGGCCCACCCCCAGCGGAGTCCCAGCCAGCGCCGATAAAATGGCGGCATGATCGACTCGTCTGCCCAGGAGGGCAGCAGTAGCCAGCCGGGTCGTGCCCGGCATATCCCCGTACCGACGACCCCGGGAGCCCTGAGCGACAGGTGCTGATCGTCGTCGGCCTTCTTCTGATCATCGTGCTCACCGCCGCCACCGGTTACTTCGTGGCGCAGGAGTTCGGCTATGTCGCCGTGGACCGGGGCAAGCTGCGCCAGCTCGCCGATGACGGCGATCAGGCCGCCGCCCGGGCGCTTACCGTCACCAGCCGGCTCTCCTTCATGCTCTCCGGCGCGCAACTCGGCATCACCGTCACCGCACTGCTTGTCGGCTACGTCGCCGAGCCGTACCTGGGCGGTGGCCTTGCCGACCTGCTCGGCGTGGCCGGCGTCAGCGAGGCGGTAAGCCTGCCGCTGTCGGTGGCGTTGGCCCTGCTCATCGCCACCGTCGTGCAGATGGTGCTCGGTGAGCTGGCCCCGAAGAACCTGGCCATCGCCCGGGCCGTCCAACTGGCCCGGGCGCTGAGCCGATCCACCCTGATCTACCTGGCCGTCGCCGGGCCGCTGATCCGGCTCTTCGACCGGGCCTCGGTACGGCTGCTGCGCCGGATCGGCATCGAGCCGATCGAGGAGCTGCCCAGCGGCGCCACCCCGGCGGACCTGGAACAGATCATCGCCGAGTCCCGCGAGGAGGGCAGCCTCGACGCCGAGATGTCCACGCTGCTCGACCGAGGTCTGGACTTCCGCGAGCTGACCGCGGGGGAGGCCATGGTGCCCCGGGTCGACGTGCACACCGTACGGGCGCACGAGCCGGTCAGCCGGGTGGTCGAGCTGCTGGACACGGGCCACTCCCGCTTCCCGGTGCGCGGGGCGGAGGGCGTCGACGACCTGCTCGGCGTCGTCGGCATCGCCGACGTGCTCGGCGTACCCCCGGGGGAGCGGGCCACCACCCCGGTGAGCGCGGTGGCCGTGCCGCCGCTGCTCGTACCGGAGACGTTGCCCCTGCCCACGGTGCTCGACCGGCTGCGGTCCGGGCATCGGCAGATGGCCTGCGTGGTCGACGAGTACGGCGGCTTCGCCGGGGTGATCACGTTGGAGGACATCGCCGAGGAGCTGGTCGGCCCGATCCGGGACGAGGACGACCCGCCAGACCGGGCACCGGCCCGGCAGGACGACGGGTCCTGGGTGGTGCCGGCGCGCTGGCGGATCGACGAGGTCGCCGACAGCACAGGCATCGCCCTGCCGGAGGCCCCGGAGTACGACACCCTGTCCGGACTGGTGATGCGGGAGCTGGGTCGGGTGCCGGAGGTCGGTGACCGGCTGGAGATCAGCCTGCTGCCCGAGGGCGCGGACGGCGAGGACAACGACGCCGAGCCCCGGGCGCTTGTCGAGGTGCTGGCCGTGGACCGGCACGTGGCCGACTCGGTGCGGTTGCAGCTGACCAAGCCGGGGGTGGTCGCGTGAGCCCCGGGATCGCGCTGTTCAGTTCGGTGATCCTGTTGGCGCTCAACGGGTTCTTCGTGGCCGCCGAGTTCGCCCTGGTGGCCAGCAAGCGGTACCGCCTGGAGCAGGCGGCGGCGAACGGCGGACGGGCGGCGCGTGCCGCGCTGGACGGCGTCCGCGAGCTGTCGCTGATGTTGGCCGGGGCGCAGCTCGGCATCACGCTGTGCACCCTGGGTCTCGGCGCGCTGGCCGAGCCGGCGATCGAGCACCTGCTCAGCCCGCTGCTGCACGCGGTGGGTCTGCCGGACGCGGCCAGTCACCTGATCGCCCTGGTCTTCGCCCTCGGGGTGGTGACCTTCCTGCACCTGGTGGTGGGGGAGATGGCACCGAAGTCGTGGGCGATCACCGACGCGGAGCGTTCGGCGACGCTGCTCGCGCTGCCGTTCCGCGCCTTCGCCCGGGTGTCCCGGCCGGTGCTGTCGGCGCTCAACGCCCTGGCCAACGCGATCCTGCGGCTGGTCGGGGTGAACCAGCAGGATCAGCTCGCCCAGGTGCACGGCCCGGACGAGCTGCGCATCCTGCTGGAGCAGTCCCGCGAGCACGGGCTGCTCGGCGCGGAGCAGCACCAGTTGCTGACCAGCATGCTGGAGTTGCAGGGCACGTCCGTGGCGCAGGTGATGGAACCGTTCGCCACCATGGTCACCGTCCGTCGGGACGACCCGGCCGAGCGGATCGAACAGGTGAGCCGGGACAGCGGCCGGTCCCGACTGGCGGTGCTCGACGAGGCGGGCGACGTCTGCGGCCTGGTGCACGTCCGGGAGGCGGTGCGGGTGGTCACCGCCGGTCGGGTCGCCACCGCGGGGTCGCTGATGACGCCCGCGTTCACCCTGCCCGCGACGTCCTCGGTCACCGAGGCGGTGGCGGCGATGCGGGCCCGGCAGTCGCAGCTCGCGTTGGTGCGCAACGGCGGCGGCCCGGCCCGGCCGATCGGTTTCGTGGCGCTGGAGGACCTCCTGGAGGAGGTCATCGGCGAGTTCGACGACGAGACCGACACGGTGCCGCGCGGGCGGCGGTTGCGCTGAGGCCTGTTTCATCAGAACTGGCCGGCCTGCGGCGGGCCCGGACGACGACCTGCGGCGTTGCGGTTTCGTCCGGATACAACATCGGTATCCGGACGAAACCGCGCCTTGCCGGATCGCCGCCCGGACTCCGCCTCGGCTCGACCGCCCTTATGAAACAGGCCTCAAGCCGCCGACCCGGCCGCGCGAACGAGGTGCGGCCGGGTCGGCGGGGCGGGGCGTGAGGTCGTCTCGACGGGGTAGGCGCTGCCCGTGCGGGGCCGGCGGGGCCTCGTCCCGGAAGGGGGCGTGCGGTGCGGCTGACCGGGGTGTCCCGGGAGTCCGGTCGGACCGGGCTGTCCGTGCGGACCACGCTGCCCAACCCGAGCACCCGGCCGGGCCTGCGCCTGCCGGGGCGGGTGACCCTCGCCGCCGGGCCGGAGGACGTGCTGGTGCGACACGTCCGGCTCGGCCTGGTCACCACCGTCGAACCGGACGACCCGGCCGCCCTCCGGCGTCTCATGCAGTTTCACCACCTGCCGATCGCCGGCCGGTTCGTCGTGCCGGCCGGCCGGCGGCGGGCTGTCGACTTCGCGTTGCCGCTGCCGTGGGAGACCCCGGTGACCACCTTCGGCGGGGTGCCGCTGCTGAGCCTGCGGATGGGCCTGCGTACGGCGGTGTCGATCGATCCCGACCTGGACCAGGGGGCCATGGTGCCCGTCTTCGTGCACCCGCTCCCCACCCAGCAGCACGTGCTGGCGGCGCTTGACACGTTGGGTTTCCTGATCCGCCAGTCCGGGTTGCAGGAGGGTGGGCTGCCCGGGGTGGAGCACACCCTGCCGCTGCACCAGCGCTGGGGCTACTGGGTGGGGCCGCTCTACGCCGGCCCGATCACCGAGCTGGAGGTGATCTTCGTGACCAACTCGGCGGGTCTGGAGGCGATTCTCTGGATGGATCGCCGGCTGGCGCTGGCCGGGATCACCCACCAGAGCATCAGCCGGTTCCGGATCTGGCACGAGGACAGCGACCGGCGGGACTGGGTCGCCACCGTCGACGGCTGGATCCGCCAGGCGATCAACCGGCACGCCGCCGCCGCCGCGCACGCCGACTGGTCCGCGCAGATCGCGGGTTCGGCCCACGTCAGCCGCCACCCGGACGAGCCGGTCCAGTCCGGCTACGGCCTCGGCGGCACCGCCGGCGGCGCAGGCGTCGGCGGAGGCGGCTCCGGCGGCGACGGCACCTAAACCAACCCCACCCCCACCCCACCCCACCCCCACCCCCACCCCACCCCACCCCACCCCAACCCCACCCCACCCCAACCCCACCCCACCCCAACCCCCGCGTTGATCATGGAGTTACAGTCCCGACACGCCGGGGCGAGTGGCTATAACCTCATGATCAACGCGGGGGCGGGGCGGGGGCGGGGGCGGGGGCGGGGCGGGGGTAGTGGGGTTTAGGTGGCGGTGGCGGTGGCTAGTTTGAGGCTGAAGGCTAGGAAGAGGGCTGCCACGGCGGTGGTGCCGCCGGCGGCCAGGCGGCGGCGTTGGCGGAACTGGGCGGCCAGGAAGGTGCCCGCGAAGATCAACGCGGTGAGGTAGAGCGCGCTCGTCACCTGGGCGATCAGCCCGAGCAGTAGGAACGACAGCGCCGGCCACGCGTAGCCGGGGTCGACGAACTGGATGAAGAACGAGATGAAGAACAGGATCGCCTTCGGGTTCAGCAGGCTGATCACCAGCGCCTTGCGGAACGGGCTGCGCATCGCCGCCGGCTCCGCGGCGTCGATGAGCCGCGGCGTGCTCGGGTCGTTGCGGTCGCGCCAGCGCCGCACGGCGCCGACAAGCATTGTCACCCCGACATAACCGAGGTACGCGGCGCCGGCGTACTTGACCACCAGGAACAGCGGGGGGTACGCCTTGAGCAGCGACGCCACCCCGGCGGCGGAGAGGAACATCAGCACCCCGTCGCCGACGAACACCCCACCGGCGGCCCGGTAGCCGACCGCGACGCCCCGTTTGGCCGCGGTGGAGAGCACGAAGAGCGAGTTCGGCCCGGGCAGCAGGATGATGGCCACGGTGCCCAGCACGTACGTCCAGATGTCGGTGATCCCCAGCACGCCCGCCATCATCACGCCACCGGTGCCGTTCGCAGAAGTCTTTCGCGCAGCCGGGCCTGTGCCTTCGGCCACTCGTCGACGGTCATCGCGTACTGCACGGTGTCCCGCCAGGAGCCGTCCGGGCGTTGCCGGTGCATCCGGAGCACCCCTTCCCGGGTCGCGCCAAGCCGTTCGATGCTGGCCTGGGAGCGAAGGTTGCGGATGTCGGTGTGCCAGACGACGCGTACCGCGTCCAGGTCGTCGAAGGCCCGGCTGAGCAGCAGCAACTTCGCCTCGGTGTTGATCCCGGTACGCCACCAGGGTCGGCCGAGGAAGGTGTGCCCGATCCCCACCGATCGCCGCTGCGGGTCGATCTCGTAGTAGGACGTGGTGCCGACCACCGCCCCGGTCCTCGCGCACCGCTGCACCCAGGCCACCCGCTCGCCACGGTGCTGGGCGGCCAGGGCGGTGCGGATCACCTCGGCCGTCGCGGCGGGCGTGGTGGGCAGTGCGACGCTGAGGTGCCGCCACACCTCCGCGTCCGCCGTGGCGGTGTGCAACTCGTCGGCGTGCGCCACCTCCAACGGCTCCAGCCGGACGTGCTCGCCGTGCAGCGGCGCCGGATCGTGCCAGGGCGTGCGGGCCGTGCGGAGAAACGCCGGCAGTGACGCGGTGACCCCGGCGTCCGGCTCGGGTTGCCCGGCGGTCAGCCGCAGCGGCAGCACGCCGGCCCAGTGCGGCAGGTCCAGGTCGACCTCGTCCTCGCGGACCCCACCGCTGCGAGTCCGGACGGACACCTCCTGCAGGGGCAGCGCCAGCACGGCGGTTTCGGCCAGCTCGCGCCGGCTGGGTGGGCGGGTGTCCGCGCTGCGCCCAGAGCCGACCTTCTCGACGAGCGCGGTGAGCATGGCGCTTTTCTCCCGCTCGTCGGTGACCAGTCGGGCGGTGCCGAGCGCGACGACCGAACGGTAGTTGGCGCTGTGGTGGAACTGCGAGCGCGCGTAGACCAGGCCGTCCAGCAGGGTCACCGTGACGCAGACCTCCAGCCCGTCGTCGCGGGCGGCGAGCAGGGGTCGGCTGCCGGTGGAGCCGTGCAGGTAGAGCGTGTCGCCGATGCGGACGTGCAGGGTGGGAAGCACCCGTGGCTGGCCGTCGACGGTGAAGCCGAGCGCACAGTGGTACGCCTCGTCGAGCACCGCGTGGGCGGCGGCCCGGTCGTAGCTCATCTTGTCGCGGGAACGGTGGGGTGTGGTCCGGGCGGTGGGTGGATACATGCGCGCGCCCCTTTGTTCTAGTACAATCTCTTATTTGTGTCAGCACGCTATCAGCTCAGTGGTACGACGGCCGTCGAGATTTCGGCCAGCATCGAGTCGGGCATCCGTGCGGACGCGCTGCCGCCGGGGGCCGCCCTGCCGTCCGTGCGGGCCCTCGCCGCCGACCTGGGGGTCAGCCCCGCCACCGTCGCCCGCGCCTACCAGGACCTGCGTCAGCGCGGCCTGCTCGCCACCGCCGGGCGACACGGCACCCGGGTACGCCCGCGCCCGCCGGTGGCCGCCCGCCGCTCCGCGCTGCGTCCTCCACCGTTGCCCGGCGCCCGCGACCTGTCCCGCGGCGAACCCGACCCTCGGCTGCTCCCGCCGCTGGGCCCGCACCTGGCGGCCCTCGCCGCCGACAACCGCCCGCCGGTCGGCTACTCCGACGCCGGCGTGTTGCCGGAGCTTGCCGAGGCGGCCCGCGCCCGGCTGAGCGCCGACGGCGTACCGGCCGGGGAACTCACCCTCACCGGCGGCGCGCTGGACGGCATCGAACGGCTGCTCGGCGCCCACCTGCGCCCCGGTGACGCGGTGGCGGTGGAGGACCCGGGCTGGGCCAACCTGCTCGATCTGGTCGCGGCACTGGGGTTGCGCCCGATCGGCGTACCGCTCGACGACGAGGGGCCACGTGTGGCCGGGGTGGCCGCCGCGCTGGCCGCCGGAGCACGGGCGCTCGTGGTCACCAGCCGGGCGCAGAACCCCACCGGCGCCGCCGTCTCCGCCGCGCGCGCGAAAGCCCTCCGGGCGCTGCTCGCCGGTCGGCGGGACCTGCTGCTGATCGAGGACGACCACGCCGCCGAACTGGCCCGCGTACCCCTGCATCCGCTGGCGGGGGCGACCCCGACCTGGGCCTTCGTCCGTTCGGTGAGCAAGCCCTTCGGCCCGGACCTGCGGCTCGCGGTGCTTGTCGGCGACGAGACCACGGTGGCCCGGGTGGCCGGCCGGACCCGGGTCGGCGCCGGCTGGGTCTCCACCGTGTTGCAGCGGTTGGTCCTCGCCCTCTGGCAGGACCCGGTGGTCGCCGAGCAGGTGGGGTGGGCGGCACAGAGTTACGAGCGGCGGCGTGAAGGGCTGCTGGCCGCGTTGGCCGCGCATGGCCTGACCGCGCACGGCCGCAGCGGCATCAACGTCTGGCTGCCCGTGTCCGACGAGACGAGCGTGGTCACCGCCCTGCGCGATGCCGGATGGGCGGTGGCCCCCGGCGCCCTTTACCGGATCGCCGCGCCACCCGCTGTCCGCATCTGCGTCAGCCCCCTGACCACCGAGGATCTGGCCCCGCTGGCGGCCGCCCTGGCCCAGGCCGAGAATCCCGCCCCACCCCGAGGCTTCCCGACGTAGCCCACCCGGCAACCCGCCCCGGCCTCCGCGATCTTGCACTTTCTGTCGTCGATATGTCGATCAATGCCGCGTTTGCCCGGGCAGAAAGTGCAAGATCGCGGGGATTCGGGACGGACGAGGCGGGTATGCGGGGCGCCGGAGGTGGGGTCATGGCTTCAGGTGGGGCACGTAAGGGCGTCTGGATCGCGGTGGCAGTGGCGATCATCATCATCATTATCGTGCTGATCGCGATCGCGTCCGGTGGGGATGGCGGTGGTAACGGGTACTGACGCCTGTGGGGTGGCATCGCGTCGCCGACCACCTGGCATGGCCGGGAGCGCCCGGCACTGCCGTCGAGAGCGCGCCGTGTCGCGGCACCGCGCGGTGGACGTACCGGGCACGGGGCACCTGACGGGTATAACAGTCGGCATGGCCGAGCAGACCGGGAGCGCTCCGGGCGCCCAGCGGTTCATCCCGCCCGACGCTGACACCATCGATGACCTGCGCACCGCGGCCGGTGGCTGCCGGGGTTGCGAGCTGTACCGCGACGCGTCGCAGACGGTCTTCGGTCGGGGCGACGAGAGCGCCCGGGTGGTGCTCGTCGGTGAGCAGCCCGGTGACATGGAAGACCAGAAAGGGCTGCCGTTCGTCGGCCCCGCCGGACGGCTGCTGCGACGTGCCGTCGACGACGCCGGGCTGGAGCCGGGTCAGCTCTACCTGACGAACGCCGTGAAGCACTTCCGGTTCTCTCTACGCGGCAAGCGGCGGATCCACCAGACGCCGGACCAGGTGCACATCACCGCCTGCCGGCCCTGGCTTGTCGGCGAGTTCGCCCGGCTGCGTCCGGAGGTCGTGGTGGTGCTCGGCGCCACCGCCGCCAAGGCGCTGCTCGGCCCGTCCTTCCGGGTAACCCGGCAGCGGGGTGAGTTGCTGCCCTGGCCCGAGTCGGCACAGCACCCGGAGGACTTCCAGCGGGTGCCGGTGGACAACTCCGGAAAGCGTGCCGACGTGCCGACGGCGCGACTGCTGGCCACCATCCACCCGTCCGCGGTGCTGCGCGCCGACGATCAGGACAAGGCGTACGAAGGACTTGTCGCCGACCTCACCGTCGTCGCCCGCGCCCTGCCCGACTAGGTGCCTGTGTCAGAGCTCCTGGCCGGACGACCGCCTAGGCTCGGCTCGACCGAGGACCGTGACACCGACCGCCAGCCTGTCGAAAATTGCCACCACGGCCGGGTATCAAGGCGATACCCGCCAGAAACCACAATGCGCGACGCGCGAAACAGGTCCTCTGCAGACTCATGTGAGTCGATCTTGTAGGGGAGGCCGTTGTGAGCGACGAGACACAGTCGATGGTCAGCCGGCGTGGGTTCCTGCGGGCGGTCGGGGTCAGCGGCGGCGCCGGCGCGATGCTCGCCACGATGGGCGCCATGGGACTCGCTCCCAGCGCGGCCGGATCCGTGCTCCCCTCATTCCGGGCGCCGGAGCGATCTGATTTCACCCTCACCGGGCGGTCGGGCGCCAGCGTCGTCGTCCTCGGCGGAGGCATCGCGGGGCTCACCACCGCGTACGAGTTGGGCAAGGCGGGCTATGACTGCACGATCCTGGAGGCCCGGCACCGCGTCGGTGGGCGGAACCTGACCATCCGCGGTGGCGACGTCGAGACCGACCTCGACGGACGCACCCAGCGGGCCGGCTTCTCCGACGGGGTCTACTTCAACGCGGGGCCGGGTCGGATCGCGCAGTGGATGGTCACCATGGACTACTGCCGGGAACTCGGCGTACCCATCGAGGTCTTCACCAACCAGAACGCCGACGCCTGGATCTACAACGAGTCCGCCGGGATGACCGAGCCGATCCGGTACCGCACCGCCAAGGCGGACGTGTACGGCTACGTCTCGGAACTACTCGCGAAGGCCACCGACCAGGGTGCGCTGGACAGCCGGCTGACCACCGACGACCGCGACCGGCTGCTGTCGTTCCTGCAGAGCTTCGGCGCGATCGGCGGGCGGGCCAGCGGGTGGGCGTACACGGGGACCAACCGGCGCGGGTTCTCCGGGTATCCGGGCGCGGGCAACGACGTGGGCGCCCTGCTCGGCTCGCCGCCTCCGCTCTCCGACGTCTTCGCCAGCAACGTGGGCAGGTACTTCTCGTTCGAGCTCGGCTACGACCAGGCCATGCTGATGTTCCAGCCGGTCGGCGGGATGGACCAGATCCCGCGGGCCCTGGCCAAGGCCGTGGGCACGAGACGGGTACGCCTCAACGCCGAGGTGACCGGGGTGACCGACCGGGGCAGCCGGGTCGAGGTGACCTACCGGCAGGGTGGCCGGCAGTCGCAGATCACCGCCGACTACTGCGTGGCGGCGCTGCCGCCGCACCTGATGGCCCGGGTGCCACACAACCTCGGCGCCGAGGTGACCGCCGCCCTGGCCGACTTCCCGGTCACCGCCGCTGGAAAGATCGGCCTGGAATACCGCAGCCGCTGGTGGGAGACCGACCAGCGGATCTACGGCGGCATCACCGAGACCGACCTGGACCTGTCGCACATCTGGTACCCGTCGCACGGCTTCCACGCCAAGCGCGGCCTGGTCGTCGGCTACTACAACACCGGGGCGAACGCCAGGGCGTACAGCGGGCTCGTGCCGGAGCAGCGCAGAGAGCGCGCCGTCAGCCAGGGTGTGAAGATCCACGGTGACAAGTACCGCACCGAGTTGGCCACCTCGTACTCGCACGCCTGGGACCGGACCCGCTACATCGAGGGCGCCTGGACCTCGCCCCGGTACGGCACGCCCGGATACAACCTGCTGCTCCAGCCGGCGGGGCGGGTCTACTTCGCCGGGGACTGGCTGAGCCACGAGGTGGCCTGGCAGCACGGCGCGTTCGTGGCGGCCCGCTCGGCGGTCTCCGCGCTGCACCAGCGGGTGATGGCCCGCTGACCGACCCAGATCGTGGACGGTTTCCGTTCCGCGCGAACGGGGACCGTCCACGATCCACAGTGCGTCGCGGATCGCGTGGGTGGGTAACGAGGGTCGATGGACGTTGACAACGGGCAGGCGGGCGGCGGACCAGCAGCATGCCCGTCGGGATCCCGAGGGGCACGCGCTACGCCAGGCACTGCGTACCGGCAGCGTGCCCGAGGGCGACGCGGTACGGGCCGAGCTGCCCACCTACCTCACGGGGCAGCGACGGGCCACCTGGGCGGCGCTGCTGTCCATCCTGGGCATCTCCCTCGGGCTGATCCTGCTCGCCCTGCTGACCGCCGGCAACGAGGGCTTCGCGGTGCTCTTCGGCGTGGTCGCCGCTGTCACCGTGGCCGTCGCCGCGCACACTCTGACCCGGATCCGCCGGCTGTCATCCCTGCTGGCCGTGCCCGACCCACCACAACCGCGCGAGTAGGACGACCTCCCGCGCGCACGAACCACGGCCCGCGCGACTTCGGGGAAAGTGCTGCTTCCCGGCGCGCTGAGACAGCAACTTCACCGACGTTGCGAGGATCTGGCGGCGGGCGGCGGGCGGCGGGCGGCGGGCGGCGGGCGGCGGGCCGCGGGCGGGCGGCGGGCGGTGTGCGGCTGTCGGCGAAACCCACTGCCGCTGGTCGGCGCGGGTGCGCGAGGATGGGTTACCCCTTCCCGAGGAGCGCCGATGGCCACCGACCTGACCGCGCCGCGTACCGCCGCCCGACCCGACGTCGCGTCGATCCAGCGTCGTACCCTGCGGTTGCTCTTCACCACCCAGATCGTCGGTGGCATCGGCGTGACCATCGGCATCGCCGTGGGCGCGCTGCTCGCCGCGCGGATCGCCGGCACCGCGATGGCCGGTGTGGCGCAGAGCGCCGGGGTGGTGGGCGCGGCGCTGCTCGCCGTCCCGGTCACCCGGATCATGGCGCGGCACGGTCGTCGGCCCGGCCTCGTGCTGGCGTACGCGATCGGTGCCGTCGGCGGCGTGCTCGTGGTGCTGGCCGCGGCCACCCGCTGGGTGCCGCTGCTCTTCCTCGGGATGCTGCTCTTCGGTGGCGGCACCGCCGCGAACCTTCAGGCCCGCTACGCGGCGGTGGATCTCGCCGAGCCGGCCCGCCGCGGGCGGCAGCTCTCGCTGATCGTCTGGGCCACCACCATCGGCGCGGTGGCCGCGCCGAACTTCGCCGCGCTGGCCGACCGGGTCACCACCGGCTGGGGGCTGCCCCCGTTGGCCGGGCCGTTCGCGTTCAGCTCGGTCGCGTTCGTGCTGGCCGCCGCCGTACTCCTCGGGTTGCTCCGGCCCGACCCGCTGCTCACCGCGCGGCGGCTCGCGGCGGCCGCCGCGCCGGTCGCCGGCCCACCGCCGGCCGCCGACCCCACGGCGACCGCCGTGGCCGCCGAGACGAGGCGCACCGCCGTGGCGGCCGAGGCGCGGGCGACCGCCGTGGCCGCCGAGGCGCGGGGGACCGCCGTGGCCGCCGAGGCGCGGGGGACCGTTGTGGCGGCCGGGACGCTGGCGGCCGGTGGCGGTGGGACGCCGGCCGCCGCGCCGGTCCGGGTGCGCGCGGCACGCGGCGCCGGGGTGGGGGCGGCCTGGTCGGTGGTACGCCGGCGCCCGGCCGCCCGGCTCGGCATCGCCGCGGTGGCGGTCGGTCACCTGGTGATGGTGGCGGTGATGGCGATGACGCCGGTCCGGCTCGGCGAGTCACACGCCGACGCCGACGTGCTGCGGCTGGTCGGCATCGTGTTGAGCCTGCACATCGCCGGCATGTACGCGTTCTCCCCGGTGGTCGGCTGGCTCACCGACCGGCTCGGTCGGCGGGCGGTGATCCTCGGTGGGGTCGGGTTGTTGCTGGCCGCCTGCGCGGTCGCCGGCACCGCCGGGCACCACACACCCCGGCTGTCGGTGGGTCTGGTCCTGCTCGGCCTGGGCTGGTCGGGGACGATGGTGGCCGGCTCGACGCTGCTGTCCGAGTCGGTGCCGGCCGGTGTGCGGCCGAGCGTCCAGGGGTTCTCCGACCTGATCATGGGGTTGGCCGGGGCCGGGGCCGCCGTGGTCAGCGGGTTTGTCATGCAGTCCGCCGGATATCCCGTGCTCACCCTGCTCGCGGCGGTCGCGGTGGTGCCCCTGGTGGCGCTAGCGTTGCGGCCGGTGCCGACCGGGGCACCGGACGAGGAGGGCTGATCACTGTGCGGCTGACCGACTTCTGGACGCGCCTTGACGAGGCGTTCGGGCCCGGCTACGCGGCCAGCATCGCCCGCGACCAGGTGCTGTCGCAGCTCGGCGGACGGACCATCGAGCAGGCACTGGCGTCGGGGGAGCAGACGCACGTGGTGTGGCGGGCGGTTTGTGCCGCGTACCCCGACCGCGTGCCCGCCCGACTACGCTGAGCAGCCTTTTCGCCGCTTCCGCGTGTCGCTTGTCTAGTCGTACACCTGTTCGGCTATTGTCCACAGCGGGGTGCTCGTCCACAGCTCGCGGCCCGTCGGCTGGTTTTCTGTCGGACCCAGCGCCTAGCGTGTCCGCGTGACGCGAAGCTCAGCAAAGACGCCGGCGAAGGCAGGGGTGGCAACCATGGCAGCAGGGCCTGACCGGGAGAAGGCACTCGACCTTGCTCTCGCTCAGATTGACAAGCAATTCGGCAAGGGCTCGGTGATGCGGCTGGGTGACCGGCCGGTCGTCCAGACCGCAATCATCCCGACCGGCTCCATCGCGCTCGACGTGGCGTTGGGCATCGGCGGTCTGCCGCGTGGCCGGGTGGTCGAGATCTACGGTCCCGAGTCCAGCGGTAAGACCACGGTGGCACTGCACGCGGTGGCCAACGCCCAGCGCAACGGCGGCATCGCCGCCTTCATCGACGCCGAGCACGCGCTCGACCCGGAGTACGCGAAGGCCCTCGGCGTCGACACCGACGCGATGCTGGTCTCGCAGCCGGACACCGGCGAGCAGGCGCTGGAGATCGCGGACATGCTGATCCGCTCCGGCGCCCTGGACATCATCGTGATCGACTCGGTGGCGGCCCTGGTGCCGCGCGCCGAGATCGAGGGCGAGATGGGCGACAGCCACGTGGGTCTCCAGGCCCGGCTGATGAGCCAGGCACTACGAAAGATCACCGGTGTGCTCAGCAACACCGGCACCACGGCCATCTTCATCAACCAGCTGCGGGAAAAGATCGGCGTCATGTTCGGCAGCCCGGAGACCACGACAGGTGGTCGGGCGCTGAAGTTCTACGCCTCGGTCCGGCTCGACGTGCGACGCATCGAGAGCCTCAAGGACGGCACCGACGTGGTCGGTAACCGCACCCGGGTCAAGGTCGTGAAGAACAAGGTCGCCGCGCCGTTCAAGCAGGCCGAGTTCGACATCATGTACGGCAAGGGCATCTCGCGCGAGGGCTCGCTGATTGACGTCGGCGTGGAGCAGGCGATCATCCGCAAGTCCGGAGCGTGGTACACGTACGACGGCGACCAGCTCGGCCAGGGCAAGGAGAAGGCCCGGGAGTTCCTGAAGGAAAACCCGGACGTGGCCGCCGAGATCGAGAAGAAGATCCTGGAGAAGCTCGGCGTCGGTGTCGGCGCGGGTGACGCCGCCGGTGGCCCCGAGCTGCCGCCTGTCGACTTCTGACCGGTCGCTGACCCATGGCAGGACGACGCGCCCGTACGGGGCGGGGCTGGGATGCCAGCCCACCCCGTACGGGCGACGCCACCGATGCGCCGCGCCCCCGCCAGGGTCGCCGTGGACGCTCCGCCGAGACCGACGCGGTCGAGTCTCCCCCTCGTGACGAGTCGGAGGTGGCCCGCGAGATCTGCCTGCGGCAGCTCGCGGTCCGGCCCCGCACCCGGGCCGAGCTGGCCGGTGCGCTGGCCAAGCGGGGCATCTCCGAGGAGGTCTCGGCCGAGGTGCTCGACCGGTACGACGAGGTCGGCATCATCGACGACGCCGCGTTCGCGCGGGCCTGGGTGTCCAGCCGGCACTCGGGGCGTGGGCTGGCCCGCCGGGCGCTCGCCAACGAGCTGCGCCGCAAGGGCGTGGACGGCGAGGTGGCCACCGAGGCGCTCGGTGAGCTGGACGAGGAGACCGAGGCGGACACCGCCCGCGCCCTGGTGGAGCGCAAGCTGCGCACCGCCCGAGGCGAGCCGGACGCGGTGTTCCGTCGGCTGGTGGGCATGCTGGCCCGCAAGGGTTACCCGCCCGGTGTGGCGATCCGGGCCGTGAAGGACGCGTTGGCCGCGCAGAGCGCCGAGGCGGCCGAGTTCGCCGAGCAGATCGACGCCGACGCGCTCGCCGACGCCGAGGGCGAGCTGGATCGCGACAACCGCTCGATCGGGTGAGAGTCGCGCTGGGCGCTGTGGGGTGGGCCGATGGTGAAGGCGTGTCTGAACGGTGGGCGCGGCCGCGACGTCCACCCGGCAGTGCCGATCACGCCCGCGGAGTTGGCCGCCGACGCGGCCCGTTGCGTGGCGCTCGGCGTCGCGGCCGTGCACGTCCATCCCCTGAGGCGTCGGGTGCCGAGTCGCTGCGCTCAGGAGGTGATCGCCGACGCGCTCACCGCGATCCGCGCCGCCGAGCCGGGGCTGCCGGTGGGGGTGAGCACCGGCGCCTGGATCGCGCCGGCCCCGGCCGACCGGGTGGCAGCCGTCCGGGCCTGGTCGGTGCTGCCCGACTTCGCCTCGGTCAACGCGCACGAGGCCGGTGCCGAGGCCGTCGCCGCAGCCCTGCACGAGCGGGGTGTGCACGTCGAGGTGGGGCTCTGGACGCTCGACGCCGTCGAGGCGTACCGGAGTTGGCGGGTGCCGGCCGGGCGGATCCTCGTCTGGGCCGCCGGCCAAGATCGTGCTCGATCCACGATGTAGTGGGGTCCTCGCGCGGTGAGGCCACTACTTCCTGGATCGAGCACGATCACGGCGAGCACGATCTTGCGGGGGAGGCGCGATCCTGGCGGGACGAGTGGGATCTTGTTCAGGCGCGAACCTGGCGAGGGTCGGGCGGGGATGGGGGGTCGCTGGTGTCACACAGTTGGCTCGCCGAGGGGTGCTGCCGTCGCTGAACAGGCACGACATCCGGATTCATGGCGGCGGATCGCCAGGTTTGTCACCGCGTGTCCGCAACGGCATCAGCGTTGCGTGACGACGCAACTTCTCTCCGTTCGGGGGGTTTGATCATGAGTCCTTGACCAGACCACCCCCGGCGACCTAGCCTCGCCATACAGGCTCACATTGCCCGACCAGCGCAGGCTAAGCGCACAACATAGATCGCGTAACAAGACAGCATCACTTTGGCCGACTCCCGGCCTTTGGCGGCAGATCTGGACAGGCCGGTCCGGAACTCCGCGACAACTGCACCCGGTCGCCGACGATGCCCGAGGGCACCGCCGGCGGAGAGAGCTACCCCACGGCCAGTCGCTCCGGTCGGGCGTCCACAGCCGCAGGAGTGTGCCCCGGCACGGTCGCTGCGGTCTCGACGTTAGGGGAGGCGGCCATGGCGGGGCGGCGGCACAGGTTCATCGGTAGACCCGACGGGGTCCCGGCATGAACGCCTTCGACGTCGTGCTCCTCGCGGCCGTCCTCGTCCTCGCCGTGGTGGTGATCGGGGCCGTGCTTGTGGGCATCCGGACGCTGCGGCGGATGGGTGCCGCGCCGGCTCCGGAGGATCCCGCCTTCATCGCCGAGAAGGATCGTCAGGAGCAGTCCCTCGCTGCCCTGCGGACCGCGGCTGACGAGGCGAACAGCACGATCGACGTGGCGAAGTCCGCGGCTGCGGCGGCCCGTGCCGAGGCGGCGGCCGCGAAGGCCGAGGCGAAGGCCGCTCGCGCCGAGGCCCGCCGGGTGCTCGACGATGCCCGCGCCGAGGCGGACACCGTCCTGGAGCGCGCCCACAAGCAGGCCGAGGCGGACGCCGAGCAGTTGCGGACGACGGCCCGGCGCAGCGGTGAGCGGGAGGTCGCGGTGCTCGCCGCCACCACCCGCGAGCAGGCCGCGGAGGTGGAGCGTCGGGCGGCCCGGATGGACGAGCGGGAGCGGATGCACACCGAGGAGGTGGAGCGGTTCGCCGAGCGGGAGCGGCAGCTCACCGAGGCGCGTGCGGCACTCGCCACCCGGGAGTCCGCGCTGGCCCGACGGGAGACCGAGCTCGCCGAGTCCGAGGAACTGCGCCGCCGGGAGTTGGAGCGGGTCGCCGGGCTCAGCGCCGACGCGGCCCGACTGGAGCTGGTCGAGGCGATCGAGACCCAGGCCAAGCGGGAGGCGGCGCTGCTGGTGCGCGACATCGAGTCCGATGCGCGCAACACCGCCGAGCAGCGGGCCCGCCACATCGTGGTGGACGCGATCCAGCGGGTGGCCAGCGAACAGACCGCGGAGAGCGTGGTCAGCGTCCTGCACCTGCCCGGTGACGAGATGAAGGGGCGGATCATCGGCCGGGAGGGGCGCAACATCCGCGCCTTCGAGTCGGTGACCGGCGTCAACCTGATCATCGACGACACCCCCGAGGCGGTGCTGCTCTCCTGCTTCGACCCGGTCCGCCGCGAGGTGGGTCGGTTGACCCTGGAGAAGCTGGTCCTGGACGGGCGGATCCACCCGCACCGGATCGAGGAGGTCTACGACCTGGCCCGGCAGGAGGTGGAGCAGCTCTGCCTCCGCGCCGCCGAGGACGCCCTGGTCGAGGTCGGCATCACCGAGATCCACCCGGAGCTGGTGGCCCTGCTCGGCCGCCTGCGCTACCGCACCTCGTACGGGCAGAACGTGCTCAAGCACCTGGTGGAGACCGCACACATCGCCGGCATCATGGCCGCCGAGCTGCGGCTGGACGTGCCGATCATCAAGCGGTCGGCGTTCCTGCACGACATCGGCAAGGCGCTCACCCACGAGGTGGAGGGCAGCCACGCCATCATCGGCGCGGACCTGGCCCGCAAGTACGGGGAGCACGAGGACGTGGTGCACGCCATCGAGGCGCACCACAACGAGGTGCCGCCGCAGACCATCGAGGCCGTGCTCACCCAGGCCTCCGACGCCTGTTCCGGTGGTCGGCCGGGAGCGCGCCGGGAGAGCCTGGAGGCGTACGTCAAGCGGCTGGAGCGCATCGAGGAGATCGCGGCCGGCAAGCTCGGCGTGGACAAGGTCTTCGCCATGCAGGCCGGCCGGGAGATCCGGGTGATGGTCAAGCCGGACGACGTGGACGACATCGGTGCGGCCGTGCTGGCCCGCGACGTGGCCAAGCAGATCGAGGAGGAGCTGACCTACCCGGGTCAGATCCGGGTCACTGTGGTCCGCGAGTCCCGGGTCACCGAGATCGCCCGCTGACCGGCCCGATCCTCAGGAGTTCAGCAAGATCGGGGTGTCCCCAAGGAGGGGACACCCCGATCTCACGAGTAGCGCCGGTCAGATCATCCGGCCGGCGGCGTCGCCGACATCCTGGGACGGCACCACCTTCGCGGCCGTCCGCGGGGTACGACCCATCCGCTTCTGCAACCACCAGGCCAGGGCCGACAGCGCACCGCAGATGGTGATGTACATCGCCCCCACGACGAGGTACGCCGGCAGGTACGGCAGCCCGAACGGCAACCGGCCGCCGATCTGCTTACCCACGAAGAGCAGCTCGGGGTACGTGATGATGAAGCCCAGCGCGGTGTCCTTGAGCAGCACCACGAGCTGGCTGACGATCGCCGGCAGCATCGAGCGGACCGCCTGCGGCAGCAGGATCAGCCGCAGCACCTGGTTCTTGCGCAGGCCGATCGCGTACCCGCCCTCGGTCTGCCCGTACGGCACCGCGTTGATGCCGGCCCGGAAGATCTCCGCGAGCACCGAGCCGTTGTAGAGCATCAGCCCGATGACGAGCGCCCACAGCTTGTCGATCGACCAGCCGTACTGCAACGGCACGTAGTAGCCGAAGAAGATCAGGATGAGCAGGGGGATCGCCCGGAACAGCTCGACCACGAAGGTGGCCGGTGTGCGCAGGATCCACTTGTCGCTCAACCGGGCGCTGGCGAAGAACGCGCCGAACAGCAACGCCAGGACCGCGGCGATGCCGGCAGCCTTCAGCGTCGCCGCCAGGCCGCCGAGCAGCTCGCGTTGCACCGAGGCGTACTGGAACTGTTCCCACTTGCGGGCCTCGAACTGGCCGGTGTCGGCGAACTTGTAGCCGATGTAGGCGAGCAGGGCGATGATGCCGGCGGTGGAGAGGACGCCCAGGATCGCGTTGCGCCGCTTGGCGCGAGGTCCGGGCAGGTCGTAGAGGATCGACGCCTGGCTCAACTCAGCCACCTTCCGTTCGCGGCCGTCGGGCTCGCCAGCTCACTCATCGGGCCACCCTCCACTTGCGCTCCAGCAACCGCTGCAACGCCACCAGCGGCAGGACCAGGATCAGGAAGCCGATGGTGATCCAGAGCAGGACGGCGAACTGCGGCTCGCCACGCTCCGCCATGTACGCGGGGATCGCGCCGGCCTCCAGCACCGAGAAACCGGCGGCGATCGTGGTGTTCTTCAGCATCGCGATGAACACGCTCATCATCGGCGGCACCATCGCCCGCAACGCCTGCGGCAGCACGATGAGCGTGAGCACCTGACCAAAGGTCATGCCCAGCGCGCGGGCCGCCTCGGCCTGCCCGGCGGCGACGGTGTTGACGCCGGAGCGGATCACCTCGCACACGAAGGCCGAGGTGTAGACGGTGAGCGCGATGGTGGCGCTGGCGAAGTAGTCGATGTTGACGTCGAGCTTCGGCACCGCGAACACGAGGAACGCGAAGACGAGCGTCAGCGGTGTGTTGCGCACCAGGTTGACGTACGTGGCGCCGAACGCGCGCAGCGCCGGCACGGGGGAGACCCGCATCGCGCCGAGCAGCGTGCCGAGGACGAGGCAGCCGACCGCGGCGATCAGGAAGAGTTTGACGGTGTTGGTGAACCCGTCGACGAACAGTTGCCCGTTGTCCGTCAGTACGCGGAAGAACTCGCCCATGCCTCGCTCTCAGTCCTCGGACGGGCGCCGGGCGGGGACGAGCCCCGCCCGGCGCCGCTACTCGTGTCGAGCCGGTCGGTCAGTACCGCTCAAGGGTGGGCGGGGCGCCCGCCGAGCCGGACAGGCCGAGCGTGCCGTCGTAGATCTTCTGCCAGGTGCCGTTGCCGAACGACGCCTCGATCTGGTTGTTGACGTAGTCGCGCAGCGCCTTGTCGTCCTTCGGCAGGCCGATGCCGTACTTCTCGGTGCTGAACGGCTTGCCGACCACCTTCAGCTCGCTCGGGCTCTGTGCCGCGAAGCCCTTGAGGATGGCGTCGTCGGTGGTGACGGCGTCGACCTTCTTGTCGAGCAGCTGCGAGACGCACTCCGAGTAGGTCTTGAACTCGACGATGTTGTTCGCCTCGGTCAGACCCTCGTCGCGGACCTTCTGGATCGGCGTCGAGCCGGTGGCCGAGCAGACCTTCTTGCCCTTGATGGTGTCCTTGCCGGTGATCGACGTCTCGTCCTTGCGGACCAGCAGGTCCTGGCCGGCGACGAAGTACGGGCCGGCGAAGGAGATGTCGTTCTTGCGCTTGTCGGTGATCGAGTAGGTGCCGACGTAGTAGTCGACCTCACCACCCTTGATCGCGGTCTCCCGGTTGGCCGACGCGATCTCCTTGTACTCGATCTTCGCCGGGTCGATGCCCAGCGTGCTGGCCACGTACTGGGCGATCTCGATGTCGAAGCCGCAGCGCTTGCCCTGGGCGTCCTTGTAGCCGAGGTTCGGCTGGTCGAACTTGACGCCGACGGAGACCTTGCCGGCCGACTTGATCTTCTCGAAGGTCGGGCTGCCGGCGATGGCCGCGTCCGTCTTGGGGGTGAAGGTCGCGCCGGAGCTCTTGCAGGTGTCGGACTGGGCGCCACTGGGGGCGCTGCCGCCCGCGCTCGGGGTCGGCTCACCCTCCTTGCCGCAGGCTGCGGCCGACAGGGCGAGGGAGGCCATCATGGCGACCGCCGCCACGCGCTTCATACGCATACTCTTCTCCTTCTTTCAGAAGCCCGCCGGTGGTCGGCGCGCTCCACTACGGACGCCTAGTGCGTGAGGATCTTGGAGAGGAAGTCCTTCGCCCGGTCGCTGCGCGGGTTCTCGAAGAACTCCGCCGGGGAGGCGTCCTCGACGAGCTTGCCGTCGGCCATGAAGATGACCCGGTTGGCCGCGTGCCGGGCGAAGCCCATCTCGTGGGTGACCACGACCATCGTCATGCCGTCGCGCGCCAGCGAGGTCATCACGTCCAGCACCTCGCCGACCATCTCCGGGTCGAGAGCGCTCGTCGGCTCGTCGAACAGCATCGCCTTGGGCTGCATGGCCAGGGCGCGGGCGATGGCCGCCCGCTGCTGCTGCCCGCCGGAGAGCTGGGCCGGGAACTTGTCCGCCTGGTTGGCGATGCCGACCCGGTCGAGCAGGGCCAGGCCGCGCTCGCGGGCGGCGGCCGGCTTCTCCTTGCGGACCTTGATCGGGCCGAGGGTGACGTTCTCCAGGATGGTCTTGTGGGCGAAGAGGTTGAAGGACTGGAAGACCATCCCCACCTCGCTGCGCAGTCGGGCGAGGGGCTTGCCCTCGGCCGGCAGCGGCTGGCCGTCGAAGATGATCGTGCCGGAGTTGATCGGCTCCAGCCGGTTGATGGCGCGACACAGCGTCGACTTGCCGGAGCCGGACGGGCCGATCACCACGACCACCTCACCCCGACCCACCGACAATGAGACGTCGTCCAGCACGTGCAGCGGTCCGAACCACTTGTTGACCGCGTCCAGCACGATGAGCGGTTCGCCCGTCGTCACGTCGTCCACCGTCCCCTGTCGTCTCCCGGATCGGGGTCGGTTGACCCCCGGTGCGGCCACTGTAGGCGGCCCGATGTGGCGGAATGCAACTCAGCGGGTCACGGAGCGGTAACACCGGTCACGATCGTCGGCGAGCGTCCGATTCCGGTCACTGTGCGGGTGGCAACGGTGGCGATCGTGGCGTGTTGTCGAGATCATGGGGGGATGACCGAACCGGTACGCCTGACCCGTTACGCCCGTGGTGGCGGCTGCGCCTGCAAGATCCCGCCCGGTGAACTGGAGATCATGGTGTCCGGTCTCGGCCCGGCCACCGGCACCGCGGAGCTGCTTGTCGGCCTGGACCACGGTGACGACGCGGCGGTGGTGCGCCTGGACGAGCGGACCGGCCTGGTCACCACCGCCGACTTCTTCACCCCGGTGGTCGACGACGCGTACGACTGGGGCCGGATCGCCGCGGCCAACGCGCTCTCCGACGTGTACGCGATGGGCGGCACCCCCCTTGTCGCGCTCAACCTGCTCTGCTGGCCGCGCGACGTGCTGCCGATGGAGTTGGCCGGCGAGGTCCTGCGCGGCGGCCAGGACGTGGCGCGGGAGGCCGGCTGCCACCTGGCCGGCGGCCACAGCGTGGACGACGACGGCCCGAAGTACGGCCTCGCGGTCACCGGCACGGTCCGTCCGGAGGAGTTGATCACTCTCGACGCCGGCGTGGCCGGAGTGCCCTTGTCGTTGACGAAGCCGCTCGGCGTGGGTGTGCTCAACACCCGACACAAGGCCACCGGTGAGAGCTTTCCGGAGGCGGTCGCCTCGATGAGCGCGCTCAACCGGGACGCCGCCCGCGCGGCGGTCGCCGCCGGCATCCGCTGTGGCACCGACGTGACCGGGTTCGGGTTGCTCGGGCACGCCTCGAAACTGGCCCGGGCCAGCCAGCTCACGGTGGCCATCGACGCGGCTCGCGTGCCGTACCTGGCGGGTGCCCGGGAGGCGCTCCGCGACGGGTACGTCAGCGGCGGCAGCCGACGCAATCTGGAGTGGGTGACGCCGTGGACGGATTTCGGCGTCGTGGGGGAGGACGAGCGGTTGTTGCTGGCCGACGCGCAGACCTCCGGTGGCCTGCTGGTTGCCGGCGAGATTCCGGGCGCTCCCGTGGTGGGTGAGTTGCTGCCGCGCGGCGAGCACCTCGTCGTCCTGCGCTGAGCCTTTCCGCAGCTCGGCGCCGGGGACGCGGCGGTCGCCGCCCGCCGGACACGCGAGACCCGCTCGCCGGACACGCGGTCCTGGTGGTGCGGTTGGCGCACCATAGCCGATAAACTGTCACCTTCCCGCTACTCCGAGCAATGTGGCTCAGGGAAATTTTGCCCGGAATGGTCACAGACCGGTAACTTGCCCCCGCCTGGGGTCAAATGCCCCCCACCATCGTGTGTAAGGCCCGATCCGGAGGCCGGTGGGACGAACGCAGCGAGGAGGCGGAATGACCGAGCTGTGGAACTGGAGAATCGACGGGGCTCGACCCGTGGAGGTCTACCCGGCGCTGGCCGAGGCGCTCGGCCGGGTGGTGATGCCGCTGGCGGTGGCCGACCCGGCCCGGCTGCCGGCGTACGCGGTGGTGTGCGACGTCTGGGAGGCGCCGGGCGAGTTCGCGACGGTCGTGGACTGCTACGGGGTGCCCGAGCAGCTCCCCGAGCACGCCAGCATCGCTGCGCTCGCTCGACTGTTGGGCCGCAACTGTCTGTTGCGCGACGACACGCTCGACGCGGGCCGGCACCTGCTCGTCGCCCCGGACGGCACGGTCCGTCCGGTGCATTTCGACGTGCGGGACACCGAGGACGGCGAGGTGCTCAGCAGGCACCGGCTCTGCACGGCCGGCGACCCGGGCTGCCGGGGCTGGTCGCAGTGCCACCGGTCGCGCTGGGCGCCGGACACGGTCGTCCCGGCGCTCGCGGCGGCCTGACCCGCGTACCAGGTGTCGGGGCCGACTCGCCGCGGCCTGACCCGTCCCAGGGCGGGCCGGGTGTCGCGCCGGCGAGTCGGGCCGCGCCGGCGGTCAGGTGGTGGCGGCGGCCTGCCGGTCCGGAGTGCCCGATCCGGCGCCCCGCACCACGAGTTGGTCGAGCAGGTCGCGGGTCGCCGCGGTCACGGCGGCCACCGCGGCGTCGAACGCGGCGGCGTTGTGTGCGGCGGGCGCCCGGAAGCCAGAGATCTTCCGGACGTACTGCAACGCCGCCGCCTCGACGTCCGCGTCGGTCACCTGCGGGGTGAACGGCTCCCGCAGCGTCTTGATGCTCCGGCACATGTGGGTTCCTCCTCTGCCGGCACCCGGATCACCACCCGCGGTGCTGACGGTTGTACCGACGGTGACACTGGGTCGATATTTGTCTATCCTGGTCACGGACCAGAGCCTTTCGCGCAATTATCGCCGCTCGCGCTCACCGCGCCCGGGCCCTCGGAGACTCATTGTGGACCATGCCCCCACCCGCTCGACCCGTCCCGACCTCGACAACCTCACCCGAAGCCTGCACACCCCGCTGGAGCGGATCGCCGCCGAGCACGCCGATCTGGTCGAGGCGGTCCGCCGCCGCGTCGTCGTGAACGAGTCCGTGCCGTCCGGCAGCGTGCCCGTCGCCGCCTTCAACTCGTCCATCTGAGCTGATGGCCGACCGGCGCGGTCCACCCGGAGCGGGCGGGTCCAGCCGGCCGATCAGCCAGTTCGTGCTGAAGGTGCACAGCCGGTGTGACCTCAGCTGCGACCACTGCTACGTCTATCAGCACGCCGACCAGACCTGGCGGGGTCGGCCGGTGCGGGTGGCGGCGGCCACGGTCCGGGCCGCCGCGCACCGCATCGCCGAGCACGCCCGCGAGCACGAGCTGCCGGTCGTGCACGTGGTGCTGCACGGCGGCGAGCCACTGCTGCTGGGTGCCGCCGGGCTGCGCGAGGTGCTGGCCGAGCTGCGGGCGGCGATCACGCCGTGGACGCGGCTCGACCTGCGGATGCAGACAAACGGGGTGCTGCTCGACGACGAGCTGTGCCGCCTCCTCGTCGACTACGACGTGCAGGTGGGTGTCTCGTTCGACGGCGACCGCGCCGCGAACGACCGCCACCGGGTCTTCGCCCACGGCGGCAGCAGCCACGACCACGTCCGACGGGCACTGGCCCTGCTCCGACGCCCGGAGCACCACGCCAGCTACGCCGGCATCCTCTGCACCGTCGACGTCCGCAACGACCCCGACCGGGTGTACGAGGCGCTGCTGGCCGAGAGCCCGCCCCGGGTGGACCTGCTGCTGCCCCACGCCACCTGGGACCACCCACCGCAGCGCCCCGGCCCCGGCTCCACCCCCTACGCGGACTGGTTGGGGCGGGTGCACCGGCGGTGGGTGGACGAGGGGCGGCCGGTGTCGATCCGGCTGTTCGAGGCGTTGCGGCCCGGTGGCGGTGGCACCGAGGCGTTCGGCCTCGCGCCGGCCGACGTGCTGGTGATCGAGGCGGACGGCAGTTGGGAGCAGGTCGACTCGCTGAAGACCGCCTACCACGGCGCGGCGGGCACCGGGTTCGACGTGTTCGGCCATGCGGTGCACGAGGCGGCCCGGCACCCCGGGGTGGCCGTTCGGCAGGAGGGCGTCGACGGGCTCTGCGCGACCTGCCGGGCCTGCCGGGTGGTCGACAGGTGCGGCGGCGGCCTGTACGCCCACCGCTGGCGCACCGGCTCCGGCTTCGACAACCCGTCGGTGTACTGCGCCGACCTGCTCCGCCTCATCGACAGCGTCGACGCCCACCCGCGGCCGGCGAGTGAACCGCCGGCCGCCGCACCGGCCGCCGCACCGGTCGACGAGCTGCTGGACGACCTGGCCACCGGCCACGGGTCCACACCGACGCTGGCGCTGCTCGCCGCCACCCAGCTCTCCATCACCCGGGCGTTGCTGGTGGCCTGCCGGGACCGGGCCGGCTCCACCGCCGCCTGGGAGCTGCTCGTCCAGCTCGACCAGACGGCGCCGGAGGCGGTCCGGGCGGTCCTGGCGCACCCCTTCGTCCGGCCCTGGCTTGTGCATCGCCTCGATTCGTCGGCCCGGTCCGGTGTCCGCCCCGCGGTCGACCCGTTGCCGGCGCTCGCCGTCGCGGCGGCCCTCCGGGCGGGCGTCCCGGCCGCGGTGCGCGTCCCGGTACGCGCCGACACGATCACGTTGCCCGCGCTCGGCAGCCTGGTGCTGCCCGGCCTGGGGGAGAGCGCCGAGGTGACAGTGCGGCCCGGTGGGTTCCGGGTCCGGGGCGGGACCACCGAGCGCACGGTGCTGCTCGATCCGGTCGAGCTGTCGGCCGACTGGCGACCGGCACGCGAGGTGTCGGTGTCCGGTGGCGGGTTGCTGATCGAGGACGGCGACCCGTACCGGGACTGCTACGGCCAGTCGGTGGCGCCCCGCCTGGCGGACCAAGCTGCGCGGGCGTTGGGGCGTACCCTGGCCGAGGCCTGGCGGGTCGTGCACCGGGACGGGCCGGCGCACGCGGCGGCGCTCGACGGCGGCCTGCGGGTCGTGGTGCCGCTGGCCCCCGACCCGGCGAGACCACTTCGCAGCGCGACCGCGCGGCACGCGTTCGGCGCGGTCGCGGTCACCGCCGATCCGGACCCGGAGACGATGGCGGTGCTGCTCGTGCACGAGTGGCAGCACGCGAAGCTCGGTGCCGCGCTCGACCTCTGTGACCTCGTCGAACCCGACCGGGGCACCCGGATCAGCGTGCCCTGGCGCCCCGACCCGCGGCCGCCCGAGGGCGTCCTGCACGGCGTGTACGCCCACCTGGCGGTCACCCAGGTGTGGCAGGCCCGGGCGGCCCGCGGCGGGGGTGACGCGTCGGCGCACGCCGACCGTTACCTGGCCTGGACCAAGGATGGCGTGGACGCGCTGCTGGCCAGCGGGTCGCTCACCGCGGCGGGTGAGCGGTTCGTCGGCCAGCTACGGCACGCCCTTGGGGAGACCCGTGTCGGGTCCCGATGAGCGCACCCTGGGCCGCCCCCGCCTCGCCGACGACCTGCGTGCGTTGGGCGTCCGGCCGGGGGCGTGTCTCGTCGTGCACTGCGGCCTGCGTCGGGTGGGCCGGTTGGAGCACGGGCCGGCGACGCTCGCCGGCGCTCTGCGGGACGTCCTCGGCCCTGCCGGCACGCTGCTGGTGCCCACGCACACCGACGGCAACTCGACCACCTCCCGGGCACACCTGGCGGCCGTCGCCGGCATGGACCGGGCGCAGCGCGACAGGTACGAGGCGGCGCTGCCGGGTTGGGACCGCCGCAGCACGCCCTCGCAGCGGATGGGCGCGCTCGCCGAGTACGTCAGGTGTGCCCCCGGCGCCGTGCGCAGTGACCATCCCCAGACCTCGTTCGCCGCGCTCGGCCCTCGGGCCCGGCAGCTCACCGAGGACCATGACCTCACCTGTCACCTGGGCGAACGCTCACCTGTCGGTGGCCTGTACGCGGCCGACGGGCAGGTTCTGCTGCTCGGCCTCGGCTACGAGGCGTGCAGTGCCCTGCATCTGGCCGAGTACCGGCTGCTGGTGCCGGCGCCCGAGCGCGACTACCGCTGCTTCCGGCTGGTCGAGGGGCGCCGGGTCCGCCTCGACTTCCGCGCACTGGACCTCGACGACCGCGACTTCCCCACGGTGGGCGCTGCGCTCGACGACGCCCCGTTCGTGCGGCACGGCCGGGTTGGTCAGGCCAGCGCGCGGCTGCTGCCGGCACGTGCCACAGTGGACTTCGCCGTCGACTGGTTCGCGGCGAACCGGCTGGCGGCGCGCCGTTGACGCGGGGTCTACGCTGATGGTCCGGCCGCGTGGGGAGGGCGGAGGGGCAGCGGTGAGCACAGCGGACGCACCCTCCCGAACGCGCGCCCCGCTCTTTTTCCTCAGCTATTCCAGGGCGCCTGTCGGCCGGGCCACCGGCAAGCCCGCCGAGTACGTCTCCCGGTTCTTCGAGGACCTCTCCGTCCATGTCAGCGAGCTGGTCGGCCCGGTGACCGGGGTGGACGCCGGCTTCCTGGACAGCTCCATCGCGGGCGGGGAACGCTGGAGTCCGGAGCTTCTCGAGGCCGCCGGCACCTGTCAGGTCTTCGTGCCACTGGTGTCCAGCGCGCTGCTCGGCAGCGAGTGGTGTGGTCGCGAGTGGGACGCGTTCTCCCGCCGACGCATCGTTCCGCGGCACAGCACCGCCTCGGTCCACGAGACGGCGATCGTGCCGGTCACCTGGTCGCCGACCAACGGCGCCGCGCTGCCCCGGGTGCTCCGCGACATCCAACGGTTCACCCCGACCGCCATGCCGGATCCCGACATCGCGGTGCACTACCAGCGGGATGGGGTCTATGGCTTGCTGACCATGCAGTGGGAGAACGCGTACCGCGCGGTGGTCTGGCGGCTCGCGCAACGGATCGTGGCGATCCACCGCGGCTACCTGGTGGAGCCCTGGGTGCCGGCGAGTGTGGACGAGTTGTGCAACAGGTTCGCCGAGGAGCCGGGATGAGCCCGCCGGGGGACCGCCGCCGACCGGCGGCACGAGGGACGTACTTCTTCCTCAGTTACGCCCACTCGGCGCCGGCCCCGGGCGCGCGGGCCGACGCCGACGTCTGGGTCGGCCAGTTCTTCACCGACCTGACCGACGAGGTGCGCCGCCAGGCGCGACCGGTGGCCGGGATGCGGATCGGCTTCTTCGACCAGCACATCCCGTTGGGCGCCGACTGGAAGGCGGCGCTCGCCGAGGCTCTCGGTGACGCCGAGGTCTTCGTCCCGCTCTACTCGCCCGGCTACTTCAGCCGCCCGTGGGCGCTGGGGGAGCAGGAGTCCTTCCGGGCCCGGTTGGCCGCCGCCGGGCCGGCCCGACGCACCGCCGGGCACCTCACCCCGGTGCTGTGGATCCCGTTCCCCCCGTGGGAGGCCCATCCGGAGCTGGACGGCGCACTGGACCTCGGTCGGGACATCCCGGAGTACGCCGAGGACGGCCTGCGCGCCTTCTGCATGCTGGCCTCCTACCGGACGCAGTACGAGCTGCTGCTCAGCCGCCTGGCCAGTCGGATCGTGCACACCGCCGAGCGGCGACCGTTGGGCCCGTCCCGCGCGCCCGGCCTCGACGAGGTCGCCCGCCCGGGACCTACCGACCCGGACTTCGTGGTCGCCGTCCTGGCCCCGACCCGGGACCGCCTTCCGGTCGAGCGGGACCCGGCCGGCTACGCGGCCAGCGGCCGGCTCTGGCGGCCGTACGGGAGCCGCCAGGAGCTGCCCGCCGCCGAGTACGCGGTGAGCACCGCCGAGCGCCTCGGGCTGTCCGCCCGCACGGAGGACTTCGCCCAGGCCGCCGGTCTGCTCAAGCGCCGGCCGGCGGTGCTGCTCGTCGACCCGTGGATCGCGGCGGCGCCGGACGCGTCCGCCCTGATCGCCCGCATGCTGCACGGCCTGCGGGAGTGGGTCGTTCCGCTTGTGGTCACCGACGACGACGACTCCCAGGACGCGACCCGGTGGGCGACCGAGGTGACGCGACTGCTGCACGACGCCGGACTGCCCCAGGTCAAGCGGGCGTGCAGCATGCCGGAGTTCGTCGACCTGATGCCGGCGCTTGTCACCGAGGCCCGCCGCCAGTTCCTCAAGTACGGCCCGGTGGTCCCCTTCGAACCACCGCCGCAGCCGGTGCCGAGCCTGCGCGACGGCCTGCCGCCCGCGGGCTCCACCACCGACCCCGCGTCCACGCCTGATGATCCGGCTCCCTTGCGTCCCCACGGAGAAAACCGATGAACAACGATCGTGCAGGCCAGGTCGTCACCTTCTACTCGTTCAAGGGTGGGACGGGCCGGACGATGGCGCTGGCAAACGTCGCCTGGATCCTCGCGGCCAGCGGCCGCCGGGTGCTGGTCGCCGACTGGGATCTCGAGTCGCCGGGCCTGCACCGCTTCTTCCATCCGTTCCTGGACGCCGAGGCGATCCAGGGCACCAGCGGTGTGATCGACATGATCCGCGACTACGAGTGGGAGACCACCCGGGTCGACGACCGGCCGGACCGCTGGATGGAGCAGTACGCCCGGGTCGGGCGGCACGCGTTCTCGTTGCGCTGGAACTTCCCGGAGGGCGGCGGCCTCGACTTCCTCTCCGCGGGCCGGCAGAACAGCGACTACGCCGTCTCGGTGAGCGGGCTGGACTGGGACAACTTCTACAACCGGCTGGGCGGGGCGCAGTTCTTCGAGGCGCTGCGGGCCGACATGAAGCGCCAGTACGACTTCACCCTGATCGACAGCCGGACGGGGTTGAGCGACGTCGCCGACATCTGCACCCTGCACCTGCCGGACACGCTCGTCGACTGCTTCACCCTCAGCGACCAGGGCATCGACGGGGCGGCCCGGGTGGCGCACTCGGTGCGGGACCGCTACCGGCGGCGCGACATCCGGGTCCTGCCGGTGCCGATGCGTGTCGACCAGGCCGAGAAGGAGCGGGCCGAGGCGGGTCGCCTGCTGGCCATGCGCCGGTTCGCCGGGTTGCCGGCGGGCATGACCGAGGCGGAACGGCGGCGTTACTGGGCCGCGGTCGAGGTCCCGTACCGCCCGTTCTACGCGTACGAGGAGACCCTGGCGACCTTCGGCGACCCGCCCGGTTCGCCGACGTCGCTGCTGGCCGCGTTCGAGACCCTGACCGGGATCCTCACCGACGGCGAGGTGACCGCGCTGCCGGTGATGGACGAGTCGGTGCGGGAACGCGGCAAGGCCCGCTTCCGTCGGCGTACCGAGGCGATCGACGACCAGATCGTGCTCCGGTACGCGCCGGAGGACGCCATCTGGGCCGAGTGGCTGGAGCGGGTGCTCAGTTCGGCGGGGCTGCGGGTGGTGGAGCCCGCCTCCGCCGTCGGGTCCGCCGGTACCCCCGCGCCGCGCACGCTGACGGTGGTCTCACCGGCCTACGTGGCGACGCCGTCGGGCGGCTTGCCCGACCGTGACACGAGCACCGGCTCCACGGCCCTCGCCGTGTACGTCGCCGACCTGCGCCCGTTGGCCGAGTTTCCGGCCCAGAGCTCCACCAACCTGGTGAACGTGAGCGCCGCGACCGCCGTGGAACGGGTGTTGCGGTTGGTCGGCCGTCCAGTGCCGTCGTCGGCGGACGGTCCGGCCGCCGGGGCCACCCGCTATCCCGGCACCGAGCCGCTGATCTTCAACGCCCCCAACCGGAATGCCCGGTTCACCGGCCGGGAGGACGACCTGGCGCGGCTGCGCGCGCAGTTGCAGAGCGGGGGCAGCGCGGTGGTGCTGCCGGTCGCCCTGCAGGGCATGGGCGGCGTCGGTAAGACGCAGGTGGCGCTGGAATACGTGCACCGGTTCCGGGCGGCGTACGACGTGGTCTGGTGGATCGTGGCGGACCCGCCGCAGTTCGTCGACACCGCCCTCGCCGACCTCGCCGGTCGCCTCGGCATCCTGGTCGGGCCCACGCTGCCCGACACGGTCCGGTCGGTGTTGCAGGTGCTGGGCCGAGGGGAGCCGTACGAGCGGTGGCTCGTCGTGCTCGACAACGCCGAGGAGCTCGACCAGATCGAGCCCTTCCTGCCGCAGGGCCCCGGCCACGTCCTGCTGACCTCCCGCAACCGCGCCTGGGGTGACCGGGCGAACCCGATCCAGGTGGACGTCTTCGACCGCACCGAGAGCGTGGCGCACCTCGCCCAGCGGGTGCCGACGATCAGCGCCGAGGAGGCCGACCGGGTGGCCGAGGCGCTCGGCGACCTGCCGATCGCGGTGGCGGCGGCGGGTGCCTGGCTCGCCGACACCGGCACGTCGGTCGCCGAATATCTGCGGCAGATCGAGCGGCACGGCCCCAGCGCGCTCTCCGTGGAGGCCACCTGGGACCTGTCGCTGAACCGGCTGATCGAGCAGGCGCCCGCCGCGTACCGGCTGTTGCAGCTCTGCTCGGTGCTGGCCCCGGAGATCGCACTCGAACTCGTCTACAGCGACGAGATGGCGTCGGCGCTCGTGCCGTTCGACCCGTCGGTGTCGGAGCGGCTCGTGCGCGGCGCGCTGGTCCAGCAGATCAACCGTCTGGCGCTGCTCAAGCTCGACGTGCAGGGCGGTCGGGTCCAGGTGCACCGGCTGTTGCAGGCGGTGGTCCGCGACCGGATGACCGAGGACGAGATCGTCGCCGCCCGACACCAGGTGCACCTGGTGCTGGCCGCGTCCCGGCCACGCGGCGACGTCGACGACCCGACCACCTGGGCGAGGCTGCGGATGCTCTGGCCGCACCTGGAGGTTTCCGAGGCGCTCACCTGCCCGGACGAGTCGGTGTGCCAGCTCCTGATCGACCGGGTCCGTTACCTGTGGCAGCGCGGCGGCCTGGACCAGGCCGACGGGTTCAGCCAGGAGGTGGACGACACCTGGAGCGCCCGGATCGGTGACACGCACAACGAGGTGGAGGTGTCGGCGCTGGGCCGACAGTTGCTGCACCTGCGGTTCAACCGGGCCAACATCCTGCGGAGTCTGGGCCGCTTCGACGAGGCCCGGGACCTGGACGAGGCGGTGCTCGCCGAGCAACGCCGGTTGCTGGGCCCGCTGCACCCGCACAGTCTGATGACCGCTGGCAGCCTCGGCGGTGACCTGCGGGCGCTCGGCCGCTACGCCGAGGCGCTGGAACGGGACCGGTCCACCTACGCCTCCTGGTTGCAGGTGTTCGGCGAGGACCACCCGCGGACGTTGAGCGCGGCGAACAACCTGGCCGTCTCGTACCGGCTGGTGGGCGACTACCGGTCGGCCCGCCGGTGGGACGACGAGGTGCACCAGCGGCGGCGGCTGGTGCTCGGCCCCACCCATCCCTACACGCTCGTCTCCGCGGTGCGGCTGGGCAGCGACCTGCGGGAGGCCGGTGAGTACGAGAGGTCGGCCACCCTGCTGCGCACGGTGTACGACACCTACTGCGAGGTGCTCGGGCCGGACGACGGGCAGAGTCTCGCCGCCCAGGTCAATCTGGCGGTGTCACTGCGCAGCGCCGGTCGGGGGAGCGAGGCCGCGCCGATGTTCGAGACGGCCTACCGGGAGCTCGACGAACGCTTCGGGTCGGACAATCCGGACACGGTGGCGTGTCGGTCGAGCCGCGCGGCGAACCTGTTGGCCGTCGGCGACGCGGCCCGGGCGGTGACCGAGATGACCGCGGTGAGTCAGGCGTACCAGGAGCAACTCCGGCTCGGCCCGGAGCACCCGTTCACCCTGGCGACGCTGAGCAACCTCTCCGCCGCGGAGCGCGCGGTCGGGCGCAGGTCGGAGGCGCTCGTGTCGGCTTCCCGCGCGGCCGGCGAACTGCGCAAGGTGCTCGGCCCCGACCACCCGCACACCCTCGCCGCGGAGGTCAACCAGGCGGTGTGCCTCGCCGAGAACGACGACTGGGAGTCGGCTCGGGACCGGCTGCGGGAGACCGCCGACCGGCTGGCCACGGTGATCGGCGCGGACCATCCCGACACGTTGCGCTGCCTCGGTGATCTCGCCCTGGTGTCGCGGCGGGCCGGCGACGGCGCCGCCGGAGCCGAGGACGTCGGCGCCGTGGCGGACCGGTTGGCCGAGGTGATCGGCCCGGAGCACCCGACGGTCCAGACACTGCGGGAGCGGCGGTTCATCGTCCGGGTCATCGACCCGCAGACGATCTGATCCGGATCGGCGCGGCGGGTGGGTCGGGCGTCCGCCCCGGCCCACCCGGCGTCGGTCGGGTAGGGCCCCGAGGGCTTTGACACGTGCCCTAAAGCCGGGGACTGGTCGCCAGGTCGGGGGTGGCCAGCCAGGTCAGGGTCTGCGGCAGGATCTCCACTGCCCCGAAGTGCGCGGCGCCCGCCTGCACCTGCACCTCGGCGCGCGAGATCCGCGAGGCGAGCCAGTGGGAGTGCTCCACCGGGGAGAAGCGGTCCTGCTCACCGTGCCAGAGCCGTACCTCCGCGCGGATGGCGCCGAGGTCGAACCCCCAGCCCTGGCGGATCGCCAACACGTCGTCGATCCAGCCCTCCGGGCCGTGTCGCACCGCCTCGGCGTACATGTCGGTGAGCAGTCGGCGGATCGCGACGTCGTCGACGACCCGGATGTCCTCGTCGGGCAGTTGGGGGCGGAGGAAGTCCAGCAGCGTCATCGGGTCCCGTCGAGCCTCCTCGGCCCGGACCTTCAGGTTGAGGGTCAGCTCGGTCAGGTCCTCGTCGGCCTGTCCGTAGTCCGTGACGTTCGTCGCGGCCATCCCGGCGTACCAGTCCAGGTCGGGCGCGCCGGCCGGGGCGAGACCCACCAGCACGGCGGCCCGGGTGACCCGGTCCGGCAGCAGCGCCGCGCAGGCCAGGGCGTGCGGCCCACCGCCGGATCTGCCGACCACCGCGAACCGTTCGATGCCGAGGTCGTCGGCGATCGCCGCCACGTCGGCGGCGGCGTCGGCCACCCGCCGACCCTCGTGCCGGTCGGAGTCGCCGTAACCGGGCCGGTCGTAGCAGACGAGGTGCACGCCGAGGCGGTAGACGACGATGCCCCGGGGCCGGGGGCCGCTGCGGCTGCCCGGGGTGCCGTGCAGCAGGAAGACCGCGGGCCCGTCGGGCGCACCGGAGGTCTCCACCGCGAGGCGCCGCCCGTCCGGAGTCGTGACGGTGCGCTGTGCCGCATCTTGTCGCGTCACGGTTGGCCTCCCGCGGGTCGTCATGTGCTCCCCCGTGAACGGAGCCGCGCATCGTCGGCGCCGAGTGCAAAGCCCCCGAAATCGCCCAGAACACATCCTTGATGTGCAGCGTACTGCCACCCGTGGATGCCCGCCATGGGCCGCCGGGTCAATGCCGGGGGGTCGGGGCCACCAGACGGGCCGCTACCCTGGTAGCCCGAGGGGAAGGGGCACCAAGAGGGTGGCTAGGACCTACAACGTCGTGACGTACGGCTGCCAGATGAACGTCCACGATTCTGAGCGCATCTCCGGCCTGCTCGAACAGGCTGGCTACGTACGCGCGGTGCCCGCCGACGACACCCCGGACATCGTCGTGTTCAACACCTGCGCCGTCCGGGAGAACGCGGACAACCGGCTCTACGGCAACCTCGGTCGCCTGCGCCCGGTGAAGGACAAGCACCCCGGGATGCAGATCGCGGTCGGTGGCTGCCTGGCCCAGAAGGACCGCGGCGAGATCGTCCGCAAGGCGCCCTGGGTGGACGTGGTCTTCGGCACCCACAACATCGGTGCGTTGCCGGTGCTGCTGGAGCGGGCCCGGCACAACGCCGCCGCCGAGGTGGAGATCCTGGAGTCCCTCGACGTCTTCCCCTCCACGCTGCCCACCCGCCGCGAGTCCACTTACGCCGGCTGGGTGTCGATCTCGGTGGGCTGCAACAACACCTGCACGTTCTGCATCGTGCCCGCCCTGCGCGGCAAGGAGAAGGACCGCCGTCCCGGCGACATCCTCTCCGAGGTGCGCGCACTCGTCGACGAGGGCGTGCTGGAGGTGACCCTGCTCGGGCAGAACGTCAACTCCTACGGGGTGGAGTTCGGCGACCGGTACGCCTTCGGCAAGCTGTTGCGGGCCTGCGGCGACATCGACGGGCTGGAGCGGGTCCGCTTCACCAGCCCGCACCCGAAGGACTTCACCGACGACGTGATCGCCGCGATGGCCGAGACGCCGAACGTCTGCCACTCGCTGCACATGCCGTTGCAGTCCGGCTCCGACGACGTGCTGAAGGCGATGCGCCGGTCCTACCGCTCCGAGCGCTACCTGGGGATCATCGAGAAGGTCCGGGCGGCGATGCCGGACGCGGCGATCACCACCGACATCATCGTCGGCTTCCCGGGCGAGACCGAGGCCGACTTCGAGCGCACCCTGGACGTGGTCCGCGAGGCGCGTTTCTCCTCGGCCTTCACCTTCCAATACTCGAAGCGCCCCGGCACCCCCGCCGCGACCATGGACGACCAGCTCCCCAAGCAGGTCGTGCAGGAGCGCTACGAGCGGCTGATCGCCTGCGTCGAGGACATCACCTGGGCGGAGAACAAGCGGCTCGTCGGGGAGACCGTGGAGGTGCTCGTCGCGGTGGGCGAGGGGCGCAAGGACGAGCGGACCGGGCGGATGTCCGGTCGGGCCCGCGACGGACGGCTTGTGCACTTCGCGACCCAGGCGCCGGGCGCCGAGTCGATGGCCGGGCAGATCCGGCCGGGCGACATCGTGCACACCACGATCACGTACGCCGCTCCGCATCACCTCAACGCCGACGGGGCGCCGGTGTCGCACCGACGGACCCGGGCCGGCGACGCGGCCGAGGCGGGCCGCTCCCCGCGTACCCCCGGGGTGTTGCTCGGTCTGCCGACGATCGGCGCGCCGCCGGTCGCGCCCGCGCCCACCGCCGGTTGCGCCACCCACTGAGCGCACGGAAGGGCCCCTCGTCGAGGGGCCCTTCCTCGGTCAGACGGTGATCCGGCCGGCGCCGGCGCCCGCCGTCACGATGGACTTGACGGTGCTCGCGGTGTCCAGTTGGTACGAGTACGGGATGCTTGCCACGCTGCCGCCGGTCTGCCCGGCGGGTGAGTTGACGAAGTGGTTGTTCCGGGCGACCAGACGGCCCGGCCCGGAGTCGGCCTCGCCCAGGTGGTACGTGTCGTTGACGTTCTCGAAGTAGTTGCCCTCGACGAGCACGCCGGCGTTCTCGGTGGAGGCCACGCCGTAGCCGCCGTTGGCCCGGTAGTAGTTGTTGAACACGTGCACCGGGTTGCCGAAGCGCACCCGGGGGTTGCGCTGCCTGCTCCCGTCGAACCAGTTGTGGTGGTAGCTCACCCGCAGGTGGCCGGTGTCCTGGGCGCCGTTGTCGTCGCTGTGGCCGAGCAGCATGGCCTTGTCGTGGCTGAAGACCCGGTTCCACGACACGGTGACGAAGTCCGATCCGCGCTTGATGTCGACCGCGCCGTCGTACCCGTTGCTGAAGGTGTTGTGGTCGACCCAGATGTTTGTGGCCGACTCCTGCACGTTTATCGCGTCGTCGTTCCAGTTCCGGAAGGTCAGGTTCCGGATGATGATGTTGCGGTCTCCGCTGACGTTGAGTCCGCAGCCGGCGATCGTGGCGCCGGAGTTGCCGAGGATGGTCTTGTTGGACCGGACCCGCAGCATTCCGGAGCAGGAGATCGTGCCGGACACCCGGATCACCGCGGCGCCTGTCGCGTTCAACGCGCTGGTCAGCGCCGAGGCGTTGGTGACTGTGGTGGTCGGTGCGCCGCCGCCGCCGGTGGTGCCGCCGTTCTGGGTGGCCCAGCCGACGAGACCCGTCGGTGGTGGGACGCTGGGCGGCGGATCGCTCGGGATCGGCGGGGTCGTCGGGGTGCCCGGGGTGGTCGAGGTGGTCGGGGTGGTGGTGCCACCGGTGCAGGCGACGTTGTTCAGGGTGAAGCTGGTCGGGTCCGGGTTTCCGGCGCTGTTCGAGCTCGCGTTGAAGCCGAACGAGGTGCTGCCGTTCGTCGCCAGGTTGCCGTTGTAGTCGACGTTGGCGGCGGAGACCTGGCCCCCGCTCTGCGAGACGGTCGCGCCCCACGCCTGGCTGACCTGCTGGCCGGCACCGTACGACCAGCGCAGCGTCCACCCGGAGACCGTGTCGCCGAGGTTGGTGACCGTGACGTTGCCGGTGAACCCGCCCGGCCACTGACTGGCGACCGTGTAGGCGACCCGGCAGCCGGCGGCGGCCTGCGCGGACACGGAGGTCAGCAGGCCGGCGGTGACGAGGCTTGCGGTGGCGGCGGCGGTGGTGGCGATCAGCGTCATTCGACGTCGTCCTGTGCGCATGCTGCTCCCTTTCGATGAGGCGGACGGTCCGTCGCGACGCCCATGCCCGTGGGCGGCGAATCGTGGCCGGGACCAGTGGTCCTCGGGCCCGCCGGTGCGATGACGTGAAGGAGAGCGGCTCCCGCGCTCACGCCCACCTGTGCGGAGGCAAGCGCTTTCCCGATAAAAGCATAGAAGCATCTGGATGTAAATGGCCGGGACGGCCGATGCCGTGGGCATCGGCCGTCCCAGCGGTTCAGCAGCTGGCGCCGCTGAGCTTCACCGCACCCGGCGCGCTGGCGGTGCCGTTGGCGGTGAAGCCCACGGTGACCGACCCACCCGCCGCGAGGGACGGCGCGTGACTGGGCGCAGCCGCAGTGACCGTCGTGCCGGACTGGGAGACGGTGGCGTTCCAGCCACTGCCCAACGTCACCCCGGACGGCCAGGTCCAGGTGACCGACCACGGGTTCACCGCGGCGGAACCGGTGTTCTTCACGGTCAGCTCACCCTGGAAGCCACCCTGCCAGGCGTTCACCTGCCGGTAGGTGGCCGTGCAGGCGCCCGGCGGCGGGGTCGTCGGCCCACCCGTCGGCCCACCGGTGGGTCCGCCGGTCGGCCCGCCGGTCGGGCCGCCACCCGACGGTGGGATCAGGTACGGCTGGAGGATCGCCTGCTTCGTGGTGTTGACGTTCGTCCAGTCGTCGAGCGCGATGCCGCCGGTGTCACCCGAGTTGGGGTTCCACGACCAGTAGGTGAAGGACATCCCGGTCACCCCGGTGCCGGTGTACGCCATCAACTTCTCCAGCCACACCTTGTCCTTCGGGTCGACAAGCGTGCTGCCGAACTCACCCATCATGATCGGCGCGATGTTCTGCTTGTAGAGGTAACCGAAGTACTTGTCCCAGATGGCCGGCATGTTCGCCGGGTAGTCCGGGGCGTCGAACCAGGTCTGCCGGTACACCGAGGTGGCGTACTCGTGCGGCGAGTAGACAAGCCGGTTGGCCACGCTCAGCCGTACCGGGAACTGGCCCGCCTTCGACAGGTTGCCGCCCCACCAGCCGCAGTCCTCGTCGTTGCTCGGGTCGTTGTCCCAGACGTTGGAGAGACCACCACTCGGGCAGCTCACCCCCTCGACGAAGATCAACCAGTTGGGCTGGACGCCGAGGATGGCGTTGCCGGCCCGCTCGGCGGCGAGCCGCCAGTCCCGGGTGGTGTCGCCGCAGCCCCAGCACGCGCCGGTGGCCGCCGGGTTGGTGCCCTCGGCGTGCGGCTCGTTGTGCAGGTCGGCGCCGATCACCGTGGGATTGCCCGCGTACCGCTGGGCGAGCATCTTCCAGTCGTTGATCCAGGTCGCCTCGGAGACCGTCGGCGTGTACCACAGCGGCGACTGCCCGGCCGACGTCGGCCGGTGCCGGTCCAGGATGATCCGCATCCCCTTGCTGCCCGCGTAGGCGATCACCTTGTCCAGGATCTGCAACGGCGACAGCCCGATCAGGTCCGGGTTGACGAAGTCGTTGATCCCACTGGCGGTCGCGCCCGGCTTCAGCGCGTCGTTCGAGTACGGCACCCGCAACGTGTTGTAACCCAACCGGGCCATCGTGTCGAGCTGCCCCCGCCACGGGTTGTTCGACCACAACCCGTGGAATGTCTTGTTGTCGGTCTCCATGCCGAACCAGTTGATGCCGGTCAACCGGACCGTGGCGCCTGTGCTGTCCACGATCTGACTACCGTTTGTGTGCAGGTAGCCGGTGCCGGTGCCAGCGGCGACGGCCGGGCTGGTGCTAACGGCGGTGGCGAGCAACACGCCAGCCGCGACGGTGGCGAGCGCGGTCAGCGCACCGCCGAGAGCTTTGGGACGGAACATTAACGCTCCACTTCGGAGGTCCGACGCCGTCCGATGACGACGTCGGCAGGCGGCCGTCCGCACGTCACGGCCCCTTTTCGGGTACGCGGACAGTGCGCGACGGTCCAGGTCACGCGGACGGGGACACTCGCGGAAGCGCACCGGCCGATCCTCGACAGCGGAGCCCCGCCGTCGTCGCCCTCGTCCCGGTGGCCCTACCTGGCTCCGTAGCTCATTCTGATCAGCAAGCCTCGATGCGTCAACCTGCGCTCCGCGTCGCCCGCACACCGCCGCGCCCGTGCGCGCTGCTGCTCTCCGTGCGCGCGTTGCTCTTCGTGCGCGCGTTGCTCGTGCTGCGGGCCCCCGGGAAGATCGCGCTGGAACATGGATGTCAACACCGTTGCGTTAGCGCCGTGGGCGGCTGGTCAACCCGGGACAGGAAGTGCCCGATCGGGGAGCGGGATCGGCACAACATCGGGGATGTTGCTGTCTCGCGCGTGTCGGAGGCAGCAACATCGGGGAAGTTGCTCAGATCTTGGCAAGGCGCGGGGCGCGGCGCGCGGGTGTGGGGGGTAGGACATGCGGGAGCCCCCGGTCCCGACACGGGACCGGGGGCTCCGGAAGACGTCAGCTCAGCCGGCCTGCTCGGCGAGCTGGAGGAACTGCCGCTTGGCGGCGAGTGCCTGCTCGGCGTCCTTGATCCGACGCGCGTCGCCGGCGCTCTGGGCCCGGGCCAGCCGCTCCTCGGCCTCCACCACCTGCGCCCGCATCTGCGCGAGCAGCGGGTTGTCCTCCTTGGTGGTGCGGCGCCACGCCGAGTCCATCACGTCGCGGACCTTGTCGTCGATGACGCGCAGCCGGCGCTCCAGCCCGGCGGCTGCCTCGCGGGGCACCCGGCCGGCCTCGTGCCACTGTGCCTGGATCTCCCGCAGCTTGGCCTGGGCGCCCTTCGGGTCGGCGTCGATGTCCAGCGCCTCGGCCTCGGCGAGCAGGGCCTGCTTGCGCTCCAGGTTGCCGCGCTGCTCGTTGTCCCGGGCGGAGAAGACCTCGCTACGCCGGCTGAAGAAGGCGTCCTGCGCGCCCCGGAATCGTTCCCAGAGCTTCTGCTCGGCCTCCTTGGAAGCGCGCGGCGCGGCCTTCCACTGGGTCATCAGATCCTTGAGCTGGTTGGCGGTCGCGGCCCAGTCGGTGGATTCCGAGAGCTTCTCCGCCTCGGCGACCAGCTCCTCCTTGACCGTCTGCGCCTGCTTGCGCTGAGAGTCCAGGGAGGCGAAGTGGGCGCCCCGGCGTCGGGTGAAACCGTCCCGGGCCGCGGCGAAGCGCTTCCACAGCTCGCCGTCGGCCTTCTTGTCGACCCCACGGATGGTCTTCCACTCGTCGAGGATCTCCTTGAGCCGGTCCCCGGCGGTCTTCCAACCGGTGGACTCGGCGGCGAGCTTCTCGGCCTCTTCGACGAGCGCGGTCTTGCGGGCCAGGGCCTCGCCGCGAGCGGCGTCCCGGGCGGCGCGCGCCTCGCCGGCCTTCTCCTCGGCGAGGGTGGCCAGCTTGTCCAGGCGAGCGGCCAGGGCGTCGATGTCGCCGACCACGTTGGCCTCGGGCAGCGTGGCACGGATCCGCCGGATCGTGCTCAGCGAGTGCCCGGCGTCGGCCGCACCCGACTTGAGACGCGCTTCGGTCAGGTCCACCTCGGTCACCAGATCGGCGAAGCGGCGCGCGAAGTGTGCCAGGCCCTCCTCCGGTGCTCCCGCCTGCCAGGATCCGACAACCCGCTCGCCCTCGGTGGTCTTGACGTACACGGTGCCGTCCGCATCCACCCGTCCGAAGGCAGTCCAGTCGCTCATGTGCCCATCCTCGTTCTCCCGGCGTCGAGGGATCGATCCCCCGTCGCCGCCACGGCGCAGCCAAGTTGCTTCCGGCATTGTCACAGGTCCGACCCGGTCCGCGTCGAGCGCCTATCGCCGACCGTGACCATACGGTGTCCTAGGGGCCGAATGACCGGATCGGCGCGGAGACGCACCGACGATTCCCGCTACGGTAAATGGGTGCCACTGGTCGCCGCTGCTGTCTGCCCACATCCGCCCCTGCTCGTGCCCGAGGTGGCCGGCTCCGCGGCCCCGGAGTTGGACGGCCTGCGGGCGGCCTGTGACACGGCCGTACGCCGGTTGCTGGCCGTCGACCCGGACACCGTGGTGCTGCTCGGCACCGGCCCGGTGACCGGCCTGATCCGCACCCCGGCCACCGGCTCCCTCCAGCCGTGGGGAGTCGACCTGGACGTGCCGCTGGTCCCCGGCCAGCCCGACCGGGGCGCGGTGCTGCCGTTGAGCCTGACCGTCGGCGCGTGGTTGCTGGCCCGCCACGACGCGCGGGAGTCGGTGACCGCCGCGCAGGTGGCCGCCGACGCCGGCCCCGCCGAGGTGGCCGCGCTCGCGGACGAGGTCGGCGCGGCGGGGGACCGGGTGGCGCTGCTGGTGCTCGGGGACGGCTCGGCCTGCCGGGGCGAGAAGGCGCCCGGGTACGACGACGCGCGCGCCCTCCCGTACGACAGGCGGGTCGCCGCGGCGCTGGCCGAGGCGGACCTGGACGTGCTGCTCGACCTCGACCCGGTGTTGTCGGCGGAGCTGAAGGCCGCCGGCCGCGCGCCCTGGCAGGTGCTCGCCAGGGCGGCCGGCTCGGCCGGTGGCGGGTGGCGCGGCGAGCTGCTGCACGACGCGGCCCCCTACGGTGTCGCCTACTTCGTGGCCTCCTGGGAGCGGATGTGACAGGCGACGCGGGCGGCACTGTCGTCGCGGTGGTCGGCCCGACCGCGGCGGGCAAGTCGGCGTTGAGCATCGCGTTGGCGCACGCGCTCGACGGTGAGGTGGTCAACGCCGACTCGATGCAGCTCTATCGGGGCATGGACATCGGCACCGCCAAGCTGACCCCCGCCGAGCGGGACGGCGTGCCGCACCACCTGTTGGACATCTGGGAGGTCACCGAGGCGGCCAGCGTCGCGGAGTACCAGCGGCTGGCCCGTGCGGCGGTGGACGACATCCTGTCCCGGGGGCGGGTGCCGCTGCTGGTCGGTGGGTCCGGCCTGTACGTCCGGGCGGTGCTGGAGCGTTTCGAGTTCCCCGGCACCGACGCGGCGCTGCGCGAGCGGCTGGAACAGGAGTTGGCCGAGGTCGGCCCGGCCCCGTTGTACGCGCGGCTGCGGGCCTCCGACCCGGCGGCCGCCGAGGGCATCCTGCCCGGCAACGGTCGGCGGATCGTCCGGGCCCTGGAGGTGATCGAGCTCACCGGCGCGCCGTTCACGGCGTCGCTGCCGCAGCCCACGCCGTACTACCCGTCCGTGCAGCTCGGCGTCGACCTGGACACCGCGCTGCTGGACGAGCGGATCGCCCTGCGGGTCGACCGGATGTGGGCCGACGGCCTGGTGCCGGAGACCCGAGAGTTGGTCGGGCGGGGGCTGCCCGAGGGGCGGACGGCGAGTCGGGCGCTGGGCTACCAGCAGGTGCTGCGCCTGCTCGCCGGTGAGCTGACCGAGCCGCAGGCGCACGACGAGACGGTCCGGGCCACCCGGCGCTTCGTCCGCCGCCAGCGGTCCTGGTTCCGGCGTGACCCGCGGATCCACTGGCTGGACTCGACTGCACCGGACCTGATCGGGGCCGCGCTGCGTCTGGTGCCGGCCGAGACGCGATAATGAGGGCGTGGAGTTCACCAAGGGCCACGGCACCGGCAACGACTTCGTCCTCCTTCCCGACCCGGACGGTCAGCTCGACCTGACCCCGGAGCTGGTCGCGGCGCTCTGTGACAGGCGGCGCGGCATCGGCGCGGACGGCGTGCTGCGGGTGGTCCGGGCGGCCAAGCATCCGGACGGCGCCGGGCTGGCCGGCGAGGCCGAGTGGTTCATGGACTACTGGAACGCCGACGGGTCGTTCGCCGAGATGTGCGGCAACGGCGCGCGGGTCTTCGTGCGCTACCTGCTCGACACCGGCCTGGCCACGCCCGCCGGTGCGGCGCTGCCGGTGGCCACCCGGGCCGGCGTCGTGCGCGCGCTTGTCGAGGGCGACGCCGTGTCCGTCGAGATGCGCCGACCCCGGGTGTACGACAGCTCGGTCGCCACTCTGGGCGGGCTGACCCTGTCCGGCACCGCCGTGGACATCGGCAACCCACATCTGGTCTGCGTGCTGCCGCCCGGCGTGGAGCTGTCCGCGCTGGACCTGACCACCGCGCCGGGGTTCGACCCGGCGTTCTTCCCGAGCGGGGTGAACGTCGAGTTCATCGTCGCGGGCGACCCGGTCGACGACACCGACGGGCACACCCTGATGCGGGTGTACGAGCGCGGCAGCGCCGAGACCCTGTCCTGCGGCACGGGTGCCTGCGCGGTGGGCGCGGTGGCCCTGCGCGACCTCGGCCGGGACACCGGGGTGATCGCCGTGGACGTCCCCGGTGGCCGCCTGACGGTGACGGTCACCGCGAACTCCTGCTGGCTGTCCGGCCCCGCCGTCCTGGTGGCCACCGGCGACATCAGCCCGTCCGCGCTGGCGGTGTGAACAACCGGTCGAGGTGGTAGGTCAGGATCGCCAGCGCGCTCGCGCCGTCGCGCTGGCCGCCGAGCACGCTGGAGCCCAGCCCGTTGGTGAGCGCCAGTAGGCCGGCGGCGACCACGTCGCAATCGAGCTCCGGGTCGACGTCACCGTCCTGCTGCGCTTGGCGGAGTTGCCGGGCGAGCAGCCGTTGGAGCTTGTCGGGATAGGCGGTGCCGTGCCGTTCGGCGAGGTCTGGCTCGCTGAACACCAGCGCGTAGTAGCCGGTGTAGGCCCTGGTGAGTTGGTGGCCCTCGGGGTCCGTCGGCAGGACGGCGGAGAGGGTGCCGACGACGACGGTGCGTGGGGTGACCGGCCCGAGTGCCCGAATCCGTGCCTCGACGCGGGCGGCTAGCTGCTCGCCGAGATAGCCCAGCGCGGTCAGCAGAAGCTCGTCCTTGGTGTGGAAGTAGTACTGCACCAGCCGCAGCGACACCCCGGCCTCGGCGGCTACCTCCCGCATGCTCGCGGACTGCAGCCCTCGGCTGCTGGCGATCCGCAGCAGCGCGTCGCCGATCTGCCGACGCCGCTGTTCGTGGTCGACGCGCTTGGGCACCGTGGCACTCCGTCCTGTTCCGTCAGCGGCGTTAGTGATACGGTCGTACCATCAAAGCGCGCGGGACAGGAGACATCGTGACAGTCGCACTTATCAGCGCGTTCACCAGCGATCGCGCCCGCGTCCGTTTTCTTGACGCGTACGAGCGGACCCGACGTCGGGTGTGGCCCACCGACACGGTCGCCACCGACCTGCCGACCAGCTTCGGGCGCACCCGCGTCTACCGATGGGGGGCCGGAGCGGCAACGCCGTTCGTGCTGCTGCCCGGCGCAGGCGGCAACGCCCTGAGTTGGCACCCGCACGTGCGCCGACTCGGGCGGGACCGGCCGGTGATCGCCATCGACCCGGTTGGCGAACCGGGTTGCTCCGTGCAGTCACTGCCCCTCGACGGCGGTGCGGACTGGGCGGGCTGGCTGTCCGAGGTCCTCGACGGGATGGGCGTGGACCGGGCGTACCTGGTCGGCTCGTCGTTCGGCGGTTGGGTGGGGTGCAGTACGCCCGGCACTCACCCGGCCGGGTGGCTGGCCTGGTCCTGCTCGACCCGGCCGGCTTCGGCAAGGTCAACGGACGGTTCCTCGCCTGGGTGATGCTGAGCGGCCTCGGCGGCCTCGCCCCGGCCCCGGTACGCCGCGTCGCGGCCCGGCTGCTGCGCAACGCGACCCTGCGTGACGACGACCTGATGGGGCTGATCCGCGCCACCTTCGGCTTCCGCCGCCGGCACCCGGTCCCACCGGCGCTCACCGACGACGAGCTGTGCGACCTCACGGTGCCGGTCCTGGCGCTGCTCGGCGAGCGCAGCCAGCTGTACGACGCCCGGTCGGTGGCCGACCGGATCAGTCGCCTGATCCCGGGCGCCCGGTCGGAGGTCGTCCCCGGCGCGGGTCACGACCTGCCGCTGAGCCACCCGGACCTCGTCGCCGACCGAGCCGCCGACTTCGCGACCTCCACACCGCCGCACGCTTCCGCGCCGTGACCAAGAGGTTCGCGTCAGGAACGGCGCGGTTCCTGACGCGAACCTCTTGATCACCAAGGTCGGGTGTTACGGGGTGGCGCTGGCGTTCGCCGCGATCTCGGGGAGGTCGGCGGGGCCGGGGTCGGCCGCCGGCAGCGGGCTGGGATTGTGCGCGGCGGCGCGGACGGCGGCGGCGACCGCCGGGGCGACCCGGGAGTCGAAGACGCTCGGCACGATCACCGTCGGGTTGATCTTGTCTTCGCCCACCACGTCGGCGATGGCCCGGGCAGCCGCGATCGCCATCTCCTCGGTGAACTCCTCGGCGTGCGCGTCGAGCATCCCGCGGAAAACCCCGGGGAAGGCGAGCACGTTGTTGATCTGGTTCGGCTGGTCCGAGCGGCCGGTGGCGACCACGGCGGCGTGCTTGCGCGCCTCCCGCGGGTCGACCTCCGGGTCCGGGTTGGCGAGCGCGAAGACGATCGAGTCCTTGGCCATCTGGGCAATGTCGTCACCGGTGAGCAGATTCGGCGCGCTCACCCCGATGAACACGTCGGCACCCCGGATCGCTCCCGGCAGATCGCCCGAGTAGTTCTCCTTGTTGGTGTTGTCCGCCAGCCACTGCCACGCCGAGTTGAGCCCGGTCAGCCCACGGTGCAGGGCGCCCTGCCGGTCGTACGCGATGATGTCGCCGACGCCCTGGCGCAGCAGCAGCTTCATGATCGCGGTCCCGGCCGCGCCGGCGCCGGAGACGACCACCCGGACGTCCTCCAGCCGCTTGCCGACCACCCGCAGCGCGTTGGTCAGCGCGGCCAGCACGCAGATCGCGGTGCCGTGCTGGTCGTCGTGGAACACCGGGATGTCCAGCGCCTCGCGCAGCCGGGCCTCGATCTCGAAGCAGCGCGGCGCGGCGATGTCCTCCAGGTTGATCCCGCCGTACGCGGGCGCGATCGCCTTCACGATCTGCACGATCTCGTCGGTGTCCTGGGTGTCCAGCACCACCGGCCAGGCGTCCACCCCGCCGAAGCGCTTGAACAGGGCGGCCTTGCCCTCCATCACCGGCAGCGAGGCGGCCGGGCCCAGGTTGCCCAGGCCGAGCACCGCCGAGCCGTCGCTGACCACCGCGACGGTGTTGCGCTTGATGGTCAGTCGCCGGGCGTCCGCCGGGTTCTCGGCGATCGCCATGCAGACCCGGGCCACCCCCGGGGTGTACGCCCGGGACAGCTCGTCGCGGTTGCGCAGCGCGACCTTCGACGTCACCTCGATCTTGCCGCCCAGGTGCAGGAGGAACGTCCGGTCCGACACCTTCCGCACGTCCACGCCGTCCAGCGCGGTCAGCGCGTCGACCACCTGGTCGGCGTGGCCGGCGTCGGCGGTGTCGCAGGTCAGGTCGACGATCACGTTCGTCGGGTCGGAGTCCACCACGTCCAAAGCCGTGACGATCGCGCCGGCCTCGCCGACGGAGGTGGTGAGCCGGCCGATCGAGGACGCGTCCGCGGTCACGGCGATCCGGATGGTGATCGAAAATCCGGCGCTCGGCAGTCGGGTGATGGCCACGGGATCCCTCCGTCACGGCTGTGCGGCCGGTCGGCCGCCGCCCGCATTTCTACCGGGTTGTCGCGGCCGACCAGCATTCGCCCCCACTTTTGGCGACCCTGGGCACGGGCATATAGCAGGTGCGTTCGGCGTTGTGTCATGTCAGGATTACGTTCCACTTATCAAAACGGACAGGAGAACCGCTTGCGAGACCAGGAGAGCTTTGTCCCCGTCGAGGACGAGCTCGACGACGTCACCACCGGCGAGATGGATCTGTCGGAGCGACAGTCCCTCCGACGCGTCCCGGGCCTGTCAACCGAGCTCACCGACGTCACCGAGGTGGAATACCGCCAGCTGCGGCTGGAGCGGGTCGTCCTGGTGGGCGTCTGGACCGAGGGCACGGCGGCGGACGCGGAAAATTCGCTCGCCGAGCTTGCCGCGCTGGCCGAGACCGCCGGTTCGCAGGTGCTCGAAGGGCTCATCCAGCGCCGCAGCCGACCCGACCCGGCCACGTACATCGGCCGCGGCAAGGTCGACGACCTCAGCGCGGTGGTGCTGTCCAGCGGCGCCGACACGGTCATCTGTGACGGTGAGTTGTCCCCGTCGCAGTTGCGCAACCTGGAGCAGCGCACCAAGGTCAAGGTCGTCGACCGGACCGCGCTGATCCTCGACATCTTCGCCCAGCACGCCAAGAGCAAGGAAGGCAAGGCGCAGGTCGAGCTGGCCCAGCTCGAATACCTGCTGCCCCGGCTGCGCGGTTGGGGTGAGACGCTCTCCCGGCAGACAGGTGGTTCCGGCCGGGGCGGCGGCGCCGGCGGCGGTGTGGGTGTGCGTGGTCCCGGTGAGACAAAGCTGGAGACCGACCGGCGACGGATCCGGCACCGCATCTCCCGGCTGCGCCGCGAGATCAAGAGCATGCGCACGGTACGCGTCACCAAGCGCGCCCGACGCAGCCGCAACTCCGTCCCCGCCGTGGCCATCGCCGGCTACACGAACGCCGGCAAGTCCAGCCTGCTCAACAGGTTGACCGGTGCGGGCGTGCTGGTGGAGAACGCGCTGTTCGCGACACTCGACCCGACCACCCGCAAGGCGACTGCCGCGGACGGCCGGCTCTACACCCTGTCCGACACCGTCGGTTTCGTCCGTCACCTGCCGCACCAGATCGTCGAGGCGTTCCGGTCGACGCTGGAGGAGGTCGCGGAGGCGGATCTGGTGGTGCACGTCGTCGACGGCACCCACCCGGATCCGGAGGAGCAGGTCCGGGCGGTCCACGCGGTGCTCGCCGAGGTGAGCGCGGAGCGGCTTCCCGAGCTGCTGGTGGTCAACAAGACCGACGCGGCCGACGAGGACACGCTGCTGCGGCTCAAGCGGCTCTGGCCGGACGCGATCTTCGTCTCCGCGCACTCCGGGCGGGGCATCGAGGGGCTGCGCGCGGCGATCGAGGAGCGGCTGCCGCGACCGGCCGTGGAGGTCCGGGCCGTGCTGCCGTACGACCGCGGTGACCTGGTTGCCCGCGTGCATCGCACGGGCGAGGTGCTCAGCACGGCTCACCTGCCGGAGGGCACCCTGCTGCATGTCCGCGTCGCCGCGGACCTCGCCGCGGAGTTGGTGCCGTTCGACGTCGAGCGTCAGGGGCAGGCGGCCGGCAGCCGCTCTTGAGCGGCCACGGTGTTATCCGCCGGAAACGCGTGGCATGCGACACTGGCCGAATGCGCCGCGTTGTTTCCTCGGTCACGGTTGCCCTCGGCCTGCTTGGGGCAACCGTGGCGCTCGCCGGAGTCGCCGCGGCGGCTCCCGCCCCCGGGTCGTCCCAGCCGCCCGCCGTCACCGCCGGCCAGAAGCGGTGCACGATCAGCGACGAGCGCCTGCGGGAGCTGTCCGGTCTGGTCGCGACCAAGAGTGGCTACATCGTCATCAACGACAGCACCGACAACCCGGCACGTGAGCGGATCTTCTTCCTCGACACCAAGTGCAAGATCTCGAAGGAGCCGGTCCGGTACGCGGGGCAGGGCCCGGTCGACACCGAGGATCTCGCCCTCTCCAAGGACGGCGGCACCCTGTGGATCGCCGACACCGGTGACAACGCCGACGCGAAGGAGCGCCGTACGCGCGTCGCGCTCTGGTCGATGCCGGTCACCGGTGCGAGGCAACCGACGCAGCACCGGATCTCCTACCCGGAGGGCAAGCCGCACGACGCCGAGGCGCTGCTCATCGGCGACGACGGAAAACCGCTGATCATCACGAAGGTCACCAGCGGCAAGGCCGAGATCTACGCGCCGTCGGCGGCGCTGCGCAACGGCGACGCCGAGGCGGTGCCGATGCGCAAGGTCGGCGACATCACGCTGCCGAAGACGCAGACGGAGAATCCGCTCAACACGTTCGGCCGGATCGCCATCACCGGCGCGGCCCGGTCGCCGGACGGCTCCCGGGTGGTCCTGCGCACCTACGCGGACGCCTTCGAGTACGACGTGAGCGGTGGTGACATCGTCGGCGCGCTCACCGCCGGCAAGCCCCGGGTGACGGCGCTGGCGGACCCGTTCGGCGAGGCCATCAGTTACTCCACGGACGGCAAGACGTTCCTGACCGTGTCCGACGCGTTCCGGTTCAACGAGGACGAGCCCCTCGACATCCTCGGTTACACGCCATCCACCTCGACCACCGTGCCACTCGCGGCGTCGGCGGGCGGCGTCAAGCAGGGGGCCTCGACATCCTGGGCCGCCGGGCTGGACTTCGACGACATCACCTATCTGGTGGGCGCGGTCGGGGTGCTCGGTCTGCTGCTTGTCGGTGCCGGCATCGTCGGCATCGTCCGGGCCCGCCGGCGGCTGCCCGCCGCCGACGCGTCGAAGACGTCGGATCCGGACGACAGTGAGCCGTTCAACCCGCGCGCGGGCCGAGCGGTCGATGGTTCGTCAGCGGTCGGTGACCGTACGGGCGGCGTCTACGGTGGCGGCGCGCCGGCGGGCCCCTACAGCGGTGGCGCGGGTCGCGGTGGCCCGACTCCGGCGGGTGGTGCCGTGTACGGCGGTGGCCGACCGGCCGCGGCCGACGGTGGCTACGGTGCGGCACGGCCGGACGGCGGGGCCAGTGTGTACGGCGGCGGCCGTCCCCCCGCAGGTGGCGGCGGCCGCCCGCCAGCAGGTGGCGGTGGTCGCCCGCCGGCCACTGGTGGTCGCCCCTACGGTGGCGGTCGCCCTCCGGTGGGTGGTGACGGTCGTCCCCAGGGTGCTGGCGGGGGCGGTGGCCGCCCGCAGGGCGCCGGCGGCGTTCCACCGGGCGGACGCCCCGGCAGTGGTGTGTACGGCGGTGACGGTGGCCACACCGGCACCGGTCGCGCGGAGCCGCCCCGACGCGGTGGGCAGGAGCCCGACCCGCGGGGCCAGCGGCCCGGCCGTCGCCGTGACGACGACGGACCTGTCGACCCGTACGGGCAGTATCCCGGCGGCGGTCGCGGTCACCGGGGCGACCGTTACTGACCGGCCCTCATCCCGTCCCTGACCACCGACTCCGCCGCTGACCGCCGACGCGGGTGAGCGCCCGTGGGCACTCACCCGCCGGTAGGTCAGATGCGGCGCAACACCGCCACGACGCGCCCCATGATGGTGGCGTCGTCACCGGGGATCGGGTCGAAGGCCGGGTTCTGCGGCATCAGCCAGACGTGCCCGTCGCGCCGCCGGTAGGTCTTGACCGTCGCCTCGCCGTCGAGCATGGCGGCCACGATCTCGCCCGAGTCGGCGGTCGGCTGCTGCCGGACAACCACCCAGTCGCCGTCGCAGATCGCCGCGTCGAGCATCGAGTCGCCCTTGACCTGGAGCATGAAGACCTCACCCTCGCCCACCAACTCGCGGGGGAGCGGGAAGATGTCCTCCACGGCCTGCTCGGCGAGGATCGGCCCACCGGCGGCGATCCGACCGAGCATCGGCACGTACGCCGGGGTCGGTCGTTGGGCCCGGGACAGCTCGTCGTCGATGGCCTCGCTGGGGGCGCGGACGTCCACCGCGCGCGGCCGGTTGGGGTCGCGGCGCAGGAAGCCCTTCTTTTCCAGCTCCTTGAGCTGGTAGGCGACGCTTGACGGCGACACCAGGCCGACCGCCTCGCCGATCTCCCGGACGCTGGGCGGGTAGCCGTGCCGCTCCACCCAGTTGCGGATGAACTCCAGGATGCGACGCTGGCGGGCGGTCAGGTCGACAGTCGCGGGGTCGGGGAAGGCGCTGACGACCGGGGTGACCGGGCGTACGGCGGGCTGACCCGTCCGGCTGCGCGCGGCGCTGCGGCGTCGGGTGGCCGGGGGGCCCGCCTCGGTGATCTGCTGCGGGCTCTTCGGCCGGCTGGCCCGGTCCTCGGTCACGTCCGTCCTCCCTGGTCGGCGCTGGGTGCCTCGTCGGCTCGTGGTGCGTGCGGTGGTGCCACGTTGTTCATGACCGTATAGGTGAGATCGGTCATTTTCAAACATCTGTACGACCTCTCACCGGCGTGTCGGGGTGAAAAACCGCTCCCGTCGTACGGATGTTCTGATAAATGGTACGTCGGATAGCACTGGTGTTCGACGGTCGGCCGTTTTCCGGGCTACTCGGGACGGCCGGTCGGTAACCCGGGAGAGGTCTCGACGTTGGGGTTTTCGGACGTGCCGGCGGGTGTGGGTGACCGGATCGTGCGTGACGCGCCGGACACGCCGGTCAACTTGACCCGGCTTGCCCGGCGACATACGGTCAACCCCTAGATGTAGTAGTGACACGGGCGTAAGTTGCCCACAGGTTGGGTCCGACTACCGACCGCACTCCCGTAACGTCGATCACGGCGGGCGTCGTCCGAGGATGGCACCGTCGCGGTCAGTCGTGCCCGGAGTCGCTCGGTGCGGGTCACAGTCGATCATTGTGAAGGAGGTGGGCGATGCGGTGTCCGTACTGCCGACACGCTGACTCCCGGGTGGTCGACTCGCGGGAGGCCGACGACGGTCAGCTCATTCGACGGCGGCGGTCCTGCCCGGAGTGTGGCAAGCGGTTCACCACCGTCGAGGAGGCGGTCCTCGCGGTCGTCAAGCGCAGCGGGGTGACCGAGCCGTTCAGCCGGACGAAGATCATCGGCGGGGTGCGCAAGGCGTGCCAGGGCCGGCCGGTGGACGACGACTCCCTCGCGCTGCTCGCGCAGCGGGTGGAGGAGACCGTCCGGGCCAAGGGGGCCGCCGAGATCCCGAGTCACGAGGTGGGCCTGGCGATCCTGGGCCCGCTGCGCGACCTGGACGAGATCGCCTACCTGCGGTTCGCCAGCGTCTACCGCTCCTTCGACTCGCTCGCCGACTTCGAGCGCGAGATCGAGACGTTGCGGGGCGCGGCGCGCGCCCGGGGGCAGGGTCGGGCCGACGCGGTCGAGGCCGCCGGTCCGGCCAACTGAATCTGCACAGTTTTTCGAGAGATTGGGACGCGCGGTGGGTGACCGCGCAGACGAGGGGGGCGACGGCGTGACAACTAGCCGTTCACGGAGCAAGGCAGGCGCGGGGCTGAAGATCGAGCGGGTGTGGACGACCGAGGGGGTCCACCCGTACGACGACGTCGCGTGGGAGCGCCGCGACGTCGTGATGACGAACTGGCGGGACGGCTCGATCAACTTCGAGCAGCGTGGGGTCGAGTTCCCGCAGTCGTGGAGCGTCAACGCGGCCAACATCGTCACCACCAAGTACTTCCGGGGCGCGGTGGGGACCCCGGAGCGGGAGTGGTCGCTCAAGCAGTTGATCGACCGGGTGGTCACCACCTACCGCACCGCCGGTGAGGAGTACGGCTACTTCGCCAGCCCGGCGGACGCCGAGATCTTCGCCCACGAGCTGACCTGGATGCTGCTGCACCAGGTGTTCAGCTTCAACTCGCCGGTCTGGTTCAACGTCGGCACGCCGTCGCCGCAGCAGGTCAGCGCCTGCTTCATCCTGGCCGTCGACGACTCGATGGACTCGATCCTCGACTGGTACAAGGAGGAGGGGCTGATCTTCAAGGGCGGCTCCGGCTCCGGGGTCAACCTGTCGCGGATCCGCTCGTCCCGGGAGCTGCTCTCCTCCGGCGGCACCGCCTCCGGCCCGGTCAGCTTCATGCGCGGCGCGGACGCCTCGGCCGGCACCATCAAGTCCGGCGGCGCGACCCGCCGGGCGGCCAAGATGGTCATCATCGACGTGGACCACCCGGACATCGAGGAGTTCGTGGTCACCAAGGCGCGCGAGGAGCACAAGATCCGTGCGCTGCGCGACGCCGGGTTCGACATGGACCTCGGCGGCTCCGACATCGTCAGCGTGCAGTACCAGAACGCCAACAACTCGGTCCGCGTCTCCGACGAGTTCATGTCAGCGGTCGAGAACGAAAAGGGCTTCGACCTGCGTGGCCGGCTGGACGGCTCGGTGATCGACACCGTCGACGCCAAGAAGCTGTTCCGCACCATCTCCCAGGCCGCCTGGGAGTGCGCCGACCCGGGCCTGCAGTACGACGACACGATCAACGACTGGCACACCTGCCCGGAGACCGGGCGGATCACCGCGTCGAACCCGTGCTCGGAATACCTGCACCTGGACAACTCCTCGTGCAACCTGGCCTCGCTCAACCTGATGAAGTTCCTCCGCGCCGACGGTGGCTTCGAGGTGGAGAAGTTCGTCAAGTCCGTCGAGTTCGTCATCACCGCGATGGACATCTCGATCTGCTTCGCGGACTTCCCGACCGACAAGATCGGTGAGACCTCCCGCGCCTACCGGCAGCTCGGCATCGGGTACGCCAACCTGGGCGCCCTGCTGATGGCCACCGGCCTGCCGTACGACTCGGAGCAGGGCCGCTCGGTCGCCGCGTCGATCACGTCCCTGATGACCGGCACCGCGTACCGCCGCTCGGCCGAGCTGGCCGGCGTGGTCGGCCCGTACGACGGCTATGCCCGCAACGCCGAGCCGCACAAGCGGGTCATGCGCAAGCACGCCGCGGCCAACGACGAGATCAAGCCGACCAGCCCGGTGGCCACCGCCATCGTCCGCGAGGCGACCAGGCAGTGGACCCAGGGCAACAAGATCGGTGACAAGTTCGGTTGGCGCAACGCGCAGGCCAGCGTCCTCGCCCCGACCGGCACGATCGGCTTCATGATGGACTGCGACACGACAGGTGTGGAGCCGGACCTGGCGCTCGTCAAGTTCAAGAAGCTGGTCGGCGGCGGTTCGATGCAGATCGTCAACCAGACGGTGCCGCGCGCGCTGCGCAGCCTCGGCTACCCCGAGGAGCAGGTCGAGGCGATCATCGAGCACATCGCCGACCACGGCCACGTGGTGGACGCCCCGGGCCTCAAGCCGGAGCACTACCCGGTCTTCGACTGCGCCATGGGCGAGCGGACGATCGCTCCGATGGGTCACGTGCGGATGATGGCGGCCATCCAGCCGTTCGTGTCCGGCGCCATCTCCAAGACGGTGAACATGCCGGAGGCGGCCACCGTCGAGGACGTCGAGAAGATCTACTTCGAGGGCTGGAAGCTCGGCCTCAAGGCGCTCGCGATCTACCGGGACAACTGCAAGGTCGGTCAGCCGCTCTCGGTGGCCAAGTCCAACAAGGCCACCGAGCCGGCCGCCGTCGAGGCCGCGCCGGTCGCCGTGGAGAAGGTCATCGAGTACCGGCCGGTGCGTAAGCGCCTGCCGAAGAAGCGCCCGTCCGAGACGGTCAGCTTCTCCGTCGGTGGCGCCGAGGGCTACCTCACCGCGTCGTCCTACCCGGACGACGGCCTCGGCGAGGTCTTCCTCAAGATGTCCAAGCAGGGCTCGACCCTGGCCGGCGTGATGGACGCCTTCTCGGTGGCCATCAGCATCGGCCTGCAGTACGGCGTGCCGCTGGAGACGTTCGTCAGCAAGTTCACGAACATGCGCTTCGAGCCGGCCGGCATGACCGACGACCCGGACGTGCGGATGGCCGCCTCGGTGATGGACTACATCTTCCGTCGCCTGGCGCTGGACTTCCTGCCCTACGAGCGCCGCGCCGAGCTGGGCATCTTCACCGCGTCCGAGCGGGCCGCCCAGCTGCGGGCCGAGGCCGACGCGGAAGCCGCAGGGGTCACCGGCGCGGAGCTCACCGCGATGGCGTCCTCGGCACCGGTGGCGACCCCGGCCAAGCCGGAGGCCGTCGCGCAGCCGGCCCAGGAGATGGCCGACGTGGCCGCCGCCAAGCCGGCTCCGAGCGTGGGTTCCAGCACCGAGTTGCTGGAGGCCGTGATCGGCAAGGCCGCCGACGCACCGCTCTGCTTCACCTGCGGTACGAAGATGCGCCCCGCCGGTAGCTGCTACGTCTGCGAGGGCTGCGGCTCCACAAGCGGCTGCAGCTGACGTACGCGAGATCCGCGAGCGCGGCAGGGGCCACCTGCCGCGCTCGCGGTGTCTCTTTGATCGACTCGCTTTCCAGGAAACCGGTGCATCAACCTCACCCGGACACCCCGACGTCACGAAACCCGAGTCGATCGTGCTGCCGACGGAGATTCAAGACCAGCCCAGCAGCGCGTGGCAAATGCCTTGCCTCGCACGGTAAAGCTGATCATCATGTCGTCATGAACGAGAGAATCGAACCTGCCGCCATCCGGTGAAGCGCTCCGAAACCGGCGTGCTGGGTGCCGGCCCCTTCCGGGAGATCGGCCAGCCGCGCGTCACCGCCAACTCTCCCAACGGTGATCTGATCGCGGTCGGTGGTGATCTCGGCCCGCCGCAATGGCACGGCCGTGCCATTGCGGGTGGCTCCCGGTCGTATCCGTTGGCGGTCTACGGGACTGACGACCTCGCCTGCGTCCACCAGATCTCCACTCGCTGGCCGGCCCACAGCATCGCCTTTCATCCCACCTTGCCCCTGGTGGTGATCGGCACAGGCTCCTACGACGGCGGGTGGTCCTACAACGGCAAATTGCTCCTGCTGGACCTGACGACAGGTATCGCCGTCTCGTTGCTGGGCCATCCCCGCGAGGTGCGGCGGATCGCATGGCGACGCCCGCAGACGCTCGACCTCGTGCTGGCAATCCCGTGCGACGCCGATGAGCAACGCTTCGGTACGACCTCCCTGGCGTGCTCGATCAGCCGCGACGACTGGGACCGAGCCGTCGTGGGCATGCTGCGAATGCCCTACGGCGAGAAACCGGTCCCGTACGAACCGTCGAGCGATACGACTGTGGCAGTCGCCACCGTCGCGCGACTCTGCCGCCAGCGCGGCCAGGCGTGGGCAGCCCGACGGGGCGTGTGGGCGGTCGAGGCGCTCAGGGATGGCCGCATCCTCACCGCGCTGGAGGGTGTCGGTCTGGAATGCTGGTCGGGGACATCTGGGGAGTTGCTCTGGCAGGTACCGACCGGTGGCACGGGTTATCAGATCCGGGTGCTGCCGGGCGATCGGACAGCCCTGGTGTTGACCCAGGTGCCGCGCCGGTACGAGGGCGGCCGGTGGACTCTGGACCCGAGCGTCGTGCTGGAGATCGATCTGGACGACGGCACGGTCCGCAAGACCCACGAATCGTCCAGTCCCGCAGTCGTGGTGGGCAGGACCGATGGCTCGTGGGCGCTTCGCGACACCGACCATGACGGGTGTAGCAAGACAGCCGGAGAGGTCACCTTCGGGCCGCCTGCTGCCGCTGCGGCCACCATCCGACTCGGTCCGTACGACCTCTTCAATCATTTCTTCGACATCAGGTACGCACCGGAGCTGCTGTTTCTGCGAGGCCGCGGGGATGAGCCCTGGCGCGACAAATGGGTGGTCGCCGTCGACGTGCCGGGCGGGCAGATCCGGCGGCTCTTTCCGCTGGAATGGGACACGTCGCGAGGCGGCCACCTGTTCGGTGGCGTCGGTGCGTACTGCGACGACCGGGCCGGGCCGTCGCTCGTGCACACGGGCGCGGTGCACAACGGCGGGGGCAGACTGCCGGGGAGCGCCTTCGTGGTCCGCCGTCGGTATCCGACGGGTGAGCTGCAATGGATCTTCACCGCCGACGGGGAGGCCGCCGCGCTGGACGCCGACGATACTTTCGTCCACGTCGTGTTCAGCTCGGGGGAGCTGGTCGTCCTGAAGACCGAGGACGGCAATGTCCACGCGCGACAGGAACTACGGATCGCCGGCCACCCTGTCGTACCGCTCTCGCTGACGCGGGTAGCTGTCGGCCGCCTGGCGATCGGCACCCTCGACGGCCAGGTGCTTGTCGTTCCCGTCCCGGCGGCCGCAGGTTGAGCGAACAGCAGGTGACCGGCCGGTCACCTGCTGTTGCCCATGATCAGGTGATGAAAAATAGGTCAGAGACGGCCCTGGGACCTACTTTTCATCACCTGATCATGGAGAGTGTGCGCTCGGCGGCGCGCACGGCGTTGTGGAACAGCATCGCGACGGTGGTCGGACCGACCCCGCCGACCCGGGGCGTGATGGCGCCGGCGACCTCGGCGCACGCTTCGTCCACGTCCGGCAGGAGGCGTCGCCCGTCGTAGCGGACGCCGGCCCCGATGACGACAGCGCCCGGCTTGACGTGCTCGGGCCGCACGATCCCGGGTACGCCGGCGGCGGCGACGAGGATGTCGGCGCGGCGGGTGTAGCGGGCCCAGTCGGGCACGCCCGTGTGCACGACGGTGACGGCGGCGTTGGCGGTGGGGCGCTTCTGGGCGAGCAGCATCGCCAGGGGCCGGCCGAGGGTGGCGCCCCGGCCGAGGATGACGACCTCGCGACCGGCGACGGGGATCTCGTAGTACGCCAGGAGGGCTTCGATGCCGGCGGGGGTGCACGGCAGCGGGCCGGGCAGTCCGACGGCGAGGCGCCCCATGTTCAGCGGGTGCATGCCGTCGACGTCCTTGTCCGGGTCGATTGTCTGTAGCGCCGCGTCGTAGTCCAGATGGCCCGGAACGGGGTACTGCACGAGCAGTCCGTGCACGGCCGGATCGGTGTTGAACCGGGCGATGGCCTGGTGCAGCTCGGCCTGGGTGGCGGTGGCGGGCAGGTGCACGTGCGGGGAGTCGAACCCGAGTTCGGCGGCCTGACGCTGCTTGATGGAGATGTAGCCGGCGCTGGCGTCGTCGTCGCCGACGAGAATTGTGGCGAGGCTCGGTGTGATCCCGCGGCTGCGCAGGCCTGTGGCAGCGGCGGCGGTCTCGGCCAGGACGGCTTCGGCGACGGGGGCACCCGGCAGGAGCCGGGCCGTCCCCGACGGGGTGTGGTGCTCCGCGGATCCACGTGTCGTGGTCATGATGTTCCTCCACGCAGGCGCCCAGGCGGTCGACGCCCGCGAGAGGCTCCCCGATGGTTCGACCATCCCGTGCCGCCAGTCGCCGGTGCCCTCGATAATGCCGCATCACCAGGGCATCTGCCCAACCGGACCAGCAGCTGCGCCGCAGGGCGGGAGGGCACGCGGTGCCGCGTCGGCGGCGCGCGGGGCCGATCAGTCGGCCGGAGCGTTCGGTAACACAAGCGGCCCGTCTGACGAAGTAGAGGTGTGAAGGCTACGAGAGAGGACAGCCTGTGAATGAGCCCGGCGAAGCGGGGGGCGACATCTCCGGCATCGGGGCCGATCCGGTGGCCTTCGAGGTCTTCTACCGGCGGCACCTGGAGGCGGTGGGCCGGTTCGTGGCGCGGCGGGTCGACGACCCGCACCTCGCCGCCGACCTGACCGCCGACGTGTTCCTCGCGGTGATCGAGTCGGCGGGCGGCTACCGGCCGGACCGGGGTAGCCAGGTCGGCTGGCTGTACGGGGTGGCCCGCAACGTCATCGGCGACGAGCGGCGTCGGGCGGCCCAACGGCTGCGGGTGACCGGTCGACTGGCCGGACGACGAGACCTGGGCCCCGATGACATCGCGCGCATCGAGGAGCGGATCGACGCCGAGTCGGCGGCCCGCCACACCTATCGGGCGCTGAGCGAGCTGCCCGAGGGCACCCGAACGCTTGTCGAACTCGTCGCCGTCGACGGCCTCACCGTCGCGGAGGCGGCCACCGTGGTCGGGATGTCCCCGGTCGCTGCCCGGGTCCGCCTGCACCGAGCCCGTCGCGTCGTCCAGGCCGTGCTCGCCCGCCCGGCCACCACCCTCGCCTGATGAGACGGAGCTGACATCATGAACAAGATCGAACAGTCGACCGAGGGTTTCGAGGAGCAGCTCCTCAGAGATCTGACCGCCCACGTCGCCCGGCGGGCCGAGGTGGCTTCGGCGACCCGTGCCGCCGGACTCCGTACCCGGTTCCCGCGCGGTTGGCGCCTGGCTGGAGCATTCGGACTGACCGTCGTCCTCACCGCCGGCGCGCTGGCGGCCCAGACGATGGGGGTGGGCGACAAGCCGCCACCCACGGCAACCGCGTCGGAGATCTTCCGGATGGCGGCCGACGCCGCCCGGCAGCAGCCCGAGCTCACCGCCCGACCCGACCAGTACGTCTTCACGGAAGCCCTGGTGACGGTACGGGACCAGCCGGCCAGCGGCCCGTACCGGACGCATCGGAGCCAACTGTGGCAGTCGGCCGGCGGTATCGCGTACTCGCAGGGACGCTATCGACCGGAGACCGATCCGAACGGGTGGACCCAGCTGACGGTGCTCCGCCTCGACGATCCCGGGGATCCTGACAAGGAGCTCGACGCCTTCCAGGAGCCCGCGTACCACGGCGACCTGCCCACCGATCCGGACGAGTTGCTTCGATACCTCCGGGAGCACCCGGTCGACCTGCATCTCTCTGAAGGCGCCGACGAGGAGGCCGTCTACGGGGACGAGAGCATGGCGTACACCACCGCGTGGTCGATGCTCACCGGTTACGTGCCACCCCGAGCGCTGGCGGCGCTGTTCGACCTGTTGGCACGGGAGCCCGGGGCGGTCGTCATCTCGGGCGACGTGGTGGACGCCGCCGGTCGACACGGGGTGGCGATTCGGATGCCCGGCGTGATCGGTGGTAACAGCGACGTCCTCTTCGACCGGGACACCCACGCCTTCCTGGGCCATCGGATGTCGGTGATACGCGACGGCAAGGAGTCGGTGCACCTGGCTTCCGCGCTACTCCGCATCGCCGTCGTCGACCGGCCCGGCCAGCTGCCCTGAGCGGTGCCGGGCGCGTCGCCGATCAGGATGTCCCGCCAGCCGGCATCGGGGTGGCTGGCGGGACTGTCGGTGCCGTCGCGGCCCGCCGCCAGGACTGAGCTGTCGACTGGTCGTGGTAGCGGGTGAACCCACAACCCCAGGCGATGGCGTCGTCGAGCGGAGATCCTCCGGGACGAGGCTGACGAGGCCCACCGCTGACAAGCAACCGCGAACCGACCGCGTACGACGTGAAGGTCTCCGCCGTGCGGTCGCGCGTGCCCGTCACCGGCGGATCCATGTCCACCGTGACGCGCGACGCGGTGCCACCGGAGAACCACTCGCCGACGGTGAAGGTGACTCCCACGAGGTCCAGCCTGTCGACGCCCGGACGGTTGGTGCGGGCCGGTCCGATGGTGGCCACGACACCGTCGAACGCGAACGCCCGATTGGCGAGCGTCTCCGGGGTGAACACCTCCACACAGCTCGCCGCGCCACTGGCCGGCAGTGGCCCGGACCGGTCCCGCGTCGGATCGTCCCCGTCGGTCGCCGGGGAGCCGGACAGAGCCGCCAGGCGCCGCCCGTCGGCAGAGTCGTTTTCGCCAGGCGATCCCGTACCGACGAGGTCCAAAGCGACGACGCCGCCGCCGAGCGCGAGGGCAGTCGCCGCAGCAGCACCGAAGAGCCCGAGGTGCCGCCTCCGGCGCTGTGTCGATCCGGCCGCGCGAAGCAGATGGTCCACCGGCGCGGGCCCGACGGGTCCACGGTCCGTGAGCCGTTCGGGCAGTCGGCCGGCTTCCTCGTCGTTCATCCGTGACTCCCTACGCAGGTCGGACAGCCGGATTCGGCCGCCCTCCTTGGACGGGCTGCCGGCCGCTGTGGATCCACCACAGTCAGCCCGGCCCACCACGGGTCGCGTTGCCGGTGCGGGCGGTGCGTCGGCACACGGGAACGGGGGCTGACCTTCCGAGGAATGGGCTGCGACGATGAGGGCATGACGACCGCTGAGGCGTACGCCGAGTTCGGCAGCCGCGAGGCGCGTGGGGTGTCCCCCACGTACGAGCGTCTGGCGCAGGCCGTCGCCCGCGACGACGCCCTACTCGCCCTGCTCGACGGGCTCCCGCCGGCCAAGCGACAGCCGAATCTGCTGTTCGGCGTCGTGCGCTGGCTCGGCGGCCCGGTCGACGACCCGGCCACCTTCCACGACTACGCGGTGACGCACTGGCCGGCCATCGAGGCGCAGCTGCGGGTCCGGGCCACCCAGACCAACGAGAGCGGCCGGTGCGCGGTCCTGCTGCCGCTGCTCGCCGCGCTGCCGCAGCCCCTCGCCCTGGTGGAGGTCGGCGCGTCGGCCGGGCTCTGCCTCTACCCCGACCGGTACGCGTACCGCTACGGCGATCAGCAGGTGGGCTCGGGTGAGCCGGTCCTGGCGTGTGCCGCCGACGGGTTGGTGCCGCCGGTCGGCGTACCCCGGGTGGTGTGGCGGGCTGGCCTGGACCTCAACCCGCTCGACGTGACCGACCCCGGCGACGTGTCCTGGTTGGACGCCCTGATCTGGCCGGAGCACGCGCACCGGCGGGCCCGGTTGCGGGCCGCGGCGGCGGTCGCCGCGGCCGACCCTCCACTGCTGGTCCGCGGCGATCTGGTGGACGACCTGCCGGCGCTGGCCGCCCGCGCGCCGGCCGACGCGACGCTCGTGGTCTTCCACACCTCGGTGCTCTACCAGGTGCCGGCGCCGCGCCGGGACGCGTTCGTCCGGCTGGTCCGGGAGCTGCCGGGGCACTGGATCGCGAACGAGGCGCCGGAGGTGCTGCCGTACGACGGGTTGCCCGACCCGCCGAGCGACGCGCTGCACAACGTCCTCGCGCTCGACGGGAAACCGCTGGCCTGGGCCAGGGGCCACGGCCAGGCGATGACCTGGTTCGGCTGAAGCCGCCCAGCCGGCCCGGCCGGCTCAACGGGCCTGCTCGGGCATCCGGGCGCGCAGGGCCCGGATGAACCAGTCCACCGCCGGCACGGTCGCGTCGCCTGTCGACCAGCCGTTGAGCACCGCCACCAGGTCGAGGTAGCGGTCCCGGCGGGGATCGTTTGCCAGCACCAGCCGGTCGAGCAACCGCTGACGCAGGTCGGCGTCGTCGGAGTGACCGGGCAGGCTCGCGTACCGGCTGGTGGTTGCCGCGACCACCGGATCGGCGGCCGGGCTGGTCGGGTCGAGGCCGGCCGCGAGGGCGGGGGCCGCCCCGTCCCGGACCACCGCGACGGCGTCCGGGCGGGGTAACCCGGGCACGTCGTGGTCGGCGGCGTGCTGCCGCGCCATCCGCCGCATACTCGCCCGGAAGGTGGGCTCCCGGCACAACTCGGCCAGCTCCAACCACGCCTGCACCTGCTCGGTGCTCGGGTCGTCGGGCAGCTCCGGTGTCATCGAGACGATCGCACCCGGGTACGCGGGCTGGTCGCCGTGGCCGGCGAAGACGCTGGCCAGGAAGTCCCCCACCAGGTGTCCCCGCTCGCGACCGGTGAGCTGGGCCAACCGGTGCAGCTCGTCCACCTCGGCCGGGTCCGACCCGCGCCTCGCCGCGACGGTGAGCACCGCCTGGCGCAGGCGCAGCACCCGGATCTGCACCGCCAACGCCTCGGCGTGGGCGGCGGCCACCTCGTGCAGAGGCACCTCGTGGTCCACCACCCGGCGGATGGTGGCGAGGCCCACGCCCAGGTCGCGCAGCGTCCGGACCAGCTCCAACCGGGCAGCCGCCTCGCCGTCGAAGAGGCGATAGCCGGTCGGGCTCCGGTCCGTCGGCGGCACGATCCCGCTGTCGGCGTAGTACCGGACGGTCTTGACGCTCAGGCCGGCGCGCCGGGCCAGCTCGCCGATCGTGTACCGCTCCGCAGCACTCATGCCCCCACCCTGCTGTCTCCCCCCGGTGGAGACTCAAGCGACTAACGTCAGCGAGCCCGCTCGTGGCGGAGCAGGACCACACCGTTGCCGAAGACGCGGCTCTCCGCCAGCCGCAGGCCGGTCGGGGCGTCGGCGTCGGGGAAGAGTCGGCGACCCCGAGCATCGTCGGACCCTACGACGAAACCGGCGGTGTGTCCCGCCTTCGTCGCAGCGGAGAGCAGACCACGAACAGGCACGCCGCCCAGGTGCCCAGCACGCTCGACCGGGGAATCTGACGACGGCCTAGACTGCTGCGGGTGACCCGGAAGGACTGCTGCTGGTGACCGGGGAACGACGACCCCTGGCGGATCGGCCGCTCACCGAGCCGCATCCGTCCCGGCTGTCGCCCGCGCACCCCGACCGGGCCCGGATCCTCGCCACGCACGCCGCCGCGCTGACCGCCGGGGAGGCCGGCTATCTCGACCCGGCGACGGGGTTGTTCGTGCTCAGCGCCGGGTTCCTGGCCCGGCGCGGCACCTGCTGCGGGCGCGGCTGCCGGCACTGCCCGTACGTGGATGATCCACAGTCCGGATAGGCGCGGGCAGGCAGGCGCGACGAGGGCTTCCGCCGGACACCCACACCCCGTACGGTGGCCGACGGACATCCGGCGGGCGCCTTCCGCCGTCGGTCGGCGGAAGGGTGGAGCGTGCGCGGGCGGATCGTGGTCGGAGGGCTGGCGGGGCTGCTGGTGAGCGGCTGCGCCGCCGAGGCCGAGCCGGCGGCGGTGCTGCCGCCGCCGGTGCCGATCGCCGTGGACGTGGTGGCGGCCTCCTCGGGCGGCGCCTGCCGGTTGTTGGACTTCGCGCTGATCGAGCAGTTGGTGAAGGCGCGCTTCGACGTGGCGGCGGCCAGCGAGCAGGGCGACACGCACACCTGTGTGGTGCGGGCCGGGGGCGCGGCGCTGCCGGAGTTGACGCTCACTGTGTCCGAGACCACGATCGACAAGGTGACCTTCGGTGCGGACGTGGTGCCGGACAAGGCGGCGAAGGTCACCGGGCTGGGCCAGCAGGCGTACCGGCGGACCACCGCCGCGGCGGGCGGGCACGGGCCGGTCGCCGAGGTGGGCTGGCTGGCCGCCGACGGGCGGCTGGCCACGTTGAGCTGGACCGGCGCGCGTGGCAGCGAACGCTCGGCGGCGGAGAAGGTGACAGGTGACCTGGCCGCCCTGGCCAAGAAGGTGGACACCCGGGCGCTGTGACGCCCGGGTGGCCGGTTGGTCAGTTGGCGGCGACGAAGACCCGGGAGGCGACCTCGCGGGGCAGCCGCACCCGGTCGCCCGACCTGTCGATCGACACCCCGTCGCGTTCCTGTGCCACGGTCACCGTGGCACCCGGGTCGACACCGGCGGCGTGCAGTTGACGCAGCACGTCGGCGTCCTTCTGCACGCTCTCGCAGATCCGGCGCACGACGACAGTCCCGGAGAGGCCGGGGAAGGCCAGGTTGCGCTCGCTCTCGACGGCCTCGGTGGCCTCCGCCACCGGCGAGCCCAGCTCCTGTAGCCCCGGGATCGGGTTGCCGTACGGGGAGCGGGTCGGCCGGTTGAGCAGGTCGTACACCCGCTTCTCCACCGCGTCGCTCATCACGTGCTCCCAGCGGCAGGCCTCCTCGTGGGCCTCCTCATAGGGCATCCCGATGACGTTTACCAGCAGCAGCTCGGCGAGGCGGTGCTTGCGCATCACGGACACGGCGCTGCCGCGGCCCTGCACGGTGAGCGTCAGGTGCCGGTCGCCCTCGACGGTGAGAAGGCCGTCGCGTTCCATCCGGGCGACGGTCTGGCTCACGGTGGGGCCGCTCTGCTGCAGCCGTTCGGCGATCCGTGCACGCAGCGGCGGCACCCCCTCCTCTTCCAGCTCGAGGATGGTGCGCAGGTACATTTCGGTCGTATCGACCAGGTCGTGAGACTTCATAACGTCAGCGGCCCTCCGGTGCTAGATGCTACCTCGGGTGGCGGGCCCACGGCCCCCGCCGAACCGCGTGCCGTCGACGTGAATGGTGTTGGATGGTCGCCATGTCCGGTACCCAGGAGCCGCTGGTCGAGGTCGATCGGCTTACTGCCGAGCTCGACCAGGCCGATCCGCCCACCCTGCTCGACGTGCGCTGGCGGCTCGTCGGCCCGCCCGGCCGCGACGACTACCGCGCCGGCCACCTGCCCGGCGCGGTCTTCGTCGACCTGGACACCGCGCTCTGCGGGCCGCCCGGCGCCGGCGGTCGGCACCCGCTGCCCGACCCGGCCGCGCTGCAGGCCGCGCTGCGGGCCGCCGGCGTCCGCGCCGGTCACCCCGTGGTGGTGTACGACGGCGGCGACGGCCTGGCCGCCGCGCGGGCCTGGTGGACGCTGCGCTGGGCGGGACATCGCCAGGTGCGCCTGCTGCACGGCGGCTACCCGGCCTGGGTCGCCGCCGGCCGGCCCGTCTCCACCGCCGCGCCCACCCCGACCCCCGGCGACGTCGTGGTACGCCCCGGTGATCTTCCGGTACTCGACGCGGGACAGGCCGCCGAGCTGGCCGCCGCGGACGACGCCGTGCTGCTCGACGTCCGGGCGGCGCCCCGCTACCGGGGTGAGGTCGAGCCGATCGACCCGGTCGCCGGCCACGTGCCGGGAGCGGCGAACCTGCCCGCCGGAGAGTACGTCGGCCCGGACGGACGCTTCCCGGCCGCCGCCGCGTTGCGAGAGCGGTTCGCCGCCGTCGGGGCGACCGAGGCGCGAGCCGTCGGGGCGTACTGCGGCTCCGGGGTGACCGCCGCGCAGGCGGTGCTCGCGCTGCACCTGGCCGGCCGCACCGACGCGGCCCTCTACGTTGGATCGTGGAGCAACTGGGTGGCCGATCCGACGCGCCCGGTCGCCCCCGGGCCGACATCCGGGCACTGACCAGCGCGTGCGGTGGGTCGGCGACGGTCCTCGTGCGACGATGGGCTCATGTCCGACGACACGGTGGTGGTGTGGGACGAGTCGCTGCTCGCCTACGACATGGGTGACCATCCGCTCGACCCGGTCCGGGTGGAGCTGACCGTCGCGCTGGCCCGCGAGCTGGGCATCCTGGATCGGCCCGGTGTGCGGGTGGTCAAGCCGGAGCCCGCCAGCGACGCCCTGCTCACCCGGGTGCACCACCCGGCCTACCTGGCCGCGGTGCGGGCCGCGCCCCGCGATCCGCTCTTCGCCGGGTACGGGCTGGGCACGTCCGACAACCCGATCTTCGAGGGGATGCACGAGGCCAGCGCGCTGATCACCGGTGCGACGGTGGCCGCCGCCGAGGCGGTCTGGCGTGGGGAGGCCCAGCGGGCGGTGAACGTGGCCGGTGGCCTGCACCACGCGATGCCCGCCCAAGCGTCCGGCTTCTGCGTCTACAACGACCCGGCGGTGGCCATCGCCCGCCTGCTCGACCTGGGCGCGGAGCGGATCGCGTACGTGGACGTCGACGTGCACCACGGCGACGGCGTGCAGCACGTCTTCTTCGACGACCCCCGGGTGCTCACGGTCAGCCTGCACGAGACCCCGCTCGCCCTGTTCCCGTACACCGGGTTCGCGGACGAGACGGGCGGGCCGGGCGCGCGGGGCACCGTCGTCAACATGCCGCTGCCGCCGGGTGTCGACGACACCGGCTGGCAGCGGGCGTTCCACGCGATCGTGCCGTCGGTGCTGCGCGCGTTCCGGCCGCAGGTGCTCGTCACCCAGTGCGGCGCCGACGGGCACCGACTGGATCCGCTCGCCGACCTCAACCTGACGGTGGACGGGCAGCGGGCCACCTACCTGGCGATGCGCGCGCTCGCCGACGAGTTGTGCGACGGCCGGTGGGTGGCCACCGGCGGCGGCGGATACGCGCTCGTCGAGGTGGTGCCCCGGGCCTGGAGTCACCTGCTGGCCGTGGCCACCGGTGCCGCGATCGACCCGGCGACGCTCACCCCGCCGGGCTGGCGGGACCTGGCCGCGTCCCGTCGTCTGGGTCGGGAGGTGCCGCTGCGGATGACCGACGACGCGGACCCGTCGTACGAGCCATGGCAGCCGACCGGCGAGCCGAACGCGGTGGACCGGGCGATCGCGGCGACCCGCAAGGCCGTCTTTCCGCTGCTCGGGCTCGATCCGCACGATCCACGGGACTGAGCGGAGCGGGGGCGGGCTGCGCCGGTGACGACCGTGGACCAGCCGGTGGACGTGCTGCTCAGCGACGGCAGCACCGTCCAGTTGCGTCCGATCGATCCGGCTGACGCGCCGGGCATCGTGGCGATGCACAGCCGGTTCTCCGAGCGCACCCGCTACCTTCGGTATTTCTCGCCGTACCCCCGCATCCCGGAACGGGACCTGATCCGGTTCGTCACCGTCGACCACCACGACCGGGAGGCGTTCGTGGTGCTGGCCGCCGACCGGATCGTCGCGGTCGGCAGGTACGAGCGGCTCGGCCCGCAGGCGCCGGACGCGGAGGTGGCCTTCGTGGTGGAGGACGCCTACCAGGGCCGGGGCATCGGTTCGGTGCTGATGGAGCACCTGGCCGAGACCGCCCGCCGCAACGACATCATGAGCTTCGTCGCCGAGGTGCTGCCGAGCAACGGGACGATGCTGCGGGTCTTCGCCGACTTCGGTTACCAGGTCCAGCGCGAGTACGCCGACGGTGTGGTGCACCTGAGCTTCCCGATCGCGCCCACCGAGGCCACGCTCGAGGTGCAGCGTGGCCGGGAGCACCGCACCGAGGCCCGCTCGATCGCCCGCCTGCTCGCCCCCCGGGGCATCGTCGTCTACGGTGCCAGCGCCACCGGCCAGGGCGTCGGCGCGGCGGTGCTGGGGCATCTGCGCGACGGCGGTTTCACCGGCGCGGTGGTGCCGGTGCACCCGAGCGCGTCGACAGTGGCGGGCCTTCCCGCGTACCCGTCGGCGGTTGATGCCGGCACGCCCGTGGACCTGGCGGTGGTGGCGGTTTCGCCGGAGGCGGCGACCGCGGTGGTCGCCGACGCCGCCGCCGCGGGGGTACACGGTCTGGTGGTCATCTCGGCCGGCTTCGCCGAGGCCGGGGCCGAGGGCGCGGCCACGCAGCGGGCGCTGGTCCGCGCGGCGCACGCCGCCGGCATGCGGGTCGTCGGCCCGAACTGTCTCGGCGTGGCCAACACCGACCCGACGGTACGCCTCAACGCCACCCTCGCCCCGGCACTACCGCCGGCGGGTCGGGTGGGCATCTTCAGCCAGTCCGGCGCGTTCGGGGTGGCGCTGCTCGCCGAGGCGGACCGACGTGGCCTCGGGTTGTCCAACTTCGTCTCGGCCGGCAACCGGGCCGACGTCTCCGGTAACGACCTTCTGCAGTACTGGCAGGACGATCCCGGCACCGACGTGATCATGTTGTACCTGGAGACCTTCGGCAACCCGCGCAAGTTCGCCCGGCTGGCCCGACGGATCGGTCGCGCCAAACCGGTGGTCGCGCTCGCCTCGCCGGCCCGCCCGGTGGGGGTCGGTGACACCGCCGGGCCGGACGAGGTGGCGGTGGCCGCGCTCTTCGCCCAGTCCGGGGTGATCCGGGTGGACACCGTGCCGGAGCTGCTCGACGTGGGTGTGCTGCTGGCCAACCAGCCGTTGCCGGTCGGCGGCCGGGTCGGTGTGGTGGGCAACTCCTCGGCCCTGACCGGCCTGGCCGCCACCGCCTGCGTCGGGCAGGGCCTCACGGTGGCCGACGGCTATCCCCGCGACGTCGGGCCGAGCGCCGGTGCCGCCGAGTTCGCCGCCGCTCTCGCCGAGACGGCCGGCGACGACCAGGTGGACGCCCTGGTGGTGGTCTTCGCCCCGCCGCTGCCCGGCCAGCGGACCGAGGTGGACGCCGACGTGACCGCCGCCCTGCCGGCGGCCCTCGCGCTGGGCAAGCCGACAGTGGCGACGTTTCTGGTCGGGCGGCTGCCGCCGGGGGTGCCCGCGTACGGGGGAGTGGAGGAGGCGGTGCGGGCTCTCGCCCGGGTGCACCGGTACGCCGAGTGGCTACGCCGCCCGCCCGGGGTGGTGCCCGAGTTGCCAGGAGTCGATCGGGACGCCGCGCCTGCCGCGTTCCGCACCGACGCCACCGACCCCGGTGCGCTGCTGGCCGCGTACGGGATCGACGTGGTGGCGTCGGTGCCCGTCGACTCGGTCGACGCGGCGGTCGACGCGGCGGCGCTGCTGGGCTATCCGGTGGCGCTCAAGGCGGCAGCCCCCGGGCTGCGGCACCGGCTCGACCTCGGCGCGGTCCGGCTCGACCTGCCCGACGAGCCGGCTCTTCGTCGGGCGTACACCGAGCTGGCCACGGCCTTCGGTGCGGACGCGCTGGTCCAGCCGATGGTCCCGCCCGGGGTGGCCTGCGTGGTGGAGCTGGTGGAGGATCCGGCGTTCGGGCCGGTGGTCGGCTTCGGTCTCGGTGGGGTCGCCACCGAGTTGCTGGGCGACCGGGCCTGGCGGGCGGTGCCGCTGACCGACACCGACGCGGCCGAGTTGGTCGACGAGCCCCGGGCGGCGCCGCTGCTGCGCGGGCACCGGGGTGCCGCGCCGGTCGACCGGACCGCCCTGGCCGACCTGTTGCTGCGGGTGGGGCGGCTCGCCGACGAGCAGCCCCGCGTGCGGTCGCTGACCCTCAACCCGGTGCTCGCCCGTCCGGACGGCATCGCGGTCCTGCATGCGCAGGTCCGGGCGGGCGGCGTGGCCGCCCGCCCGGACACTGGCCCCCGCCGCCTCTGACGGTGCCTGGTCAGGGCCGGCTGGAGATCTGTTGGACGCCCCAGGCGTTGCCGTCCGGGTCGGCGAAGAAGACGAAGCCGACGTTGTCCAGTGGGTGCGGCGTGGGGGTCGGGCTCGCGCCCAGCACCTGGATCTCACTCACCTCCACCCCCCGTTCGACCAGCTCGGCGTGGGCCCGCTTCAGGTCGGGCACCACCAGTTGCAGGCCCTTGAGCGAGCCCGGTGGCATGTCCGGGACGACGCCCTTGCCGATCACGATCGAGCAGCCGGAGCCGGGTGGGGTCAGCTGAATGATGCGCGCCTCGTCGCTGATCACCGTGTCGTGATCGACGGTGAAGCCGAGCTGGTCGGCGTAGAACTTCTTCGCCCGGTCCAGATCGGAGACCGGCACGATCACCACTTCGAGTGTCCAGTTCATGGGTGCTCTTCCTCTGTCGTCGTTGTGGAACGCAGCAGGTCGGCCAGTCGGGTGAAGCTCTGCCCGACCCCCCGCGCCATCGGGTAGCGCAGCACGGTGTCCCGCCCCTGCGCGGTGGCGTAGAGCAGCGTGGTGGTGACTGTCGTTCGCCCGGCCACCTCGGTGAACTCGTGGCTGACCACTGTCTCGCCCGGGTAGGACTGGTCGTCGAAGAGTTCGGTGTAGACCAGTCGGTGTGGCGGCTCGACCTGTCGATAGACCCCAGCCTGGGCCATCCGTGCGCCCTCCGGGCCCTGCGACACGAACCGCCACCGCCCGCCGACCCGCAGGTCGACGTCGCACTCCGCCAGCCTCCATCCGCGTGCGCCGTACCACCGGACCAGCAGGTCGGGTCGAGTGAAGGCGGCGAACACCAGCCGCACCGGCGCCTCGAACAGCCGACTCATCACGATCTTCCGGTCGCCCGGGGTGCGCACGACGAGCGGTTCGTCGACGCCTGTCACTCGCCCGTTCCGTCCGGTCCGGCGGGCCGACGCGCCGTGCCGGTGCGGTCGACGGACTGGAGTTCGTCGAGCAGTACGTCGAGGCGCTGGTAGCTCTCCACCCAGTAGTCGCGGTAGGTGGCGAGCCAGGCCGTCGCGTCACGCAGGGGCCGGGCCTCCAATCGGCACGGACGGCGTTGGGCGTCCCGCCCCCGGCTGACGAGACCAGCGCGTTCCAGCACCCTGAGGTGCTTGGAGATGGCCGGCTGGCTCATCTCGAATGGCTCTGCCAGCTCGGTCACGGTCGCCTCCCCGGCCGCGAGTCGGGCGAGGATGGCCCGCCGCGTCGGGTCGGCCAGCGCCGCGAAGGTCGCATCCAACAGCTCCGTGTCCACCACCCATAACCTCCTGGTTTTATAACCAGTTGGTTTTATCGTGGATGGGTGCCGTCGTCAAGCACCACAGCGGCACGGAAGGCCCTGGCGAACCGCCAGGGCCTTCCGTGGGAACCGAGTGCGTCAGCAGGCGTACGCCTCCAGGCGCTGCGCCCGCTCCGGGGCGCGCAACTTCAACAGCGTCACCTTCTCGATCTGCCGGATCCGCTCCCGGGACAGGCCGAACTCCCGGCCGACCTCGTCGAGCGTGCGCTGCCGGCCGTCGTCCAGCCCGAACCGCAACCGGATGACCGCCTGCTCCCGCTGGGACAGGGTGGCCAGCACGATGCTGACCTCGTTGCGCAGCTCGCCCTGGGCGGCGGCGTCGCTCGGCTCGGTGCGCGGGTCCACCGAGGCCACGAAGTCGCCGAGCGCGCTCTCCCCGTCGTCGCCGACGGCCTGGTCCAGGCTGACCGGCTCCCGGTCGTAGGAGATCAGCTCGATGACCTGGATCTCGGGGACTTCCAGGGCGTGGGCGACCTCGGCGACCGTGGGCTCGCGGCCCAGCGTCACCGCCAGCTCACGGCGGGCCCGGACCATCCGGTTGACCTGCTCGACCATGTGCACCGGGATGCGGATGGTGCGGGCCTGGTCGGCCATCGCGCGGGTGATCGCCTGCCGGATCCACCAGGTGGCGTACGTGGAGAACTTGTAACCCTTGGCGTAGTCGAACTTCTCCACCGCCCGGATGAGGCCGAGGTTGCCCTCCTGGATCAGGTCGAGAAACGCCATGCCGCGTCCGGTGTAGCGCTTGGCGATGCTGACCACCAGCCGCAGGTTCGCCTCCAACAGATGGTCCTTGGCCGCCCGGCCCTCCGCGACGACGAGTTCCAGGTCGGCCCGCAACTCCTCGGAGACGGGGGTGCAGGTGGCCAGCTTCTCGTCCGCGAACAGGCCGGCCTCGATCCGCCGGGCCAGATCGACCTCCTGTGCGGCGGTCAGCAACTTCGTCCGGCCGATCCCGTTGAGATACGCCCGGACCAGGTCGGTCGAGATGCCACGCTCGTCGGTGGCGTCCAGGTCGGCGAGGACCTCGGAGGTCCCGTCGGTGTCGGTCGTGGTGGCCGGGCGCATCCGGTGTTCCGTCATCTGCAGGACCATCTCTGTCTCTCCCCGTTTCCACGTCTGTGCCGTGTCTCCGGCCCAGTGGTGCCGGTGTGAGACACAGCTTGGCGGGCAGGGCGTAAAACGGGAGTGAGGCGATCGCGCACCCGACAGGAATTGGTCGGATCGTTGTGCGGAGTGTCGCCCCGGTCTGTGCTTGCCCGCCCCGGCTACGTTGCGGACGGTCGGCCACCGCGGTCGGCCCCGGACACAGTTGGAGGACGGCGTGGTCTTCAAGCGGCTCATGAAGGCGATGGGGGTCGGCGGCCCGTCGGTCGAGACGGTGCTGGCCAACCCGAACTGCCGCCCGGGCGGGCAGTTGGAGGGCCGCATCCAGGTGGTCGGCGGTGACCACCAGGTCGACATCGACCACGTCGCCCTCGGCCTGGTCACCCGGGTCGAGGTCGAGAGCGGCGACAACGACTACGACACCACGCAGGAGTTCCACCGTCAGCAGGTCACCGGCGCGTTCCGGCTGGAGCCGGGGCAGCGCCACGACATCCCGTTCCGCTTCCAGGTGCCGTGGGAGACACCCGTCACCGAGCTGTACGGGCAGCACCTGCACGGCATGACGATGGGGCTGCGTACCGAGCTGGAGGTCGCCCGCGCGGTGGACAAGGGCGACCTGGACGCGGTGTCGGTGCACCCGCTGCCGGCCCAGGAACGACTGCTGGACGCGTTACTGCGACTGGGTTTCCGGTTCGCGCGTGCCGATGTGGAGCGTGGCCACATCTACGGCGTACGGCAGACGTTGCCGTTCTACCAGGAGATCGAGTTCGGCCCGGCGCCGCAGTACGCCCGCTCGATCAACCAGTTGGAGGTCACCTTCATCGCCGACGCCCAGCAGATGCAGGTGGTGCTGGAGGTCGACAAGCGCGGCGGTGTCTTCACCGAGGGGCGGGACGCCTTCGGTCGGTTCACCGTCGCCCACGCCACCGCCGACCGCACCGACTGGACCGCCGAACTCGACAACTGGCTCCGCCAGTCCCTCTCCCGCCGAGGCCTCTTCTCCTAACCCCCCTTTCGGCGCGTTGATCATGAGGTTATCGCCACGACACGCCGAGGTGGCGAGCAATAACCTCATGATCAACCAGGAGGGGTGGGGGTGGGAGTGGGAGGGTGGGTGGGAGGGGGTTAGAGGTCTAGGAGGAGGGTGCGGGGGCCTATGTTCGTGCTTTCGACGAGCATGTGGGCGCGGAAGCGGCCGGTTTCCACAGTCGCGCCCCGTTGGCGCAGCGCGTCGACGACGGCGGTCACCAGGGGTTCGGCCACCTCGGCGGGGGCCGCCGCCGTCCAGCTTGGACGGCGACCCTTGCGCGCGTCGCCGTAGAGGGTGAACTGGCTGACCACCAGGATCGGCGCGCCGGTGTCGGCGGCGGACCGCTCGTCGTCCAGGATGCGCAGCTCGTGCACCTTGCGGGCCATCGTCTGAGCGGTCTGCGCGGTGTCGGTGTGGGTCACCCCGAGCAGCACCAGCAGGCCGTTCTCGATCGCGCCGACCACCTCACCGTCCACCGTCACGCTGGCCCGCCCGACGGTCTGCACCACCGCCCGCATCAGGCGCTCACCGGCTCGATGAAGCCGCGCTCCAGCAGGTGCGCCACGATCGGGCCGGCGGCCTCGGCCATCTCGTCGGGTTCGACGTCGTGCGCGGCGGCGAGCAGGGCGAGCTGGTCACGCTGCGGCAGGCGGCCGTCGGCGCCACCGACAAGCGCCAGCACCAGCGGGTCGATCTCCTCGGTCCAGCGCAGGCCGTGCGGCATCGCCAGGACCTGCCGGTCCACCGCCCAGCCCTCGTCGCCCATGGTGGCCTCCTGCCGCAGCTGGAGGCCCTCGGCGGCCCGGTAGCGCTCGGCGAGCAACGCCTCGGTGTCACGTACCCGGAGAAAGTCCTGGCGGTTGAACCAGGCGGCGACCTGGTCGCCCAGCGGTGGCTGCACCCGCTGGCGCAGGTCCTCCACCCGGACCGCCGGGTCGGCGTGCCCGCCCCGGCGCAGGGACACGATGCCGAAGCCGATCGCCTCCACCTTGTGCGCGTCGAACCAGTCCAGCCAGGCGGCCATCCGCTGCGGGTCGGCGGTCTCGCCGACGTCGGTGAGCCACAGGTCGACGTACGCCATCGGGTCGGCCACCTCGCGCTGGATCACCCAGGCGTCCAGGCCGGTCCCGGCGAACCAGCCGGCCACCCGCTCGTCCCACTCCTCGCCGGCGACGTGCACCCAGTTCGCCAGGTACTGCATGGTGCCGCCCTCGGTGAGCATGCCCGGGGCGGCGGCTGCCAACTCGGCGCCGATCGCGTCACCGACCCGGCCGGAGTCGCGGTAGACGTGCGTGGTGGTGCCCGGACCGACCACGAACGGCGGGTTGCTCACCACCAGGTCGAACCGACGACCCGCCACCGGGGCGACCAGGTCACCGCGGAGCAGCTCCCAGTCCTGACCGTTGAGGGCGGCGGTGGTCGCGGCGAAGCGCAGCGCCCGCTCGGAGAGGTCGGTGGCGGTCACCGACCTGGCGTGGGTGCCCAGGTGCAGAGCCTGGACGCCGGAGCCGGTCCCCAGGTCCAGTGCGGTGTCGACCGGCCGGCGCATGGTCGCGCCGATCAGGGTGTGGGTGGCCCCGCCGACGCCGAGGACGTGCTCGGCGTGCAACGGGCGACCCGGGCGGGCAGTCGCCGGCACGTCGGCGAGCACCCACCAGTCCTCGCCGTACGGCTCCAGGTCGACGCCGGCCCGCAGGCCGTCGCCGTGCCGCTCGACCAGCCCGCCGGCCAGCGCCTCCGCCAGGCCCAGCGGTGCCAGCGCGGCGGCCACCGCGGCCTCCGATTCGGTCTGGTCGCAGATGAACACCCGGATCAGGGTGCCGAGCGGGTCGCCGTCCTCGGTGGCGCGCAGCGCGGCCCGGTAGTCGTTACGGCCGACCGCGGCCGTCGCCTGGGCGCCCAACCGCTCGGCGATGCCGTGGCCGGTGAAGCCGGTCCGGGTCAGCGCGGCCCGCAGCGCGTCGACACCGGCGGGGGAGAGCAGCATGTCGTGTTCGTCCACCCCGACATCCTGCCTGCCGTCGCGGAGGCAGCCGTCATCACCCGCGAGATTCGACCCCGACGCCCGGCAGCCCCAGCTCCGCCGCCGTCGGGGCCGGGGGCTCGCCGGGCGCCGCCAGAGCCGGTGGTACGACAGTCGCCAGCCCTCGCCGCGCGGCCAACCGGTCGATGACCAGGGCGTACGCGGACAGTGCCAGCACGTCGACGACAACGAGCTGCCAGGGGGCGTCGGCCATCGTCTCGTCGGCGGTCAGCCCGCCGAACGCCGCCGCCAGGGTGAAGCCGGTCAGGTTGTTCACCACGTGCAGCGCGATCGCGGCCTCGAGCCCGCCGGTGCGGATCGTCAGCCAGCCCAGGAGTGCTCCCATGAAGACCAGGTCCAGGAAGCCCCAGGCCGTGCCCCAGCCGTGCGCGGCGGCGAAGAGCACCGCCTGGAGGGCGATGCCGGGCCAGGGCGTGCGCAGGTACGCGCCGACGGCCTGCACCAGCCAGCCCCGGAAGGCGTACTCCTCCGCGGCGGCCTGGAACGGCACCAGCAGCAGAATCATCAGCAGGCCGGCGGCGAACTCCGGCCACCCCACCCAGGTGGCCACCGGGTCGAGGACCGAGCCCTCGTCGGTCAGCCCGAGCAGGAGGTCCGCGCCGAACAGCATGACGATGATCAGCGGCGTGGCGATCAGCAGGCAGCGGCCGAGCCACTCCCACCGCAGCCGGCCGAGCACCGAGGAGACCGTGCCGGCGGGCCGGCGCTGCACGAGCCAGGCGGTGCCGAGCACCAGTGGGAGCAGCAGCGCCAGCGAGGCGATCAGCAGCGCCGCGTCCGGAATCGGGCCGAAGATGGGGAACCCGTCGGCGTCGTTCGGGCGGTTGGTGAGCTCGCCCACGATTGCGGCGACGACGAAGAGGAGGCCCATGACCACCGCCGCCGAGGCGAGCAGCGCGAGGGTGCCGACGACGGGCCGCCACCAGCGGTGCCGGTCGGTGCGGCCGAGTCGGTGGTACGGGGATCCCGGCGGGGCGGTCCGCAGCATGGCGTCGATCGTGGCAGACGGGCGCCACAGTCGTGCGATCGGAGCGTCGGTGTCCGCCCGGACCGGTACGCCGGGCAGGATGGTCGGCATGACGCTCGTGCTGCCCATCGACCCGGAGGCCAACCGGCTGCTGGAGCGCAGCCCCCTGGCCCTGCTGGTCGGGATGGTCCTTGATCAACAAGTCTCGATGGAGAAGGCGTTCTCCTCGCCGTACGTGCTCACGCAGCGGCTCGGCCACGACCTGGACGCGGCGGAGCTGGCCGCGTACGACCCGGAGGCCCTGGTCGCGCTCTTCGCCCAGCCGCCCGCGCTGCACCGCTTCCCGAAGGCGATGGCGGCCCGGGTGCGGGAGGTCTGCCAGGTGCTCGTCGAGCGCTACGACGGTGACGCGGCGCTGCTGTGGTCGGACGTCGCCGACGGGCCGGAGCTGCTGCGCCGGGTCTCCGCGCTGCCCGGCTTCGGCAGGCAGAAGGCGCAGATCTTCGTGGCCCTGCTCGGCAAGCGCTTCGGGGTGACCCCACAGGACTGGCGGAAGGCGGCCGGAGACTACGGCGACCCGGGCGCGTACCGGTCGGTGGCCGACGTCACCGACGTCGACTCGCTGCGTCGGGTGCGGGAGTTCAAGCAGCAGATGAAGGCGGCGGCCAAGGCCGCCGGCGGCTGACCCGGTCGCTCAGGCGGCGGTCGGGTGTGCCAGCGAGGCCAGCGCGCGCCGGACGTCGGCGAGCGAGACGGTCGCGGAGTCGTCCAGGTCGGCCAGGCCGGCCTCGATCCACTGGCGCATCAGCGTGGTGACCCCGATGCCCCGGGCGTCGGCGGCGGCCCGCACCCGCTCGTAGGTCTCCAACGGCAGCCGGACTGACCGGCTCACCATCGGCACGTCGGTGTCGGGGGCGGGGAGGTCCACCCCCGGGCCCTCGTCGATCAGCTCGGCGATCCGGTCGTCGCCGCTGTGGAACTGCTTGGTCGCGTCGTTTCGATGCATCGTCACGGCCTCCTCATCGGCGATCTCTCCGCACGGCCTCGTCGTAGCGCTTGGACTCGACGTCGCTCAACTCGCGTGCGGAGAGGATGTCCCAGTCGTTGTCGGTGCCATCGGCCTCGGCGAGCAGCACCGCCAGCCGGCGGCCCCGACGGGCGGCGGCATAGACCACCATGACGTCGTCGCCCAGGTGGCGGATGACCCGTCGGGCGCTGTGCAGCGCCTCCCAGACTTCCCCGGGCGTGACGTCGTAGACCCTCAGGTTGGCCAACGCCTCGTCGGTGAAGCTGAACCTGCTGCCCACGTCGCGGAGCGTACCACGGGCGTAACACGTGCTGGGATGAGTCGAAGTTCGCTGATCACGGTCCCGCGGTGACAGGATGAGGCGTAATCCCCTCGAGGAGGTCCATGGTGAAGCGTCAGGCCTACCAGCCGATTCTGATCACCGACGCCTCGCGCAGCCAGGACGATCAGCTCACCAGTCGCCAGCGCCGCTATGTCCTGATGATGGGCATCCGGGTGCTGTGCATCATCGTCGGCGCGATCCTGGTCGGTGCGAACGCCCCACTGCTCTGGCTGTGGCTGCCGTTGTGCGTCCTCGGCATGCTGCTCATCCCGTGGCTGGCCGTCCTGCTGGCCAACGACCGGCCGCCCAAGGAGGAGCACCGGCTGGCCAACCGGTTCCACCCCCGCCACCAGGACGACACCCCGCCGATGAGCCTCACCGCCGAGGAGCGACCGCACAAGGTCATCGACGTCGAACCCTGACCCGCGACCGGGCCAGGGTCCGATGCTCACGGCGCTGTGGCCGGGCGCCGACCTTCACGGCGCTGTGGCCGTGCGCCGACCTCTACGGCTGTGGCCGTGCGCCGACCGTCGAGACGGCCAGCGCGCCCAGGTCGGTGGCGCGGTTCAGCGCCACGGTGGGGGCGGCGTCGGCGAGCCAGGCGGTGAGCAGGCCGGCCGCGAAGGCGTCGCCCGCCCCCGTGACGTCCCGCACCGCCACCCGCCGGGCCGGAGCCACCCAGACCGCCGCGCTGCGGTCGACCCAGACCGCGCCGGCCGCGCCGCGCTTGACCACCACCCGCCGGGCCGTCGCCGACAGCGCCCGCCCCTGCGCCGCCGGGTCCAGCCCGCCGGCCAGCACCGTGGCCTCGTCCGCGTTGACCAGGAGCAGGTCGACGTCGCGTACCCAACTCAGGAACGCCGCCGCGCCCACCCGCCGCAGCGGCGCCGCGGAGGCCGCGTCGACGCTCGTGGTCAGCCCGCGCTCGCGGGCGGCGGCCAACGCCCGCAGTCCGGCGTCGCGCGACCCGGCGTCCAGGAGGGTGTACGCGGACAGGTGCAGGTGCCCGGCGTCGGGCACCGCCGCGAGGGACCGCTCGACGTGCGCGACGCTCAGCCGGACGTTCGCGCCCCGCTGGCTGACCATGGTGCGCTCGTCGTCGGTCGCCAACACGATCACCGTGCCGGTCGGCACGTCCTCGACCCGCTCGACCGCGCAGTCGACACCCGCCCGCTCCAACTCGGCCACCCGGACCCGCCCGGCGTCGTCGTCACCGACGGCGCCGACGAGCGTGACGTCCACCCGCTGCGCGGCCAACCAGGCGGCGGTGTTGGCCGCCTGACCGCCTCCGCCGATGCTGATCTCGGCTCCGGTGTCCGATCCGGCCGCGAGCGGCCCGGACAGCACGGCGACCACATCGGTGATCACGTCCCCGACGACGACCACCCGGGCCGGTCGGGTCATACCGCGGCGGCGGCGTCGCGGGCCGCCGCGGCGACCGCGATCCGCGCGGCCAGGTCGGCGTTGCGCAGGATGATCCGGACGTTGACGGCGAGGCTCGCGCCCTCGGTGGCCGAGTGGAAGTGCGCCAGCAGGTACGGGGTGACGGCCTTCCCGGTGATCCCGTCCCGCTCCAGCAGGGCCAGACCGTCGGCGAGCGTCCGGTCGTGCAGGTCCGGGTCGAGCTGCTCGTCGATCGGCAGCGGGTTGGCCACGAGCAGCCCGCCGGTGTGCAGCGCGTGCGCGTCGCGGGCGGCGAGCACGTCGGCGACCTGCTCCGGCGAGTCCACCGACCAGTCGAGATCGAAGCCGGCGTCGGTGCGGTAGAAGCCGGGGAACCGGCGGGTGCGGTAACCGAGCACGGCGACCCCGAGGGTCTCCAACCGCTCCAGCGTCGCGCCCACGTCGAGGATCGACTTGACGCCGGCGCAGACCACCACGATCGGGGTCTGGGCAAGGGTGACCAGGTCGGCCGACTCGTCGAAGGTGTGCGTGGCCTCCCGGTGCACCCCGCCCAACCCGCCGGTGGCGAACACCCCGATCCCGGCCGCGGCGGCCACGGCGCTTGTCGCGGCGACCGTGGTGGCGCCGTCCACGCCGGTGGCCGCCGCCACCGCGAGGTCGCGGACGGAGAGCTTCGTCACTCCATCGACGGTGGCCAACCGGGTCAGCTGCGCGTCGTCCAGGCCGACCACCAGCTTGCCGCCGATCATGCCGATCGTCGCGGGAACGGCCCCGGCGTCCCGGACCGCCCGCTCGATTTCCCTGGCCACCCGCAGGTTCTCCGGCCGGGGCAGCCCGTGCGAGACGATGGTGCTCTCCAGTGCGACGACGGGCCGGCCGTCGCGCAGGGCTTCGGCGACCTCGGTGCCGTAGCTGAGGTGAAAGTCAGTCACACGGGCACCGTACGGGGTGGGGCTCCGGCCGGCCTCAGGTGGACCCGGCCGTGATGACCTGCCAAACTTGACGGTTGGAGGTGCAGACGTGAGCACAGAGGTTCTCGAGCGTCCCGAACTGAAGGACGCCGACACCGGTCCCGAGATGTTCCACTACGTCCGCAAGGAGAAGATCGCCGAGAGTGCCGTCATGGGCACCTTCGTCGTCGCGCTCTGCGGCGAGACGTTCCCGGTCACCAAGGCGGCCAAGCCGGGTTCGCCGGTCTGCCCCAAGTGCAAGGAGATCTACGACTCGTACCGCGAGTGATCCTGGGCCGGCGTCCCGGCCGGCGACGTAGCCTGCGGCGGTGACCACCTCCACCGCCCTGCTCCTCGCCGACCTGACCGGCGTCGCGGTGTTCGCCGCATCCGGGGCGTCGGCGGCGGTGGCCAAACGGCTGGACCTGTTCGGCGTCGCCTTCGTCGGGTTCGTGGCCGCCCTCGGCGGTGGGATCTTCCGGGACCTGGTCATCGACGAGGTGCCGCCGCTGGCCTTCGCCGACTGGCGGTACGCGGGCACCGCCGCGATCACCGCGCTCGCCGTCTTCTGGCTGCACCCCCAACTGGCCCGACTGCGCACCACAGTGCTGGTGCTGGACGCGGCGGGCCTCGCGCTGTTCACCGTCACCGGCACGCTCAAGGCGCTCGACGCCCGGGTGCCGGCCGTCGGCGCCTGCCTCATCGGCATGCTCACCGCGATCGGCGGCGGGCTCGCCCGCGACCTGCTCACCGCCGAGATCCCGGTCGTGCTGCGCCGGGAGATCTACGCCCTTGCCGCGCTGGCCGGCTCGGTCACTGTGGCGCTGCTGTACGTCACCGGGCAGACCGGACCCGCGCCGCTCACCGCCGCCGCCGTCCTGGTCTTCGGGCTGCGCCTGATCGCCCTGCGTCGACGCTGGTCCGCCCCGGTGGCGACGCTGCGCCCGCCGCGCACCGGTGGAGCGGATCCGCGCACCGACCGGGAGTGGTGAGACGGTCCGGCCGTTGTTCGATTCGGGTGCGGGATTGTGACCAGCGTGGCGTCGCCTGGGCCGTGGGGCCCGCGCTGGTTATGCTGAGTCGGCCTTCGCGGCAGCTACTGCGCGGAGGCGTTTTCATGGGCGGCGGGACTCGTGGCCCTCGCCCGGGGTCCGCCATCGTGCGGTCGGAGAGGAGCTTCGCGTGGCAGCCCGGACGCCGGTGCTCGAGACGTTCCCGGCACTACGCTCCTGGCAGCGTAAAGCCCTGGTGGAATACCTGCGTCGGCGTACCGACGACTTCACCGCGGTCGCCACGCCAGGTGCCGGCAAGACCACCTTCGCCCTGCGGATCGCGGCCGAGCTGCTCGCCGACGGCACCATCGAGGCGGTCACCGTGGTCGCACCGACCGAGCACCTGAAGAACCAGTGGTCCGACGCCGCGGCCCGGGTGGGCATCCAACTCGACGCCGCCTTCCGCAACGCCGACCTGCACTCCGCGGCCGACTTCCACGGCGCGGTGGTCACCTACGCACAGGTCGGCATGGCCCCGCAGGTGCACCGCCGGCGCACCATGACCCGGCGCACCCTGGTCATCCTCGACGAGATCCACCACGCGGGCGACTCCCGGTCCTGGGGCGACGGGGTGAAGAACGCCTTCGAACCCGCCGTACGCCGGCTGATGCTCACCGGGACTCCGTTCCGCTCCGACGACAACCCGATCCCCTTCGTCAGCTACGAGCGGGGCGGCGACGGGCTGCTGCGCTCCCGCGCCGACTCCGTGTACGGCTACTCCGACGCGCTGCGCGACGGCGTGGTCCGGCCGGTGCTCTTCCTGGCGTACTCGGGAGAGACCCGGTGGCGGACCAACGCGGGGGAGGAGTTGGCCGCCCGCCTCGGCGAGCCGATGACGCAGGATCTGGTGGCGCAGGCCTGGCGTACCGCCCTGGACCCGGCCGGCGACTGGATGCCACAGGTGCTGCGGGCCGCCGACGCCCGACTCACCGTGCTCCGTAACGCGGGGATGGCCGACGCCGGCGGTCTGATCATCGCCACCGACCAGCAGACCGCCCGCTCGTACGCCAAGTTGATCGAGCAGGTGACCGGCGAGAAGGCCGCCGTGGTGCTCTCCGACGACCAGGGCGCGTCCGCCCGGATCGCGACGTTCGCGGCGTCCGACCAGCGCTGGCTGGTCGCGGTGCGGATGGTGTCCGAAGGGGTGGACATCCCCCGGCTCGCGGTCGGGGTCTACGCCACGAGCGCCAGCACGCCGCTCTACTTCGCCCAGGCGATCGGCCGGTTCGTCCGCGCCCGCCGCCCCGGGGAGACCGCGTCGGTGTTCCTGCCCAGCGTGCCGCACCTACTCGGGCTGGCCAGCGAGATGGAGACCGAGCGGGACCACGTCCTCGGCAAACCCAAGGATTCCGACGGGCTCGACGACGACCTGCTGGAACGGGCGCAGCGCGACGACCAGGCCAGCGGCGAGCTGGAAAAGCGGTTCGCCGCGCTGTCGGCCACCGCCGAACTGGACCAGGTGATCTTCGACGGGGCGTCGTTCGGTACCGCGGCCCAGGCCGGCACCCCCGAGGAAGAGGAATACCTCGGCCTGCCCGGCCTCCTCACCGCCGACCAGGTGTCCCTGTTGCTCACCAAACGGCAGGCCGCCCAACTCGCCGCCCAACGCCGCCGTACCGCCGACGCGGCCGCTCAGCCGGCCGCTGCGCCCACGGCAGCGCCACCGGCACCAATGAGTGCCGCCCAGCGTCGCGTGGCGCTCCGACGCCAACTGAACGCTCTGGTGGCCGCACGACACCACCGCACCGGCCAGCCACACGGCAAGATCCACGCCGAGCTACGCCGACTCTGCGGTGGCCCCCCGAGTGCCCAGGCCACCATCGAGCAACTTGAGGAACGCATCGCCACCGTGCAGACCCTCTAAACCCTTTCCGCCGTAGCGGGTCCGGGTCCGTAGCGGGTCCGCGTCCGTGACGACGCGGCCGGGTGTGGTGCGCCGCGTCTCTGGCGGGCCGCGCCGTGGCGTGCGTTCGGGGGTGCGGTGTGGTGTGCGGTGTGGTCTGTGTCGTGCTTGCGGCTTGCGGCTTGATCCACTCGGCGTTATTGAAAACGCGGTGTTCGAGCGAGGTGGAAAGCGCGACCTCCGTGAAACCGAGTGGATCAACGAAGGCTTGGGCGGTGCCGAGCATTGCCTGCCCGGAAGGTACGCGGATGCCCCCTTTGTGGGGCGCCCCGCTTGCAAGATTGCGCCATAACCAGGATCAAGATCGCGCGATAACCAGGATGTAGTGGTGTCGGCGCGTCGGTGAGGCCACTACATCCTGGTTCGAGCACGATCTGGGCGCGGGGCGCGGGGCGCGGGGCGCGGGGCGCGGGGCGCGGGGCGCGGGGCGCGGGGCGCGGGGCGCGGGGCGCGGGGGGCGCGTTCATCGTGGGGCGTGGCGCACTCAGCGTGGGACGTGGCGCGTTCGGACAGAAAAAGCCGACCGGAGGCCCCTCGGGGGACCTCCGGTCGACTATGTCGGTTAGCGGATTTAGTTCGCCATCAGATCGGCGCCACGCCAGCTGAAATCGGGCTCCGTTGCGAACCGCTCGGTGATCTTCACGAGATCCTCCGCGTACTTGTTCGCGTGGTGCCCGCAGAACACCAACTCGCTCCCACCCGTGAGAGTGATCCGGAGCTTCCCGGCAGCATTGCAGCGGTCGCACCGTTCATCGGCGGCTGGGGGAGCCGCCGTCACGGGCGGCGGCGTGAGGGTCGGGGTCATCGCCTTCCTCCTCTGGTCGTCACCGATGAACAATCTCTTCGGTCGTTGCTCACCTATGGTGCAACACCCTTGCTAGGCACTGCCTTCCCTGTGTGCCCGCGGGGGACCGAGGTCACACCTGGCAGGGACAGTGTGCCGTGCACCAAGGGTGCCACGTCAACGATCACATTCGTGCATCCGGACGATCTCCATCTGGTGTTGCACACCAGGTGGTCAAAACGACACGTTCGGTTGACGAAACCGGCCTAGTCCAGGTAATCCCGGAGGACCTGCGACCGGGACGGGTGACGCAGCTTGGACATCGTCTTGGACTCGATCTGCCGGATCCGCTCCCGGGTCACCCCGTAGACCTGGCCGATCTCGTCAAGCGTCCGTGGCTGGCCGTCGGTCAGGCCGAAGCGCAGGCGCACCACACCCGCCTCACGCTCGGAGAGGGTCTGCAGCACCTGCTGGAGCTGGTCCTGCAGGAGCGAGAACGAGACCGCGTCGACCGCGACCACGGCCTCGGAGTCCTCGATAAAGTCACCGAGCTGGCTGTCGCCCTCGTCGCCGATGGTCTGGTCCAGAGAGATGGGCTCCCGAGCGTACTGCTGGATCTCCAGCACCTTCTCGGGTGTGATGTCCATCTCTTTGGCCAGCTCCTCCGGAGTGGGCTCGCGACCCAGATCCTGGAGCAGCTCGCGCTGTATGCGGCCGAGCTTGTTGATGACCTCGACCATGTGCACCGGGATGCGGATGGTGCGGGCCTGGTCGGCCATCGCGCGGGTGATCGCCTGCCGGATCCACCAGGTGGCGTACGTGGAGAACTTGTAGCCCTTGGTGTAGTCGAACTTCTCCACCGCCCGGATCAGGCCGAGGTTGCCCTCCTGGATCAGGTCGAGGAAGGCCATGCCGCGCCCGGTGTATCGCTTGGCCAGCGACACCACCAGTCGGAGGTTCGCCTCCAGGAGGTGGTTCTTGGCCCGCTCGCCGTCACGGGAGATCCAGCCCAGGTCACGGACCATGTCCCGGACGAGCTTCTCCTCGCCCTCGTCGGCGGCACGCAGCCGCTCGGCGGCGTAGAGCCCGGCCTCGATCCGCTTGGCCAGCTCCACCTCCTGCTCGGCGTTGAGCAGCGGAACCTTGCCGATCTGCTTCAGGTACGCGCGGACCGAGTCGGCCGAGGCGGTCAGCTCGGCGTCCCGCCGGGCCTGCTTGAGAGCCTCGGACTCCTCGTCGTCCCACTCGAAGTCGTTGTCGGTCGCCGAGGCGGCGGCGTCGGTCTCGGCGGCCTGGGCCAGCTCGGCCGGCTCCTCGACCACCACGTCCTCGATCGCGGCGGCCAGCTCCTCCGGGTCGATCTCGCCCTCGGCGCCCTCGCCCTTGGCCTTGCCGGCGGCCTTGGTCGGCTTGGCGCCGGTGGCCGCGGCAACCGTCGCCTTGGTGGCTCGGGTCGCCTTGGTCGCCTTCGCCGGAGCCGCCGCGGCGGAGCCGGTGGCCTTGCTCGCGGCCAGCTTGCGCGGGGACGGCGTCGACGGCGCGTCGTCGCCGGCCGGCGCCTGCTTCGGGGCCGGCGCGGCGGCCTTCTTGGTGGTCTTGGCGGTGGTGGCCCGGGACGCCGGCGTTGTCGACCGGGCCGCGGCGACCCGGCGGCGGGTGCTCGCCGAGCCGTCCACCACTACGGTCACTCCCGCCTCGGAGAGCGCTCGCAGAATCTTCTTGGCCTGGGCCGGAGTCACCTCGGCGGACTCGACGGTGCGCGCGAGCTGGGCCGACGTCAGCTGACCACCGGCGCTCTGCGCGTGGGCGATCAGGGTGTCGGTGAGCGAGCGAACGTCGGCGCCGGTCTGGCGGGGTTCTGTCACGAATGACCTTCCGGAGGCGAAGAGCGGGCACGGCCGGGTCGTCCGGCACAGCGTGGGGCAACCGGGCCGGGCGATGTGGTTGAGGGACCCTCGCGTCCCGGGCCGGCCGGTGTTCGGCGGTCCGTGGCGCGTGGGCAGGGGTGAATTGTAACGCCGTCTGCGGCGATCATCCTGCGCCGCACTGCGTAACGACGGTGGGACCGCTGATTCGGCGCTGATCTGGACTTTGTAAGGATGATACCCGCGCGTGGCCCGGAACACCCCGGTCGTGCGGGAAGGGGACGTTGGGATGCACGGTTCGGCACCGTCACCTCGGGATCTGTTGGCGATCGCGCTCGACGTGGCGCGGGACGCGGCGGCCACCGCGTACCGCATGCGGGTCGAGGGGGTTTCCGTGGCCGCGACCAAGAGTACGGTCACCGACGTGGTCACCGCCGCCGACCGGGCGGTCGAGCGGCAGGTGCTCGACGCGCTGAAGCGGGCGCGGCCGGACGACGCGGTGCTCGGCGAGGAGTACGGCAGCGGGGACACCGGGCCGGTCGCGCCGGGCGGGGTGCGGTGGATCGTCGACCCGATCGACGGCACGGTCAACTACCTCTACGGGCTGCCGTACAGCGCGGTGTCGCTGGCCGCCGAGGTGGACGGGGTGGTCGTCGCCGGCGTGGTGCGCAACGTGAGCACCGGCGAGGAGTGGACGGCCACGGCCGGGGGCGGCGCCTGGCGCGACGGGGTCCGGTTGCGTTGCTCCACCGAGGTGGACCTGGGGCAGGCGCTTGTCGGCACCGGCTTCGGCTACGACGCCCGTCGTCGGGCGCACCAGGCCCAGGTGGTGGCCGGGCTGATCGCGCACGTGCGGGACATCCGCCGGCTGGGGGCCGCCGCGCTGGACCTCTGCCTGGTCGCGGAGGGCCGGCTCGACGCGTACTTCGAGAAGGGCCTCGCGGCCTGGGACCTGGCGGCGGGTGGGCTGGTGGCCGCCGAGGCGGGCGTGCGGGTCGCCGGCCTGGCCGGTCGGCCGCCGGGGCCGGACCTGGTGGTCGCGGCCCCGCCGGCGCTCTTCCCGCCGCTGCACGACCGGCTCGCCGAGCTGGACGCCGCCGGCGGGCCCTGAGCGGTCGACCGGGCGGTGCGTGGCGTGGGTTACGCCGTCACTTGGCGGCCGGGGACGGGCAGGAGCCCGCGGGCGCCTTCGGCGGCCCCGAGTCGCCGAGGGACTGGTTGACCTCGGTCGTGGTGGCGAGCTGCTGGAAGTTGTTGCCCAGCACCACGTCCACGGTGTCGTCGGTGCGCTTCTCGTCGTAGTTCCGCTTGGCCTCGTTGAGGAAGTACGCCTCGAGCAGGTGCGCGGAACCGACGCCGTTCGGGCCGTACCGCAGCACCGCGACGCCGTCGACCTGCTTCTTCTCGTCCCCGGTCTTGGTGACCTGGAACTGGCGGTTGCGGAATTCGTCGCTGACGGTGTGGGCGAGACCGGGCCGGTCCGTGGCATTGAACACGTTGATCTTGACGTCCTTGCGCTCGCGCAGGGTCAGATCCGCCAGGGGCCAGCCGTCCGGGCAGCCCGCCGCGGTGCCCGCGTTGCCCTGGCTGTCGCGGACCACGGCCATCACGACGAAGACCAGGGCGATGATCGCCAGCAGGCCGACGACGACGAGTGCCCGCACGCGCGCAAAACTCATCAGAGCACTCCCCGGACTCCAGGTGGGTGGTGACGGCCACGAGCGATCGCTCAGGCCGCCGGCCGTCGAATACGCCGCTGAGGTTAACGGTTGTCCGGCCGTCGCGTGGAAACAGCCCGACATGCCGGCGCGCCGACCGCGGACCGGGTACTAATACCCCTATCTTCGTGTCGCCTGAATCACATTGGGAACAACTTCGCGTGCAGGGGCGTACATCTCAGCCGCAAGGGCGGTATACATGCCTCGCCCAAGGGGGGGTAAGGTTCCGCGCTCGCAGGGGAGTCGCCCCAGCGAGCTCGACCCGTTCGGTCCTCGGGTCGGGTGCCCGACACAAGTGGTGGCCGGCCAGCGGAACCGAAACAGCGTCGTCCGGCGTTACAACCGGAAGCGACAACATCGATATGGGAGAGTGAAACCGATGGCCACCGACTACGACGCCCCGCGTCGCGACGAGGTCGACCTCGGCGAGGACAGCCTGGAAGAGCTCAAAGCACGGCGTGTCGACTCACAGTCGGGCGCGGTGGACGTCGACGAGGCCGAGGTGGCCGAGAGCTTCGAGCTGCCCGGTGCCGATCTGGCCGACGAGGAGCTCACGGTCAAGGTGCTTCCGATGCAGCAGGACGAGTTCCGGTGCGCCCGCTGCTTCCTGGTCCACCACCGTAGCCAGCTGGCGGTCGAGCGTAACGGCGAGCTGATCTGCCGCGAGTGCGTCTGACAACCACGACACCAGCGGCGGCCTCCGGAACGGGGCCGCCGCTGCCGGTGTAGGCATGCGGCCGTGGTGGGTACCTGCTTGACTCGTAGCGGGTAGCCACAGCACCGGGAGGTCCGATGAGCGATCGAGGCGGCACCACCGACGGCGGCACCGGCAACCCCGGCACCACCGACGGCGGCACCGGCAACCTCCGTGCCACCGACGGCGGCACCGGCGACCTCGGCGCCACTGTCGCGGCGTTGACCGCGGACGACATCGAGCCGGCCCGCCGCCGTCAACTGCTGACCCGGATGGTCGGGCAGGCCCGTGCCCGGGGCGTTTCCGACCTGTTCAAGCCCCGTGCCGCGATGCGCTGGATGGTCGACGCGGTCGCGGACGTCGCCCCGCACATTCCGGTGCGAGACCTGGACACCCTGCGTCAGCACTTCCCCGGCCTGGACGACGCCGCCCTGGCCGACCGGCTCGTGCGCAACGCGTCGCGGACCACCGCCGCGATCGGCGCGGCCGGTGGGGGAGTCGCCGCCGTCGAGTGGACGGTCGCCCCGACCCTGCTCTCCGCGCCGGTGCTGCTCGCCGCCGAGACCGTCGCCGTGGTGGCGGTGGAGCTGAAGCTGGTCGGTGAGCTGCACGAGGTCCACGGTGTCGCGCTACCGGACGGTGGCAGCCAACGGGCCGTCGCCCTGGTGCACTCCTGGGCCACCCAGCGTGGGGTCAACCCGATGGTGCCCGGTGTGGGAGTGGGCGCGGTGCTCGGCACCGCCGCCCGCAAGGAACTGCGGGACATGCTGCTGCGGCGCTTCGGCCGCAACCTCACCACGCTCGGGCCGTTCCTGACCGGCGCCGCGGTGGCCAGCTTCCTCAACCGGCGGGCCACCCAGCAGATGGCCGAGCAGCTTCAGGTGGACCTGCGTCGGCGGGGCATCGCCCGGCCCGCGCCACCGCAGGCCCTGCCAGGCCCGCCGACGGGCACCTGAGCGGGCCGTGGCGTCGGATCAGCTGGGCTCCGCCGTCGTTTCGGACACCGTGAGCGCGTCCCGCGCGGCCAGCACCGCCTCGGCCAGCTCGACCGGGTGCCGCGTGCTGACCACCCAGAACGGGGTGGGGTCGGCCGGGTCGTCGAGCACCACCTGCACGGCACCGCCGATCCACGGTCGCTGCACGACGAAGGCGAGCGGGTCCGCGCCGACGCCCAGCACCTCACGGCGACCGGCGGTGTCCAGCGGGATCACGTCGGCCACGAAACGCACCGGCAGGCGGGCGTCGTCCACCCGCAGCTCCGAGTCGGCGACCCCGACCCGGATCCGACCCAGCCACCACAACCCGGCGGCGGTGAGCGGCAGCAGCACGGCGAACGGCAGCCAGGCGCGGACGCCGGCGGCGCCCATCCAGATCTCGACTGCCAACAGCGCGGCGGCCACCAGCCCGGTCAACCACAGCCACCAGGGCAGATCCAGCCGTTCGGCGTACGCCGGGCGGGCGACGACCGGTGACTGATCGGCGGACGGAGAGGGCGACATGCTCACTCCTGCGAGGGTACGGCGCACGGCGGCGCGGCGAACCGGCAGGATGGCAGGGTCACCCCGCGAACCGGTGGAAAAGAGGGGACCCGTGACCGACGTCGTACCCGTGCCCGTGCAGCTGCTCGACTCCGAGCTGCCGATGCCCACGTACGCCCATCCCGGCGACGCCGGGGCCGACCTGGTGGCGGCGGCGGATGTGGAGCTGCCGCCCGGTGGTCGTGCCCTGGTGCCCACCGGCGTGGCCATCGCGTTGCCGGAGGGGTACGTGGGTCTGGTCCACCCCCGGTCCGGCCTGGCGGCCAGGCTCGGCGTGACGGTGCTCAACGCGCCCGGTACGGTCGACGCCGGCTACCGGGGTGAGATCCTGGTCAACCTGATCAACCATGATCGGGATGTGCCGGCGAAGATCTCCCGCGGCGACCGGATCGCGCAGCTCGTGGTCCAACAGGTCGCGCGGGCGAGGTTCGAGCCGGTGGTCGAGCTGCCCGCGTCCCGGCGCGGGACCGGCGGGCACGGGTCCACCGGTGGTCACGCCGGGCTGGTGCCGTCTCCGGCGGGCCAGGACCGGGTCGGGCAGCGGCCGGACGAGCCGGGCCGCGGGCAGACGGAAGAGGTGGCAGGGTGAGTGTGAACAGCGGAGGGCGGGCGCAGTGATCTTCTCCCGAAAGCGGGCCGATGCCGAACGGCGCACCGCTGACGAGCGGGCCGTCGAGGTCCCGGACCAGGGTGAGGCGGCACCGTCGCTGGTGCGCGGCCCGTACGACATCTCCGAGAGCTACGCCGACGTGCAGCGGCTCGATCTGGGCAGCCTGCACATCCCGGCGATCGCCGAGGTCGAGGTGCGGGTGCAGGCCGACCCGCAGGGCGTGATCCAGCAGGTCGTGCTGGTGCATGGCGACAACGCGCTCCAGCTGGGCGTCTTCGCCGCCCCCCGGTCCGAGGGGATCTGGGACGAGGTGCGCGAGGAGATCCGCCAGTCGCTGCTCCGCGACGGTGCGAGCGCGCAGGAGGTCGACGGCGAGTACGGCCCGGAGCTGCACGCCCAGGTGCCCACCCCGGACGGCCCGACGAATCTGCGGTTCGTCGGCGTCGACGGGCCGCGCTGGATGGTCCGCGGCGTGTTCCAGGGGCCGGTGGCCAGCGACCCGGCCGCGGCCGGGCCGCTCGTCGAGTGCCTGGACGGCCTGGTGGTCGATCGCGGCCAGGAGGCCAAGCCGGTCCGCGAGCCGCTGCCGCTGCGGCTGCCCCGGGAGATTTCCGACCAGACCGACGCCGAGGCGGGGGACGCCGCCGCCGAGCCGCGCCAGGTCTGACCCGCGCCCACCGGCCCGCCGGAACCAGCCCCGTCGGCGTACGCTGGCGGCACGGTTCCGGCGCCGCCGGGGCCGGCCGGGGACGGCGAGCGTGGAGAGGGTGACGCGGAGGTCATGACGACCGACGAGGGCCGGGTGTCGCTGCGGCGCATTCTGCAACGGTTCACCGCCAGCGAGGCCGAGATCGACGCGCAGGAGCTGCGCCGGGAGAGCGCCCAGTGCGGCGGGATCCCCGCCCAGCAGTGCTCGCGGGGTCAGCTGGTCTCGGTCGCTGGTCGGCTGCGCACGGTGGTCTACACGCCGCGCACCAACCTGCCCACCCTGGAGGCCGACCTCTACGACGGCACCGACGTGGTCACCCTGGTCTGGTTGGGTCGGCGGCACATCGCCGGGATCGAGCCGGGCCGGCACCTGACCGCCCGGGGCCGGGTGGCGGTGCGCGACGACCGCAAGGTCATCTACAACCCCTATTACGAGCTGGACTCGCCGAAGTGACGGCGCTGCGGACGGAAGGCCGGCGATGACGACGGGACAGCACCGGGCGGCACAGCCGGAGACCGGCCCACCGGACGAGGAGCCGCTGCCGACGATCGCCGAGCAGATGGCCGACCAGCTCGGCGGCTGGCGGGGGCTTGTCGAGTCCAGCATCCCGGTCGTCGTCTTCGTGCTCGCCAACGTCATCGGCGAGCTGCGGCCGGCGGTGATCGCCTCGGTCGCGATCGCGCTGTTGATCGCCGGGTTGCGGCTGGCCCAGCGCCGGCCGATCCGGCACGCCGTCAACGGCCTGTTCGGCGTCGGTATCGGCGCCGCCATCGCCTGGCGCACCGGCGACGAGCGAGACTTCTACCTCCCCGGCATCCTCTACGGCATCGGGTACGGCATCGCCCTGCTGATCTCGGCGGCCATCCGGCAGCCGCTGGTGGGCTGGATCTGGTCCGTGCTGGTCGCCAAGGGCCGCTCGGAGTGGCGGGACGACCCGAAGCTGGTGCGGACCTTCACCCAGCTGACCGTGCTGTGGGGCGTGGTGTGGCTGGCCAAGGTGGGCGTGCAGGCCGGGCTCTACGTGGCCCACCAGGACACCGCGCTGGGTGTGGCGCGGCTGGCGCTTGGCTACCCGCCGTACGCGCTGCTGCTGCTGATCACGGTCTGGACGGTGCGCCGGGTCACCCGGGAGCCGCAGCCGACCCCGCTGCCCGGCGCCTGAGCGAGGGCCCGGCAACCGGGCCGCCGCGTCCGTCCGCTCAGCGCGACCCGCGGGTCCGCTCGACGCTGTCCGGCCCGAGGATCACCGCGCGGACCTGGTCCTCCACCTCGGCCGTGCAGACGAAGACCAGCTCGTCGCCGGCCTCGATCGGGTCGTCCGGGCTGGGCACCAGGACCCGCTTGCCGCGCAGGATCGCCACCAGCGCGGAGTCGCGGGGCAGCGGCACGGCGTGGATCGGCTGACCGACATAGGGCGCGGTCGGCGGCAGAGTGATCTCGACCAGGTTCGCCTCGCCCTGCCGGAACGTCATCAGCCGGACCAGGTCGCCGACGGTGACGGCCTCCTCGACAAGCGCGGCCATCACCCGCGGCTTACTCACCGCGACGTCCACGCCCCACTGCTCGGTGAACAGCCACTCGTTCTCGGCCCGGTTGACCCGGGCGACCACGCGAGGCACCGCGAACTCGGTCTTGGCCAGCAGCGACAGCACCAGGTTGGTCTTGTCGTCGCCGGTCGCCGCGACCACCACGTCGCACCCGGCGACGTTCGCCTCCTCCAGGCTGCTCAGCTCGCACGCGTCGGCCAGGACCCACTCGGCGTCCGGCACCCGGTCCGGGCGCAGCATCTTGGGCTGCCGTTCGATGAGCATCACCTGGTGGCCGTTGTCGATCAGCTCCTGGGCGATCGAACGACCCACGTTGCCCGCGCCCGCGATGGCGACCCGCATGGCTCACTGCCCCCCTTCCGGCGGCGTCGCCGCCACCGACGTGACAGTCGCCACGATGTCATCGCTGACCAGCATGAACACCTGGTCGCCTTCCTGCACGACGGTAGAGCCGGTGGCCAGTGTGCCGATGCCGAAGCGGATCAGATAGGCCACCCGAGCGCCGGCCGCGTCCTCCAGCCCGCGTACCGACCGACCGATCCAGTCCTTGTGCACCGGCACCTCGACGATCGAGACGGTGCTCGTGGGGTCGCGGAAGATCTCCACGTTGCCCTCCGGCACCAGGTGCCGCAGCATCCGGTCGGCCGTCCAGCGCACGGTCGCCACGGTGGGGATGCCCAGCCGCTCGTAGACCTGCGCCCGGCGCTGGTCGTAGATGCGGGCGGCGACCCGGGACACGCCGAACGTCTCGCGGGCCAGCCGGGCAGAGATGATGTTGGAGTTGTCGCCGCTCGAGACCGCCGCGAAGGCGTCCGCGCGCTCGATGCCGGCCTGGCGCAGCACCTCGCCGTCGAAGCCGGCCCCGGTCACCGTGATTCCGGCGAAGTCGGGGCCGAGTCGGCGGAAGGCGTCGGCGTCCTGATCGATCACCGCCACCGAGTGCCCCCGGGATTCCAGGCTGTGGGCGAGGGTCGACCCGACCCGGCCACAACCCATGATCACGACGTGCACGCTGTCCCTCCCAAGGTGCGTACCACTCCGGCCGGGGTGGCCTGACGAGTGCGAGCCTGCCACGTCCCGGTGCGAAGCGGGGACCGACCGTACCCCGTCGTGCCGAACAGCCACGCTCGCCCACCCCCGCGCTCCCACGGTGGTGGTCGTACTCTTGGCGTTCGTGGCCAGTCCCACCTCGCTGCTGAAGCGGCTTCTCCTCGGTCGACCGTTCCGGTCCGACCGACTTCAGCACACCCTGTTGCCGAAGCGCATCGCGCTGCCCGTGTTCGCCTCCGACGCGCTGTCCAGCGTCGCGTACGCGCCCGACGAGATCCTGCTGACCCTCTCCATCGCCGGCACCTCCGCGTACTTCTTCTCCCCGTGGATCGCCCTCGCGGTGGTCGTGGTGATGCTCACCGTGGTGGCGAGCTACCGGCAGAACGTGTACGCCTACCCCTCCGGTGGCGGCGACTACGAGGTGGCCACGGTCAACCTGGGTCCGAAGTTCGGGGTCGGGGTGGCCAGCGCGCTGCTTGTCGACTACGTGCTCACGGTGGCGGTGTCGGTCTCGTCCGGGGTGGCCAACCTCGGCTCGGTGGTGCCGTTCGTGGCCACCCACAAGGTCCTGATCGCGGTGATCGCGGTGGTCCTGCTGACCGCTGTCAACCTGCGCGGCCTGCGGGAGTCCGGCACCGCGTTCGCCATCCCCACCTACGGCTTCGTCATCGTGATGGGCGGGATGCTGCTCACCGGGCTGTTCCGGGTCTTCGTGCTGGGCGACGACCTGCGGGCGCCCAGCGCCGACCTGGTCATCCAGGCCGAGCACAGTGTGACCGGTTTCGCGCTCGTCTTCCTGCTGCTGCGGACGTTCAGCTCGGGCGCCGCCGCGCTCACCGGCGTCGAGGCGATCTCCAACGGTGTGCCGGCGTTCAAGGCCCCGAAGAGCCGCAACGCCGCCACCACGCTGCTGCTGCTGGGTGCGATCTCGGTGAGCATGCTGGTCGGGATCATCTGGCTGGCCCGCCTGACCCACCTGCAGTTCGTCGAGGACCCGGCGCTCCAGATCGTCGCCGGCCCGGACGGCTACGTGCAGAAGACGGTCACCACCCAGCTCGGCGAGACGGTCTTCGGCTCCGGGTCGATCCTGCTCTACGTGGTGGCCGGGATGACCGCGCTCATCCTCTTCCTGGCGGCGAACACCGCGTTCAACGGGTTCCCGGTGCTCGGCTCGATCCTCGCCCAGGACCGCTACCTGCCCCGCCAGTTCCACACCCGGGGTGACCGGCTGGCCTTCTCCAACGGCATCACCTTCCTGGCCCTGTTCGCGATCGTGCTGATCGTCGGCTTCCAGGCCGAGGTGACGCGGCTCATCCAGCTCTACATCGTCGGGGTCTTCGTCTCGTTCACGGTTTCCCAGGCCGGCATGATCCGGCACTGGAACCGGCGGCTGCGCACCGAGCGGGACGCGGAGGCGCGGCGCCGGATGCACCGTTCCCGGGCCATCAACACGTTCGGCATGGGCCTGACCGGCACCGTGCTGGTGATCGTGCTGATCACCAAGTTCCTGCTCGGCGCCTGGATCGCGATCGCCGCCATGGCGGTGATCTACCTGCTGATGCTGGCCATCCGCCGACACTACGACCGGGTGGCGGCCGAGCTGACCCCGCCGGACGAGGGCCGGGCCGTGCTGCCCGCCCGCAACCACGCGATCGTGCTGGTCAGCAAACTGCACCAGCCGACGCTGCGGGCCATCGCCTACGCCCGGGCCACCCGACCGGACACGCTGACTGCCGTGACCGTCAACGTGGACGACAAGGACACCCGGGACCTGCAGGCCGACTGGGAGCGCCGGGAGATGGCCATTCCGCTCACGGTGATCGACTCGCCGTACCGGGAGATCACCAGGCCGATCCTGGACTTCGTCGCCAACACCCGCCGCAAGTCGCCCCGGGACGTGGTCACCGTCTTCATCCCGGAGTATGTGGTGGGCCGCTGGTGGGAGAACCTGCTGCACAACCAGAGCGCCCTGCGCCTCAAGGGCCGGCTGCTCTTCGAACCGGGGGTGATGGTGGTCAGCGTGCCGTGGCAGCTCGCGTCGACGGCGAGCAAGAACCTGGACCGGCTGGACGCGACGCTGTCCCGGACCCCGGCGCGTGGACCGCGGGGCACTGTGCCGCCGCCGGAGGGCCTGCCGGTCGCCTCCGCCCCGGCGCCCGAGAGTCGCCCGATCGACGGCGGCCCGCTCGGGACCGGCCGTGACTGAGCCCCGCGGGCGCCAGCCCGCGCCGCCCGCGCCGTCGCCCTCGTCGGTGCCGTCGGTGCCGTCGGTGCCTGAGCGTGGTCTGGCCGAGGCGGAACGGGTCGAGCTGACCGTCGACGCGGTCGCCCCCGGCGGGCACTGCGTGGCCCGGGTGGACGGGCAGGTGGTCTTCGTCCGGCACGCGCTGCCCGGCGAACGGGTCATCGCCGAGGTCACCGAGGTGCACCGGGGGTTCGTCCGGGCCGACGCGGTGACCGTGCTGGAAGCCTCACCGGACCGGGTCGAGCCGCCCTGCCCGTACGCGAAGCCGGGTGCCTGCGGCGGCTGCGACCTGCAACACGTCGCCCCGGAGGCGCAACTGGCCTGGAAGACCGCAGTGGTCCGCGAACAGTTGATCCGCCTGGGTGGGCTGACCGACGCGCAGCTGGACCGGCTCGGCGTCCGGGTCGAGGCGCTGCCCGGCGGGCTGCTGGGCTGGCGTTCCCGGGTCCGCTACGCGGTGGACGCCGCGGACCGGGCCGGCCTGCTCAAGCACCGCTCGCACGAGGTGGTGCCGATCGACCGCTGCCGGATCGCCCACCCGGCCATCCAGCAACTGCCGGTGCTCACCGAGCGCTGGCCGGCCGCCGAGGCGGTGGAGACCGTCGCCAGCACCGGCGGGGACGTGACAGTCACCGCGACCCGCGCCGGGGTGGGCACCCCGGTCAGTGGCCCGACCGAGGTTCGCGAGGTGGCCGCCGGCCGGGACTGGGCGCTGCCCGCGTCCGCGTTCTGGCAGGTGCACCCGGCCGCGGCGGACACCCTCGCCGCGGCGGTGCTGGAGTTGCTGGACCCGCGGCCCGGCGAGACCGCCTGGGACCTCTACGGCGGCGCCGGGCTGTTCGCCGCGGCCCTCGCCAGCCGGGTCGGCGACGCCCGGATCACACTTGTCGAATCGAGCCGGGACGGGGTGGAAGCGGCCCGCGCCAACCTGGCCGACCTGCCCCGGATCGAGGTGGTGGCCGCCCGGGTGGAGACCGCGCTCGCCCGCCGACGGATCACCGGCCCGGTCGACGTGGTGGTGCTCGACCCGCCGCGCTCGGGCGCGGGCGCCCAGGTGGTGCGGGACATCGCCGCCGCCGGCCCGCGTGCGGTCGCGTACGTGGCCTGCGACCCGGCGGCCTTCGCCCGGGACGTCCGCACCTTCACCGAGCTGGGTTGGCGGCTGGCGGCGCTGCGGGGCTTCGACCTGTTCCCGATGACGCAGCACGTCGAGCAGGTCGGGCTGCTGCTGCCGCCGGTCGGGCGCTGACCGGAGATCCTCGTCTCCGCCCCTCCGGCGACGGCCCGCGGATCCGGCTCTGACCAGGCGCTCAGTCGATCCGCGCGGCTCGGGCCACTCGGCCCGGGCTGCGGAGTGCCAAGCGGCCGATAGACTCTCCGGTCATGAGTGTTGAAGAGGACACGGCCAACCACGGCCGGTTGCTGGGGACGGTCCGCGGCCCGCAGGACGTCAAGCGGATGTCCGGTGAGGAACTGGACGTCCTCGCCGCCGAGATCCGGGACTTCCTGATCGCCAAGGTCTCCCGCACCGGCGGGCACGTCGGGCCCAACCTCGGTGTGGTCGAGCTGACGCTGGCCATGCATCGCGTCTTCGACTCCCCCCGAGACCGGCTCCTGTTCGACACCGGTCACCAGTCGTACGTACACAAGATCCTCACCGGCCGCCAGGCCGGCTTCGACAAGCTCCGCCAGCGTGGTGGCCTCTCCGGCTATCCCAGCCAGGCCGAGAGCGAGCACGACCTCATCGAGAACTCGCACGCCTCGACCGCGCTCTCCTACGCCGACGGCCTGGCCAAGGCGTACGCGCTGCGGGGTGAGGCGCGCAGCGTCGTGGCCGTCGTCGGCGACGGCGCGCTGACCGGCGGCATGTGCTGGGAGGCGCTGAACAACATCGCCACCGCCGGCAACTCCCTCGTGATCGTTGTCAACGACAACGGCCGGTCCTACTCGCCGACCATTGGCGGGCTGGCCGACCACCTCTCGTCGCTGCGGCTCAACCCCGGCTACGAGAAGGTCCTCGACACGGTCAAGGACGCCCTCGGCTCCACGCCGCTCGTCGGCAAGCCGATGTACGAGGTGCTGCACGCGGTCAAGAAGGGCATCAAGGACGCGGTGGCCCCGCAGGCCATGTTCGAGGACCTCGGCATCAAGTACGTGGGCCCGGTGGACGGGCACGACGTGACGGCGGTCGAGGCGGCGCTGCGCGCGGCCAAGAACTTCGGCGGCCCGGTCATCGTGCACGCGGTCACCCGCAAGGGCTACGGCTACCGCCCGGCCGAGGAGGACGAGGCGGACTGCCTGCACGGCCCGGGCAGCGCCTTCGACGTGGAGACCGGCGCGCTGCTGGCCGCCCCGTCGGTGAAGTGGACGCACGTCTTCGCCGACGAGCTGCTGGCCGTCGCCGACGAACGCCCGGACGTGGTGGGCATCACCGCCGCGATGGCCGAGCCGACCGGCATCGCCAAGCTGGCCCGCAAGTACCCCGAGCGGGTGTACGACGTGGGCATCGCCGAGCAGCACGCCGCCACCTCGGCGGCCGGCCTGGCCCTCGGCGGCCTGCACCCGGTGGTCGCCGTCTATGCCACCTTCCTCAACCGCGCCTTCGACCAGGTTCTGCTGGACGTGGCGATGCACAAGCTGCCGGTGACCTTCGTGCTGGACCGGGCGGGCATCACCGGCCCGGACGGCCCCAGCCACTACGGCATCTGGGACATGTCCGTCTTCGGGGTGGTGCCCGGCCTGCGGATCGCCGCTCCCCGCGACGCCGCCACGCTGCGCGAGGAACTGCGGGAGGCGCTCGCCGTCGACGACGGCCCGACCGTGGTGCGCTTCCCGACCGGCGCGGTCGCCGCGGACCTGCCGGCGCTGCGTCGGGTCGGCCCGGTCGACGTGCTGGCCGAGTCGGCGCGTACCGACGTACTACTGGTCGCCGTTGGCTCCTTCGGCCAGCTCGGCATGGAGGTCGCCGCCCGGGTCGCCGAGCAGGGCTACGGGGTCACCGTCGTCGACCCCCGTTGGGTGCGCCCGGTGCCGGCGGAGCTTGTCGACCTGGCGGCCCGCCACCGACTGGTGGTCAGCGTCGAGGACGGCGTCCGGGTCGGCGGGGTGGGCGACGCGCTCGGCCAGGCGATGCGCGACGCCGATGTCCGGGTGCCGCTCAAGGACCTGGGCGTACCAGCCGACTGGCACCCGCACGGCACCCGCGCGCAGATCCTAGCCGACCTGCGCCTGACCGCCCAGGACGTGGCCCGCGACGTCACCGGTTGGATCTCCGGCCTGGACGCCACCCCGGACCGCCTCACCCCCACCAGCAACGCCTCCGCGCAAAACTGACCCCCGCGACACCTTCGGCGGGCGGCCCCTCCGGGACCGCCCGCCGTCGCACGCTCCAACGACCCCGCGCCGAGCCCCGCCTGCCTGTGCCCCGCCTGCCTGTGCCGCGCCTGCCTGTGCCGCACCGATCTTGCACTTTCGGTTGTCGCAATGCGCTTTTCGCCACTGTTTGTCGCCGCAGAAAGTGCAAGATCGCGGGGGCCTCGGCGAGGGCGGGGCGGGGCCGGGGTGGGGCCGGGGCGGGGTGGGGTGGGGTGGGGTGGGGTGGGGTTAGTGGGGTTTTACTGAGCGGTAGTGGGTTTTGTCGGAGTTGGCGAGGCTGTAGGTCTGGGAGCGGGACGGGCTGGGGATGACCGCCAGGCCGGGGCGCTCGACCAGCAGCGGAGTGCCCGGAGGGACGGACAGGGAGCTGTCCCGGGTGGCCCGCCAGCTCAGCACCACGAGCGGCTGGCCGGGCACGGGCAGTTGGTACGCCTGCAACGGGGTGGCCCGGTCCGCGGGCGAGACGACGGGTGCGCCGCCGTCGGCCGGTCGGTAGATCACCGCGGTCATCGCGCCGGCGTCGGTATCCCAGCTGAGCTGCTGCAACTCCGCCGCCGCGCCGCCGCCGAGGGCCACCTCGCCGAGCGAGCGGACCGTGAGTTTCGCCATCGGCCAGGACGTCGGCACCGAGCGGGGGGCGTCCCGGTCGCCGATCCGACGCGGGATGCTGCCGAACGGACCCCGGTCGCCGGCCAGCACACAGGTGTCCAGGCCGGTCAGCGCCCGCCGGCCCGTGCCGGACTCGTCCCGGACCAGGGGATAGCGCGGATCGACGGTGCCGGTGCCCAGGTCGAGCAGCCGGTCGGCGGCCCGCCCGCGGGGCAACGACTCGGTGGTTCGGAGGGTCGCGGTCACCGCGACAGCCGTGCAGGCCGGCACGTCGACAGGCGCGCTGAGGCCGTCCGCGACTGTCAACGTCCGATCCTGCGGCCCGACCAGGGTCTGCACCCGGGCGGAGAGCAGGTAGCGCCGGCCGCCGGCGGTCTGCACCGGCAGCACATCGGAGTAGACGAGGTAGCCCGGGTCGGTGTATTCGGAGGCGCGGGTCACCGCGTACCGGTCGCCGTCGCGGGTGAGTTGCAGCAGCCAGGAGGCGCTCTCGCCGGGCACGTCGGCGGCCACGATCGCCATCGGGGCGCCGTCGACCCGACCGGAGAAGAGGATGCCGGACGTGGGGAGGTGCGCACGGTCGTCGGACGGCGACCGCCAGTCACGAACCGCGTCGGTGACCGCGGCCGTCGCCGTGGCGTCCCCCGAGAGGTCACCGCGTGGCGGCCACACGGCCAGCGTGCCGTCCAGGCTGTCGTACCCGACCCGCAGGTCCTTCGGCTTCCGATCGGCGACCGGACCGCAGGCCGCGGTGACCAGCAGCGCACTCAGCAGGACGGCGAGCGTTCTGCCGTACCGACGGCCTGGAGTCACCTGGCCCGCCCCCGATCGCCTCGCCGTCGCTGTCGGAAAGCGCCATAGTACGAGATGTCCGGTGCCGGACCTCAGGTGGTCGTCGCCAGACCGACCACAGTGGACGTCACCGGGCCTTTAGTGCGTTTTGGTTGCTCCGGTAGACTCCGCCGACTGTGACGCCTGCCGAGTCCCGCGCCCTGCCCGCGCCGCACCCGGAGTCGGCAGCCGGCTCCGACGAGATGGTGAGCTATCGCACTCCGGCCGGCCTCTTCGTCGGCCCCGCCGCCCTGACCAGCACCTCCACCGCACCGGCCGAGGCCCCGCGCACGACCGGTCCCACGCTCGCCGCCCCCGTCGAGGCCACCGCCCCCGCTCCCGCTGCGCCCGCTCCGGCTGAGACGGCTGCGCCCGCTCTGGCAGAGAGCGTCGCGCCGGCTCCGGCCGACGTGGCGGACGAGTCCGGGGAGAGCGCGGCGGCCGTACCGTCGCGGGCGTGGTGGCGTCGGTGGACGCGGCGGCGGCAGCACCTGGCGGTGGGCGGGTTTTTCCTGCTCGCCGCGGTCTGGGTGACCATCCGGATCTGGCTCGACCCCTCCGGCCGGGTGGCCTCGCTCTACACCGGTGACCCGGCCCAGGTGCAGTTCTTCCTGGCCCACTCGGTACGGGTGGTGCTGCACGGCGAGTACCCGTTCTACACCGAGCAGTTCAACTACCCCGACGGCGTCAACCTGATGGCCAACACGGCCGTGCTGGCGTTGGGCATCCCGATGGTCCCGGTGACGCTGCTGTTCGGGCCGGCGGTCTCCTTCGTGCTGCTGGTGACGCTCGGCCTCGCCGGCACCGCGATGGCCTGGTACCTCATGCTCTCCCGCCACCTGGTGCGCACCCCGCTCGCGGCGGCGGCCGGCGGCTGGTTCTGCGGGTTCTCGCCCGCGATGCTCTCGCACGCCAGTTGGCACCCGAACATCATCAGCCAGTTCCTGCTGCCGTTCATCGTCTGGCGGGTGCTGGTGCTCACCCGGTCTACCCGGCCGGTCCGCGACGGCGCGCTGCTCGCCCTGCTGGTCACCGCGCAGGCGTTCATCAACGAGGAGATCCTGCTCTTCACGGCGTTGGCGTGCGGCGTCTTCCTGCTGGCGGTGCTCGTGCAGGAGCCCGCCCGATGGCGGGCCGCGTGGCGGCCCCTGGGCGCTGGTGTGGTGACCTGCGCGTTGCTGGCCGGGGCGCTGCTGGCGTACCCCCTGTACGTGCAGTTCGCCGGGCCGATGGCCTACCACGGGCTCAGCGACGCGGTGAAGGACTACGGCAACGACATCGCCGCCTTCTTCGCCCCGGGCTCGCCCACCCTCGGCGGCAACCAGCGCGCCAACATCAATCTCGCGCCGAACTACTCCGAGGAGAACGCCTTCTTCGGCTGGAGCCTGTCGCTGATCGCCATCGGCATCGTGGTCTGGCTGCGCCGGGAGCTGATCGTCCGGGCGCTCGCGGCGACGGGCCTGCTCTTCGCCGTGCTCTCACTCGGCGAGCGCGTCTCGTGGTGGGATCGGGAGCTGGTCACCGGGCCGTGGCAGATGCTCGTCCACCTGCCGCTGCTGGACGCGGTGGTGCCGACCCGGTTCGGTCTGATCACCAGCGTGGTGGTCGGCCTGCTGCTCGCGCTCGCCGTCGAACGGGCCTGGGCGTTGCGTCCTGCCGAGCGGCGTGCCGTGCGGACGCTCACCGCGGCGGGCCTGGCGTTCGCCCTGCTGCCGATCGCCCCGATGCCGCTGCGGATGGTCTCCCGGCCGCCGGTGCCGGACTTCATCACCGCCGACCGTTGGCGGGCGTACGTCGGGCCGGACCAGACGCTGGTGCCGATCCCGGTGCCCAGCATGGGCAACACGCACGGCATGCGCTGGGCGGCGGCCACAAACCTCGACTTCAAGATCCCCGGCGGTTACTTCCTCGCCCCCCGCAACGGCAACACCGGTGACGCCGGCCGGTTCGGCGGCCGACCCAGCGGGGTGGGCCAGATGCTGGAGGAGGTGGCGACGACCGGTCGGATGCCGAAGCTGGACGACCGGCAGCGCCGTCGGTTCGCCGACGAGCTGCGGCACTGGCGGGCGGCGATCCTGGTGCTGCCGCTGCGGCAGCAGAACGCCGAGCCGCTGCGACGGACGGTCGAGGAGCTGGTCGGTCCGGGCCGTCAGGAGCTGGACGTCTGGGTGTGGGACGTGCGAGCGCTCACCGACCGTTCGGTCTGACAGCCACCGGGGACGACGTCGCCCCCGGTGGCGGCCAGCACGCCCTGGCTCGGGGGCCTGCTCGACCGATCAACCCACCAGGGCCCGGACGTCCCAGACCCACACGTCGTCGACCCGCTGCGGCGGCCCGATCAGGCCGGTGACCAGCTCGCGCAGCACCGTCTCGCGCGGGTGCGCCCCGAGCACCACCACCGACGCCCGCCAGAACCGCAGGTCCTCGACGGCCTGGCGGCGGTTCTCGTCGGTGAGCGCCGGGACCGCGTCCTTGTCCATGGTCGAGTAGATGAGGCTGCTGGTGGGCCGGTTCGGCGCGCCGAAGACCCCCTCACCCAGCTCGTTCGGGCCGATGAAGTAGCCGCCGGGCACGGGGAACTCCTGCCCGGTCAGCGCACTCCAGCGCAGGGTCGGCAGGCCGTGCACGTTGCTCGGGATCGGCACCGGCACCAGGGTCCGGCCCGCCGGCACGTACGGTCGCCAACCGCCCGCGGTGATGAAGTGCGGTGGCGGGTCGATCTGCTGGGCGGGCAGCGGGCGGGGGAAGAGCGGCAGCACGGCGAGGGTGACCGCCGCGTACCCCACCGGGCGCAGCCACCGACGGCGCGCCGCGACCGGCGCGGATGCGCCCGGGTCGTCGGACGTCGCCGGGGTCGGCTCGTCGACGCGCTGGGCCGGCACCCGCGCGGGCTCGGCCACCGCGCGCCCCTGGCGGTGCGCGACGTCCCAGGTCAACGCGAGTAGTACGCCCACCGCGGCGGCGACCACGAGCGTCAGCCGGGTCGGCATCATCATCTCGACCAGCGGCAGGTCGTCCGGCACGTACGACCACGGGCCGCGCACCGCGGTCTCGACACCGTCGAAGCGCACCATCGGCCCGATCGCGGCCACGGTGAACACCACGATCAGCACCGCGACGATCCGGGTGACGAGCGACCGGCGCACGAGCAGCACCAGCGACACGATCGAGAGCAGCACCAACGGCCAGCCGAACCAGGTGTTCTGCTCGGTCAACCCGATCGTCGTCTCCACTGCCGGATCTCCGGCCCAGGTGTCGCGGGCGAAGGTGACGAAGGCCATCAGGTCCTCGCCCCAGTTGTGGAAGACCCCGCCCTGTAGGCCCCGGTAGGACTGCGGGCCGTTGAACTGGTACCAGATCGGGTACGCCGCGAGCACAAGCGTCAGCCCGGCGGCGACGCCCAGCCCGGCCAGGAACGTGCGAGCCGCGGCCCAGGCGGCCCGCGGTCGCTGCGCGGCGTACGCCAGCACGACCACCAGGCAGGCCAGTGCCGTGAGCAGCAGCATCTCCTCGTTGATGAAGATCTGGTACGTCACCAGCGCGCCGAGCACCAGCCCGTTGCGCCGCCACCGGCCCGCCTCACCGAGGCGCAGCACCCGCACCACGATCAGCGGCAGCAGGAAGTTGGACACGAAGTTGGGCTGACCGTTGGCGTGGTGGATGATCCCCGGCGCGAAGCCGAGGAACGCGCCGCCGACGAAGGCCGCCGCGCGGGAGCGCACCAGGTGGCGGGAGAGCATCCAGTACCCGGTGCCGGCGGTGGCCGCCAGCGCCGCACCCAGATAGAGCGCGTACATCACCTGGGGGCCGAGCAGCATGGTCAGCGGGGCCAGCGGCAGGGTCACCCCGAGCAGCGAGGTGTTGGCGATCATGTTCACCCCGTCCGGGGCGTTCTGCCGGGCCGTGAAGAGCGGGTTCTCCAGGTGCCGCACCGAGTAGGCGCCGTGCGCGAACAACCACTCGAACCAGCTGTGGTCGGTGGGCAGGTGCGAGGACACCCGGCTGGTGACGTCACCCCAGTAGTTGAGGCAGACGAAGATGCCGAGCAGCACATAGGCTCCGAGGGCCAACAGGTCGGCTCGGGCCGGGCGGCGTCGAGGCCGCCGTGTCGGCTCGACCTCGGCCGGGTCGGCGTCGGTAACGGGATTCAGCGAAGGGTCTACCACCGGCACAGCCACGACGCGCCATCGTACAGGCGCGGGCCCGTCGCTTTTGCCGGGCCGGTGCGCTCACGGTCGGTTTGCCGGACATCACCGCGCCGGCCAGCGGGACGCGGTCACGGAAGGACGGTCGGTGTCGATCATCGAGTTGGGCGAGATCCGGGACGAGCCCGCGTCGGCGCCTCGGGTCCGCGCCCCGCGCGCCGTTGGTCGGCCGATGCGCGGCGCCGCCGTGCTGCTGCTCGCCCTGGTGCTGCTGGCCGGCGCGACACCGCTGCCGCGACGGACGGTGAGCATGGTGCCGGCATCGGCGGCCTCCAGTGCCTTCCTCGCCGAGGACAGCGTCTTCGTCTTCGACCCGCCGGCACCGGACAAGGACCGCTACCTGACCGCGTACGCCCAGCCGGCGCCGAACGGCGCCGCTATGCGGCGGCGGTGGCAGGCACCGCTGCCCCACCCCGACAGCTACCTCGGCGTCCGGGTCGAGCAGGGGCTGGTGCTGGCCGTGGGTGCCGAACCCGGGAACGGGGTGCTCGAGACCACCGCCTTCGACGCCGAGACGGGCCAGCAGCGATGGCGGCATCCGGGGACACCGGTGCCGATCGCCGGCGGAGGGCTGCTGTTGACCGACTCCCGCCAGAGCGGTGCGGACGGGATGAGCCGCGTCGAGCCCGACACCGGCCGGGTGCTCTGGTCGGTGCCGCTGCTGTCGCCGGCGGGCCCCGGCTTGCACCTGACCGACGGTCGGATCGACATGTTCGTGCTGGTGCAGCCGACCGGCGAGGTGCAGGTGCACGACGCCGTCACCGGCCGCCTGCTGCGCAGCCTGGACACACTGCCGGGCGGCCGGAAGGCGGTGCAGCAGGCGCAGGTCGTCGACGATCTGCTGCTGCTCCTCCCCGCCGAGGACGCCCCGGTGGTGGCCTACGGGCTGACCGACCTGAAGCCGCGGTGGACGGCCAGGATGTCCCAGGTGTCCTACGTGGCGGGTTGCGCCGACCTGCTCTGCGTGTCGCACCAGCGCGGCAGCCTCTGGGTCCTCGATCCGGCCACCGGCGCGGTGCGCTGGTCGGACTCGGGCGAGGAACTGCTGATCGACGTGCGCGGCGACCGGCTGCTGATGTCCGGGTCCGGCCAGCGGTTCGCGGTGCGCGACGCGGCGACCGGGCGACGGTGGACCGAGTTGGGCGAGTGGGACCTGGTGCCGGTGCTCCGCCCGACCGATCCGCTGGTCGGGCTGCGGCGCGGCGACGACGGCCGGATGGTCGTCGCCGAACTGGACCTGGCAGCCGGCCGGGCCAGAGTCCTCGACATGCTGCCGGACGTCGCCGGCAGTTGCCAGGCGTCCCTGCCGCTCCTGCTCTGCCAGCGTCTCGACGGCTCGGCCACGCTGTGGCGGCTGGCACGATGACCGGCCCGGTGATCGACCTCGGTGAGCTCCGGCACGGCCCGGATCCGGTGCCGCTGCCCCGCCCACCCCGCGCGGTCGGTCGGCAGTTGCGCTGCGCGCTGGTCCTGCTGCTCGTGCTGGCGACGCTCGTCTCCGCCGCCGTGCCGCCGCCTCGGCCCGCCACTGTGACGTTGCCGGCGCAGGTCGCCGCCGAGACGCTGTTCACCGCCGACCTGTTCGTGGTCCTCGACCCGGACCCGGAGCAGCCGACGCGGCGGCGGATGAGCGCCTTCCGGCTACCCGACGGCGGATCGCTCTGGCAGACCGCGGTGCCGGTGCAGGGCCGGAACTGGGAGATCACGGCGGCGGGCGACACCCTGATGGTCACGGTCCACGAGGTGCTGCCACCCGAGCCGAGCGTCCTGTCCCTGGCGTTCGACCGGGGCACCGGGGCGTACCGCTGGCAGCAGCCGGGCCACCCCACAGTGCTGGCCGACGGCACCGTGTTGCTGCAGTCCGGGGCCGACGAAGAGCCGGTCAGCCTGCGCGCGGTCGATGCCTGCTGCGGCGCCGTGCGCTGGCAGTTGGCCGACGCCGCCGAGTACGTCAGCTTCCGGCACGACGCCCGGGGGGTGGACCGGCTGGTGCTCCACCGGGGGAAGGGGTTGACCGAGGTGCGTGACGCGATCACCGGCGTGGCGCTGGCCCGGGCCGACCTGCGCCCACCCGAGGGTGGGTCGTACGAGTCGGTGCAGGTGGTGAACGGCCTCCTGCTGGCCAGCCAACGGGCGCCGGCCACGATCACCGCCTACGGGCTGGACCGGCTGGACCGGCGCTGGAGCACCACCATGACCGATCCGATCGACTTCATCGACGACTGCGGTCCCGTCGTCTGTGCGCGGCGAAACGGCGCCGAGCTGTGGGGGCTCGATCCCGCGACCGGCCAGGTGCGGTGGAGCAGCGACCGCTGGGCGTGGATGATCCCGCTTGAGGGACGGCTGGTGTCCACCGCGGCGAGGCCCGTGGTCGTCCCTCCGCAGCCGCTCGTCGTGCTCGATCCGATGACCGGCCGGGAACTGGCCGAACTGGGCCGGTGGGAGCTGGCCCAGGGCGGTCCCGACGGCCCGCTGGTCGGCGTACGTCTGCACCCGGACGGCGGCGTGGTCGTCGCGGAGTTGGACGTCCGCGCCGGGAAGACGCGTGTGCTGGACGTGCTCCCGGACGTCACCGGGAACTGCCAGTCGATCGTCGGCTTCCTCCTGCCCTGCCAGCTTGTGGACGGCTCGTACCGGCTGTTCCGGGTGCCCCGGTGAGCGGCTCGGTGATCGACCTCGGCGAGGTGCGGCACGGGCCGGAGCCGGAGCCGTCGCCCCGCCCACCCCGCGCCAACGGCCGGCCGTTGCGCTGCGCGCTGGTCCTGCTGCTCGTGCTGGCCACTCTCGCCGCCGCCGGAGCGCTGCCGCCGAGGCGGGCCGTGGTGACGGTGCCCGCCCAGGCCGGTGCGGACGTGCTTGTCGACGACGACCTGGTCCTGGTGATCAACCCGGTCACCACCCAGGCGCCGCAGTGGCGGCTCGCCGCCTTCCGGCTGTCCGACGGCGAGCCGGTCTGGGACGTGCCGCTGCCCGGGCAGGCCCGCTACTGGGGAATCCTGCCGAAGAGCGGAATGCTGTTGGTCACCGGTCACGAGATCGGCGCGGACCCTCGGGTCAGCCTCACCGTGGCGCTGGACCGCGCGACCGGGGCGTACCGCTGGCAGCAGCCCGATAGCCCCGTCGAGATGGCCGACGGCAACCTGCTGCTGCAGTCCAACGGCGAGGAGGAGCCGGTCCGCCTGCGGTCGGTCGATCCCTGCTGTGGCACGGTGCGCTGGCAGCTGACCGCCCCCACCGTCGGCGTGAACGCGCAGACCGTCGGCGAGAAGGCGGAGCGGCTGCTGCTCACCGACGTGGGCGGGCCGGTCGAGGTACGCGACGCGCGGACCGGCGCGGTGCTGGTCCGCGCCGACCTGCGCCCACCCGGTGGCGGGCCACTGACGTACGTGCAGGTGGTGGGCGACCTGGTGCTGACCGTCGGTGGCGAATCGAAGACCATCACCGCGTACGGGCTGGACCGGCTGGACCGGCGCTGGAGCACCACGGTAGGCGAGGTCGACATCGTCCAGGACTGCGGCAGCGTCCTGTGCCTGCAAACCCGCTCCGCGGGGCTGTGGGCTGTCGATTCCGCGACCGGCGAGGTGCGCTGGCGCAGCGACCGCTGGTCGTGGGCCTGGCCGTCCGGCGGCCGGCTGATGGCCAGCGTGCGCAGCAGCGATCCGGCCGGGCAGTTCTTCGTCATCGACGCGTGGACCGGCCAGGAGCTGGCCGACCTGGGCCGGTGGGAGCTGTACCAGCTCGACACCCGCGGCCGTCTGGTCGGCGTCCGCGCGCATCCGGACGGCGGGGTACTGGTCGGGGAGTTGGACGTCCACGCCGGCCGGACGCGCGTCGTGGACGTGCTGCCGAAGGCCACCGGCACGTGCCAGGCGATCACGGGCCACGTGCTGTGCGCCGGCTCCGGCGGCTCGTACCAGATCTGGCAGGTGCGCGACTGACCACCGGTCGGCCTGGGCGGGCGGCGAGGGAGGATTGTTGCCGGCTGGCACTAGGTTGTCGGTGGTCAGCAGCGAGGAGGCCGGGATGCGGGTACTGGTGGTGGAGGACGAGCGCAACCTCGCCGACGCGATCGCGCGCGGGTTGCGCAAGCGGGGGATGGCTGTCGACGTGGCGTACGACGGCGACGCCGGCCACGAGGCGGCGTTCGTCACCCGGTACGACGTGGTGGTGCTGGACCGCGACCTGCCCGGCGTGCACGGTGACCAGATCTGCGCCGACCTGGCCGCCTCCGGCGCGCTGACCCGGGTGCTGATGCTCACCGCGAGCGTCACGGTGGCCGACCGGGTGGAGGGGCTGCAGCTCGGCGCGGACGACTACCTGTCCAAACCGTTCGCCTTCGACGAGCTGGTCGCCCGCGTGCAGGCGCTGGGCCGGCGGGCCACCCCGGCCGCGCCGCCGGTGCTCGAACTGGCCGACCTGGTGCTCGACCCGGCCCGCCGGGTGGCCACCCGCGCCGGGGTGCCGGTCGACCTGACCAACAAGGAGTTCGGGGTGCTCAGCGAGCTGCTCAAGGCGCGTGGCGCGGTGGTCTCCAGTGAGGAGCTGCTGGAACGGGTCTGGGACGCCAACACCGACCCGTTCACCACGATCGTCCGCGTCACGGTGATGACGCTGCGCAAGAAGCTCGGTGACCCGCCGCTCATCGAGACAGTTGTGGGCGCGGGTTACCGCACGGCCGAGGTGGGCGCGTGAGCCGCCGGGTGCGGCCGACCCTGCGGTTGCGGCTGACGCTGCTCAACGGGGTGCTGCTGGTCGGCGCGGGGGCGATCCTGGTGCTGCTGGCCTGGCTGCTGGTCCGCGACGCGCTGCGCCCCACCGACGAGCTGCTGCCCGGCACGACAGTGCTGCTCTCCGACGGCGGGCGGATGGATGCCGCCGAGTGGCAGCGGCGCCTGGTCGACGCCGCGTCCGGGGAGCTGCTGGCCAAGGGCCTGGTCGCGCTGTTGGCGATAAGCGTGGTCGGGGTCGCCGGCGCGTACGCGGTGGCGGGCCGGGCGCTGCGCCCCCTGCACCAGGTCACCGCCACCGCGCAGCGACTCGGCGAGGCCACCCTGGACCAGCGGATCGGCTACTCGGGCGCCGACGACGAGGTGGCCGAGCTGGCGAAGACGTTCGACGCCATGCTGGACCGGATCGCGTCCGCGTTCGAGGCGCAGAAACGCTTCGTGGCGAACGCCTCGCACGAGCTGCGTACTCCGTTGGCCGTGATGCGGACCGAGATCGACGTGACGCTCAGTGACGACGACGCGGATGCCGCGGAGTACCGCCGGATGGCGACAGTGGTCCGGGACGCGTCCGAGCGGGCCAACGGCCTGGTGGACGCGCTGCTGGTGCTGGCCCGCAGCGAGGCGCAGGCCGGGCGGCAGCTGGGCCGGCGCACCGAGTGCGACCTCTCGGCGGGCACCGCGAACGCGTTGTCGGCGATGCGCCGCGAGGTGGAGCGGATCGGCCTGCGGGTGCAGACGTCGTTGGAGTCCGCGCCCGTCGTCGGTGACCCGGGGCTGCTGGACCGGTTGGCCGGCAACCTCATCGAGAACGCGGTTCGCTACAACCACCTGCACGGCCGGCTCTGGGTGCGTACCGGCACCGACGGCGAGCGGTCCTGGCTGGTCGTGGGCAACACCGGGTTCGAGGTGGACCAGGCCGACGTGCCGGGGCTGTTCGAGCCGTTCCGGCGTGGCGGCCGGGAACGCACCGGGGCCCGGGGGTCCGGCCTCGGCCTGTCCATCGTCCGCGCGGTCTGCACGGCGCACGGCGGCACGGTACGCGTCATCGCGCAGCCCGGCGGTGGCCTGGAGGTAACTGTCACCCTGCCCTCGGCGGACGCCCCGGCGGTGAACGGCGCGGTGGTCATTCCCGGCTGAACGGGGTTGCGCGCAGGGCACGCCCACTGGGAAGATCACCCAGGTCAGCTCGAGAGCGGAAGGGGGTGCGTCGATGTCCACACGTCAGGGCTCCGCACCCCGGGTTTCTGCCGGCTGACCCCGGGCAGCGGAGCGTCCCATCCCGTTCGGAGGGAACACCCGTGTATCCACGGATCCGCAACATCAGTTTTGACTGCCATGACACGTACGCCCTGGCTGGCTTCTGGGCCGCCGTGCTCGGGTACGCCCGACACTCCGAGGACGCCCCGGGTGACCCGGAGGCGGCCCTGCTGCCGTCGGACGACGCCACCCCGAACCTGTTCTTCCAAGAGGTGCCGGAGGAGAAGGTGACGAAGAACCGGCTCCACATCTGCCTGGAACCTGTCGACCGGACCAGAGATGAGGAGGTCGAACGGGTGCTCGGCCTCGGCGCCACACGTGTCACCGACCGTCGCAACGCCGACGGGACGGGCTGGGCGGTGCTCGCCGACCCGGAGGGGAACGAGTTCTGCGTGGTCCGCAGCGCTGGGGAACGTCTCGCCACCACCACCGTAAAGGACCAGCTGTGAGTTCGACGATCCACAACATCAGCATCGACTGTCACGACACGTACGCCCTGGCCGGCTTCTGGGCGCAGGTCTTCGACTGCCCCCGGCACCCCGACGACTTCCCGGGCGACCCGGAGGCGATGCTCCTGCCGCCGGGCGGCCCGGAGGTGCTCTTCCTCGCCGTGCCCGAGGGCAAGGCGGTGAAGAACCGACTGCACCTGGACCTGCAACCCGCCGACCGCACCCGGGCCGAGGAGGTCGAGCGGCTGATCGGCATCGGCGCGACGCTTGTCGCCGATCACGTCGGCCCGACCGGCGGCGGTTGGGTGGTGCTCGCCGACCCGGAGGGCAACGAGTTCTGCGTGCTCGGCAACGCCGCCGAGCGAGCGGCGGCAGCGGCGGCGCGGGCCGCGGCGCAGGGCCACGAACCGGCCTGACCGCCGGCACCGGGCACGAGGCCCCGGCCACCTTCGGATGGTCGGGGCCTCGGCATCACGTCGCCGGGCACTATACGAATGCTGTGACGCCTTCGTACTCCGCCAAGGGAGCGACGCCGACTTGCTCGTACTCGAGCAGGAGCAGGCCGTTCGCCGTCACTTCGTGGTGGACGAGCTGAAGGCCGACGGGTGCGCTCGGGTGGTCGAGCAGCCGCCGCCCGGAACCGACCACTGTGGGAGCGACGATGAGTCGGAGTGTGTCGACGAGGCCAGCCGACAACAGGGCCTTGCCAAGTCGCGCACTGCCGTGGACCTGAAGTTCCCGTCCTGGCTGCGACTTGAGGTTCCCGACGTTGTGGATCGGGTCGCCGCGAAGCACCGTCGTAGGGTGCCAAGCACCCTCCGCCAGCGTGTTGGTCACCACGTACTTCGGTAGTGAGTTCATCCGTTCGGTGTACGGATCGTCCGGGTCGGTGATCTGTGGCCAGTCGCGAGCGAACGCCTCGTAGGTTCGCCGCCCGAGTAGCAGACCGTCGGCGAGACCCAGCCATTCAGAGGTGCGCCCGACGAACTGCTTGTCCAGGTAGGGCACGAGCCAGCCGCCCTGGGTGAAGCCGCCGCTCGTGTCCTCGGTCGACGAGCCAGGACCCTGGCTGACCCCGTCGAGGGTGACGAACTCGGTGAGAGTGATTTTCACGGCGCACCCTGGCTCTCGGCGACCCCGGCGAGTTGTGCGGTCGCCGAACCCCAGCCGTCCGCGAAGCCGATCTTCTCGTGCAGGTCACGAGCGGCGGGATCACCGTGGCGGACGATGATCCGGTAGTCCGTGCCGTCCGGGTGATCCTTCAAGGTGATCTCCGCGGTCATCGGGACCGGGCTGGGGCTCGCGGGCCGCCAGGCGCTGTCGATGACGTTCGTGAACACGATCCGCTCATGATCGTCGACGACGAGGAAGCACGCGTCGAGGTGTGGGACGAACTCCACCCCGTCGTCGCTCAGTCGGGTCACGAGTGCGCCACCGGGTCGGACGTCCAGGCGATCGACGCGGCACAGGGCCGGCGCCGGTATCCACCACCTCTCGAAGCGGGACGGCTCGGTCCAGGCGCTCCACACGGCGGCGCGAGGGGCGCGGATGACTCGCGCCATGGTCAGGTCCAGGTCGGGATTCATTGCGGGTTCTCCTGCTGATCGGTGACGAGGCGTTCCAGGCGGTCCGTGCGCTCTTCCCAGATCCGGCGCTGCTCCGCGAGCCAGTCGTCAACGACGGCGAGGCGCTCGCGGTTGAGCACGCAGGTGCGTACCCGGCCGGACTTGGTCGTGTGGATCAGTCCGTTCGACTCGAGCGTCTGCACGTGCTTCATGAACGAGGGAAGGGTCATCGGAAGCTCGCGGGCGAGATCGCCGACGCTCGTCGGACCGTGGCCGAGGCGTCGGATGACCCAGCGCCGGGTCGGGTCAGCGAGGGCGACGAACACGCCGTCGAGCTGCGCCGAATACTGTGCCATCTGGCTAAGTATCGCGGGAGGCGACACTTAGCGCAAGGGCACAGTATTTGTCCATGATCGACAGGGGCGGCGGGGCAGGCGGCTGTGGTGTTAGATGAGCGGCCACAGCGAGCCAGCGAAGGACGTGGGCGGATGGACAAGGCAGCTACCGAGCCGGTGCGGGCGTACCTCACCGCGACCGGCGAGCGGCTTCGGGCCGACGGCTGCGAGGTGCGCACCGAGGACTGGGGCGGCGTACCGGTGCTGATCGGTCACCGGGGTGATTTCCGGATGCGGTGGATGGCGACAAAGCTGCACCTGTTCACGGTGGCCGCGCCGACGACTGTCGTCACGGCGGACGCCCTGCAGGGGTTCACCGCCACGGCGATGGACTACGTGTTGGCCCGCAAGGGGCAGCTGCGCGGCTTTCAGAACGGCGTGGCGGTGTTCCCCGCCCTGGTCGGCACCCAGGTCGAGCCGGCGGCCTCGGCGTGGGCGCAGGGGGGTCAGCAGGTGAAGTTCGCCGCGCTGTCCCGACCGGTGGCGGTGCAGGCCGGCAGCGGCACGGTCAGCGCCTTCCGTGGCAACCCGGTGCTCGGCTTCATCTACGCGGCTCACCTGCGGAGCAAGCTGAACGCGTACTTCCCGGTGGCCGGAGCCTGAGCGGTCCGGTCGGGTACGGCACGGGGCCCCGGCCACCCTGAGGTGGCCGGGGCCCCGGTCGTCGTACGGCTCAGGAACGCTGCTCGATCTGACCCCGGATGGTGGCGAACTCGGCCTCCACCTGCTTGGCGGTCTTGAAGTAGATCACCACCATGCCCACGCTGCCCCGGTCGGCCCAGACGCAGACGCCGAGTGGCACGCCCTCGGTCTTGCCGTCACCGCACTTCGCGTCGCCGCCCAGCGGGCCCGCCTCGACCACCGCCATGTTTGTCACCGCCAGCTCGCTGGCGAGCCCGGTGACGGCCTCGTCCAGCTCCTTCTTCGGGTCGGCCATCACGCCGGACACCGCCGTGACCATGATGAGATCCTGCTTGGCCGGGTCGCCGTAGAACGCCCCGATCGTGCTGGTCTCGTTCTGCACCTCGGCCTTCATCTCGGTGACCATCTGGTCGGCGGCCGACTGGAGCTGCGGGTCGTTGAGCTTCGGCCGGCCGGCGAGGGTCGCCGGCGCGACCACCCGGGTGTTGGCGGCGTCGACGACGTCGCCGACGTCGTCCTTGAGGGTGAACCAGGCGATCGCCACCCCGCCGAGGCAGAGCACGAGCAGCACCGCCAGCACGATCAGCACGATCTTGCCGACGTTCGACTTCTTCGCCGGGGGCGGGCCGGCGGGCAGGTACGGCTGACCCGGCTGCGCGGGCGGGAACCCCTGCTGCTGCGGCGGCGGCCACGCGCCGGGCTGCTGCGGCTGGCCCAGCTGCTGCGGCTGGCCGGGCTGCTGCGGCTGGCCGGGCTGCTGGGGCTGGCCGGGCTGGCCCGGCTGCTGCGGCGGGTTGGGGGAATCGTGCGGCGGGCCGTACGGGCTGGCCGGCGGCTGAGACATCAGTTAGCTCCAAGTCAGGGGTGCAAAGCGCGTGATCCTAACCCGGTGTGGCTACCGGTGATGCCCCGCGTCGGTCCTCCGCACGGCCGGAGTGATCACAAACGGTCGCGGTGGCCGGCCGTCCACGGGGGACGGTCCGACCACCGCGACGGTGGCGCTGCGATCTCGTTAGGCGGGCAGGCTCGCCGCCCCGCGCGGCAGGAACCGCTGACCGGTGACCCGCTCGGAGGTGCCGGTCCGGTCCAGGTACGGGGTGACGCCGCCCAGGTGGAACGGCCACCCGGCGCCCAGGATCATGCACAGGTCGATGTCCTGCGCCTCGGCGACCACGCCCTCGTCCAGCATCAGCCGGATCTCCTGCGCGAGCGCGTCGAGCGCGTTCTGGCGTACCTGCTCGGCGGTCAGCGGCCGGTCACCGACGACGAGCAGCTTGGCCACCTCGTCGTTTACCTGGTCGTCGACCACGATCGGCTGACCCGAGTCGGCGATCCGCTTGAGGTTCTCGCTGACGCCGTACCGGTCCGGGTATGCGGCGTGCAGCGTGCCGCCCACGTGGTACGCGACGGCCGGCCCGACCAACTGGAGCAGGGCGAGCGGGCGCATCGGCAGGCCCAGCGGGTCCAGTGCGCTGTTCGCCACGTCCAGCGGCGTGCCGGCGTCCACGGCGGCGAAAACGGTGCCCAGGAAACGGGTGAGCAGCCGGTTCACCACGAACGCCGGGGCGTCGGAGACCAGCACGCTCGACTTCTTGAGCTGCTTGCCGACCGCGAACGCGGTGGCCAGGGTGACGTCGTCGGTGCGTTCACCCCGGACGATCTCCAGCAGCGGCAGCACCGCCACCGGGTTGAAGAAGTGGAAGCCGACCACCCGCTCCGGGTGCTCCAGGTCGGCGGCCATCTCGGTGATCGACAGTGAGCTGGTGTTGGTGGCGAGCACCGCCTCCGGAGAGACGATCTTCTCCAACTCGGCCCAGACCTGCTTCTTGACGCCCAGGTCCTCGAAGACCGCCTCGATGACGAAGTCGGCGTCGGCGAAGGCGCCCTTGTCGACAGTGCCGCTGACCAGGCCGTACAGCTTGGCGGCGGTGCCCTTGTCCATCCGGCCCTTGATGACGGCCTTCTCGATCTGGGTGTGCACGTAGCCGACGCCCTTGTCCACCCGGGACTGGTCCAGGTCGCTCATCACGACCGGCACCTGGAGGCGGCGGGCGAACAGCAGCGCCAACTGGCTGGCCATCAGGCCGGCGCCGACGATGCCGACCTTTGTGATCGTGCGGGCCAGACCCTTGTCCGGTGCGCCGGCCGGTCGCTTGGCCCGCCGCTGCACCAGGTCGAACGCGTACAGGCCGCTGCGCAGCTCCTCGGAGAAGACCAGGTCCGCGAGGGCCTCGTCCTCGGCGGCGGTGCCGGCGGCGAAGTCGCCGTCCTTGGCCGTCTCCAACAGGTCGAGGGCCTTGTACGCGGCCGGGACCGCGCCGTGCAGCCGCTGGTTCAGCGTCTCCCGGGCGAAGTAGAGCACGCCCGCCCACATGTCCTTGTCGACCTCGGGACGGGTGACTGTCACCCGACCGCGCACCACGTCGGCGGCCCACTCCAGGGAACGCTCCAGGAAGTCGGCCGGCTCCAGCAGGATGTCCGCGATGCCCAGCTCGGCGGCCTGCTTCGGCTTGAGCATCTTGTTCTGCATGAGCGGGTTCTGGATGATCACCTGGGTCGCGGCGGGGATGCCGATCAGGTTCGGCAGCAGTTGGGTGCCGCCCCAGCCGGGCACCAGACCGAGGGAGACCTCGGGCAGCGCCAGGGCCGCCGCGCCACCGGAGAGCGTCCGGTAGTGGCAGTGCAGCGCCAGCTCCAGGCCGCCGCCCATCGCCGCGCCGTTGACGAACGCGAACGTGGGGACCGTGCTGTCCCTGAGCCGGGCGAAGACCCGGTGACCGAGCCGCCCGATCTCCAGCGCCTGCGCGCGGTCGGCGAGCTGCGGCAGGCCGACGATGTCCGCGCCCACGCAGAAGATGTACGGCTTGCCGGTGACCGCGACGAACGCCGGGTCGGCGGCGAGCGCGGCGGTGATCGCCTCGTCCAGGCTGGCCAGTCCACCCGGACCGAAGGTGTTCGGCTTGGTGTGGTCGAGCCCGTTGTCCAGGGTGATCAGGGCGGCGGGTCGGTCCAGCCCCGGTACGTTCACCTGGCGCAGCAGCGCGCGGGTGACGACCTCGTTCGGTGCGGCCAGTGCGCTCACTTGTTGCCACCCTCCCAGTGTGGGTTCTCCCAGATGACCGTGCCGCCCATGCCGATGCCGATGCACATCGCGGTCACGCCGTAGCGGACCTCGGGGTGCTCGGCGAACTGGCGGGCCAGCTGCGTCATCAGCCGTACGCCCGACGAGGCGAGGGGATGGCCGATGGCGATCGCACCGCCCCACGGGTTGACCCGCGCGTCGTCGTCGGCGATGCCGAAGTGGTCGAGGAAGGCGAGCACCTGCACGGCGAACGCCTCGTTCAGCTCGAACAGGCCGATGTCGTCGATGCTGAGCCCGGCGAGGCGCAGCGCCTTCTCCGTCGACGGGATCGGGCCGACGCCCATCACCTCCGGCTCCACGCCGACGAAACCGAACGACACCAGCCGCATGGCGACCGGCAGGCCCAGCTCGCGGGCGGTGGCCTCGTCGGCGAGCAGGCTCGCGGTGGCGCCGTCGTTCAGGCCGGCCGCGTTGCCCGCGGTGACCTTGCCGTGCGGGCGGAACGGGGTCTTCAGGGTGGCGAGCTTCGCAAGCGAGGTGTCCCGTGGAGCCTCGTCCACGGTCGCCAGGCCCCAGCCGCCCTCCGCGTCGCGGATCGACATCGGCACCAGGTCGTCCTGGAGCTTGCCGTTGGCGTACGCCTTCGCGGTCTTCTGCTGCGAGGCGAGCGCGAACGCGTCGGTGCGCGCCTTGGTGATGTGCGGGACCAGGTCGTGCAGGTTCTCCGCGGTGGCACCCATGACCAGCGCCGACGGGTCGACGAGCTTCTCCGCGATGATGCGCGGGTTGGGGTCGACGCCCTCGCCCATCGGGTGGTGCCCCATGTGCTCGACGCCGCCGGCGATGGCGACGTCGTACGCGCCCATGGCGATGCCGCTGGCCACGGTGGTCACCGCGGTCATGGCGCCCGCGCACATCCGGTCGATGGCGAAGCCGGGAACGGTCTTGGGCAGACCGGCCAGCAGGGCGGCGGTACGGCCGATGGTGAGGCCCTGGTCGCCGATCTGGGTGGTGGCCGCGATGGCGACCTCCTCGACCCGCTCCGGGGGCAGCTGCGGGTTGCGACGCAGCAGTTCACGGATGCAGCGGATCACCAGGTCGTCGGCGCGGGTGTTGGCGTACATGCCACCCGCCTTGCCGAACGGGGTACGGACACCGTCGACAAAGACGACATCCCGAACTTCACGGGGCACTTGAGCCTCCTATTCGACCATGATTCGGCCTTCGTGCGGAGCGGCACTCCGGACCGGACAGGGGTCGCCGACACGGGCACGTTCCCCCGAATGCTACTCGCCAGTAACCAACCCGGCCCCCAGGTCCCCCTGTGGCCCACCCCACACCCACCCCGCCTCCCTCACCCCCGCCTCCCTGACCCCCGCCCCCACCGGACCAGTCCGACCTTCGTTGATCATGGAGTTGTCGTCACGACACGCCGGTGGCGGTGGCGATAACCTCATGATCAACCACGGGGGGTGGGGGTGGGGTGGGGTTCGAGTTAGGGGGTGGGGGTTAGGGCTTCGGTTAGGTCGGTGGTGAGGAGCCCGATCTGCCACTCGCGGGCGTTGAGGCCGCGCAGCGTCTCCGCGACGGTGTCCTCGGTGAGCTCTTCCGGTGGCGTCCAGGCCAGCCGGCGCACCGAATCCGGGGTGATCAGGTTTTCCGGCGGCAGGTTGTGCTCACCGGCGATGCGGACCACCACCTCCCGGCACCGGGCCAGCCGGCCAGCCGCCACCGGATCGCGTTCGGCCCACCGGTGCGGCGGGGGCGGGCCCTCCACGGTCGGGGAGACCGGCAACGAGTCGTCCGGCAACTGCCGGGCGTCGTCGAGAGCGGCCAGCCAGGTGCGGGCCAGCCGACGGACCGACCGGCCGCCGAAACCGGGCAGGGTCAGCAGGGCCTTCTCGTCCTGCGGGTCCAACTCGGCGGCGGCGATGATCGCCGAGTCGGGCAACACCCGACCGGGAGCGGCGTCCCGCCGGGAAGCGATCTGGTCCCGGGCGTACCACATCGAGCGGACGCGGGCCTGGGCCCGCGCCCCGCGCAGCCGGTGGATGCCGGAGGTGCGCCGCCAGGGCTCCGCCCGGACCCGCGGCGGGCGCGCCCCGGTGCGGACCAGCGCGGCGAACTCCTCCGCGGCCCAGGCCGACTTGCCCTGTCGGGTCAGCTCCGCGTCGAGCGCGTCACGCAGGTCGGTGAGCAGCTCCACGTCGAGGGCCGCGTACGTCAGCCACGACTCGGGCAGCGGCCGGCTCGACCAGTCGGCCGCCGAGTGGTGCTTCTCCAGGGTGAACCCGAGCAGCTGCTCGGTCAGCGCGGCTAGCCCGACCCGCTCGAACCCCGCCAGCCGGGCCGCCAACTCTGTGTCGAACAACCGGCGCGGGCGCAGCCCCACCTCGGCCAGGCAGGGCAGATCCTGGCTGGCCGCGTGGAGCACCCACTCGGCATCCCCGATCGCCGCGTCCAGCGCGCTGAGGTCCGGCAGTGGCAGCGGGTCGATGAGCGCCGTGCCCGCACCGGCCCGGCGCAGTTGCACCAGGTACGCGCGCTGGCTGTAGCGGTAGCCGGAGGCGCGTTCGGCGTCCAGGGCGACGGGGCCGCTGCCCGCCGCGAAGCGGGCCACGACCTCGGCCAGCGCGGCCGGAGCGGCCACCGGGTCGGGCGTGCCGTCACGCGGGGCGATCAGCGGAACGGGCCCACCGTCGGTCGGGTCCACCCCGTCGCCCGCCGGCTTCGGCTGGGCCGACGGCGGGTGCTGGGGTGCGTTTCCCGGGAGTTCCTCGGCGGGCCGACGGCGCAGGGGTGGTTCGTCGGTCACCTGCCAACCCTAGTGCGCGCGATGATCCGGCGGGTGCAGCCGGTCCGGCGAGTGTCGGTCAGGTGTCCACGAGATGTCTCGGGCTACCACCCACACCCCGTCGATCATGGACTCGCGGTGCCTCACAAATGCCGTACACGGCAGCATTTCGCCCACCACAACTCCACGATCGACGCGGGAGGGGGCGGGCGCGGCGCGGGAGAGAGCGGGGGCGGGCGCGGGAGAGTGCGGGTGGGGTGGGGGTCAGGCTGCGCCGGCGGGGCGGCGGTCGGAGAGGGCGGTTACGCCGGGTGGGGGGAGGCCGGCGGTGGAGGCGAGCAGTGCGCACCAGCCGAGCAGGTGTGGGGTCAGGTCGTCGTCGATCGGCGTCCAGGAGGCGCGGATCTCGATGTCGCCGACGGTCGGTGGGCCGGCGAGGTCGCCGAAGCGGGTCGACATGGTCTGCGTCACCGTGCCGCCGATCGCCCGGTGGCCGGCATCCTGGGCGTCCAACGCGTCGGTCAGCCACGTCCAGCCGACCCCGGGTAGCAGCGGGTCGGCGGCCAGGTCGACCTCCAACTCGGCGGTCACGTAGGTGACCAACCGCAGGGTGCCCTGCCACGCCTCGTGGCCGACCGGGTTGTGCAGCAGGATCAGTCGGCCGGTCGCGACCTCGTCGGCGTCGCGCAGCACGGTCGCGGAGAGCGCGAACGCGTACGGAGCCAACCGCTGGGGGGCGCCGACCTCCTCCAGCGTGATCTCCGGCCGGGGAGTCGCCGATCGCAGCCCGGCGACCGCGCGGGCGAACGTCTCCGGGAGCGCGATCGGGGGGGCCATGTCGGCAGCCTATGCCGCCGTCGGCCCCCGGCTTCGACGGCGCGCCGACACCCGTGCGCCGCCGGGGGGCCTTCCGAAGTCGCTCTTCCTTTCACCCCAGGTGGGGTGGGGGTCGTGGGCGTGGCACGATTGCGGCGATGACCACGGACACCACGGGCACTGTCGCCCGAGACGGAGAACCCCGCCCCGGCGGACCGGCCGACTCGCCCTTCGTCAGGGCCTGCTGGCGACGGTCCGGCCCGCACACCCCGGTCTGGTTCATGCGCCAGGCCGGCCGCTCGCTGCCGGAATACCGGGAGATCCGGGCGACCGTGCCGATGCTGGAGTCCTGCCGTCGCCCCGAGTTGGTCACCGAGATCACGCTCCAGCCGGTGCGCCGGCACGGCGTGGACGCGGCGATCCTGTTCAGCGACATCGTGGTGCCGGTCGCGGCGGCCGGTGTCGATCTGGACATCGTGCCGGGCACCGGCCCGGTGGTCGCCGAGCCGGTCCGCACCCTCGCCGACGTCGAGCGGATCCGCCCGATCACCCGTGACGACGTCCCGTACGTGGACGAGGCCGTCCGGCAGTTGGTCGTCGAGCTGGGCGACACCCCGCTCATCGGTTTCGCCGGCGCGCCGTTCACCCTGGCCAGCTACCTGGTCGAGGGCGGGCCGTCGCGGACCCACGCGAAGACCAAGGCCCTGATGTACGGCAACCCGGAGCTGTGGCACGCGCTCTGCGGTCGGCTGTCCGAGGTGACGCTCGCCTTCCTGCGGGTGCAGATCGAGGCGGGCGTGTCCGCCGTGCAGTTGTTCGACTCGTGGGCGGGCGCGCTGTCCGAGGCCGACTACCGCCGGTACGTGCTGCCGCACTCGACCGCGGTGCTGAGCGGGCTGGCTGACGCCGGGGTGCCGCGGATCCACTTCGGGGTGGGCACCGCCGAGCTGCTCGGCGCGATGGGCGAGGCCGGCGCGGACGTGGTCGGCGTCGACTGGCGTACCCCGCTGGACGTGGCCACCCACCGGATCGGCCCGGACAAGGCGGTGCAGGGCAACCTGGACCCGTGCCTGCTGTTCGCGCCGTGGCCGGTGGTGGAGGCCGAGGTGCGTCGCATCCTGGAGCAGGGCCGGGCGGCCCCGGGGCACGTGTTCAACCTCGGGCACGGTGTGCTGCCGGAGACCGACCCGGAGGTGTTGACCCGGGTGGTCGCGCTCGTGCACGAGCTTTCCCACCGCCGGGCCGACCAGGGCTGACCCGTGATGCGGCAACCCTGGCGGGTGGCGGTGGTCGGCGGCGGTATCGCCGGGCTGGCCGCCGCGGTCCGCCTGCGCGACCACGCACCGGCCGGCACCGAGATCAGGGTGTACGAGCAGTCCGGCGCACTGGGCGGCAAGCTGCGTACGGGGGAGCTGGCTGGTCAGCCGGTGGAGTTCGGGGCCGAGTCGTTCCTGATGCGTGACCCGACCGGGGCGGAGTCCGCCGCGGTGGCCCTGATCCGACGGCTCGGGTTGGCCGAGAAGATCGTGCACCCGACGGTGGGGCAGGCCGCGCTCGTCATCGACGGTGGGCTGCGCCCCATCCCGGGCGGCACGCTTGTGGGCGTACCGGGGGATCTGGACCGGGTGACCTCGGTCGCCCGCCCGGCGGCGGACGCCGACACCGACGACGGGCGGCCCCTGGTCGGGCCGGACGCGGACGTCTCGGTGGGCGCGCTGGTCCGTTCCCGCTTCGGCGACGAGGTGGTCGAGCGGCTGGTCGACCCGATGCTGGGTGGCGTGTACGCGGGCCGCGCCGACGATCTCTCCCTGGTCACGACGATGCCGGCGCTGGCCCGTACGGCCCGGGTGGAGCACACCCTCGTCGGCGCGGTCCGGGCCGCGCAGGCCGCCGCGCCGCGTGCCCCCGGTGCTCCGGTCTTCGGCACGCTGGCCGGTGGGTTGCGCACCCTGGTCGAGGCCGCCGTGACTGCCAGCGGCGCGACGGTACGGCGGGACGCCGCCGTCCGCGAGGTGACACCTACCGACACGGGTTGGCGGCTCACCGTCGGCCCGACCCGCGACCCGGCGTTCGTCGACGTGGACGCCGTGGTGCTTGCGGTGCCGGCGCGACCGGCGGCCCGGCTGCTCGCGGGCCCGGCCCCGGCGGTCGCGAAGGGTGTCGGCGAGCTGGACTACGCGAGCGTCGCGCTTGTCACGCTGGCGCTGCCGCAACCGCGCCTGCCTGAGTTGTCCGGCTTCCTGGTGCCGAGCACCGAGGGTCTGCTGATCAAGGCGGCCACCTTCTTCACCACCAAGTGGGGGCACCTGCGCCGGCCGGACGGCCTGGCGTTGGTGCGCGCGTCGGTGGGCCGGTACGGCGAGGAGGCGCACCTTCAGCGCCCCGACGTGGACCTGGCGACCACCGTGCATCGAGAGCTCTCGGCGGTGCTCGGCACCCCGTTGCCCGCCCCGGTCGACGGGCACGTGCAGCGGTGGGGCGGCGCGCTGCCGCAGTACGCCCCGGGGCACGCCGACCGGGTCGCCGCCGCGCGCGCGGCGCTGCGGGCCGCGTACCCCACAGTGGTCCTCGCCGGCGCCGGTTACGACGGCGTCGGCATCCCGGTCTGCGTCCGCTCCGGCGAGACGGCGGCCGACGAGATCATCACAGCACTGGGAGGATCGGCGAGATGACCGAGCAGACAAACGCGGCCCGCCTGCGGGAGCTGAACGACAGCATCCGCTACACCATGTGGTCGGTGTTCCGGGCCAGCGCCCCGCTGCCGTCGCTGCGGGACAACGTCACAGGTGAGGTCGTGGCCCTCTTCGACGAGCTGGCCGGCAAGGACGTGGTGGTCCGCGGCGTGTACGACGTCGCCGGTCTGCGCGCCGACGCGGACGTGATGATCTGGTGGCACTCCGCGTCCCCCGACGCGCTCCAGGACGCGTACCTGCGGTTCCGCCGCACCACGCTGGGGCGGTCGCTGACCCCGGTCTGGTCGCAGATGGCGCTGCACCGGCCGGCCGAGTTCAACAAGAGCCACATCCCGGCGTTCCTTGCCGGCGAGGAGGCCCGCCCCTACATCTGCGTGTACCCGTTCATCCGGTCCTACGAGTGGTACCTGCTGCCCGACGCCGAGCGGCGCGAGATGCTCGCCGAGCACGGCAAGATGGCCCGCGGCTACCCGGACGTCCGCGCCAACACGGTGGCCTCGTTCGCGTTGGGTGACTACGAGTGGATGCTCGCCTTCGAGGCCGACGAACTGCACCGGATCGTCGACCTGATGCGGGACCTGCGCGCCTCCGGCGCCCGCCGGCACGTCCGCGAGGAGGTCCCGTTCTACACGGGCCGTCGCCGTTCGGTCGCCGAGATCGTCAACTGCCTGGTCTGACCCCCGCCCGGTCACGCCGCGATCTTGCACTTTCTGCCCCGACGAAAAGGGCATAAGCCGCAATAAGGCGACAGAAAGTGCAAGATCGCGGGGGACGGGTGGGTTTGGGTTTGGGTTAGAGGGGGCGGAGCATGAGTTGTTCGCCGTCGGAGGTCAGGGTGGTCAGCTGGAAGCCGGCGCGGCGGTAGAGGGCCTTCGCCGCCGCGTTGTCCGGCATGACGCTGAGCCGCAGCCGGTCGGCACCGTGCTGGCGGGCCCAGCACGCGACCTCGTCCACCAGGCGGTCGCCGACACCCCTGCCCCGGGCGTCGGGGTGCACCCACATCGAGATCAGCTCCAGCACCAGCGGGTCCGCCGTGGGTACGCCGCTGGCCATCCCGACCGGGCGCCGGTCCAGGACGGCCACCACGTCGTGTGCGCCGGGAATGCTCAGCCGGTCGCGCCAGCGCTGTTCGCGGTCGCCGTCGCCCTGCCAGTCGGCGAGCCGGGAGCCGAACGCTTCCGGCGCCTCGGTGAGGGCGGCCAGCCGCAGGTCGCGCCAGGTGGGCCAGTCATCGGGGGCGAGCACCCGGATCTCGATCATGCGGGAGATGGTGCCAGGACGGGCCGCCGGGCACCACCGGATTAGGGCCTGCGTCAAAGCCACTGGCCGGCCTGCGGCGGGGCCAGACGACGACCGGCCGCCTTGCCGGACCGCCGTCTGGACTCCGCCTCGGCTCGACCGAGGACTTTGACACAGGCCCTCACCGCCGGCCGGTGCCGCACCCCCGCCCGGGTGCGGCACCGGTCGGAGGTCAACTGGTCGACGTGCAGGAGACCAGCGGAACCGGGTTGCTGCCGTTCCACGAGCCGAGGAAACCGAACGTGGTGCTCGCGCCGGCGGCGAGGGTGCCGTTGTGGTCGGCGTTGCGTGCGGTGACCAGCGAGCCGTTGGTGCTGACCGTCGCGTTCCACGACGAGGTGACCCGCTGGCCGTTGTTGTAGTTCCAACTCACCGACCAGCCACGGGTGGGCGAGCCGCCCGCGCTCACCTTCACCTCGGCCTGGAAGCCGCCGGACCACTGGCCGGTGACCTGGTACGTCGCCGTGCAGGCCCCGGCCGGCGGCGGGGTGCTCGGCGGCGGGGTGGTGGGCGGAGGCGTGGTCGGCGGGGGCGTGGTGGGCGGCGGGGTCGTCGGCGGGGGCGTGGTCGGCGGCGGGGTGCTCGTGCCGCCGCCGAAGGTGACGTCGCTGCACAGGTAGTACGACTGGTCGAAGTGGCTGGCCTGCCAGACGGTGTAGACCATGTGCCGTCCGGTGCGCCCGGGCGCGTTGACCGGGATCTGGATGGAGACGCCGCCGGTGTCCGGGTTCCACTGGGAGGCCGGGGTGTTGCCGATCTGACCGGCCAACTCCAGGTCGTCCCAGCCGAGCGGCTCGGTGAGCGCGTCGAAGCCCTGCTTGGTCACGTACACCCGGATGTAGTCGGCGCCGTGACTGGCCCCGTCGAAGAAGCGGAGCCGGAAGTTGTTCGACACCGCCGTGGTCTTCCACGCGCCGATGGTGTCCAGCGCGTTGTAGCGACCATTCTGGGTGCGACCGCCGCTGCACAGCTGGCCGTTGGGGACGGCGGCCTGGTGGTTGCCGCCCACGCCCTCGCGGAACAGGCCGTTCCAGTTCCACATGGCCTGCGGGTCGGCCTGCCAGGCCTGCCAGCACATCGGGTCTTCGGTGGCCATCCGGGGGTTCTGGAACTCGGCCCCCCACCGTTGCCAACAGCTGTAGTTGCGCGAGGCCGGGTCGACGACCGATCCGTGCGCGGAGGCGGGCTCTGCCCGCATGGTGTTCAGAGCGGTCGTCAACAGGAGCGTGCTGGTCGCCACGATGGCTAACAACCAGAGCACGCGTCGTGATCGGGTGAGAGTGGACATGGAGCCCCCGGGGGGATGAGGTCGGACGACGACACCCGGATCGGCGGGAGTTGCCCACTCCCGCGCCTATTCGCTGGCTCCCGCGACGGCTCTACTCGGAACCATGCCAGCCCGATCGTCAGTCGTCAATGACATCACGTCGCATCGGGGTGTGCGGGATGCCGTCCTCGACGTACTCCGGGCCGCATACCGCGAAACCGCGCCGGCTGTAGAACGTGACCAGGTGCGACTGGGCGTCCAGCACGCAGGGCCGGTTGCCGACCACCTCCAGCGCCGCGCTCATCAGCCGGCCGGCGTGCCCGCCGCCGCGCGCCTCCGGGGCGACCACCACCCGACCGATCCGGGCGGCGCCGTCCGGATCGGCCAGGATTCGCAGGTACGCAAGCGGCGCGCCACCGTCGGTCAGCCAGAGGTGGCGGGTGCCCGGCTCGACGTCGCGCCCGTCGAGTTCCGGGTAGGGGCAGTTCTGTTCCACCACGAACACGTCGATGCGCAGCTTGAGCAGGTCGTGGAAGGTGCGGGCGTTCAGGTCGGCGAAGGACGCCGTCCGGATCTCGGTGGTCTGCGAGGACATCCGACGATGGTAGGCCGCCTCAGGGGACGCCCGGTCGAGGTGCCAGGTAGGTGGCGGCCACGGCGGTGAGCAGCAGGACGCCGCCACCGACGACCGGGAGCGGCAACGGCTCGTGCAGCAGCGCCACCGCCAGCGCCGCCGCGGTGAGCGGTTCGAGCAGGGTCACCACGGCGGCGACACTGCCCGGGGTGGTGCGCAGCCCGGCGTAGAACAGCGCGTACGCCACCGCCGTGGTGATCACGCCGAGGTGCAGCAGCAGTGCCACGGTGTCCGGGCGGACCGGCACGCCGATCCCGGCGACCACGGCGAACGGGGCCAGGGTCAGCGCTCCGATCACGGTGGAGATGGTGGTCAGCGTCATCGGTGCGACGTGCTGGGACACCTGCCGGCTGATCAGGGTGGTCACCGCGTACCCGAGGCCGGAGCCGGCCGCCGCGAGCAGGCCGAGCAGCGGCGCGGGCACCGCGGCGGTCGGGTCCGCCGTCGCCCCGGTGATCAGGGCGAGACCGACCACCGCCGCGACGAGCGTGGCGAGGCGCAGCGGGCCGGGGAGCCGGCGGGCGCGTACCGACTCCCAGGTCGCGGCGAGCACCGGGGCCAGGCCCAGGCTGACCACTGTGGCGACGCTGACGCCGGCCCACGCCACCGCGGCGAAGTAGAGCGCCTGGTAGAGGCCGAGGCCGACGCCGGTGAGCAGCAGCGGTGCGGGTGCCGCGCGCACCGCGGACCAGAGCGTGCCGAGCCGACCGGCGGTGCACGCCAGCAGGACGAGAGCGGCGATCGCGAGGCGATGGAACCCGATGCTGACCGGGCTGAGCCCGGTGCTGTCGCGCAGGAGTTGCACCGCCACGCCTGTGGTGCCCCACAGCACGCCGGTGACGGTGATCTGGATCAGGCCGGTGCGGGCCGGACTGGTGGCCGTGGCCGGGGCGGCCGGCGGCACGGTACGGGAGAGGGACACGGGGGCGCTCCGAAGGGTGAGCCGTTGACGGGGACGACGTCGACGGAGCGCGTACGGCAGGGGGCCGAGCCGGGTCGGTCACCCGGTCGGCAGGTGCGGCGCTCCGTTCAGGAGCGCGGCGGGGGAAGAACGCACAGCAGCGGCCGCATGGCGACGACCGTACCGCAGGATCGTGGGATCGGGCGCGGCCTATCGGCCGGCCGGCGCGATCGCGCGGGCGGGTGGTCAGGCCGGGCGGGTGGTCAGGCCGGGCGGGTGGTCAGGCCGGGCGTGCGCCGACGGCGTCGCGGATCTCGGCGCCCTCGGCGCCCTCGACCGCGCGGGCGCAGTGTCCGCAGCAGAAGAAGCGGCCGTTGACCTCGACGCCATGCCCGACGATCTTGACCTGGCAGTGCTCGCAGATCGGGGCCATCCGGTGGATCGCGCATTCGAACGAGTCGAAGGTGTGCACGTCGCCGCTGACGGTGTGCACCTCGAACGCCATCCAGTAGTCGTTGCCGCAGACCTCGCACGTGGCCATGGTCAAGCTCCCTCATTGCGCCGTTTCGTCCCAGAATGCCGGAAGCTTGGGCGCGCGTGGACCGAAATGGCCTCTCTACCGCCACCTGGGGCGGCGTGTCGGCTCCGGCGTGTTGTCCGTTGTGCCAGGTGAACTGCCGCAACCCCCGGAGGGTCACAGTGATCAAGCGCAACAAGCTCTTCGGCAGCCAGACCCGGGTGACCTTCTGCCTGCCCCGGGACTCCCCGCCCGGCCCGGTGAGCGTCGTCGGCTCCTTCAACGACTGGGAGCCGGGTCGACACGAGTTGGTGATCCGCCGTGACGGCCTGCGGACGGTCACCGTGCGGCTCCCGCCGGGGGAGTACGTGTTCCGCTACCTCGCCGCCGGTGGCGTCTGGTTGGACGACGAGTCGGCCGACCAGGTCGACGACCGGGGCAGCCTGCTCCGCCTCTGACGGCAGGGTCGTCCTGCTCCGCCAGCAGAGTCGTCACCATCGATGGATTTATCGATCGGAGTCTTTACTGTTAACAATGTTTAAATTATGTTGGGGGCACCCCACCGGACCCCGGAGAAGGAGCCGCCCCGATGCGTCGAAGAATCACCATCCCGCTGGTGGCGGCCGGTGCTGTCGCCGCCACCCTCACCGTCGCCGTCCCCGCGCAGGCGCACGGCTACGTCTCCGCCCCGCCCAGTCGGCAGGCGCTCTGCGCGCAGGGCCGGGTGCCCGACTGCGGGCAGATCAGGTACGAGCCGCAGAGCGTCGAGGGGCCCAAGGGCCTGCGCAGCTGCAACGCCGGCATCTCCCAGTTCGCCGTCCTCAACGACGACAGCCGGGGCTGGCCGGCCACCTCGGTCGGCAGCTCGCTGACCTTCACCTGGGTGAACACCGCCCGCCACGCCACCAGCAACTGGGAATACTGGATCGGCAACACCCGGGTCGGCGTGGTCAACGGCAACAACCAGCAGCCGGGCGCGACGGTCTCGCACACCGTCAACCTCGGCGGCTTCTCCGGACGGCAGAAGATCCTCGCGGTGTGGAACATCTCCGACACCGCGAACGCCTTCTACTCCTGCGTCGACGTGCAGATCGGCGGTGGGTCGAACCCGAGCCCCACGCCGAGCGCCTCACCCACCCCACGGCCCACCCCGACCGCCACCCCGACCGCCTCGCCGACCACGACGCCCGCCCCGGGCGGCAGTTGGACGGCGGGCCGGGCGTACCAGGTCGGTGACCAGGTCACCTACGGCGGACGGACGTACCGCTGCCGGCAGGCGCACACGGCGATTCCCGGCTGGGAGCCGCCGAACGTACCCGCGCTCTGGCAACAGGTCTGACCCCACGGGTGCGGCCGGTGGCCGCACCCGTGTCGCCCTCCCCGAGTGAACGGAGCACCCGGCATGCCCCGTCGTACCCGTCTGGTGTCAATTGCCGCCGCGCTGCTGCTCACCGCGGCCTGCGGCGGGTCGCCCACGTCGAGCACGCCGGTCGTGCCGCAACCGGCCCCCGCGTCCCCGGTCGGGACGGCGTCGCCCGGATCCGGGGGCGCGGGGTCCGCGGTCGCCGGGGACGCGATGAGCGGGATCGACGTGGTCTTCCTGACCACGATGGTCGGGCACAGCGAACGCACCCTGCAGATCGTCGCGCTGGCCCGGGACCGGGTGCGCGACGACGCGCTGCGCACCCTGGCGGCCGCCATCGAGGCGACCGAGGCCGACGAGCTGTCCGCGATGCGCGGTTGGTTACCCACGGCCGGGCCGGGCGCCAGCGCGGGCGCGCACCAGCACGAAGGGCACGGCGACGCCGCCGCGCTCGACCGGCTGCGGACCGCGCCCGACGCGGACGTCGACCGGGCACTGCGCGAGGTGCTCGCCGAGCACCAGCGTGCGGCGGCCGACCTGGCCCGAGCCCAGGTCGGCGTCGGCCGAAACGAGCAGGTCCGCGACCTGGCCCGGCGGATCGAGCAGTCCCGGACCGCCGAGGTCGGGCTGCTCGGGGGTACGCCGTGAGCACGCACCGGCCGCGCCCGGACAGCTCAGGTCAGCGAGGTTCCAGCCGGACCGAGATCGAGTTGACGCAGTGCCGGGTGTCCTTCGGGGTGAAGCCCTCGCCGTGGAAGACGTGCCCGAGGTGACTGTCGCAGCGGGCGCAGCGGATCTCGGTGCGCGCCATGCCGAGACTGCGGTCCTCGATCTCCTTGACCCGGCCCGGGATGGCGTCGTCGAAGCTCGGCCACCCGCAGTGCGAGTCGAACTTCGTGTCGCTGGAGAACAGCTCCAGCCCGCAGGCGCGGCAGTGGTAGACCCCCTGGGTCTTCGTGTCCACGTACTCGCCGACCCACGGGCGTTCGGTGCCGGCCTCCCGCAGGACGTGGAACTCCTCGGGGGTCAACCGGACCCGCCACTCGTCGTCGGTGCGGGGCAGCTCGTTGTCGTCAAGACTCACCCGTCAACGGTACGTCGAACGTCGGGGGTGTGGCATAAGGTCGCGAGATGGCGGGCACCAAGGCAGCGGTCACCGAGGTCGAGGTGGCCGGGCACACCGTACGGCTGAGCAGTCCCGATCGGGTGATCTTCCCCCAGCGGGGCTTCACCAAGGCGGACGTCTTCCACTACTACCTCGCGGTGGGCGACGGGATCATGCGCGCCCTGCGCGAGCGGCCCACCACGCTGCAGCGCTTCCCCGAGGGCGTCGAGGGTGAGGCGTTCTTCCAGAAGCGGGTGCCCACCCGGGGGGTGCCGCCCTGGGTGACGACCGCGCAGATCACCTTCCCCAGCGGTCGCAGCGCGGCGGAGCTGTGCCCGGCCGACCTGGCGCACGTGGCCTGGGCGGCGCAGATGGGCACCATCGTCTTCCACCCCTGGCCGGTGCGCGCCGCCGACGCCGACCGACCCGACGAGCTGCGCATCGACCTCGATCCGCAGCCCGGCACCGACTTCGCCGACGCGGCCCGGGCCGCCGCGGAGGTCCGCACGCTCCTCGACGAGCTGGGCGTGCCCGGCTGGCCGAAGACCTCCGGCGGTCGGGGCGTGCACGTCTACCTGCGCATCCAACCCCGGTGGACGTTCACCGAGGTGCGCCGGGCCACCATCGCGCTGGCCCGGGAGGTGGAGCGCCGCAACCCCGACCTGGTCACCACCGCCTGGTGGAAGGAGGAGCGCGGCACCCGGGTCTTCGTCGACTTCAACCAGATGGCCCGAGACCGGACGATCGCCTGCGCGTACTCGCTGCGGGCCAACGCGCGGGCCACCGTCTCCACCCCGGTCACCTGGGACGAGCTGCCCGACGCCGACCCGGACGACTTCGACCTGCGCACCGTGCCGGCCCGGCTCGCCGAGCGCGGCGACCCGCACGCCGGCATCGACGACGCACCGTGGGACATCACGCCGCTGCTGGAGTGGGCCGACCGCGACGCCGCCGCCGGCCAGGGCGACCTGCCGTACCCGCCGGACCACCCGAAGATGCCCGGCGAGCCCAAGCGGGTGCAGCCCAGCCGCGCCAAGCGCGCTCCGGAGGGCGAGAGCGCCTGAGGCGGCGAAACTCGGTGCGGCTACGCGCGCGTTGGCTAGCGCGACCGTCGTGGCCGGGCAGCAGGCTGGACGATCACGGGGGCGGTAACCTTCACCAGGCCGCCGCGCATGACGAAAATCGACCTCCGCGCTGTGGCGTCACCGGCAGAGTTCAACTGGTATCCATCAATCCACAGCCACCCGTGGTAGGTGTGCCAGTCGAGCACACGGATGACCCGGAACCGGAACGGGCGGAGGAACTGAACGGAACAGGCCCGGGTTATCCGGAGTACGTCACCCGCCCGGGGGGTCACTGATCTTTCCTGTCTCGCCACGCCCGCAGCGTTTCCCCGGCCTCTTTCAGCCGAGGACAACCCTCGGGGTTGCCGCACCTGGTGCAGGTGTTTCGATGGTGGAAGTCGACGACGAAGCCGGCCATGATCACCGGGAATGGCGGCTCGGGCCGCCACTCCTCCAACATCACGACTTGTCCCGCCCGGTCGTGTCTTCCGCTCGTCCAGCCCTCGGTTGTGCGGCCGGGCCGGCAGCGAAAACCCTCTGTTCCCATTGGATCGAGTTCCCGTGTCGAGGATCCCAGCCCGGCACATCCTGTCGGTGCACGGGCTGCTGTACGACGTGCACCGCCTCGCTCGGACGGTGAAACCACTTCCACCGGGCCACGCGCAACCTCCCACGATCATCGAATCAGCCGCTCTAGCAGCTACGATCCGACGGCATCGATGCAATGTGCAACGCTCCAGGTGAGACATTCACGCCGTGACAAGCTTTGCGAGTGATGATGCGGCGTCCGTCTCACGGCAAGTCGGATGACGGCTCAGGATGAGACAGGGAGGATGGGTGCCGATGAGTGAAGCGGGATCGACGGTGCCGAGGCGAGAACTGGGCCGGCTGCTACGGCAGACCCGGGAACAGGCTGGCATCGGTCTTGAGGCCGCCGCCTCCGACCTTGAATGGTCGCGCGCCAAGATGTACCGGATTGAGTCCGGGCAGACTCCCCTGCGGGCCTTGGACGTGGACCAGATGTGCCGGCTCTATAACGCCACTTCGGACATGACAGAAGTTCTCGTCAGCCTGGCCAAGGAGTCCAAGAGCAAGAGCTGGTATCACGCCTATGGCGAGGTGATCCCGCGCTGGTTCGAGCTGTACGTCGGGCTTGAGTCAGCGGCCAGTCGAATCCGGAGCTATGAGCACGCGGTAGTGCCGGGGCTGTTGCAGACGCCGGAGTACGCAGCGCAGGTGGTCCGTACGCGCCCGAGCGTGCCGGACGACGAAGCGGCAAAGCTGGTTGAGTTGCGTATCGAGCGCCAGCGGTTACTAACGCGGAAGCGGCCTGCCGCTCCCGCGCTGGACGTGATCATCGAGGAAGCTCTACTACACAAAGACGTTCCCGGTATGCCGGCGCAGATAGACAAGCTTGTGCGGGCTAGTGATGCACGCAACGTCTCCATCAGGGTGCTGCCGTTAAACGGCACGATCACTCAAGTCGTGGTGTCGGGCGGATTTGTCATCCTCGACTTTCCGACGAACGGGGCGAGGTCCGCCGAGCCGACGACGGTGTACAACGAGGGTCTTTCGGGTGCTCTCTACCTGGATCGAGTTGACGAGGTCAGGACGTACGCGGAAGTTTGGAACGCCCTCACCGCTCAAGCGTTGAGCGTTGAGGAATCCCGGAAGCTGATGCAGGGAATCAAGGAGAGGCAGCATGATTGATCTGGCCGGCGCGGCCTGGCGCAAGAGCACCCGGAGCGGAGCACAGGGCAACTGTGTGGAGGTTGCCGACAACATTCCGGGTGTCGTCGCTGTTCGGGACAGCAAGGATAAGGAGGGCCCCGCGTTGGCCTTCCTCCCGGTGACGTGGGGCGCGTTCGTCTCGTACGTGAAGGCAGCCAAGTAGCCCGCTGAGGCTGCCTGGACGACGGGAAACCCCCGACTCGCCCGCACGGGCAGGTCGGGGTTTTCGGCACCTCGTTGTACGGGTCCCTGTACCCGTCACCCAGCTAGCCTTCGCGAGGTGAGTGAATACGTGCAGGTGTCCACCGCCGCCCCCACTCGGGCAGCGGCAGTGAAACTGGCCGAAGGCGCAACGGCGGCACGCTTGGCGGCAGGCGCGCAGGTGGCCGGACCGGTGTTGTCGGTGTATTGGCATCTCGGCGAGCAGGGTGCGAGCGAGGAGTGGCAGGTGCTGCTGTACACCACGACCGACAGGTACCCGCGGTTGGAGGCGCACCTCATCGAAGCTCATCCGTGGGAAAACCCTCAGGTTACCGCCACGGCGGTCGTGCACGCCTCCGCCGACTACCTGGCGTGGATCAAGCGGACAGTCGAGGGCGGGTAGCCGCCTCGGTAGAGCCGGTCTGCCGCAGCGGCAACGCTGTGCCAGGCGACGAGGACGGTCTCGGCGACGATGTCGGCCGCGTCTCGGGCTGCTCGACGCTTCGCATCGCGTACGCCAGCAAGGGCTCGAAGGTGACCGCGTACGCGCGTCCGACGCTCTCCGCGCGCGGCCGTCGGCGTCGCGGAAACTTGTCGTACACCTGTTCTAAGATTTGTTGGTGATCGATGAGTTGGCACGGGCGGAGAGTGCGGTGGCGACCTGCGCCGATGCCTCGGCCTGGGCGCTCTCCGAGCACGACCTGATCACGGCGCTCGACGCCACCCACCGGCTTCAGCAGCGGCTGGCGGCGGTGCAGGTGGCGGTCGTCCGGGAGTTGGACGGGCGGGGCACCGCGGTCGCGCAGGGCGCGTCCTCGACGACCGTCTGGTTGCGGCACCGCCTACGCCTCGACGTCGCCGCTGCCCGTCGGCTGGTCGGCCTCGCCGCCTCGCTCGACGGGGCACCGCCCGCCGTGCGTGCCGCTCTGGCGAGCGGGGCGGTCACCGTGGAGCAGGCCCGGGTCATCGCCGAGGCGGTCGCCACCGCGTCGGCCCGCGCCGGCGTCGAGGTCGCCGACAAGGCCGTGGGCGTGCTTGTCGACTGGGCCGCGCAGTTCGACCCCACCCTGCTGCGCAGGCTCGGCAGCCGGATCCTCGACCACGTCGCACCCGAGATCGCCTACGCCGCCGCGGCGGCGGCCCTGGAGGCCGCGGCCGCTCGGGCGGCCCGCGACCGGCACGTCACCGTCTCCGAGCGGGCCGGCGGGCGACTACGGCTCAGTGGCACCCTCGACGCGGAGACCGCCGCGCTCGTGCGCGCCGCCATCGACCCGCTCAGCGCACCCTGCGGGCCCGACGACACCCGCACCGCCGGCCAGCGTCGGCACGACGCCCTCGGCGAGGTGTGCCGGCTGGCGCTGCGCACCGGCGAGCTGCCCGAGCACGGCGGCGACCCGGCCCAACTCGTCGTCACCACCGACTTCGACGGGCTGACCCGGCAGTTGGGTGCCGGCACCCTCGACACCGGAGCGCATGTCACCCCGGCGGCCGTGCGCCGGCTCGCCTGCGACGCCGCCGTCCTGCCCGCCGTGCTCGGCGGTGTCGGCCAGGTCCTCGACGTGGGCCGGCAGCGACGCCTCGTCACCGGCCCGCTGCGACGGGCGCTGGTGCTGCGCGACGGTGGCTGCGCCTTCCCCGGGTGCGACCGGCCACCCCGGTGGTGCGCCGCCCACCACATTCGACACTGGGCCGACGGCGGCCCGACAAGTCTCGACAACGCCGTGCTGCTCTGCGGCCACCACCATCGGCACCTGCACCAGACCGAGTGGGCGGTTCGGCTGGGGGGCGACGGCAAGCCGGAGTTCGTCCCGCCGGCCTGGCTCGACCCCGACCAGATCCCGCGCCGCAACCACTACCACCGGCGGACGTAGCCGATCCCCAGCGCTGCCCACCAACGACCAGGGCTGACGCGGGTTCCGGGTCAGGCCGGTGCGAGTAGGCAGAACTCGTTGCCCTCCGGGTCGGCGAGGACCGTCCACGGGATGTCACTCTGGCCCAGGTCGACGGCGGTGGCGCCGAGCGCCCGCAGTCGGGCCGCCTCGGCCTGCGGGTCGTCACCCGGGTACGGGCGGACGTCGAGATGGACGCGATTCCATCCGGTCTTCACGTCGGGCGTACGGATGAACTCCAGATAGGGGCCGACGCCCTGGGCGGAGCGCAGCACCGCGCTGTCGTCGGTCACCTCGTGCAGGGTCCAGTCCATGGCCCTGTCCCAGAAACTGGCCATGGCTCGCGGGTCCGCGCAGTCGACCACCACGGCGGCGATCGGGCCGGTGTCCCGGTAGCGCGGTCGGGGTTCCAGCACGCAGAACTCGTTGCCCTCCGGGTCGGCCAGGACCGTCCAGGGCACGTCGCCCTGGCCGATGTCGGCGGGTGTCGCGCCCAGATCCAGCAGGCGCGTGACCAGTTGCGTCTGCTGGGCCGCCGAGGTGGTGGCGAGGTCGACGTGCACGCGGTTCTTCACCGTCTTGGGTTCCGGGGAGACGACGAGGTCGACGCAGACGGCGACGGGGTCGGGATAGGCGAAGCCCTCGGGTTCGAGGTTTGTCACACCGGGTCCCTCGCTGGAGACTCCCCAGCCGAGTGCCTGCGCCCAGAAACCGCCCAGGGTGGAGTCGTTGCGAGCCTTCATGTTGATCTGCACGAGCCGCGTTGCCATGGCGACGATGCTAGGGCGGGGCGGGGGCGGGGGCGGGGGCGGGGGCGGGGCGGGGGCTGGGCGGGGGCGGGGCGGCCAACGAGTCGGCGTGGCAACAGCGTCGGTCGTGGCGGTTAGCCTGCCGGCATGGTGAGCGCTGAGTTGGATGAGTTGATCGTCGCGGACGCCGACGCCCTGCGCGCGTGGTTGTCGGCCAACCACTCCACGTCACCCGGTGTCTGGCTCGCCCTGACCAAGAAGGGCGGCACGGTCACGACGGTGACCTGGCAGCATGCGGTGGACGAGGCCCTGTGCTTCGGCTGGATCGACGGGCAGGCCCGGAAGCGGGATGAGGAGAGCTCCTGGATCCGGTACACCCCGCGCCGGCCCCGCAGCTCCTGGTCCCAACGCAACGTCGCCCACGTGGCCCGGCTGGAGGCGGACGGCCGCATGCAGCCCGCGGGTCGCGCCGCGGTGGAAGCCGCGAAGGCGGACGGGCGGTGGTCGGCTGCCTACGCCCCGCCGTCGGAAGCGGAGGTGCCGGCCGACCTTCTCGCCGCCATCGCCGCCGACCCCGCCGCGCAGGCCATGTTCGACGTCCTCACCAAGACCAACCGGTTCGCTCTCATCCACCGCCTCAACGCCGTGAAACGGGCGGAGACCCGCGAGCGGAAGATCGCCGAGTTCGTCGCCATGCTGGCTCGCCACGAGACCGTCTACCCCCAGAAGGCCAGGCCGGCCCCCGGTCCGACACCTCCGCAGACCGAAGCCAACAGCCGGTAGAGCGATTGACTTTCGATAGGTAACGAGCGAAACTCGATGCATGGTTACAAAGCATCGAGCGGTAGCCGCTCTCAGAGTCTTCCTCGGGGTGCTGTTCGTGGTCCTGATCGGGTTCCAGACGTTCTCGCTGCCCGGGCAGTTCGCGCACATGGCCCAGGAGTCGCCGGAGGACGCGTACCTCAGGTGGCCGTTGACCGCCATCACGGTGTTCTGGGTGCTGTGCGTCCAGGTGGTCATCGTGTCGACGTGGAAGTTGCTCAGCCTGGTCAAGAACGACCGCATCTTCACCGAGGCGTCCCTGCGGTGGGTCGACCTGATCGTGTGGGCCGTCGGCGCCGCGTGGGTGGTGCTCGTGGGCGTCTTCCTCTACGTCGGCTTCCACGCGGACGACCCGGGCGTGCCGATCCTGCTGTTCCTGCTGACGATGGGTGTCACGGTGCTCGGGCTCCTCATGGTGGTGATGCGTGCGCTGCTGCGGCAGGCAACCACGCTGCGGACCGACATGGAGGCGGTGATCTGATGCCCATCGTCGTCCGGATCGACGTCGAGTTGGCCAAGCGCAAGATGAGCGTCGGCGAGTTCGCCGAGCGGGTCGGGCTCACGCCGGCCAACGTGGCGGTGCTCAAGAACGGCCGCGCCAAGGCCGTCCGCTTCAGCACCCTGGAAGCGATGTGCCGGGTCCTCGGCTGCCAGCCCGGAGACCTGCTCGAGTGGGTCGAGGAGGAAACCCCATGAGGTCCCCCCCGAGGCGTGGGCCGGCAGCGCGCCGATCCCTCTCGTAATAACGATCATGTAACGGGCGCGAACCTTTCCCGGTGGGTGGCCTGTCTTGATGGTCGTCGGCCCGTCAGGGCCAGGGGAGGCGTCGGATGAAGCTGGTGTGGAGGCGTGCCCGAGAGGCGCGGGGGTTGCTGGTCGCCGCGGTGATCGCGGCCCTGGTCGCCGTCGCGTTGGTCACCGGGCTGTCCGACTACAACCGTCGGGCGGTGGATGCCGGGCAGCGGGCGCTGGTGGCCGCCTCGTCGGCCGAGGAACGCGGCCTCCTGGTCAGTGGGTCGGGCGGGCGCGACGCGGCCGAGTTCGCCACCCGCGACGGGGCGGTCCGCGCCGAGTTCACCGACGGGCTGGCCGGCGTCCCGGTGAGCGTCTCGGTCGCCCGGTACGGCACCGGGCGGGAGCTGACCGGCTCGCTCGGACCCGTGCCGCGTACCGGCGACGAGCCCGTCTTCGCCAACCTGGCCACCCTCGACGGCCTCGCCGAGCACGCGGAGCTGACCGGCGGCGCGTGGCCCAGCCCCGGGGCGAACCCCACCCAGGTGAGCCTCCCGGAACGGGCCGCGGGGGCGCTGGGCCTCAGCGTCGGCCAACGCATCCCGGTCCGCGACCGGACCACCGAACGGCGCAGCGAACTGGTGCTCGCCGGCACCTGGCGGCCCCGCGACCCGGCCGAGGCGTACTGGCTGTTGGCCCCCGGGGTGGGGACGGGCAGCGCCGGGTCCGGCACGTCGTACGGGCCGTTCGTCCTCGACCCGGCTGACTTCGCGGCCATCTTCCCCGGCTCGGCGTCGGCGTCCTGGCTGATCGAGCCGGACCTCGGTGGTGTCGACGCGGCCGATCTTCCCGCCGTGCGCAAAGCTCTCACCGAGGCGTCCACGGCGGTGCCCGAGGCCGCCCAACTGGGCGGCTCCGGGCAGACGGTGACCAAGATGCCGCAGTTGCTGGACCGGATCGGTCGCGCCGACCTGGTCGGCCGATCCGCGCTGGCCACCCCGCTGCTGCTCATCCTGGTGCTCGGCGGGTACGCGCTGGTGCTTGTCGCCGCGCTGCTGCACGAGGACCGGCGCGCGCAGACCGCGCTGCTGCGTGCCCGCGGCGCAGCTCGCCGACAGTTGGCCGGCCTGGCCGCCCGCGAGGCGACCCTTGTGGTCGCCCCCGCGGTCCTGCTCGCGCCGGTGATCGCCGGTGTGGCGCTGCGATTCGTCCGACCCGGTGGCGCCGAGCAGTTGTCCGCCGCCGGCGGCAACACCGCACTGGTCTGGGCGGCCGCCGCGGCCACGGCTGCCGGCTGCCTGGTGGCCATGGTCGCCCCGACGTTGCGCGGCGCCGGCACGTACGTGGCCGACATGGCCGCCCGGTCCCGCCCGAACCGGGCGGCGAGCGTGCAGCGGGCCAGCGTCGACCTGGTGCTCGTCGCGCTCGCCGTGCTCGCCTGGGTGCAGCTACGCCGGTACGCCTCGCCGCTGGCCGGCTCGGGCGGCCGGCTCGGACTCGACCCGCTGCTGATCGCCGCCCCGACGCTCGGGGTGCTGGCGGGCGCCGTGCTGGCGCTGCGGGTGCTGCCACCGGTCACCCGGTTCGCCGAGCGCTTCGTCGACCGGCGGCCCTGGACGGCCACCATGTTCGGCATGTGGCAGGCCGGTCGGCGTCCGCACGCCGGCCCGGTGCTGCTGCTCGCCCTCGCCGTCGGTGGCAGCACCCTGGCCTGGTCACTGATCAGCACGGGGGAGCGGTCCCAGATCGAGCAGGCCGGGCACACGGTCGGCGCCGACCTGCGGGTCACCGAGCGAGCCGGGGCCGCCCCGCTCACCCGGGCCGGGGAACTCGCCGCGCTGCCGAGCGTGAACCGGGTGCTGCCGGCGTGGCGGGACGACATCCGGGTCGGCCGGGACGACCTGCCGGTGACCGTGATCGGTATCGACCCGGCCAGCGCCCCCGGCGTCGTTCGACTCGCCGACCGTCTCAGCGACGATCCGGTGTCGGAGCAGTACCAGCGCATGATCCAGGCGCGCGCCGCCATCGGGGGAGTCGAGCTGCCGGAGGGCACTCGGGCCGTCACCGGCACCGTCCGTACGCCGTTCACGCAAACCGCCGAGCCGCACCGGATCGCGGTGGCGCTGCTGTTCACCACCGCCGACGGCCTCGCCTTCCGGCTGCCGGCGGTCGACGCGCCCAGCACCGGGCAGGCCAGCCGGTTCAGGGTCACGCTGCCGGACGTGGGCGGCGCACGGCTGCGGCTGGCGGGCTTCGAAGCCGACACCGGGAACGCGGGCGGCATGTCCTACGGGTTCCAGGTGGAAGGGTTGGCGTTTGTCGATGCCGGCGGCACGGCCCGGCCGGCCGAGCTGCCCGGTGACTGGACGGCGACGTGGCCCGGTGGGCCGCGCACGCTTGTGGAGTCGAGCGGTGCCGGGCTCGTCACCGACCGCCCCGTCCAGCTGATCGTCGAGGGGGCTCGGATGGATCGGCCGGCGAGCCGATTCGTCGTCGTACCGGGAGTGGCGGGCGGACCCGCCGCCGCCGTCCCGGTGCTGATGACCCCCGGGGTACGCGACGCGCTGAGCATTCGCGTCGGCGACACCGTCGAGCTGGTGCTCTCCGGGGTGACGCTGCGGGTCCACCTGGTCGGTGAACTCGAATCCGTGCCGACCACCACCGGCGAGGGCGTCCTGCTCGACCTGCCGGCGGCGGTCGACGTGCTTGTCGGATCCGGCGGGACGATCCGCCCGACACCGGAGTGGTGGATCGGCGCCACCGACGCGACGGCCGCCGCCGGAGCGGCCAACGAGCTGCCGGGAGTCACGGTCCTCAACCGCGAAGCGGAGATCGCCGCCGCGGCGGACGACCCGTACTGGCAGGGTTCGCGTACCGGGATGCTCGCCGCGGCGCTCGGCGCGGTGCTGCTCGCCATCGTCGGCCTGATGGTGGACGTGTGGGCCACCGCCCGACGCCGGCTCAGCGAGTTCGCGGTCCTGAACACCCTCGGCGCGACGCCCCGACTGCTGGCTCGGGCGCTGCTGGCCGAACAGGCCTTCCTCGCCGGCATCGGCGTGGGTGTCGGTCTGCTGCTCGGCGCCGCGGTCGGAGCCACCATGGCGCCCCTTGTCATCCTCACCCCGGCCGCTGGTCGGCCGATCCCCCCGGCGACGTTCGCGCTGCCCTGGGTGCCGATCGGTCTGACCGCGGTCGGTCTGCTGCTGGCGGCGCTCGCCTTCAGCGCGTTCATCGCCGCCGGCATCCGTCAGCGGGTGGCGGCGGTGCAACTGCGAATCGGGGGAGAACGATGAGCGTCGGCGCGGCGGTCCGGCGGGTCCGGGCGTACGGCGGGCAGTTCCTGCTGCTGGCGGTGCTGACCCTCGTGGTCACGCTGCTGATCAGCGGCGTGCCCCGGCTGGTCAACCAGCTCGCCGAACAGGGGCTTCGGGCGCAGCTCACCAGCGAGCTGCCGGCACGCCGGGACCTCTCGTACACCACGGGCGTGGGGACCGCCCCCGCCCTGAAGCCGGCGATGGCCTACGCCCGCGAGCGGTTCGACGCGCTGGCCGCGGACCTGCCGCCGCAGGTGCGCTCGGCGGTGGCCCAGCGGTGGTACAACGTGGACGCGGAACCGGGCCGGGTGGTCGGGCCGGACCTCGCGGCCCGCAACCTGCTCGTCGACCTGGGTCTGCGGGGCATGCCCGGCGTCCAGGACGCGAGCACCCTCGTCGAGGGGGCGTGGCCGAGCGAGACGTACCTTCCCGACCGGCCGATCGAGGTGGCGCTCGATGTCGACGTGGCCGGCAAACTCAACCTGCGCACCGGCAGCCAACTGCGCATCGGCTGGGTCGACGAGCAGAAGCGGCTCCACGACGCCGTCCCGCTGACAGTGGTCGGGCTGTTCCGCCCCATCGACCGTACGGGTGGCAGCTGGGACGGGTTGCCGTCGATGCTGCAGATCATCGCGCCGGAAGGGGACGGTCAGCCGTTCGTCGCCTCCGGTGTCGTCGCCCAGTCGGCCCTGGACAAGCGGGCCGCGGCGGGGTGGCCGATCCGGTCGAACTGGCGGTACCGGTTGGGCGCCGACAAGATCGATGTGCGGCAGCTGGACGAGCTGATCGACGGTCTCCAGGAAACGCAGCGGAACAAGCCGGCAGACCTGTCGCTGGCCCAGGGCATCGACATTCCGTTGCGCGCGTTCGCCGCCCAGGTTAACGCCGCGCGGACCCTGCTGGCGGTGATCGAGGCCGGCGTACTGGCCACGCTTGCCGGGTTGATCGTGCTCGCCGCCACCCTCGCCACCCGGCGGCGCCGGGCGGAGTTCGTGCTGATCCGGGCGCGCGGCGGCGGAACCACGGCCGGCGCCCGGCGAAGCCTCGCCGAGTCGCTGCTCGTGGTGCCGGTCGCCGCCGCGCTCGGCTGGTGGCTGGGCACCCTGTTCCCGGGCGCCCCGGACCCGAGCACGCGGTACGCGATCGCCGCGACCGTCCTGGTCACCCTGGCCCTGCCGCTTGCCACGCTGGCCGTGCCGACCGGCGGGTCGTCCCGACGCGACCTGGTCCGGATGCGCCCGTCGACCCGCCGGCTCACCGTCGAGGTGTCCGTGCTGCTGCTCGCCGTGCTCGCTGCGGTGCTGCTGCGTCGACGTGGCCTCACCCTCGGTGAGGTGGACCCCTTGCTGGTGTCGGTGCCGGTGCTGCTCGCGATCGCCGCGGCGGTGCTCGCGCTGCGGGCGTACCCCTGGCCGTTGTTGTTGGTCAGCCGGATGGCCGCGCGGAGGAGGGGCAGCGTCGCCTTCCTCGGCACGGCGCGGGCCGGCCGGTCGGCGGTCGCGGCCCCGCTCGTCGTCGTGGTGCTCGCGATCGGCACCGCGGCGTTCTGCGCGGTCGTCGCCGCCGGCGTCGACGCGAGCCGGGACCGGGCCGCCGAACGGATCGTGCCCGCCGACGCGGTGATCCGAGGTGAGCGCTTCGCCCCCGACACGATCGACGAGCTGGGTCGCCTGCCGGGGGTCTCGGACGCCACCGGAGTGCTGTTCGCGTCCGACGAGCGGCTGGCGGCCGACGAACTCGGCACCGACGCACGGCTCGGCGAGACGGCGGTGCTGCTGATCGACGGCCCGGAATTGGCCACGGTGGCCAGGGCATCGGCTGTGGATCTGCCGCTACCGGCCACGCTGCGCACCGCTCGGTCCGAGCCGGGGCCGGTGCCGGCGATCGTCTCGCCGGAGGTCGCCGCCGATCTCGCCAAGGCCGGACTCGACAGTTCCGCCTTCATCTCGGTGCAGGGCCAGCGCTACGAGTTCCGGGTGGCCGGCAGCGAGGAGAGCTTCCCGCTGCTGTCCGGGGACACCGACCGGTTCGTCATCCTGCCCTGGCAGGCGCTGCCGACGCGCACCACCACGCCGGTGGCCACCAGCCTGCTCGTCGCCGGCGATCGGCTGGACGCCGAGGCGCTTCGCCGCGTCGGTGACCAGGGACAGCTGCGGTACCAGCAGCAGGGCGCCGTCACCGGGGAGGCACGCCCGCTCGGGGTCGTCGTCGACACCCGGGCCGACGTCCGCCGGGATCTCGGCGCGGGCGGCGCGAACGGCGTACTGGCCTTCGGGTTCGTGGCCGGTGCCGTCGGTGGCTCCGTGCTCGGGCTGCTGGCCATCGCGTTCACCGTGCTGGCCGGCGCGCGGGCCCGCGGCCAGGTGCTGTCCCGGCTGCGTACCCTCGGCCTGTCCCGCCGGCAGTGGCGCGGGCTGCTGCTTGTCGAGCTGGCCCCGCTGGTCGGGGTGTCGGTGCTGACCGGCGCGCTTGTCGGTGCGGTGCTGCCCCTGCTGCTCAACCCGGTGCTCGGCCTGTCCGCGTTCACGAGCGGCATGCCGGTCCGGGTGGCCTTCGAGCCCGGCCTGGTGGCGGCGGTGCTCGCGCTCGGGGTGGTCGCCCTCGGCTTCGCGGTCGCCGTCGAGGCCCTGAACAACCGCCGGTTGCGCCTCGGTGAGGTGCTTCGGCTCGGAGAGGAGAGCTGAGATGACTGCTACTGCCCAGACTTCACTGGTGCCCGACCTGGCCTCCCTGCAACAGCGGGCTGCGCAACGTGCCGCCGAGCGGGCCGGCGGGCAGGACCGACTGCGCGGACACATCGTCTGCGACGGTCTGGTGCGCATCTTCAAGACCGAGGGGGTGGAGGTGGTCGCCTTGCAGGGGCTCGACCTGGTCATCGACCGGGGGGAGCTGGTGGCGATCGTCGGCGCGTCCGGCTCGGGCAAGTCGACCCTGCTCAACATCCTCTCCGGCCTGGACACGCCCACCGCCGGCATCGCCCGGGTGGCCGACTACGACCTGCTCTCACTGTCCACCAAGCGGCGGCTGAGCTACCGGCGGGAACTTGTCGGCTTCGTCTGGCAGCAGACCGGCCGCAACCTGCTGCCGTACCTCACCGCCGTGGAAAACGTCGAGCTGCCGATGCAGTTGGCCGGCAAACGCGGCGGCAAGGCCCGCCGGGAGCGGGCCCGGGAGCTGCTCGACATGGTCGGCGTGGGCTACTGCGCGGACCGCCGGCCGGGGCAGCTCAGCGGCGGCGAGCAGCAGCGGTGTGCGGTCGCGGTGGCGGTGGCGAACGATCCGGAGGTGCTGTTCGCCGACGAGCCGACAGGTGAACTGGACGAGGCGACCGGCGCCGAGGTCTTCGCGGCGCTGCGCACCATCAACGCCGAGCTGGGCGTGACAATCGTGGTCGTGACCCACGACCACGCCGTGGCCACGCAGGTCCGCCGGACCGTCGCGATCCGCGACGGCCGGACCGCCTCCGAGGTACGCAGAACCGCCCGCACCGACGCGGACGGCAACACCGAGCTGGTCAGCGAGGAGTACGCGGTGCTGGACCGCAACGGCCGGATGCAGCTACCGGCCGCATTCGTCGACGCGCTCGCGCTGAAGGAGCGGGTCCGGCTCGATCTGGAGCCGGATCACGTGCAGGTACGGCCCGGCGACCGGGCCGCGGACGAGCGGGGAGCACGGGCATGAGTGGTCGGGACATGGTGGTGACCGGTGCGGCCGGGCTCGGCGGTGGACCCGCCGCCCAACCGGCCGAGGTGGTCCGGGTCAGCGGGGTGAGCCGCACCTTCGGTCGGGGCGAGCACGCCGTACACGCCGTGCGGGACGTCTCGTTCAGCGCCAACCGGGGCGAGCTGGTCGCCATCCGGGGTCGGTCCGGGGCCGGCAAGACCACGCTGCTGAACCTGATCGGCGGTCTCGACCGCCCGAACAGCGGTCAGGTGGTGGTGGCCGGGCACGACGTGACCGCGGCCGGCGAGGCGGAGCTGCTGCGACTGCGCCGGGGCACCGTCGGGTTCGTGTTCCAGACGTTCGGGCTGGTGCCGATCCTCTCCGCTGCCGAGAACGTGGGCGTGCCGTTGCGGCTGGCGCAGGTGCCGGCCGCCGAGCGGGAGCAGCGGGTCGCGGTGCTGCTGGAGATGGTCGGCCTGGGCGGGCACGCGGCCCAACGCCCGTACGAGCTCTCCGGTGGGCAGCAGCAGCGGGTCGCGGTCGCCCGGGCCCTGGCCAACGAGCCGGATCTGCTCATCGCCGACGAGCCCACCGGTCAGCTCGACTCGGAGACGGGCCGGTCCATCATGGATTTGTTGCGCGCGGTGGTGCACGCGCGCGGCATGACGGCGCTGGTGGCCACGCACGACCCGGCCCTGATCGACCTCGCCGACCGGGTGCTCGTGCTGCGCGACGGCCGCCTGGTCGACGACTGACCGTTGCGCCCTCGGCTGCGGCTGCGGCTGCGACTGCGGGCCGTGGGCTGCGGGCCGTGGGCCGTGGGCCGTGGGCCGTGGGCTGTGGGCCGTGGGCAATGGGCTGTGGGCTGCGGGCCCGGTCAGGGGTGGCTGTAGGGGTGTTCGCTTCCTGTAGAGCTGCCCCAGATATGGACCGCTCGATGGGCGGGTGGCGATCGCCGGTGGGCGCTATCGTTGGCGCGATTCGCTGCCCCACATCTGGGGCAGCTCTACAGGTGTCGAGGGGGCGAGGCTGGCACCCGAGGTGCAACCATGCGGGGCGTCGTGATGCCCACCCAGACGCAGCGGCTGAAGGGCCGCTGCCACAGGAGAGTCACGAGGGGTCTGTGAGCGAGCGCGTTGAGTATTTTGTGGCACCGAGTGATGAGGCGGCCGGGGCTGTCCACGCCCGGGGTCCCAAACGCCAACCGCAGTCCTACCGGACCGTGTCCGGCGCCTCCTTCGACGCCGACGATGCTGCTGCCGCCTGGGAGGAGCTGTTGATCGGCGCTACCCGCCCGGGCGGGGTGACGAGTTCGGAGCCGCGCATGGTCGCGGACTTCGTCAACGACGGCAGTGCCGTATTCGTGCTGTCGGACGATGTGGTGACCAGCCTCGCCCGGGCAGAGCTGCCTCGGTTGCGCGAGGTTGCCGAGGCGTGGCGGGCCGATCTGCTACAAGACGGGGCGGATATCGACGCGGATACCACGCTCGGCCTCCTGGTCGGGGTGGCGGAGCTGGCTCGCGAAGCCGTCAGCTCGGGTCAGCGGGTCTACTGCTGGGTGAGCGGTTGATATCCGGTTGTGCGGGTTGGTGGTCGGGTTCGGCGGCGGTGCTCCGCTTCCTGTCGTCGGGGAGGGCGCCGGCGAGCGGGATCAGCAGACAGCCCAGCAGAGCCAGCAGAATCCCGATGGCCGGCCCGCTGCCGAGCAGTTCATCCTCGACGTAGGGGTCGTTCGCCTCGAAATACCAGAACACTCCGGTCAGGCTGCCGAGGCGAGCACGTTGGAGACGAGCATGCCCAGGCTGGCCTGCCGCCACACCCAGCGGGCCGGACCGGCGTTGGCCAGCGACAACACCGCGAACACGGCGGCGACCAGGGCGAACGGCAACGCCCAGCCGATCACCTCTCTGCCCGGGGTGACATCGGTCCGCCCCGGGTAGACGCTGCGCCAGGCGGGCAGCCAAAACGGACGACGACCAAAAGGACGCCGACCGCCAGGAGCGCTGAGCCAGTCAGTCGCCATGACGGGCGCGACGGTGCGGCGCCGGGCATCGTCGGGCTGCTCATGCCATCGAACGTAGCCCGGTCTAAGCGACGCCCGCTGTCCCCGCCGATCGGGTGTGACAGCGGGTCAGAGTGCGAGTTTCATGCCCTCGTGACTGGCGACGAAGCCGAGGCCGAGGTAGAAGCGGTGCGCGTCCGCACGGGACTTGTCCGTGGTGAGCTGCACCAGCGCACAGCCACGCTCACGGGCCTGGTCGACAGCCCAGGTCATCAACTGCCGCCCCAGCCCCTGGCCACGGCGGTCGGAGCGGACCCGGACCGCCTCGATCAACGATCGCTCACTGCCGTGCCGACCGAGCCCTGGGATGTAGGTGATCTGCAGGCAGCCGACGATTGCGCCCGTCTGCTCGGCCACGATGAGTTGGTTGCGCGGATCGGCGGTGATGTCCGCAAACGCCTTCTCGTACGCCTCGTCGACCCCCGTGAAGTCGCGGGCCTTGCCCAGGACGTCGTCGGCGAGCAGGGCGATGACGGCGGGCAGATCAGCCCGGACCGCCTCCCGGAAGATCACGTCGGTCATGCCGGTGAGCCTGGCACAACGACGGGGATCGAACCGGCACTGGTGAGTCTGTTCGGCGGGAGCCCAAGTTCTGGCGGGTTTCGAACGAGGCGGGTGGTACCCCAGTCGAGTGGAGCCGAGGCGCTCCACCACAACCGACCCAACTCGCTGCCCGTGTCCGCGTACCGCCATCGCCGTGCCCGGAACTGCCGACCAACGAGCCACTCCTGACACTCGATGGGCCTGCGGAGTTGAGTTTCGAACCAGGACGCTGTTGCCTCTGCGCACTGCTCAACAGTTCCGACAGCCTCGAACGCCAGGTCCGTTGGCTCCTTCGGGAGTTGCAGGGTCTGGTTGTGGATGAGATCGCCGCAGACGCGTTCTCCACCCAGGTACGCCCCAAGGGTGAGCAGAACGCGACTCTCGGCATGATCGAGGACATCCATCCACGCCAGCAGTTCCTGGCCTGCCGCATTCCACACGGCCACCTCCGCACCGTCGTCCGGGTCAGGTACCAGGAGATACGTGTTGTTGGGATCCTGCGGCCAGGCCGTTGCGCGGCTACGCAGGATCGCGACGAACGCGGCGAGGTGCGCAGCGAGCGGCCCGTCGTGCTCGAACCAGTCGGCCACGTCCATCGGCACACGGTAGCCGAGCAGGTCGCCCGGTTTTCCTCTGCTGCATCGGTGGCACGGAGCGCCTACGGTTTCTGGTGAGTGTTGCCAACCTCAGAATGGAAGTTGGGGCTTGAAAAAAGGCGCATACCCGGAGTTTCACGACTATTCGTCGTGGACAGTCATGGCGATCCTGCTGCCAGCCTTCACGAGGGCGGCTCGTGGCGGTCGAGAATCTGTCGGATCGGCTGACCTGTTGCTCGAGTGCTGTCGACGGATGGGGGGTGAGCTACTGCAACTCAAGTACATCCTCATGTCCGACGGTCCAGATTCGGTGGCTCGGCAGCCCGACAGCAGGGTCGGGCATCCACTCTCCGTCTACGAGGCTCGTGCCATTCTTCGCGAGGTCGCACGCCGGGGTGCGGATTATTCACTTGGTCCACCGCCTGCGGTGCTGCCCGATTGGACAGCCGGCGCCGTGCGAACTTTGGCCGAAGCCCGATCGATGTCCACGGACCAGGGCCTTTCCCTGGTTGGTGGCCGTGAAGTGTTGACAGCGCTTCTCGTGGGTGAGGGGACAACGGCGAGCGCCCTGCTGACGAGCAGTGGCGTCGATCGCAGCGAACTGTTGTCCGCGGTGGGACGTCTGGCGTCATTCCAGGGTAAGCGTCCGTGGGCACCCGCGATAGATTCGCTGGAGATGACGGGCGTACTGCGCATGAACCTGGTGTTCCGCTTGTTGCAGTGGCCCCTCAACCTGGTCGTCAGAAAGGCCATCGGGCACAGTTACGGTCTAGTCGCGACGTTGGAGGATGAGGCGGCCCGGCAGGCTGGCCGCGAGGGGTCTGCCGACGTTCGGACCGAGCACGTCGTGCTCGGCGCAGCGTCGATCTTCCACCAGTTGGCGTTGAGTCAGATTGCTGAACCGGAGGAGCTGCGCGACTGCCGGCCGGTACTCGAACGGTACGGCCTTTCGTACGCCGACCTGATCCTCCGCATCGTTGCTGGCGCCAACGCTGTTCTGTCCCAGCCTGGTGGGGAGCCGCTCTCCGTCCGGGCGCGACGTCCGGTTGCGTCACCCGACGTGGCGATGGCCTTTGAACTGTTGGGCGGCATGGCTCGGCAGGGCAGTAGTTACGGGGAAATTTTGGAGTCGCTGTTCGCGATGCCGCAGGTAAGATCTGCGATCGCTGCGCTGACAGCCGATCAACCTTGACCTTGGCTAGACGGTAAATGTCCGAACTGGCGGCACCCGGCGTGCGGGAGATGGCAATGCAGGACGTAAACCGCTTTTTCGTCGGCCCAACGGGCGAACACGTGGGCCTGGGCGAGACGGTGCGCACGCACGACGACCTGATCGAGTTCCTGGTGGCGTTACGGGGCGACCTGGTGGAACGGCGGGAGAGGTGGGAGAACGGGAATGTGGGGAACTATCTCGGAGCGATCGCGAGTGCTCTCCGGGACATGCTCGGAGATGAGTACGAAGATCCCGATCGTTGGGCCGATACGGGTGGTTGGCTGTGGGTCGGACGCAACTACGAGTAGAAAAGCACGGAGGTGATCGGGGTCTTGAGCGCTGATTCGCAACAGTTGGGTATCGACCACTTCCTCGGGTCGACCGGGCAGGCCGCTGACGAGTTCGACCGGCTCGACGAGACGGTGACATCCGAGCTTGATCTCCTCGAATTCTTGGAGGCGATCCTGCGAGATGACCACTTCACGGACTGGGAGGGGCCGATCGAGGGGTACCTGGACGCGCTCATCTCCTGGCTGCGGTCGACCGAGGGTCGACGACGTATGCCGGCGTATTCGACCGAATTCGCGGCAATGGCGGCGGCGTTCTACGCCGGCATCGCCAGACGTGGCTGATCCCGAGGTGTCTCCGCCGCCGGCGAACCGACCCGTCACCGGGCGGGGCAGCGCTTCCCTTCCTGCGGCACCGTCAGGTTGAGCAGGTAGGCGTCGACCGCGTCGGTGATGCAGGACGTCTGCGGGTACGCGGTGTGCCCCTCACCCTCCCAGGTGAGCACCCGGCCGACGCCCAGCATGGACGCGAGCCGTGGGGTCTGCTCGTAGGGCGTCGCGGGGTCACCGGTGGTGCCGACCACCACGATCGGCGGCGCGCCGTTCGCCTTTCCGGTCGGGTACGGGTCACGCCCGCCCGGCCACTCGACGCAGCTCAGCATGCCGACCGCCAGCGCTGGCCCGAACAGCGGATATTTCCCCCGCCACTCGGACTGCAACTGCCTGATCTGCTCCCGGCTCGGCTTCTCCGTCTCGTCCGCGCAGTTGATGGCCAGGTTGGCGTCGAACAGGTTCGAGTAACGCCCGTCGTCGCCCCGGCCGGCGTACGCGTCGGCGAGCCGGAACACGTCCTTCGGATCGCCCTCGGCCAGCTTGTCGATCGCCTGGGCCAGCTCCTGCCAGCCCGATTCGGTGTAGAGCGACGAGATGACCGCGTAGAACACCCAGCCGGCGGTGGCTTCCCGCCCGCGGGCGCCGCGTACCGGAGAGGCCTTGGCCTTGTCGATGGCCGAGGTGACCGCGGCGCGGGCGTCCGGGGCGATCGGGCAGCGGGCGGCGTTCGCCGCGCACCAGCGGGTGAAGTTGGTGAAGGCCCGCTCGAAGCCGCGGGCCTGGCTCTCGGAGCCCTCCACCAGCCGCTGCTGCGGGTCGACGGCGCCGTCGAGCACCAGCGCCCGCACCCGCTGCGGGTAGAGCTGGGCGTACGTGGCGCCGAGCAGCGTGCCGTAGGAGTAGCCCAGGTAGGTGAGCTTGTCGTCGCCCACCGCGGCGCGCACCGCGTCCATGTCGCGGGCAGCCTGCTCGGTGCCGTACAACGGCAACTGGTCCCCGTACCGGTCGCCGCAGCCGCGCCCGATCCGCTGGCTCAGGCCGACGAAGTCGTCGAACTCCGACTGGCCCGCCGGGTCGGGGTCGAAACCGAAACTGGTGTCCAGGTCGGCGTCGGAGATGCACTTCACCGGGCTGGACCGGGAGACCCCGCGCGGGTCGAAACCGACGATGTCGAAGCGCTCGGTGATCGAGGTGGGCAGCCCGCCGAACTGGGGACCGAACGAGAGGTAGACGGCGGTGTCGACGCCGGAGCCGCCCGGGCCGCCCGGGTTGACCACAAGCGAGCCGACCCGGTCGCGCTGCTTGGTGGAGCGGGCCCGTAGCAGGGCGATCTCGAAGGTCTCCCCGGCGCCCGGGCCGGCGCTCGCCCCGCCGCCGGTGCCCCAGTCTCGGGGCACCGCGATCCGGGCGCACTCGTAGCGCATGTCCGGTGCGCCGCGCCCGACCAGATCCTCGGGCACGTCCGGGCAGGGCCGCCAGGTGGGCGCACCGCCGGCCGGCGCGACCGCACCCTCCACCTCGGTGCGTGGCGCGAACGCCGGCAGCGTGCAACCGGCGGTGAGCAGCGCCGTGACGGTGAAGGCGGCCAGGGTGCGACGGACCCGGCGACGTGTCGACGGCCGAGGCTGATGAGCGGTGCGGATCACGTGCTCCTCCGTGGTCGGGTCGACGGCCAGGCTACGCCGAGCCATGGGCGGCCCGGTCCACGGTGGCCGCCGGGTCACCACGCAGCACCTGGTCCACGTCGAAGCGGATCGGCCTGTCGAGCTGGTCGTAACGGCACGACCGGGGATCGCGGTCCGGGCGCCAGCGGACGAACCTGGCGGTGTGCCGGAACCGCTCGCCCTCCATGGCGTCGTAGCCCACCTCGACCACCAGCTCCGGGCGCACCGGCTCCCACTCCAGGTTCTTGGTGCCGGTCCACCGGCTCACCCCGCCGGGGATGCGCTGGCCCCGCTCGTGGTCGCCGTGCACCCACGGGTGCTCGCCGCCGGTGTCCCGGTAGGGGGCCAGCTCGTCGAGCAGCTCGGCGCGACGGGCCATGGTGAACGACGCGCTCACCCCCACGTGGTGCAGGACCCCGGCGTCGTCGTAGAGGCCGAGCAGCAACGAACCCACCACGGGACCGGACTTGTGCCAGCGGAAGCCGGCCACCACCGCGTCCGCGGTGCGGGCGTGCTTGACCTTGGACATCAAGCGCTTGCCCGGCTCGTACGGCAGGTCGGCCGGCTTGACGATCAAACCGTCCAGCCCGGCGCCCTCGAACACGTCGAACCAGCGGCGGGCGGTGTCGGGATCGGTGGTGACCTGGGTGACGTGCACCGGCGGGCGCACTCCGGCCAGCGCCTCGACCAACCGCTCGCGGCGAAGCGGGTAGGGCTGGTCGAGCAGCGCCTCGTCGCCGATGGCCAGCAGGTCGAACGCGACGAAATCGGCGGGTGTGGTCTCGGCCAGCAGCTTCACCCGGGACGCGGCCGGGTGGATGCGCTGGGCCAGCAGTTCGAAGTCCAACCGGGGTTGGGCGTTCGGCCCGTCCCGCCGGATGACGATCAACTCCCCGTCGACCGCGCAGCGCTCGGGCAACTGCCGGCGGGCCTGATCGACCACCTCGGGAAAATAGCGGGTCATCGACTTGCCGCCCCGGCTGGCCAGCTCGACCTCGTCACCGTCGCGGAACACGATGCACCGGAACCCGTCCCACTTGGGCTCGTAGGTCAGGCCGGACGCGGTGGGAAGCTTGGCGACGCTCTTGGCAAGCATCGGCTCGACCGGAGGATTGATCGGCAGGTCCACGGCGACCAGTCAATCAGACGGCACCGACAGTCGTGAGGCAGATCACCCTGGGTGCCGTGGTGGCGTGTCCGCCCACGCGCCGCTCGTCCCGACCGGGCGAATCGGATAACCGCAGGTCAGAGCTACTTTCGCGAGGTGTCCGAGTGGGTCTGTGACTGCTGCGGGCGGTGGCGGGTGAGCGTCGAGCTGATCCGGGGCCGCTACCGCTACCGGCTGACCCGCCGCTACCCGCAGCGGTTCGGAGGCGGCCGGAACGTGCTCGGCGAGGTCGGTTCGGTGCCTGAGCTGGAGGAACTGCTGCGGCTGCGTACCCCGCTGAGCCTGGCCGACCTCCGCGAGGCAGCCTGATCCCACCGGGGTTGCGCGCGGGTGTCACGATCCATCCGGCGGCCTCGTCCGCACCCGTGGGTGGTGCGCTACGGCACCGCCGGGGAGGGGACGTGATGCGGTTCGAAGCCACGGCCGAGATCGCCGCCGACGCCGAGCAGGTCTGGGCCATGCTCGTCGACGTGGAGCGCTGGCCGGAGTGGACGACCTCGGTGACCCGGGTCGAGCGGGGGGAGTCGGGGCCGTTCGCCGTCGGCGCGACCGCCCGGTTGACCCAGCCGAAGCTACGGCCGGCGGTGTGGCGGGTCACCGAGCTGACCGAGGGACGGGAGTTCACCTGGGTCTCCGACACGCCCGGGGTACGTACCCGGGGGGAGCACCGGCTGGTGCCGCTGCCCGACGGGCGTACCCGGGTCGAGCTGGCCATCGACCAGTCCGGGCCGTTGGCCGGCCTGATCGGCCGGCTGTACGGCGGCCTGCTCCGGCGCTACCTGCGCCTGGAGGCCGACGGTCTCAAGCAGCGGAGCGAGCGGTGGCCGAGCTGACCTACCCGGAGGTGGGGGCGACCCGGCACGGGTCGCTCCCCGGCGGGTACCACCACCTGCGCCACAGGTATCCGTTGCCGGCCGGCTGCTTCGAGACGGCGGCCGAGGCGGTGCTCAGTTGGCGGTTGCACCGCGCCGCCGGCGTCCGGATGCGCACCGATGCCCCCCGCGCCACCGAAGGCGTACTGGTCAGCGCTGGGCTGGGCGTCGGCCCGGCCCGCATCTGGGGGCCGTGCCGGGTGATCTGGAGCGAGGAGTCGCCGGGGCTCGCGGGCTTCGGCTACGGCACCCTGGCCGGGCACCCGGAGCGGGGTGAGGAGGCGTTCGTGGTCGGCCGCGACGACGACGGCGCGGTCTGGTTCGAGGTACGCGCGTTCAGCCGCCCGAGCCGCTGGTTCACCCGTGCGGGTGGCCCGGCGGCCCGGGGCGTGCAGCACGCGTACGCGTGGTGGCTCGGCCGCACCCTGCGCCGGCTCTGCGCGCGATGACCGGCTAGCGCCCCAAGCAGGCGCTAGGGCGTGTGTCAAAGCCCCTGGCCGGCCTGCGGCGGGCCCAGACGACGACCGGCCGCGTTGGAGATTGGTCCGGATACAACACCGGTATCCGGACCAATCTCCGCCTTGCCGGACCGCCGCCTGGACTCCGCCTCGGCTCGACCGAGGACTTTGACACACGCCCTAGTACCGGGCGAACGAGCGGATCGGGGCACGCGGACCATACTTCGGCGCCCCGATGCCGGCGGCGCCGAGCAGCAGGCAGACCCGGCCCCGGTGCCCCCGGAACGGCTCCAACAGGGCCAACATCCGGGCGTCGTCGCCTCTCGGCTCGCCGGCGAGCGCCCAGGCCACCGTGTTCGGGACGTGGTAGTCGCCGACGCTCACCGCGTCCGGGTCCCCGTACGCGACCCGGACCACCTCGGCGGCCGTCCACGGCCCGATGCCTCCGATGGCGGTGAGTCGACGGGTGGCGTCGGCGGCGTCGGCGCTGCGCTCCAAACGGTCGGCGAGCGCGGCGGCGCGGCGCAGTGTGTCGGCCCGGCGTTGCTCCACGCCGAACGGGTGGAACACCCAGTACGGGGTGGCGGCCACCGCGGCGGCCTCGGGCGGCAGCAGCAGCGACGGCAACGGCCCGGGCGCCGGCTCCCGGAAGTGCCGCACGGTCGCCGCGTACGCCCGGTACGCCTCCTTGACGGTGACCTTCTGCTCGAAGACCACGCGCAGCAGCCGGGGAAAGACCTGCCCGGTGCGGGGCATCCGCAGCCCCCGGTGTTCCCGCGCCAGCCGGGCCACCAGCGGGTGCGCCCCGGCCAGTTCGGCGAAGCCGGTCAGGTCGTCGTGGAGCCCGGCGATCGCGTCGGCCCGCGCCACCACGTGCTCGGCGCCCGGCCCGTAGCCGTCGGCGATCAGGTCACCGGCGGACGCTCGGAGCGCCAGGGTGGCCGGGCCGTCCGGGGTGCGGGTGGCCCACCAGAAGGTGCCGCCGACGAACCGTGCGCACGGGTCGTACGGCGTGAAGGTCAGCGCACGGACCGACCCCGCCAGCCGGTAGCCGACCGGCGGGCGCAGCACCCGGGTCGCGGCGGGTTCGGTGTCGGTCACCCCACTACTTTGCCAGGTCGCGGCGTGGTCACGGCCACCGCCGGCCCCTACGGGCACAACTGTGGCCGGCCGCGCCCTCCCCGGCTGCGACCGGCCACAGTTGTGCCCGTGGCGATCAGTACGAGTAGCCCGAGCCCCCCGCGTCGTTGGCGCCGCTGTCCGCGGGCGGCGCGACCGGCTTCGGCGTGGAGGTGGGCAGGCAGCTGAGGTTCTTCTTGCCGTCCGGCTGGACCACGAACCAGGTGCCACCAACCGCCTGGCCCTTCCACTGGCCGGGCTTCTTGTCGCCGATGTAGCGGTAGACCGGCCAGCCGGCGATGGTGAGCTGACGGGTGCCGTCCTGGCGGGTCACGCTGCTGACCTTGTCGTCGGAGACGCCGGCGAGCTGCGGGTTGCCGTCGGTCAGCGCCGGCGGCCACACCTCGGCGCACTTGTCGACACAGTTCGACGACGGCGGGTCGGCGGTGTCCTTGTCGAAGCGGTAGAGGATCCAGCCGTCCTGGTCGGTGACCACCTTGCCCATCCGGGCGACGCTCTTGCCGACCAGTTTCTCGGTCAGGTCGACGTTCGCGGGCGGCGCGTCGGCTGCGGCCGGCGGCGCCTCCGCGGACGCCGACGCCTCGGCTTCAACCGACGCGCTGGGCTCGGCCGCGGCGACGGCGACCGGCTCGGCCGCGCTCGAGTTCGCCCCGTCGTAACCTGCGGGAGCGCAGGCCGTTAGTGCGACCATCGCGCTCGCGACGATGACGGTCCGCTTCATCTGTGCCACGTGCCCTCCTCATTCTTGGCGTTTCACCCATAGGTACGGAAGGCAGGCTGTCAAGGTTGAAGTAACTACAGTGGTCAATTTCACGCGAATTGGTTGAACCGATTCGAGCGGGAATGCGTACGCACCCGATGCGGAGCTTCTCCGGCAACGACAGATCGGCGCCGGCCATTGTCACCAGGGCCGGCGCCGATCGGTACGCGAGACTACATCGGTAGCGTGACCAGCGGACTCGCCACACCATTGGCGTCCACCGACTGCACCTGGAGTTGCTTGATGTCATCCACCGGAGCCGACGTCGACGCGCTCAACTCCAGCCCCTGCGGTCGGGTGTTGGTGCCGTAACCGCCGTCCGGCACCGACCAGGTCGAAACGACCTCGGTACTGGCGTTCTTCCGCACCACCACCAACCGGCAGACGCGCGGCCCGGGCAGCTTGCGCAGAACGAAATTGATCCGCGTCCCGTACTCCCGTTTCACCAGGAACATGGTCGTCTGCACACCTGTCGTGGGATCGGTGGCCTCGACCTGGTCGCCCTCCTCCTCGGTGCCGCCGACACCCGGGCCGCTCGGCGGGGCCGTCGGCGCGCTCGTCGTCGGCTCGGCCGGCGCGCTCGGCGTCGAACCGGCGAGCGGCGCCGGGTCGCTGTCGGTCACGTTGACGAAGCCGTAACCGGTCAGACCGCCGAAGACCACCACCGCGGCGGCCGTCGCGAGCATCTGACGAAACCGGGTACGCCGCCGGTCGGCCCGCACCGCGCCCAGCGTCCGGTTGAGCAACGCCGGGTCGGTCGCCGTCTGCTCCAGCGCCATCATCGTCTCGCCGTCGATGTCGGAGAGCAGGCCGACCACCGGCACCATCGTCTCCAACTCGGCCGCACACGCCCAGCAGGTGGCGAGATGCTCCTCGAACCGCTCAGTGTCCTGCTCGTCGAGCACCCCGAGCGCGTACGCCGCGACGTCCATGTGGTCCGGCCGGCTCATTCTGTCACCCCCCGCTCCTGCAGAGCCGTGCGCAGCGCGCGCAGCGCGTAGTAGACCCTCGACTTGGCAGTGCCCAGTGGCAGCCCCAACTCCTCGGCTGCCTCCGGCACCGTCCGCCCCCGGAAGTACGTCGAGATCAGGATCTCCCGGTGCGACTGACTGAGCGTACGCAGCGCGTCCGCCACCGTCATGGTCCGCAGCACCCGGTCGGTGCTGTCCGCCTCGGCGAACGCGGTGAGATCCCGGTCGTACGTCTCCGGCGGCCGGGCCTCCTGGCTGCGGTGCTCGTCGATGGCGATCCGACGGGCCACCGTGACCAGCCACGGCCGCAGCGACCCCTGCCCCTGCGTACCCAGGCGGTGCGCGTTACGCCACGCCCGCAGCAGCGTCTCCTGGACGATGTCCTCCGCACGCTGCCGGTCCCCCCCGGTGAGACGCATGACGAACATCAGCAACGGGCCGGCGTGCTCGGCGTAGAGCAACCGGATCAACTGGTCGGAGTGGCTGGCCTCGGTTGTCGTCGCCTGGTGGCGTCCGGGCGCCGGTCGCGGCGTCACCGGACCATTCTGGCGAGTCGTCGCATGCGCGTCGACCCCCCGGGCGGACGACGTCGGCCGTGACGAGGACCGCGCCGACATCCAGTCCGCGCCGACCACGTCGCCATGCCAACCGGCCGCCACCGCGTGCATGCAGACCTCCGGGGTATCCGTGACCATCGCCGGCCCACGAAGCGGGCCGCCCGGTGGTACGCAGCAGCGCCCCGAGCGGATCAACGAACGGCGGAAATATTTCCTCGCCGTCGTTGAGTGGACGGTCAGCGGCGGACGGAGAACAGACCCGGCGGCGGTGGATCCGAGCCGGTGGCGTCGGCGTCGCGCACCACAGGCGCCCCGCCGGCGAAGCGGTCCAACTCGTCGCCGGCCACCACCCGACCAGGAAACCAGTCGCCGGCGGCGCGCCGGGTCAGCTCCGGCACCGGCGGTGCGGACCGCCCGGCGACAAGCACCAGATTTCCGTACCGGCGGCCCCGCAACACCGCCGCGTCGCTGACAAGACAGGCCTGCGGCAACACCGAGCGGACCGTGGCGACCTGCCCACGCGCGTGCCGCAGCGGCGGGCCGTCGGCCAGGTTCGCCAGATACCAGCCCGTCGGGCGCAGCACCCGGGCCACCTCGGCCGCGTACTCCGCCGAGGTGAGATGAGCCGGGGTACGGGCACCGGCGAACACGTCGGCGACCACCACGTCGTAACTGGCGTCCCGGGTGGCGGTCAACACGGCCCGCGCATCCTCCACACGGACCCGCAGCCGGGCGTCGGACGGCCACGGCAGCACCCTGCGGACCAGCTCGACAAGCGCGCCGTCCACCTCGGCCACCCGCTGGGTGGAGCCGGGCCGGGTGACCGACACGTAGCGGGGCAGGGTCAGGGCCCCACCACCCAGATGCAGCACCCGCAGCGGCGCACCCGCCGGTGCGACCAGATCCACCGCGGCCGCCAACCGCCGCACGTACTCGAACTCCAGGTGCGTCGGGTCGGTCAGGTCGACGTGCGACTGCGGCGCGCCGTCCAGCAGCAGCGTCCACGAGCCGGCCCGGTCCGGGTCCGGCACCAGCTCGGCCTGCCCGGTGTCGACTTGCTCGACCACCCGGTCAGCCGCCCGCTTACGTCCCATTCCGACAAGTATCCGTGGTCAGCGGGCCGCACGGGCCGCGGCGGTCAACGCGCGGTGCAGCAGCCGGGAATCGCCGAGCAGGGCACGCAGTCGACGCTCCAACCCGGCGATCGGGATCAGATTCTGTGGGGCCCGCGGGTCCTTGTACGGGGTGGAGGCGAAGCGGGGCAGCGTGACAAGCGACAGGTCGGCCAGCTCGATCGCCGCCTCGACGGGCAGGTCGGCCGAACACTCCACCCGGACGATGCCCGCCCACGGTGCGCCGATCGCCACCGGCAACCGCAAATACCACGACCAGCCACCCCAGGCGGTGCCCAGCCGGAACACCGGGGACCGCTCACCCGACGCCATACCCGTCACCACAGCCGTCAGCCGGGCATCCAGATACTGGCTGTGCTGGGTCTTGATGTAGCCCAGGGTGCGCGGCAACTGCCGGCGACTGCGCAACGGGCCGTCCACCACCAGCAGGTCACCGTCGACCCGGGCGGCGTCGGACACCGCCACCTCCAGCGCGGTCAGTGGGCCCTGCACGGCGGCGGGCAGCTTCGCCAGCTCACCGGTGCCGCCCACCCGGTGTACCGGGTAGCGGATCGCGCCGGCCACCACGTCCTGCGCCGACGGGCTCGCCGTGAACAGGCCCCGACCGACCCGGGTGCCGGCCAACTGCGCCGCACCCCGGCCCAGGTCGCACCGAACCACCCCGGCCGCGTACGAGGCGGCCAGACCGGGGAACGACACGCCGTCGGCCTCCGCCGTCCAGATGCTCGCGTCGATCCGGCGGACCCCGTCGACGAGCAACACCACGTCGGGCGCGCGCACCCCCGCCCGTACCCCGATCGCCCGCCAGTCCACCGCGGGCAGCTCCACGTCCGCGTCGACCTGCGCGCTGCTCGGCGCGGCCGGCCCGGCGGCCGACGCCTCGAACGACGCCCCGTACGCCGGATCCCACGAGTCGACGAAGAACGCGGCGTCGCTCACCGACCCGTCCGTTCCACGCGCGCGGACCGCGCGTCCTTGCGCACCTCGAAGCGGACCGGGATGCGTTCGGCCAACGCCGGCACGTGGGTGACCACGCCGACCATCCGGTCGCCCCGGGCGGCCAGGTTTTCCAACGTGGCGGCGACCGTGTCCAGGGTCGCGGCGTCGAGCGTGCCGAAGCCCTCGTCCAGGACTATCGACTCCAGGCTCGCCGCCGTGGTCGACATCCCGGCGAGCTGCTCGGAGAGCGCCAACGCCAACGCCAGCGACGCCTGGAACGTCTCACCGCCGGAGAGGGTGCGCACGCCCCGACGCAGCCCCGCGTCGTGGTGGTCGACGACCACGAACTCGCCCTTGTCGTGCACCAGCTCGTACTGGCCGGAGGACAGCTCCCGCAGGATCCCCGACGCGCCGTCGACGAGCAGGTCCAACGCCTCGGCCAGCAACCACCGCTCGAAGTTGTTGGCCCGCAGGTGCCCGGCGAGCGCGCGCGCCACCTGCGCCTCCCGCTCGTGCCCGGCCCGCTGCTCGCGCAGCGTGCCGGCCTGCTCCCGGCGCTCCCGAAGCCGGCGCCGATCGGCATCGGCCCGCTCCACCGCGACGGTCGCCGCGTGCACCGGATCGTCGCCGACCGGCACGTCGGCGTCGGCGAAGATGCCGGCGATGCGCCGCCGCACCGCGTCGGCCACCGCCTCGGCCTCGGCGACCGCGACGGCCCGGCTCGCCCGGTCGGCGCGGCGGCGATCCGCCTCCGTGGTCGCCCAACCGGTGAGCGCGGCCCAGGCGGCGGCCACGTCGTCCCGATCGGTCGCCGGTGGGCCGAACCGCGCCAACCCGTCCCGGGACGTGTCGAAGGCACGCCACGCCGCCCGCAGTCGCTCCTCGGCGGCATCCACCCCGGCCCGGGCCTGGCGCGCGGCCTCGCGGCCGGCCCGCACCGCGGTCGCCGCCTCCTCCAGCGCGCGCCGCAACCGGGCGTGCTCGGCCAACTCCCGACGCAACACGGCCGGCTCGGCCGCGCCGGCGAGCTGCCCGTCCAACTCGGCCAGTCGGGCGTCCACCTGCTCCTGCCGGGCCCGCGCCTGCACCAGCAGCCGTTCCAGGTCACGCGCCGCCGCGTCCCGCTGCTGCACGGTCGCCTGCGCGGCCTTTGTCGCGGCCCGCGCCGCCTTGCCCGCCGCCGTCGCCGCCGCCACCGCCGAATCGGCAGGCACCGCCGGCACCCGCTCCACCTGCTGCTCGCAGACCGGGCAGGCCGCGCCGGCGTGCAGGTGCACCCGCAGGCTGACCGCCAGGTCGGTGGCCTTCGCCTCCTCGTGCGCCCGGAAGGCCGCCTCCAGCTCGGCGTCGGCCCGCTCGGCCGCCGCGCGGGCCACCGCCAGCGCGGTCACCGCCGTGGCGTGCTCGTCGTTCGCCACCCGCACCGCCGCGCGGACCGTGTCGGCCTCGCCGGACAACCGGTCCCGATCGTCGTACGCCCGCAGTTGCAGTCGCACCGCGCTCTCGTCGCCGGCGGCGGCCAACTCGCCGCGCAGCTTCTCCTCCCGCTCCTCGGCCAACGACACCGCGGTCGCCGCCGCCTCGGCGTCGGCTCGCGCCGCGGTGACCGCGCGGGCCACCTCGGCAACCCCACGCGGCGCGTGTACGCCGGTGAGGACGGTCAGCTCGTCGTCGAGGGCGGTGAGCGCCGCCTCGGCCTCCCGTGCGGTGACCCGAGCAGCCGACAGCTCCGGCACCGCCTCGGCCACCGTGCCGGCCAGCTCGGCCATCCGGTCGACCCGCGCGTCGGCCTCGGCCAACGCCTCGTCGTCCACGCCGGTCAAACCGGCGAGCACCTGGTCGACCGCCTCCAGTCGGGCCTCCGCCTGCGCGGCGCGCGCCGTCGCCTTCTTCTGCACATCCTCGTAGACCCCGAGGCCGAGCAGGTTGACCAGGATCTGCTGCCGGGTCGCCGGCTTGGCGTGCAGGAAGTCCGCGAACTGCCCCTGCGGCAGCACCACACAGCTGGTGAACTGCTCGTACGGCAGCCCGACCGCCTCCAGCACCGCCTGCTCCATCTCGGCGGGGGTGCCGGCCACCACCTCACCGAGGTCGTCCGGGCTCAACCCGGTGTCCAGTTTGGTCACGTCGAAGCCGGCCGGCATGAGCTGCAACCCGGCGTTCGCCGTCTTCACGTTGCCCCGGCCGTCCCGGCGGACCACCCGGGTCGCCACGTACCGGGCGCCGCCGGACTCGAAGACCAACCGCACCCGCGCCTCGGTCGCCGACGGCGCGAGCGCGTTCGCCAACCCCCGCGCGCCACCCCAGCGGGGCACCATGCCGTAGAGGGCGAAGCAGATGGCGTCCAGCACCGTGGACTTGCCCGAACCGGTGGGGCCGATCAGCGCGAAGAAGTCGGCGTCGGTGAAGTCGACAGTGGTCTCGTCCCGGAAGACCGTGAACCCGGCCATGTCCAACCGCATCGGACGCATCAGTGCTCGACCTCCTCGAAAAGCTCGTCGAAGAGCTCCCGGACACCCTCGTCGGCGTGGCCCCGGCTGTCCAGGTAGTCGGCGAACAACTCCCGCGGCGAACGCCCCGAGCGTTGCGCGATGCGGGCGCCGCTGCCCGGGGCGGTCAGCAGCTCCGGGTCGATCCGGATCTCCAGTGCCCGGGGGAGCAGCTCCTGCACCTCCTCGCGCAGACCGGCACGGGGTTGCTCGCGCACGTACACCCGCAGCCAGGCGTCCGGCGCCTCGATCTCGGCGAGCTGGGCCAGCGTGCCCCGCACCGTGCGCAGCGCGCTCGCCGCGGTCACCGGCACCTCCCGCACCCGGGCGGCGGTGCTGGCCGTCACCTCGACGATCGTCACCGAGGGAACATTCTCCTGCTCACCGAAGTCGACGGCGAGCGGGCTGCCGCTGTAGCGCACCGGGCAGGGGCCGATGACCCGCTGCGCCCGGTGCAGGTGACCCAGCGCCACGTAGTGCGCGGTGGACGGGAAGACGGTGGCCGGGACCGCATAGCCCAGCACGGTGTGCGCGTCGCGTTCACCGCCACCGGTGGTCGCGCCGGTCACCGTCAGGTGTGCGGTGACGAGGTGCACCCGGTCCGGTTCGGTGAAACTCTCGGTGAGCCGCCCCAGCACCCGGCCCAGGTGGTCGGCGTACGTCTGGTTGGTCTCCGCGGCGGTCAGCTCGTACATCTCCAGCGCGCGTACCGCGTACCGCTGGGACAGGAACGGCAGCGCGGCGAGCCGCCACCGCTCACCGCCGGCCGTGGTGCCGTCGATCACGTGCTCGTCGGGATCTTCCCGTACCCCGCCGCGCAGGGTGATGCCGGCGGCATCAGCCCACGGACGCAGCGCGTCCAGCGCGGGGCCGTTGTCGTGGTTGCCGCCGATCGCGACCACGTCCGCGCCGGTACGCCGCAGCGCCGTCAACGCCCGGGTGACCAGGCGGGTCGCCTCCGAGCTGGGCGCGGCGGTGTCGTAGAGGTCACCGGCGACGATCACCAGATCCGGCTGCTCGGCACGGGCGATCTCGATCACCCCGGCCAGCACGGCCTTGTGCTCGTCGGCCCGGGACTGCCCCTTGAGCACCTTTCCCACGTGCCAGTCGGAGGTGTGCAGGATCTTCATGGCTGTGCCGGCCCCTACCTAGAACGGGATGTCGTCGTCGGTGCTGCCGCCGCCGGAGCCCACCACGGCGAACGGGTCGGCGGACCCGGTGATCGAGCGCAGCGTCTCCGATGGCGCCCGGCCCGCCTCGGAGACCCGGGTCGCCCAGGCCGGGAACGGGAACTCCAGGCAGAGCGGCACCGGGATGTCCGGCTGGTTGACGAACATCGTGCCCGGCTTGGCCAGCAGCGCCCGCTGCCGCTGCGCCGGCGGGAGGAAGCCGTACTCCGGGCGGGACGCCTCGGCCGGGTCGAGCCGGCCGACCACCCGGATCGCCGAGTTGGTGACGATGCGTCGCTCCACCTCACTCGCCGTCTGCTGCGCGCCGATCAGGATCACCCCGAGCGAGCGGCCCCGCTCGGCGATGTCGAGCAGGACCTCCTTGATCGGGGAGGAGCCCTCCCGGGGCGCGTACTTGTTGAGCTCGTCGAGGACGACGAAGAGCAGCGGCTTGGCGGTGCCGGACTTCTCCTTGCGCTCGAACTCGCTCTTGAGCGTCACACCCACCACGAACCGCTGGGCGCGGTCCGGAAGGTTGTGCAGGTCGACCACCGTGACCTGGGCCGACTCGCTGGTGTTGATCGAGTGGGGGCGGCGGGTGGCCAGGTCGCCACGGATCAGCCGGGCCAGGTCCTTCTTGCTGCCGATCAGCCGTCGGGCGAACGCGTTGACGGTGCCCAGACCGACCGCGCTGCCCGCCCAGTCGGAGCGGGTCTCGTCGTCGTTGAGCGCCTCGACGATGTGGTCCACCAGGTCGCCGTAGGAGCCGAGCCGCACCCCGTCGATGCTCACCCCGCCGTCGGCCGGCTGGGCGTAACGCGCCAGGTGCGCGGCCACCGAGTGGACCACCATCGTGTACTGCTGGCGCTCGTCGTCGGCATCGGCGAAGACGTAGGGCAGCAGGCGGTCGGCGCAGAACTCGCTGAGCGTCCAGTAGAACGAGTCCACCCCGGTGAGGCGGCTGCTCACATCCGGCGTGCCGGCCGCGTCACCGACGCGGGGCGGGGCGTACACCCGCACGTCGGGGAAGGCGCCGGCACTCAACCCGAGCTTCGCGTACGCCGCGCGGGTCGGCTCGTCGAGACGGGTGTTGGGGTGGTCGAGGAAGAGCAGATCCTCGCCCTTGACGTTGAAGATCAGCGCCTTGGCGTTGACCGCGTCGCCGCCCAGCACGCCGGAGCGGAAGACCGAGTAGAGCAGGAAGGTCGCGAAGCTGGTCTTGGTGGCCACCCCGGAGATGCCGGAGATGGAGACGTGCGCGCCCCGGCTGCCGTCGAGGAAGTCGGCGTTGAGGTAGACCGGGACGCCGTCGCGACCCATCCCCATCGGGATGCGCCGCTCCATCCGGTCGAAGTGCAGCGCCCGCGCCCGGGCGTCACCCTCGGCCCGGTGCACCACCGCGCCCGGGGTCGGCGGCACGTACAGCTCCGGATCGACACGCGTCGTGGTTATCTCGGCCGCCTCCTGCACCTGCGCGGGCAGCGTGCCGTCCGCGATGGCGAACACGTCGGAGTCGAACTGGGCGCCCTCGTGCCGAGCGCGGACCTGGGTGACGACGCCGGCGATCGTCACCGGCTCCCGGTTGGGCAACTCGCGCCGGGTGACCACCACGTCGTCGAGCTGGAGATAACTGCCGGGCGCCACGGCCGTCCAGAACTGCAACGGGGTGGCGTCGGCGGTGCCCAGCACCCGCCCGACCGCCTCGCCAGGACTGTCGAGGTCGGCGTCGGTCATCGGGCGGCTCGGGTCGGTCGGACAGCACGGTCGGGAACCATGCTGTGCATCCTGCCCGAGGAGTACGACAGCTCGCCACGCGACGCGTCGGACGACACCCTGGTCCGGCACGCTGCTGACGCTGGGTGCTCGACCGGGAACACGGTGTGGCGGTCCGCGTGGCCCCGGGCTGTCCCTTCACCCATCCGCCGCATCCCCGCCGCGCGCGACCTTTTCGGGTACGGCGCCGATGCCTGACACTCAACCTCGGGGCTGGCGGCTGCGTTATCCAGACATGGGGCCCGCATGAGTGACGACTTCGACGTCTTCGTTTCGACGAGTGGTCCTCGGCTCCTGCGGTTCGCCGTTCTGATCACCGGACAACGAGCGGACGCCGAGGACCTGTTGCAGGAGGTCCTGGTGCAGGCGTACCCGCGCTGGCGGGTGGTGCGCGAGCGGCAGCCGGAGGCCTACCTGCGCCGCGCCATGACCAATCGCCTGATCAGCCGCTGGCGCTCACCCTGGAGTCGACGGCGGGTCGCCGAGCTGCCGGACGACCTTGCTCACCCGGACGAGTCGGGTCGGGTGGACGATCGCGAACTGCTGCTGGACGCGCTGCGTCAACTCCCACCCCGGATGCGGGCCGTCGTCGTGCTCCGGTACTGGCTCGGTTGCACCGAGGCGGAGACGGCTGCCGAGTTGGGCTGCTCCGCCGGGTCGGTGAAGAGCCAGGCGTCCCGTGGCCTGCGCCGACTCCGGGCTGTTCTGGAAGGCGCCGGCGCGATCCCGGTCGACGTCGCGGAGGGGAAGCATGCGTGATCACGAGGTCGCCGAACTGCTCGATCGCGCCGTCGCCGCCGTCGAGTTGCCAGCGGGCTTCACCACCCGGGTCGTCGCCGGCAGCCGGCACCGGCGACGGCGACGGCTCCTGCTCGGCGGGGGCGCGCTTGTCGTCCTGGTGGCGCTGGCGACTCCGCTGGTGACGGCGAACCGGCCGGCCGGCCGGGGCAGCGGTGCGGGGACCAGCGTCGTGGACCCCCGTGTCGAGCCCGGGGTCCTGGCCGGGATCGTCGGCGCCGACGGCACGCCCGCCACGGCGGAGCGAGTGGTCGCGGTGGGTCGGGCCGGCACGGAGACGCTCGTGGTGCTGCGCCGTAGCGCGCGGGCGGAGGGGTCGACGGCGGGGGGACAGGCGGCCGAGGTGTGGATCGCGCCCGATGGCGGCGACCCGCGCCGGGCACTTGACTATCTCTCGTACGACCAGGCCTGCCTCGATGGTGACCAGGTCTGCGCGGAGGTCCGGTCCACGGGTGGCGGGCTGGGGTTGGCGATCGCCTACCGCGCGGGCGACCGGCTCGTCGTCCTGGCGCAGGCGCCCGAGGGCCGCACGATCGAGGTGGTCGCCGACGGGGTGCGCAAACCGGTCGGCGCGGCGCCGCACGGCGCGGTGGTCGAGGTGGTCGCCGACGAACCGTACGACGACGTGCAGGTGTGGGCCACCATGGCGGACGGCCGGCGGTACCGGATCGTGTGGGCGCCCGGTGCCGTGCTCACGGGCTGATCCGCGCGGAGTCGACAGGTCACGGGCGGGCGTGGCGGAGCATGAGGACGCCGTCCTCGGCGGCCAACACGTGGCGCAACGGCAGGTGCCGGGGCGGCGCGGTGTCGCCGGCGGTGATCCGGCCCGACCCCGGCCCCGCGAGCAGGGGCGAGACGGTCAGGCACAACTCGTCCACCAGATCGGCGGCGGTGAGCGCGCCGAACAGGTGCGGGCCACCCTCGCAGAGCAGTTGGGTCAGCCCGCGTCGGTGCAGTTCGGTGAGGCCGCCGGCCAGGTCGACCCGCTCGGTGCCGTGGCGCAGCAGGTCGGCGACGTCGGTCAGGCCGGGCGGCGGCTCGGCGTCGGCGTGGGTGAGCACGATCGGTCGGGTCGGCGCGTCGGCGAAGGCGGCCTGCGCCGGATCCAGGTCCAGCGAGCCGGAGACGACCACGAGCGTGGGGTAGTCGGCCAGCCCGTGGTCGCGACGCCAGGCGCGGCGCCGCTCGTCGAGGCGGACCGCGCGGTATCCCTCGTGGCGCAGCGTGCCCGCGGCCACCACCAGCGCGTCGCAGAGCATCCGCAGCAGCCCGAACACCCGCTTGTCCGGCTGGCCGGAGAGCCCGGCGGAGTAGTCGTCCACGCTGACCGCGCCGTCCAGGCTGGTGACGAAGTTGACCCGCAGGCGGGGCTCGTCCGCCCGGTGGTAGAGGGCGGTCAGCGCGGTGTCGTCGAGTGGCTGCGTCGACGGCTCGGGCCAGAGCCGTCGGATCGGAATTCCGACGGTCATTCGCCGGCCGGACCGGTGACCGGAGGGGTCGGTTCGGCGGTACGGTGCTGACAGTCGCACCAGTTCCGGCCCGGGCAGTCGTCGTGCCGCCGGGCCCGGCACGCTCGGCAGATCATGCTCGCAGCCTAAGCCGCGGGAGGACAGGACAGGATGCCGCGTCAGATCTTCCAGCTGAAGATGTCCCTCGCCGGCGTCCGACCGCCGGTGTGGCGACGGGTGCTCGTGCCGGCCGGCTACACGCTGGACCGGCTGCACCGGGTGGTGCAGCACGCGATGGGGTGGCGCGACTGCCACCTGCACTCGTTCGAGATCGACGCCATGCCGTACGGCGAGCCCGACCCGGACGGGGAGCTGGCGCTGCACGACGAGATGGACGTGCGGTTGGACGCGGTGCTCGGCAAGGGCAGCAGGTTCTCCTACACCTACGACTTCGGCGACTGGTGGGAGCACGACCTGGTCGTGGAGGACGCGCTGACCGCGGACCCCGACGAGCGGTACCCGGTCTGTCTGGACGGTGAGCGGGCCTGCCCGCCGGAGGGTGTCGGCGGGCCGCCGGGCTACCAGGCGCTCCTGGTCGCGTTGGCCGACGACGGCGACGCGGCCGGCCCGGTCGATCCCCGGCACGCGACGCTGCGCGACTGGGTCGGGTCCACATTTGACCCGTCCCGTTTTGACCCGGATCGGACCACCACCCTGCTCCGCCGCTTCTGCTGAAATCGACGCAGGCCGAGGCGTGAATTCGGGCTCGGCGGAGCGGTAACGATCTGGGAACGCTCCCAACACCCTATTGACACCCCCGTTACCTGTCGGCAATCTCATGGGAGCGCTCCCGGAGGTGGCACGGGTCACTCACACACCCTGGCGTGGCGCGATGAGCACCCCCCACCACACATCAGCCTCACCACCCGGAAAGAGGGGTCAGCGAATGAGTGTCACCACGCGGCGTACCCGCCTGGCGGCCGCTGCCCTGGCCGCGATCACCGCGGTCAGCGGTCTCGCAGCCTGTGGCAACGACGACGACAAGCCGGCGGCCGGCGAGAAGCCGACCAAGCTGGTCGTCGACACGTTCAGCGAGTTCGGCTACGACGAGCTCGTCAAGCAGTACGAGAAGGACACCGGCATCAAGGTCGAGCTGCGCAAGACCGCGCAGCTCAGCGAGTACCGGCCGAAGCTGGTCCGCTACCTGGCCACCGGCAAGGGCGCGGCGGACGTCACCGCCCTGGAAGAGGGCATCCTCAACGAGTTCAAGACCAACCCGAAGAACTGGGCCGACCTCAACCCCTTGATCGCCGACCACTCCAAGGAGTACCTGCCCTGGAAGTGGGAGCTGGGCAAGGCGCAGGACGGTCGGCTGGTCGGCCTGCCGACCGACGTCGGCAGCCTCGCCGTCTGCTACCGCAAGGACCTGTTCCAGGCGGCCGGCCTGCCCACCGAGCGCGACCAGGTGTCGGCGCTCTGGTCGGACTGGAAGGGCTACCACGACGCCGGTCTGAAGTACAAGCAGGCCACCGGCAAGGCGTTCGTCGACTCGATCACCGCCGTCTCCAACGGTGTGATGTTCCAGGGCAACGGTGATCTGTTCTACGACAAGGAAAACAACATCATCGCGGACACCAGCCCCGCGGTGAAGAACGCCTGGGACACCGCCACCTCGATGGCGGACATCTCCGCCAAGGTGCAGACCTGGTCGCCGGAGTGGTCGGGTGGCTTCAAGCAGGGCACCTTCGCCACCACCTTCTGCCCGTCCTGGATGCTCGGCATCGTGTCGGACAACTCGGGTGCGGCCAACAAGGGCAAGTGGGACGTCGCGGCCGTGCCGGGTGGCGGCGGTAACTGGGGCGGCTCGTGGCTCGCGGTTCCGGAGCAGAGCAAGTACCCGAAGGAGGCGGCGAAGCTCGCCGAGTACCTGACCAACGCGAAGAGCCAGGTGGACGCCTTCAAGCTCAAGGGCCCGCTGCCCACCAACCTGGAGGCGCTGAAGAACGACGCGTTCCTCAGCTACACCAACGAGTACTTCAGCAACGCGCCGACCGGCAAGATCTTCGGGGAGAGCGTCGCCAAGATCCAGCCGACCTACCTGGGTCCGAAGCACCAGGCGGTGAAGGAGAACGCGTTCGAGCCGGCCCTGCGGGCGTTCGAGAACGGGCGGGCCGACAAGGCGAAGGCCTGGGAGCAGTTCACGAAGGACGCCAAGACTCAGGGCGCCTTCTGAGTGAGTGATTCCCTGCCGGTGGCGTTCGGGGGTTCCCGGACGCCACCGGCCGGTCCCCTCCGCGTAGCGCCCTGCGCGAGGGCCCCCGGGCCTCGCCGGAAAAGGAAATTCGCATGAGCCTGTCGGCCACGACGGCACCGCCGTCGCCAGCAGCACCGCCTTCTCCCGACGTCTCTTCCCGACGTAGCCGGGCAAGGCTTTTCAATCGCCTCGACGTCAAGTACTCGCCGTACCTCTACATCGCCCCGTTCTTCCTGATCTTCGGTGTGTTCGGGCTGTACCCGATGCTGCGTACCGTCTGGATGTCCCTGCACGACTGGGACATGATCGGCGACCACACGTTCATCGGCTTCGACAACTACACCCGGCTGGTGTCCGACGAGTACTTCTGGAACGCGCTGGTCAACACGTTGGGCATCTTCGCCCTGTCGACAATCCCGCAACTGTTGCTCGCCCTCTTCCTGGCGAACCTGCTCAACCGGACCTTCCTGCGCGCCAAGACCTTCTTCCGGATGGCCATCTTCGTGCCGAACGTGGTGTCGGTGGCCGCGGTCGCGATCGTCTTCGGGATGCTGTTCCAGCGGGAGTTCGGCCTGTTCAACTGGCTGCTCAGCCTCGTCGGTGTCGACGCGGTCGACTGGGACGGCCAGCGGTGGAGCTCCTGGTTCGCCATCTCCACGATGGTCAACTGGCGGTGGACCGGTTACAACACCCTGATCCTGCTCGCCGGCATGCAGGCGATCCCGAAGGACCTCTACGAGGCCGCGGCGATCGACGGCGCCGGCCCGTGGCGGCAGTTCTGGCAGATCACCCTGCCGATGCTCAAGCCCACCTTCATCTTCGTGGTCATCCTCTCCACGATCGGTGGCATGCAGCTCTTCACCGAGCCCCTGCTCTTCGCCAACGGCAACATCCTCGGCGGCGACCAGCGGGAGTTCCAGACGCTGGCCATGTACATGTACGAGATGGGCATCGAGAACCTGAGCACCGCCGGTTACGGAGCCGCGGTCGCCTGGGCAATCTTCATGATCATCGTCGTGGTGTCGCTGTTCAACTTCCTACTCGTCCGCCGCTCGGCGAAGTGAGGAGAGATCGATGACCTCGGCCTCCCAGCGCCTGTGGCGCACCAGTCCGCTGACCTACGTCGCGCTCGTCCTGGCGGCGCTGCTGTCGATCTACCCGTTCTACTACATGCTCGTGATCGCCACTCGCAGCCTGGACCAGATCAACGACGTGCCGCCACCGATCACTCCCGCCGGAGCGTTCGGTGACAACTTCCAGCGGGTGCTCGACAACGACGCCGCCAACTTCTTCACCGGCATGATGAACTCGGTCATCGTCTCCTCGGTGGTCACCCTGTCGGTGGTGCTCACCGGTTCGCTGGCCGGGTTCGCCTTCGCCAAGCTGCGGTTCAAGGGCAGCAACGCCCTCCTGCTGACGATCATCATCACCATGATGATCCCGACCCAGATGGGGCTCATCCCGCTCTGGAGCATGATGCAGGACCTGGGCTGGTACGACACCCTCTACGCGGTCACCGTGCCGTTCCTGGTCACCGGCTTCGGCGTGTTCATGATGCGGCAGTACGCCAGCCAGGCGATCTCCGACGAGCTGATCGAGGCCGGTCGGGTCGACGGGGCGAGCACGTTCCGGATCTACTGGAGCATCGTGCTGCCCGCGCTGCGCCCCGCCGCCGGCGTGCTCGGTCTGCTGACCTTCATGGAGACCTGGAACTCGTTCATCTGGCCGTACGCCATCCTCACCCCGGAGAACCCGACCCTGCAGGTCTCGCTCTCCTTCCTCTCGTACGCCTACTACACCGACTACTCCCAGGTGTTCGCCGCCACGGCGATCGGGACCATCCCCCTCGTGCTCGTTTTTCTCGTGTTCGGCCGCCAGATCATCGGCGGGATCATGGAAGGTGCCGTCAAGTCGTGAGCAACCCCGCCAGCCCCAACGCCGTCGACGTTCTCGACGACCGTCCCGGGCTGACCTTCCCACCCGGATTCCTGTGGGGGGCCGCGACAGCGGCATACCAGATCGAGGGGGCGGCGGCCGAGGACGGCCGTACCCCGTCGATCTGGGACACCTTCAGCCACACCGACGGTCGGGTCGTCGCCGGGCACACCGGCGACGTCGCGTGCGACCACTACCACCGGCTCGGTAGCGACGTCGCGCTGATGGCCGAGCTGGGCCTCAAGTCGTACCGTTTCTCGGTCTCCTGGTCCCGGGTGCAGCCCGGCGGCGTCGGCGCGGCCAACCCGCAGGGGTTGGACTTCTACCGGCGGCTGGTCGACGAGCTGCTGGCCAACGGCATCGAGCCGTGGCTCACCCTCTACCACTGGGACCTGCCGCAACCCCTGGAGGACGCCGGCGGCTGGCCGGTCCGGGACACCGCCGCCCGGTTCGCCGACTACACGACGCTGCTGGCCGACGCCCTCGGCGACCGGGTGCGCTACTGGACCACGCTGAACGAGCCGTGGTGCTCGGCGTTCCTCGGCTACGGCTCCGGGGTGCACGCCCCCGGCCGCACCGACGGCGCGGACGCGGTGCGCGCCGGGCATCACCTGATGCTCGGTCACGGCCTGTCCGTGCAGGCGCTGCGGGCGGCCCGGCCGACCGCCGAGGTGGGCGTGACGGTGAACCTCTACCCGGTCGACCCGGCCAGCGACGCCCCGGCGGACGTGGACGCCGCCCGGCGGATCGACGGGTTGGCCAACCGGTTCTTCCTCGACCCGCTGCTGCGGGGGTCGTACCCGGAGGACCTGGTGGCCGACCTGAGCACGGTGACCGACTTCGGCCACGTGCGCGACGGCGACCTGGCGACCATCGCCACGCCGCTGGACCTGGTCGGGGTCAACTACTACAGCCGGCACGTGGTCGCCGCGGCGACCGAGGGCGTGGAGGCCGACCCGGCCCCCTCCTGCTGGCCGGGCAGCGAGGACGTCCGGTTCGTCACCCGTGGCGTCCCGGTGACCGACATGGGTTGGGAGATCGACGCCCCGGGCCTGGCCGAGACGCTGCGTCGGGTGCACGGCTACACCGACCTGCCGCTGTACGTCACCGAGAACGGCTCCGCGTTCGTCGACTCGGTGGTCGACGGGCAGGTCGACGACGTCGACCGGCTGGCCTACTTCGACGCCCACCTGCGCGCCGCGCACGAAGCGATCAACGACGGAGTTCCCCTGCGGGGATACTTCGCCTGGTCGTTGATGGATAATTTCGAATGGGCCTGGGGTTACACCAAGCGGTTCGGCATGATCCACGTCGACTACGACAGCCAGGTCCGCACCCCCAAGTCCAGCGCCAAGTGGTACGCCTCGGTGATCCGGCGCAACGGTCTGGCCGCACAATAGGCTCGGGCCAGCCATCAGGACGGTCCTGGCGTCCACCTCTAGCAGGTGGCGCCGGGTCCGCCCGCCGTCGGAGGAGCAGACGATGACAACGCAGCGCACCCGGTCGCTCGGGCGCCCGACCCTCGATGCGGTCGCGGCGCGCGCCGGTGTCGGTCGGGGCACGGTCTCCCGCGTGGTCAACGGCTCGCCGCAGGTCAGTCCGGAGGCCCGGGCCGCGGTTCAACAGGCCATCGCCGAGCTGGGGTACGTGCCGAACCGAGCCGCCCGCGCGCTCGTCACCCAGCGGACCGACTCCGTCGCGCTCGTGGTGTCCGAGTCCGGTGAGCGGGTCTTCACCGAGCCGTTCTTCGCCGCGATCGTCCGGGGGATCAGCTCCGGCCTGCTGGAGACGCCGATGCAGCTCTGGCTGGCCATGGCGCAGTCGCCGGTGGAGCGGGAGCGGGTCGAGCACCACCTGACCAACCAGCACGTCGACGGCGTACTGCTGTTGTCGTTGCACGATTCCGACCCACTGCCGACGCTGCTGGAGGAGCGCGGCCTGCCCGCGGTCCTCGGCGGTCGGCCCGCCCGCATGCTCCAACCGGGCGCCCAGCCGGCCTGGTTCGTCGACGTGGACAACGTTGGCGGGGCCCGGCAGGCGGTCGAGTACCTGGCGAGGCAGGGGCGACGTCGCATCGCCACCATCGCCGGCACCCAGGACATGGGCGTCGGCCTGGCCCGCCTGGCCGGCTACACCGAGGCGGTGAAGGCCACCGGGGCCGGCGTCAACCCCGACCTGATCGCGTACGGCGACTTCAGCGAGGGCAGCGGCGCGAGCGCCATGCGCCGACTGTTGGACGTCTGCCCGGACCTGGACGCGGTATTCGTCGCGTCCGACCTGATGGCGTTCGGCGCGCTGCGGACGCTGCGCGAGGCCGGCCGGCGGGTGCCGGAGGACGTCGCGGTGATCGGCTTCGACGACGCGACGATCGCCCTGCGGGCGGACCCGCCGCTGACCACTGTCTTCCAACCGGTGGAGGAGATGGGCCGGCAGATGGCCCGCCTGCTGGTGGCCCGGATCCGCGGCGAGGACCTGTCGGCCACGCACATCCTCCTGGACACCCAGCTGGTCCACCGCGCCAGCGCCTAACGTTTCTCCGTTGATCATGAGGTTATTGCCATGACACGCCGATGTGGCGGGCAATAACCTCATGATCAACGAGGGAGGGGTTACTGGGCCCAGCGGCGGAGTTCGCGCTTGGCCAGGGAGTTGCGGTGGACCTCGTCGGGGCCGTCGGCCAGACGTAGCGTGCGGGTCTGTGCCCAGAGTGCGGCCAGCGGAGTGTCCTGGCTGACGCCGGCGCCGCCGTACCCCTGGATGGCCTTGTCGATCACCCACTCCGCCATCGCCGGGGTGCCGATCTTGATGGCCTGGATCTCGGTGTGTGCGCCCTTGTTGCCGACGGTGTCCATCAGCCAGGCCGTCTTCAGCACCAGCAACCGGGCCTGCTCGATGCGCACCCGCGACTCGGCGATCCACTCCCGGACCACGCCCTGCTCCGCGAGGGGCCGGCCGAACGCGACCCGTCCGAGCGCCCGCTTGCAGAGCAGTTCCAATGCCCGTTCAGCCATTCCGATCAATCGCATGCAGTGGTGGATCCGGCCCGGACCCAGCCGGGCCTGGGCGATGGCGAAACCGGTGCCCTCGGCGCCGATCAGGTTAGCCGCGGGCACCCGGACGTCGGTGAAGTCGATCTCGGCGTGGCCGCCGTGTGAGCCGTCGGTGTAGCCGAAGACGGTCATGCCCCGGCGCACGTGCACCCCGGGGGTGTCCCGGGGGACCAGCACCATGCTCTGCTGGCGGTGCCGGTCGGCGTCGGGGTCGGTCTTGCCCATCACGATGAAGATCTCGCAGCGCGGGTCCATCGCGCCGGACGACCACCACTTGCGTCCGTTGATCACGTACTCGTCGCCGTCGCGGGTGATCCGGGTGGCGATGTTCGTGGCGTCGGAGGACGCCACGTCCGGTTCGGTCATGCAGAACGCGGAGCGGATCTCGCCCTCCAACAGCGGCATCAGCCAGCGCTGCCGCTGCTCTTCCGAGCCGAACTCGGCAAGCAACTCCATGTTGCCGGTGTCCGGCGCCGCGCAGTTGACCGCCTCGGGCGCCAGGTGCGGGCTGCGCCCGGTCAACTCGGCGAGCGGAGCGTACTGGAGGTTGGTCAGGCCGGCGCCGTAGCGCGGGTCGGGCAGGAACAGGTTCCACAGGCCGCGCTTGCGGGCCTCCGCCTTCAGTTCGGCCAGGACCGGGGTACGCGACCACGGGTCACCGGCGGCCACCTGCTCGGCGTGCACCGCCTCGGCCGGGTAGACGTGCTCGGTCAGGAACCGGGTCAGCTCGTCGCGCAGCTCCTCGGTCCGGCTGTCGAATGAGAAGTCCATCACCGCTCCCTGGCAGCGGTCAGCCCGTGCGCGACCAGCGGTGCCACCATCTCGCCGATCCGGTCGAAGCCCTCGCCGAGCGTCTGCCCGAGCGTGTGGCGGTAGTGGATGCCCTCGCAGATGACCGCGAGCTTGAAACAGCCGAGCGCCACGTGCCAGTGCAGCGGCCCGACGTCCACGTCGCTGCGCCCGGCGTACCTGTCGAGCAGCTCACCGCCGGTGGGGAAGCCGGCGCGCGGGCCGAGCCCGTCGGCGACCGGGTTGCCCTCGGCCGTCTCGCTGCCACCGAGCACGTCCCAGTAGGTCAGGAGCAGTCCCAGGTCGGCGAGCGGGTCACCGAGGGTGGCCATCTCCCAGTCGAGGACGGCGTGCACGGCCACCGGGTCGGCCGAGGCGAGGAGATTGTCCAACCGGTAGTCGCCGTGCACGATCCGGCCGGCGTTCGCGCCCTCCGGGGCGGTCGCCGCCAGCAGGTCACGCAGCTCGTCGATGCCGGGCAGCTCCCGGCTGCGGGAGCGGTCGAGCTGCCCGCCCCAGCGGCGGACCTGCCGGGCCAGGTAGCCCTCCGGGCGGCCGAAGTCGCCGAGCCCGACCGTGGCCGGCTCGACGCTGTGCAGTGCGGCGAGCGTGTCCATCATCGCCATGGCGAGGGCCCGGCGTCGGTCGTCGCCGAGCGGGTCGGTCTGCGAGCGGGCGCGGAACACCTCGCCGGGCATCCGCTCCATCAGGTAGAAGGGCGCGCCGATCACCTCGGGGTCGGCGCAGAGCAGCAGCGCGCCCGGGACCGGCACCTCGGTCGGCGCCAGCGCCGAGATGACCCGGAACTCGCGGGCCATGTCGTGGGCGGTCGCCAGCACGTGCCCGAGCGGAGGGCGGCGCAGCACGACCTCCCGGTCGCCGGCGCGCAGCAGGTAGGTGAGGTTGGACTTGCCGCCCGCGATCAGGTCGGCCCGCAGCGGCCCGACCGCCAGCTCGGGTCGGTGCTCGGCGAGGTAGCCGGCGAGCCGGTCCAGGGCAAGCCCGGCGGGAGAGGCGGGAACGGCGCCCGGTCGCGACGCATGCACGGCCGGATCACTCATCCGACTAGTTGATGGCAGCTCGCTCACGTTGTCAAGGTCAGAATTTCCCCTCGGGACATGCCTCGGCAACAGGGACGAAATGGTCACCCGGCAGGCTGTACCGCAGCCTGCCGGCCGCTTATCGCCGGCCCGCCGAGCGGAGGGACAGACATGTTGCTGCGAGTTCGGGTCACCCTGCCGGACCGTCCGGGCACGCTCGGCCAGGTCGCCCGCACGCTGGGCGTCTCCGGTGCGGACATCGTCCAGGTGGTGGTCCTCGAACGACTCGGCGGACGCGCGGTGGACGACTTCACCGTCGTCTGGCCGGGCGCCGCCCGGGTGGAGCGGCTGCTGGCTGGCCTCGCGGCGATTCCGGGCGTGCGGGTGGACGGCGTGTGGCGGGCGATCGGCGCGCCCACCACCACCGGCCAGGACGCGGAGTTGTTGGCCCAGGTCGCGGCCAACCCGGCCGACGGGCTGGCCACCCTTGTCGACGCGGTCCCCGGGCTGCTGGCGGCCGACTGGGCCGTCGCCGCCGTGGTGCCCGTCGACTGGGCCTCCCGGACCGGCAGCGGTGGGGCGACGGTGGGGCACGCGAGCTGGCGTACCCCGGTGCCTCTGCGGTTGCCGGAGGTGACCCCGCTGCGCGGTCGGGCGATGACCACGCCCGACGGCACCCACCACGCGATCGCGCCGTTCGGCCGGGCGGGCCTGGTGCTCGTTGTCGCCCGGGAATACAGCGACACCCTCTGCGCCGCCAACTTCCACAGCACCGAGGTCGACCGGCTCACCCAACTGGTCCGGGCCAGTGCGGTGATCCTCGGCGACCGGCTGGACCTGGTCGGCGCGCCGCCGGTGGTCGCCGGCCCCTGACCGGCCCGCGAGTTCCCGGGCGCGACACCGCCGGGCAATCGGGCGGCAACAGCCGGCGGCGAGGCTCTGCGGTGGGAAGGGAGCCAACCATGACGTTGTGGCGGATTCGAGCGACGGTGGACGACCGGCCGGGTTACCTGTCGGTGCTCACGGCGAGCCTCGCGCTGCGCGGGGTCAACATCCTCACCGTGCAGGTGCAACCCACCGAGCAGGGCGCGGTGGACGACTTCCTGGTCGACGCTCCGGACGCGCTCGACGAGGCGGGCCTGGTCGCCGCCGTCGAGCGCGGGCGGGGCCGGGACTGCTGGGTGGCGCGCAGCGAGGCGCGCGGCCTGGCCGACCAGCCGACCCGGGTGCTCGGGCTGGCCAACCGGCTGGTGCGCGACCCGGACGCCACGGGCGAGGCGTTGCGGACTCTGCTCGGCGCCGACTCGGTCACCTGGCGACCCGCGTCGACGGGCGTCGACCAGGGGGTCACCGGCGCCACCATGACGTTGGCCGACCCGGCGGGCGGCTCGTTCGCGCTGTGCCGGGCCGCGCCCGCCTTCACCCCGGCGGAGTACGCCCGGGCGCAGGCCCTTGTCGAGTTGGCCGCCACCGTGACGCGTCGGGCCGCGGAGCAGGTCACCCTGGTGCTGCCCGACGGGGCCGAGGTGGCCGTCCGGCCGGGCTGCGCGCACGACCTGTCCGGCGTCGTCGAGCTGCACGAGACGTGCTCGCCGCGTAGCCGGCACCGGCGTTACCTGGGCGGGGCGCTGCTGCCGCGGCCAGCCCGACTGCGTCGTCTGCTGGAGCCGGGGCGAGGGTTGACGCTCGTCGCCACGACCACCGGTGCCGACGGCGCGGCAGAGTCGGTGGTGGCGATGGCGAACCTGCTCGGCGAGGGCGACGAGGCCGAGGTGGCGCTGCTGGTACGTGACGACTGGCAGCGGCGGGGGCTCGGCTCGGCGTTGCTGCGCCGGCTGGCCCGGCACGCCGACGCCGCCGGTTACGCGGCGCTGGTGCTGCACGTCCAGGCGGAGAACACCCCGATGCTGCGCACACTGCGGCGGCTGGACCGGCCCAGCTCGGTGGAGCGCGACGGTGGGTTGCTCACCGTCACCGTCCCGCTCGCCGTCGCGGCCCTGACCCATCCGCGCTGACCGACCTCGAACGCTCCCGCTCGTTCGGCGTCGGACGCGCCCAGGGAGCTGCGCGGGACGCGCCCAGGGAGAGCTGCGCGATCATCGCCATCTGGCGACGGTAACGGTACCCCTTCACAAATCGATGACGGGCGCATTACATTGTCGGTTATCCATGGGAGCGCTTCCACGGCTTCCGTGGTCACACCGCCACCTCGTTGTCGCCGGTGGTCGTGCCGCCCGTACGCCGTCCCGCGTCGGTGCGACCGCCGGCGGCACCTCCGACAGGAGCCCGCATGCGCCACCTGACCCGGCCGTCCAGCGGCCATCCCGGTCGGTCACCGGTCGCCGACCAGCCTTGGCCCCGGCGCTTGCTGGCCGTCGGCGTCGCGCTGCTCACCGGCGCGTCTCTCGCGGTGACCGCACCGCCGTCCGGGCCCGCCGCCGCCGCGCCCGCCGCGACCTACAACTACGCCGAGGCGTTGCAGAAGTCGCTGCTCTTCTACGAGGCGCAGCAGTCCGGCAAGTTGCCGGACTGGAACCGGGTCTCCTGGCGCGGCGACAGCGCCCTCACCGACGGCGCCAGCGCGGGCCTGGATCTCACCGGTGGTTGGTACGACGCCGGCGACCACGTGAAGTTCGGTTTCCCGATGGCGTTCAGCGCCACCATGCTCGCGTGGGGCGCGGTCGAGTACCGCGCCGGCTACACCTCCTCCGGGCAACTGCCGCACCTGCTCAACAACCTGCGCTTCGTCAACGACTACTTCATCAAGGCGCACCCGTCGGCGAACGTCCTCTACGGGCAGGTCGGCAAGGGCGACGACGACCACAAGTGGTGGGGTCCGGCCGAGGTGATGCAGATGGCGCGGCCCGCGTACAAGATCGATGCGAGCTGTGGCGGCGCGGACCTGGCGGGGGAGACGGCGGCCGCGATGGCCGCGTCCTCGATGGTGTTCCGGCCCACCGACGCGGCCTACGCGGACAAGCTGCTGGGTCACGCCCGGCAGCTCTACACCTTCGCCGACACCGTGCGGAAGTCCTACCACGAGTGCATCACCGACGCGACGAGCTTCTACCGCTCGTGGAGCGGCTGGCAGGACGAGCTGGTCTGGGCCGCGATCTGGCTGCACCGGGCCACCGGCGAGGCCAGCTACCTGGCCAGGGCCGAGAGTGAGTACGACAAGCTCAACACCGAGAACCAGACCACCACCCGCTCCTACAAGTGGACCATCGCCTGGGACAACAAGCAGTTCGGGGCGTACGTGCTGCTGGCCAACCTGACCGGCAAGCAGAAGTACGTCGACGACGCCAACCGCTGGCTGGACTACTGGACCGTCGGCGTGAACGGGCAGCGGGTTCCATATTCACCAGGCGGGATGGCGGTGCTCGACTCCTGGGGCGCGCTGCGCTACGCCGCGAACACCTCCTTCGCCGCGCTCGTCTACAGCGACAAGACCACCGACACCACCCGCAAGGCGCGCTACCACGACTTCGCCGTCCGGCAGATCAACTACGCGCTCGGCGACAACCCGCGCAACTCCAGCTACGTCATCGGGTTCGGCGCCAACGCGCCGAAGAACCCGCACCACCGCACCGCGCACGGCTCCTGGTGGGACAGCCAGACCGTCCCCGTGCAGACCCGGCACACCCTCTACGGCGCGCTTGTCGGTGGCCCGTCCGCGGCCAACGACGCGTACAGCGACAGCCGGTCGGACTACGTGATGAACGAGGTGGCCACCGACTACAACGCCGGCTTCACGTCCGCGCTGGTCCGGCTGACCTCCGAGTACGGCGGCACGCCGCTGGCGAACTTCCCGGTCGCCGAGACGCCGGACATCGACGAGCTGACCGTGGAGACCACCGTGGCGCAGGCCGAACCTCGGGCCACCGGGCTCAAGGTCATGGTCTACAACAAGTCCGCGTTCCCGGCCCGCGCGTTGACCGACGGGAAGTTCCGGTACTACTTCCGGCCCGACGGCACCGGCGGAGTGCAGGTCACCGCCGGCTACACCCAGGGCTGCCCGTCCCCGACCACGGCCAAGCAGTTCAGCGGCGACATCTGGTACGTGGAGGTCGACTGCACCGGCTACACCATCGCCCCGGCCGGCCAGTCGGCGCACCGGATGGAGGTCCAGTTCAAGATCGGCGTGCCGGAGGGCGGCACCTGGGACCCGACGAACGACCCGTCGTACCAGGCCACCGCAGGGCCCAACCGCAAGGTGCCGCTCTACTCCGGCAGCACCCGCGTCTGGGGCGACGAGCCGGGGCCGGTCGTGCCGGACACCACCGCGCCGAGCGTCCCGGGCAAGCCTGTCGCGTCCGGCCTCGCGCCCCGCTCGGTCACCCTGACCTGGGCGGCCTCCACCGACAGTGGTGGCAGCGGCCTGGCCGGCTACGACGTCCGCGAGATCCAGGTTGGTGGCGACACGGTGCTGAACCGGCCCGTCACCGGCACCACGCTCACCATCTCGACGCTGCTGCCGGAGCACACGTACGAGTTCGCGGTCATCGCCCGCGACGGCGCGGGCAACAGGTCGGCGGCCTCACCGGTGCTCACCGTGACCACACCGCCGACCGGATCGGCCGACACCACCGCGCCGAGCACGCCCGGCACGCCGGTCGCCTCGGCGGTCACCGCCACCGGGCTCACCCTGGCCTGGACCCCGTCGACCGACAACATCGGGGTCACCGGGTACCGGGTCTACCGCGAGGCCGGCACGACCGACGCGCTCGTCGGCTCGCCGACCGGCAGCACGGTGGTCCTGTCCGGGCTGACCGCGTCGACGGCGTACCAGTTCTACGTGGTGGCCGTGGACGCGGCGGGCAACACCTCCGCGGCGTCCGCGCCGGTCGCGGTGACCACCGCGGCCCCGCCGATCGGCGGTGCCTGCGCGGTGGGGTACGCCACCACCGACTGGGGCACCGGCGGCTTCACCGCCAGCGTGACGATCACCAACACCGGCACCAGTGCGATGAACGGCTGGACTCTGCGGTACAGCTTCCCCGCCGGGCAGACCGTCAGCCAGGGCTGGTCGGCGACGGTCAGCCAGACCGGGGCCGCGGTCACCGCCACGAACCTGTCCTACAACGGCACGATCGCGCCGGGGGCGTCGGTCAACTTCGGCTTCAACGGCGCCCACACGGGCACCAACCCGAAACCGGCAGCGTTCACCGTCAACAACGTCACCTGCGCCGTGGCCTGAGCCGCCGAACGTTTGAGATCTTGGACAGTTTCCGTTCTTGCTGAACTTGCTGAACGGAAACTGTCCAAGATCTGTGACCGGAGTACGCGGATTGCCATCCGGTCAGGTCAGAAGGCGGCGGACATTGCCTTGACCGGGCATCTTCAGCTCGTCGAGCAGGTCCAGGTCGGCGGTCGCCGGCCGGCCCAGCGTGGTTCCGAAACTTTTTCGAAACATCATTGCCCGGACCTGCGTGTGTGCAAGCATCGACTGAGTTGGATTTCCCCCCACCGAGACCTCCGGTCGTCCCGCCTCGACGGCCCGGGTGTTGGCCAATAAGGAGGCCGAGATGGCAATGAGCCCAACCGTTTGTCGCGGCGGGACTCGGCGACGGCGATCGCCCGCCGTCCGAGCGCTGCTCGCCGGCGCGTTCAGCGTCGTGACCGTAGCCGCCGCAGCGGTGATGATGCCCTCGGCGAACGCCGCCGCGACCACGCTCGGCGCGGCCGCCGCGCAGTCGGGCCGGTACTTCGGCACCGCCATAGCGGCTGGCCGGCTCGGCGACTCGACGTACAGCACGATCGCCGGGCGCGAGTTCAACATGATCACGGCCGAGAACGAGATGAAGCCGGACGCGACGGAGCCCCAGCGGGGCCAGTTCAACTTCAACTCCGGTGACCAGATCTACAACTGGGCAACCCAGCGCGGCCTGAAGGTCCGTGGGCACACCCTGGCCTGGCACGGGCAACAGCCGGGGTGGATGCAGAGCCTCAACGGCAGCAGCCTGCGGCAGGCGATGATCGACCACATCAACGGCGTGATGGGCCACTACCGGGGCAAGCTCGCCGCGTGGGACGTGGTGAACGAGGCGTTCAACGAGGACGGCAGCCGTCGTCAGTCGAACCTCCAGGGCACCGGCAACGACTGGATCGAGGTGGCGTTCCGCACCGCGCGCGCGGCCGACCCGTCGGTCAAGCTCTGCTACAACGACTACAACATCGAGAACTGGTCGTACGGCAAGACGCAGGGCGTCTACCGCATGATCCAGGACTTCAAGTCCCGTGGCGTGCCGATCGACTGCGTCGGGTTGCAGACCCACTTCACCGGCGGCAGCTCGCTACCGAGCAACTTCCAGACCACGCTGTCCAGCTTCGCCGCGCTCGGCGTGGACGTGGCACTGACCGAGGTCGACGTCACCAACTCCTCCACCACCCAGTACGCCGGGCTGACCCAGGCCTGCCTGAACGTGCCGCGCTGCATCGGCATCACCGTCTGGGGCGTACGCGACAGCGACTCCTGGCGCTCCAACGAGAGCCCGCTGCTCTTCGACGGCGGCGGCAACAAGAAGGCCGCCTACAACTCCGTCCTCAACGCGCTCAACGCGGCCCCTCCGACCTCGGGGCCGACCGTGACCCCGACCGTGAGCCCGACCGTGACCCCGACCACGAGCCCGCCGCCGAGTGGCGGCTCCGGCCGGATCACCGGGGTGCAGTCGGGCCGGTGCATCGACGTGCCCAACTCCACGCAGACCAACGGCACCCGGGTCCAGCTCTACGACTGCAACGGTCAGTCGAACCAGCAGTGGACGTACACCACCGGCAAGCAGTTGCGGGTCTACGGCAGCAAGTGCCTGGACGCGAACGGCGCGGGCACCGCGAACGGCACCGGAGTCATCATCTGGGACTGCAACGGTCAGTCGAACCAGCAGTGGAACGTCAACTCCAACGGCACCATCAGCGGCGTCCAGTCGGGTCGATGCCTGGACGTCTGGGGCACCGGCAACGGCCAGCAGGTCCAGCTGTACGACTGCCACGGGCAGACCAACCAGCAGTGGCGGACCGACTTCGGTGGCGGCACCACCACGCCGCCGCCGACCACCACCCCGCCGCCGACCACCCCGCCGCCGACCACGGCGCCGCCGGGCGGCTGCGCGCTCCCGTCGACCTACCGGTGGTCCTCGACCGGCGCGCTGACGAGCCCGCAGAACGGCTGGCTCTCGCTCAAGGACTTCACAAACGTGGTCTACAACGGCAAGCACCTGGTCTACGCGTCGAACGTCAACAGCAGCGGCTCGTACGGCTCGATGAACTTCAGCCTGTTCACCAACTGGTCCGACATGGCCTCGGCCGGCCAGACCGGAATGAGTCAGGGCACGGTGGCGCCGACGCTGCTGTACTTCGCCCCGAAGAACATCTGGGTGCTGGCGTACCAGTGGGGACCGACCTCGTTCAGTTACAAGACGTCGAGCGACCCGACCAACGCCAACGGCTGGTCCTCGGCACAGACGCTCTCCACCGCCAGCCTCCCCGACGCCCCGTACGGCGTGATCGACCAGACCCTCATCGGCGACGACCAGAACATGTACCTGTTCTTCGCGGGGGACAACGGCAAGATCTACCGGTCGAGCATGCCGCTCGGGAACTTCCCGGGCAGCTTCGGCTCGAGCTACACGACGGTCATGACCGACTCGACGAACAACCTGTTCGAGGGCGTCGAGGTCTACAAGGTGCAGGGCCAGAACCAGTACCTCATGATCGTCGAGGCGATCGGAAGCCAGGGACAACGCTACTTCCGGTCGTTCACGTCCAGCAGCCTGGGCGGCTCGTGGACCCCGCAGGCCGCCAGCGAGAGCAACCCCTTCGCCGGTAGGGCCAACAGCGGCGCGACGTGGACCAACGACATCAGCCACGGTGACCTGGTCCGCACCAACCCCGACCAGACCAAGACCGTCGACGCCTGCAACCTGCAGTTGCTCTACCAGGGCAAGGACCCCAACGCGAGCGGCGACTACAACCGGCTGCCGTGGCGGCCGGGTGTGCTGACCCTCCAGCGCTAGTTCGCGGAGAACCGGGGCGTGCCCGGCACCGTGCGGTGCCGGGCACGCTCGTCCGATTCAGCCGGGTAGGTCCTCGGCGAGCAGGTCCATCAGCAGGGCGTCGTGCCAGCGGCCGTCCTCGCCCCGCTCGTAGCGGCGCATGATGCCCACGGGACGGAAACCCACCTTCGCGTACGCGCGGATCGCGGCGCTGTTCGCCGCCGCCGGGTCGATGGTGAACCGGTGGTGGCCGTACTCGTCGATCAGGTGCCGGGCCAGGGTGCGGATCGCGTCGACGCCCAGCCCGGCGCCGCGTACCGCCGGGTCGAGGAAGATGTCCATGCTGGCGTGCCGGTAGTCCGGGTCCGGTTCGGCGTGCCACTGGATCGCGCCGATCACCCGGCCGTCGTGCTCGATGGCGTACAGGTGCAGGTCGCCGTCACCGAGGTCGGCGCGGACGGAGTCGGCCAGGTCGTCGTCGCCACGCCACCAGCGGCGCACCTCGGGCGTGGCCCGGATGTCGGCCAACGCGGCGACGTCCGCCTCCTCGGCGGGGCGCAGCGTCACCACCCGGCCCGACAACGTGCTCACGAGCCGCTCCCCAGCGTCGCGCTGGTGTCCCAGCGCAGCACGTGTGTGTCGGTGTGGTCCTTGCGGATCGTGATCGCGGCCTCGTACCGCAACCGCGCCACACCGTCGACGACCACGTCGAGCTGCTGCCGAGCCGCCGCCGGTTCGCGGATCTCCACCTGGTGCGCGCCGACCGGTAGCGGATAGAACCAGCTCGACCAGCTGGCCCGCGCCGGCGCACCGTCGATCAACAGCACCGGCGGGGGGATCCAGATGTCCCAGTTGGGACGGTCGTCGACGAGCACGTCGCCACGGTACAGCTGGACCTGGCTGGTGAAGAAGAAGGTGAGCAGCACTCCGGCCTGCCCGCCCGGAGGCGTCGGCGAATCGGTGTCCGCTCCGACGAAGAGCGCCGCCGCGCTCACCGACGCCGCCTCGTGCCGCGCCGGAACACCAGGATGCCGACGACGATGCCCAGCACCGGTGGGACCAGCAGCAGCGCGGTCGGGGCATCGTCCACCAGCAGGAACGGCAGGAACCCCAGGTACGCGGCACCCAGGCCGAGGACCAGGCTGAAGGTCAACGCGGCGGCGATCGGCATCCGCCCGCTGGGTCGCTGCTCGCCGCGCCCCAACGCGCCGGCGCCGAACGCCTCGTAGGAGGCGGCGTACTCCAGCGGCACGACCTCTCCCTCACTCACGGTGATCAGTGTGCTGCGCAGCGGTGACACGTACTGCACCTCGACCAGTCGCTCGCCGACCGGCACCACGATGAGGGCGCGGCCGAAGCCGTAGGTCGCCGGCCGGCCGTCCACACCTACCATCGGGGCGAGCGTGAACCGCGCCGACTGCGGGGGGCACCAGGTGTGCACGGCGATCCCGCCGTGCCCGGGCGGTAGCTGTGGTGGCGGGCCGGCCGGGTCGTACCGCTCGATCTGGTACGCGCCCTGCGGGTGGGTGAGGTCACCGCCCGAGGGGTCATCGACCTGGGTCAAGGTATTGCTCCGTCCGGGAGTCGGAGAGTTCGGCGTCGTCGCCGAAGTAGTCGGTCGCCCGTTTGCCCTCGTTGGCCGCCGTCGCCGCGAGCTTGTCGGCCGGGCCCAGCCAGGTCCGGAAGTCCTTCGCCGAGTCGACGAGCACCGCCGACGAACCGCGCCAACCCGACGCGAACGTGCCGTTGGCCCCACGAAGCTGGAACGACGCCTTGACCGAGGCCATCGTCTTCGGGTGCATCCTGGCGAGGACGGTGCGCAGCCGCTGGAGCAACGCGACGACCTTGCTGATGAACGTGGTCGCCCGGGTGGTGACGACCGCGCCCTGCACGGTCGTGGCCGCTCCCGCCGCGGCGGTGGACGCACCCATCGTCGGCACCGCGCTGGCCAACGCCGCCGTCCAGGTGAAGACCATCCACTCCACGAAGGTGGCGATCAGACCGAGCACGAAACCCTGCGCCACTTCCATCAGCAGCTTCGCCGCGTTCAGCGTCATCACCAGTTTTCGGGCGTCGTTGCCGAGACCGGCCACCCCCTGGGCGAACTCGTCCATCCGCTGGCGCGCGGCGTCGGCGGCCAGCCCCTGCCAGCCCACCAGCCCCTCCTGGACCGCCGCACGGATCTCCGCGGCCAGCGGGTCGAGCGCGTTGCCGACCCGCTCCCACTTGGCGATCTCCCCCTCCATCCGCTCGGCATTGCCGGTGACCAGCCCGAGCAGGTCTTCCAGCGGCTGCACCACGTCCACCAGAAACGTGAGCCCGGCGGAGATCAGGAAGTTGAGCGGGTCCACCGCGTAGGCGAAGACGTTGACGCCCAGGTCGCCGACGCTGCCGGCGATGTTGAACAGTTCCGACCAGTCGCCGTCGCCGCCGGCCCACTTGGCGCCCGCCGAGACGGCCTGCGGGATCCCGGAGAGCCCCGGCACGTCCTTGACCGGGTCGAGACGGAGCACGTCGTAACCGCCGACGTCCACCGACCCGGCCCCGCCGTACCCGTCCCAGGTGGTGTCCGCGCCGACCGGGCCGGTCGCCCACTCCTGCCGGGTGACGTCGTTTGTGACGTCGCTGTCGGTGAGGTCACGTTCGTCGCTCACTCGGGGTAGCCCTCGGCCAGCCGCTGATGCAACCTGCGCATCCGCTCGTCGATGTCCTGCTCGGTGCGCCGGTACGCCTCGGCGGTGCAGTCCAACGCCTCGACCCGGTCGGTGAGCGCCTCCCCCATCAGGCCCAGGTGCTCGTAGAACTCACCGGCGAAGCGCCAGTACAGCGCGGCGAACGGCGCCCCCAGGGCACCCCAGATATACCACTCGGGGTTGGCGTCCTCGGCCAGGTCGGCGATCGCCGCCGCCCGCTGCTGGATGTCCGCCAGGCGCGTCCGGCAGGTCAGGATCTCGTCCACGTTCGCTTCGAAGTCAGCCACCTCGGCCCTCCTCGTCGTCGGTCTCGGACGGTCGGTAGGTGGCCACCAACGACACCAGGTCCAGGCGGGAGCCGGCAACACGCTGGACCCGCTCGGCGAGCAGCGCGGCGGCGTCCGCGGTGGCCCGGCGGACGGTGTCGCGCACCAACGTGGCCAACTGGGCCGGGTCCAGGCGGGGCGCGGTGTCGGCCAGCTCGACCCGCCGCAGCTCGCCCGTGGCGCCCACCTCGGCGACGACCCCGCCCTGTGTCGCGTGGGCGGTGGCGGTCAGGTCGACCACGTCGGCCCGCGTCGTCGCCCAGGCGTCAAGTTGCCGTCGCGCCTCGTCGCGCAGACGGCGAACGAGCGGGTCGGTCTCCTCGTCGGCGGTGTCGTCGGCCGGGGGTGGGGGCGGCTCGGGCAGCGCGCTGGCGAGGGGGTCGGGCAGGTCGGCGCGGCCGGGCACCAGCTCGCGGGCCCGTTCGGTGAGCAACTCGTCGGCCCGCTCGGCGGCGGCGCGCACGGTGGCGACCAGCAGCGCGCCGAGGGCTCGGCCGTCATGGTGCCGGATCCGGCGGGTCAGCGTGAGGTCGAGCAGGGCGTTGCGCGGCCCGGCCGTCACCACCACCGCACCGTCCGGCGACTCGACGGTCACCGTGGTCTCCCCGACCACGACGCGCAGCTCGGCCGCCGTGCTCAGGATTCGCCGCTCCCGGGCGGCGCGGTCAGCGTCCACCTTGGTCCCCCCGCGGGTTGTCGCCCCAGCCGTGGGTCGGAACCTACCACCGCGCACGGCGTCGGCGGGTCCCCGCCGACGCCGCTGGTGGGTCAGGTGGAGTGGATCAGCCCCGGATCTCGCCGTGCTCGACGCAGACCGCCGACCAGCCGACCGGCAGCACCTGCACCTTCATCCGGCGGCGGCACCTGTGGCAGAACCGGGGCGGCTCCAACTGGCGGGCCGAGGCGCAGCCCGGGTGGGCGGCGGCCGTCGCCGACTCACCGCACCTGTCGCACCACACCTCGGTCGTCGTCATCGTCGTCACAGCGTGGCGGAGAGCGCCTTGACCGGCATCTTCAGCTCGTCCAGCAGGTCCAGGTCGGCGGTCGCCGGCCGACCCAGCGTGGTCAGGTAGTTGCCGACGATCACCGCGTTGATGCCACCGAGCAGACCGTCCCGGGTGCCCAGGTCACCGAGGGTGATCTCCCGACCACCCGCGTACCGGAGGATGGTGCGCGGCATGGCCAGCCGGAACGCGGCGATGGCCCGCAGCGCGTCCTTGCCCTCCACCACCGGACGGTCGCCCAGCGGCGTGCCCGGTCGGGGGTTGAGGAAGTTGAGCGGCACCTCGTGCGGGTTCAGCTCGGCGAGCTGCGCGGCGAACTCGGCCCGCTGCTCGACGGTCTCGCCGAGGCCGAGGATGCCACCGCAGCACACCTCCATGCCGGAGTCGCGCACCATCCGCAGCGTCTCCCAGCGCTCCTCCCAGGAGTGCGTGGTGACCACGTTGGGGAAGTACGACCGGCAGGTCTCCAGGTTGTGGTTGTAGCGGTGCACACCCATGTCGACAAGGTCGTCGACCTGCTCCTGGGTGAGCATGCCCAGCGACGCGGCGACCTGGATGTCGACCTCGGCCTTGATCGCGGCCACGCCCTCGCGCATCTGCTTCATCAGGCGGGCGTCCGGGCCGCGCACGGCGGCGACGATGCAGAACTCGGTCGCCCCGGTCTTGGCGGTCTGCTTCGCCGCCTCGACAAGCGACGGGATGTCCAGCCAGACCGACCGCACCGGGGAGGTGAACAGGCCCGACTGGGAGCAGAAGTGGCAGTCCTCCGGGCAGCCGCCGGTCTTCAGCGAGACGATGCCCTCGACCTCGACCTCGGGACCGCACCAGCGCATCCGCACGTCGTGGGCGAGTTGCAGGGCGGCGGGCAGGTGCTCGTCGGGCAGGTTCAGCACCGCGAGGATGCCGGCCTGGTCGAGGCCGACACCGTCACCCAGCACCTGGGTCCGGGCCTGGTCGAGGATCTCTGGCATGGCTCGTACCCTACAAGGCCCCCCGTCAGCCGGAATGGCCTGGCAGCCCGGCGGGGCGCTCGCGTCGAGTGGATCCGTCGGGCTGACGGTGGCGGGTGGTAATTTCGCCCGGCGGGTGTCGGGCTGACCGGCGCGGACGGCGGCGAAGGGGTGACGGTGGCGGACTGGCTGGCGGCGCTCGACCGCCGCGCGCAGTTACGGGCGAAGGCCGGGCTGACCCGGCGACTGCACCCGCGACCCGCCGGCGACGGGGTGACCGATCTGGCCGGCAACGACTACCTCGGCCTGGCCACCCACCCGGAGGTCACCGCCGCGGCCATGGCGGCGCTGTCGGCGTACGGGCTGGGGGCCACCGGGTCGCGCCTCGTGCGGGGTTCCACCGACGCGCACCAGGCGCTGGAGGACGAGCTGGCGCATTGGCTGGGCACCGATCGCGCCCTCGTCTTCTCCTCCGGCTACCTGGCCAACCTCGGCGCGCTGCGGGCACTCGTCCAACCTCGGACGCTGCTCGTCTCCGACGCGCACAACCACGCGTCCCTGATCGACGGCTGCCGGATCTCCGGCGCTGAGACGGCGGTCACCCCGCACGCTGACGTGGACGCCGTGGCCGCCGCGCTCGCGGCCGCTCCGGGCCGCCCGGCGGTGGTGGTGACCGAGTCGGTCTTCTCGGTCGACGGTGACCTCGCGCCGTTGGCCCGGTTGCACGCGGTGGCCCGCCGGCACGGCGCGCTCCTGCTGATCGACGACGCGCACGCGCTCGGCGTGACAGGTCCGGCCGGCGCGGGTGCGGTGGCCGCCGCGGGGCTGGCGGGTGAGCCGGACGTGGTGATCACCGCCACCCTGTCCAAGGCGCTCGGTGGCGCCGGTGGTGTGGTCGCCGGCCCGGCCGAGTTCGTCAGGCATCTGGTCGAGACCGGGCGTACGTTCATCTTCGACACGGCGCTGCCACCGGCGGTCGCCGCCGGCGTGCACGCCGCGCTGCGGCTGGCCCGGGTCGGTGACGACAGGCGTGCGGAGCTGTCCGACCGGGTGCGGGTGGCGGTCGGTCGACTGCGCGCGGCCGGGCTGACCGTCTCCGCGCCGGACGCGGCGGTGATCTCGGTGACCGCCCCCGGGCCGGAGGCGGCGACCGCCTGGGCCGCCGACTGCCGGGATCGGGGTGTCGCGGTGGGCTGCTTCCGGCCACCGTCCACTCCGGACAGCCGTTCCCGTCTGCGCCTCACGGTCAGCGCCGGGGTGCCCCGTGCGGATTTCGAGCGGGCCCTGGAGGTCATCGTGGAGTGTGCCCCGCAGTCGCGAGCAGAGGTGGCGCCGTGAGCGCGAGGAGTGAGCCGGGTTTGCGAGCCCCGCAGTCGCGAGCAGAGGTGGCGCCGTGAGCGGGTGGGAGGGGTCGGTCCTGGTTACCGGGACCGACACCGAGGTCGGTAAGACGGTGGCGACGGCGGCGATCGCGGCCGCGGCGCAGGCGGCCGGGCTGCGGGTGGCGGTGGTCAAACCGGCCCAGACGGGTACGGCCGGCGGTGAGCCGGGCGACGTGGACGCGGTGAACCGGCTGGCCGCCCCGCTGACCGGCCGGACCCTGGCCAGTTATCCCGACCCGCTCGCCCCGCTGGCGGCTGCCCGGGTGGCCGACCTGCCGCCGTTGGAGCTGTACGAGGCGGTGGACGCGGTCCGTGCGGAGGCGGACAAACACGACCTGGTGTTGATCGAGGGCGCGGGTGGGTTGCTGGTTCCGATGGGGCTGCGTCCGTCGGGGGAGCCGTGGACGATGGCGGACCTGGCGGTGTCGCTCGGCGCGCCGGCGGTGGTGGTGGCCCGCGCCGGGTTGGGCACGCTCAACCACACCGCGCTGACCCTGGAGGCGCTCGACCGGCGGGCGGTGCCGGCCGGCGTGGTGATCGGGGCCTGGCCGAGCCGGCCGGAGCTGGTGCACTGGACCAATCTCACCGATCTGGTGCCGAATCTGCTCGGCGCGCTGCCCGACGGCGCCGGGGCGATGGACCCGGGCGTGTTCCGGCGCTCCGCGCCGGGCTGGCTCACCCCGGCCCTGCACGGTGTGCTCGACGACTGGCGGGTCTGGGCCGAGGAGAGCGGCTGACCACCTGACTTTCGTCGGTGTCCGCGCAGGTCGGGCGTGGGTAGCCTGGCCGCCGTGCGGATCCTCGACTTCGCGCTGCCAGGTCCGCTGGATCGGCGGCGTCGCCTGCTGCTGGACGCGTTGCTCTGGGCTGTGGTCGCGGCCCCGGTCGGCTACGCCGGGGTCAGCCCGCCCTACCCGCGGTACGCGGTGCCGCTGCTGGTCGGCAAGTTGCTGCTGCTCGGCGCGGCGACGGTGGCGAGTCGACGCCGACCGTTGGTCGCCCTGGTGCTTGTGGTGCTCGGGTCGGTCGTCGATGGCAATTTCGTCTTCGCCGTCCCGGTCTTCAGTTATCTCACCGGGCGGCGCAGCGTCTCGGCGCGCCCGGTGGCCGGGGTCTTCGTGGTGATCGCGGCGGGCGGCACGGCGCTCAACCTGGGTCTGCTCGGCACCGGCGAGGCCACCTGGTTCCTGCTGGCCTCGGTGCTGCTCTTCGCCGCGGTGTTCCCCTGGCTGGTGGGCCGGTACCGGCGTCAGCAGCAGGAGTTGGCCGCCGCGGGTGATCGGCACGTGGAGGCGCTGGTCCGCGAGGAGCGCGGTGCCGCCGAGCGCATCCGGCTGCGGGAACGGGCCCGGATCGCCGGGGAGATGCACGACTCGCTGGGTCACGACCTCAGCCTGATCGCGTTGCGCGCCGCCGCGCTGGAGGTGGCCGACGACCTCGACGGCCGGCATCGGGCCGCGGCGGGGGAGTTGCGGGCCAGCGTCTCCGCCGCCACCGAGCGACTGCACGAGATCATCGGGGTGCTCCGCGAGGAGGGTGGCGCGTCGGTGCGTCCGAGTGGGGAGACAGTCGCCGACCTGGTCGACAATGCCCGGGAGGCGGGGATGGCGGTCCGGCTGGACGCCTCCTCGGTGGTCGCGGAGCTGCCGGCGATGACCGGTTACGCGGCCCACCGGGTGGTCCGTGAGGCGCTGACGAACGCGGCTCGGTACGCGCCGGGCGCCCCGGTCGACGTGCGTCTCACCCGCGACGGTGAACGGGTCGAGGTGTGCGTGGTCAACGGTGCTCCGCCGGCGGAGCCGCTGCCCGCCCCGCCGTCGCAGGGCAGCGGGTTGCTCGCGCTCGCCGAGCGGGTCCGCCTCGCCGGCGGGACGCTCGACGCCGGGCCCCGTACCGAGGGTGGGTTCGTCGTCCGGGCGGTGTTGCCGGCGACCGCGCCGCCGGTGGAGGCGATCGAGAGCGACCCGGCGTCGTCCGGAGGCCGGTCCGGCCCGGTGGAGCGGCCGGTGGACGCGGCGCGGCGGCTGCACGACGCCCGCCGGCGAGTCCGGCGCAGTCTGCTGGTGGCGCTCCTGGCGCCTGCCGGGTTCGCCCTGGTGCTCTCCCTCGTCTACTACCCGGTGGCGACCGCCGGGACGGTGCTGGACCGGGACACCTTCGACCAGATGCGCGTCGGCACGGTCAGGTCGGAGCTGGAGGGCCTGCCCCGGCGGCAGGTGGAAAGCCCCGTCGGCGTCGACCGGGCCGGCTGCGAGTACTACACCGACGGCAACTTCCCCCTGGCCGAGCCGACGTGGCGGCTCTGCTTCGTCGACGGCCGGTTGGCCAGCAAGGAGTGGATCGCGTAGTGGACGCCGACAGGGCCGGGGCAGCGCCGGTGCGGGTGGTGCTGGCCGACGACGAGGCGATGATCCGGGCCGGTGTCCGGGCCATCCTCGCCAGCGACCCCGGCATCGAGGTGGTCGGCGAGGCCGGCGACGGGCACGCGGCGGTGGAGTTGGTCCGCGCGCACCGACCTCGGGTCGCGCTGCTGGACATCCGGATGCCGCGGCTGGACGGGTTGGCCGCCGCCGCCGAGATCCGCCGGATCGTGCCGGAGACCGCGACGATCATGCTGACCACGTTCGGCGAGGACGACCACGTGGCCCGCGCGCTCGGGCACGGCGCCAACGGGTTCCTGCTCAAGGCCGGCGACCCGCGGGAGCTGATCGCCGGTGTGCACGCCGTCGCCGAGGGCGGCGCGTACCTGTCGCCGCGGGTGGCCCGTCGGGTGATCGAGCTGGGTGCGGGGCGGTTGGCCCGTCGGCCCGCCGCGCGGGACCGGACGGCCGGGCTGACCGAGCGGGAACGGGAGGTGCTGGCCCTGGTCGGGGCGGGGCTGTCCAACGCCGAGATCGCCCGCCGGCTGCACCTGGTGGAGGGCACCGTGAAGAGTTACCTGACAAGCATCTTCACCCGGCTGGACGTGCGGAACCGGGTGCAGGCGGCGATCCTCGCGTACGAGGCCGGGCTTGTCGACGGCTGAGCGGGGGCCGCGAAGCCCCCGCTCAGGTCGTCAGGCGTCGCGGCGGCGGAGCACGGCCCGGCCCAGCAGCAGTGCGGCGCCGGCCCAGCCGGCGAGCAGGAGCAGCCCGACCAGACTCGGGTACGGCTCGGTGTCGCCGGACATGAAGTGCCCGCCGGCCACGCCGGGGAACGCGTCGGCGATCCGGTTCAGCACGTCGATGTCCGGGTTCTGCAGGGACAGCGGCACGATCATCAGGGTGGCGAGGAGCACGACGATCGTGAGCACCGCGCTGCGGAGTGCGGCGCCGAGGCCCAACGCGAGCACGCTGATCAGCGCCAGGTAGGTCGACACCGCCACGATGTCGCCGATGGTGCCGGCGGCCGGGGCGCTGCCCCACTCGCCGAGCACCGGCCGGGCGGCCAGGGCGCCGACGCCGCCGAGTAGCAACCCGAGGGCGAAGGTGACCGCCCCGGTGACCACGGCCTTGGCCAGCAGCACGCGACCGCGCGACGGGGTGCACTGCAACGTGGTCCGGATGGTGCCGCTCGTGAACTCGGCGGTGATCGCGAGCAGGCCGAGGGCCAGCACCACGTACTGGGTCAGCTCGACCGAGTCGATCAGCACGCTGCCGACGGTGACGATCCCCAGGTCGTCGGTCGGGTCGTCGTTGGTGTTGTCGTTCGCGACGTAGATGGCCAGCTGGCCGGCGCTGGCAACCATCACCAGGAGCCCGGCCAGCGCCGTCCACCAGGTGCTGCGCACCGAGGAGAGTTTGGTCCACTCGGCGGCCACCGCCCCCCGGAAGGTGGCCGGCGCACCGGCGGCCGGCGTGTTGGCGGGGCGGGTGTTCGCGTCGGTCTGTGTGCTCATCGGTGCCCACCCTCGGTCGGGCCGCCGGCGTACTCGACGCTGTCGGCGGTCAATTCCATGAACGCCTGTTCCAGGGTCGCGGCCTGCGCGGTCAGCTCGTGCAGTCGTACGCCCAGCTCGTGCGCCAGGTCACCGACCCGGTCCGCGGTGGTGCCGGTGACGGTCAGCTCGCCGCGGTCGGCCGCCACCACGCTCGCCCCGGCGGCCGTGAGGCGCGCGGCCAGGGCGGCCAGCCCGTCCGGGTGCGGGCTGCGCACCCGGACGGCGACAGTGCTGCCGGCGATCACGTCGCCGATCGGCGCGTCGGCGAGCAGCCGGCCCCGCCCGATCACCACGAGTTGGTCGGCGGTGAGCTGCATCTCGCTCATCAGGTGGCTGGAGACGAAAACGGTTCGACCCTGGTCGGCGAGCGAGCGCGTCAGGTGTCGTACCCAGCGCACCCCGTCCGGGTCGAGGCCGTTCACCGGCTCGTCGAACATCAGCACCGGCGGGTCGCCGAGCAGCGCGCCGGCGATGCCGAGCCGCTGGCCCATGCCGAGGGAGAGGGTTCGGCCCGGTTTGCCGGCGGCCCGCGCGTCCAGCCCGACGGTGTCCAGCACCTCGTCGACGCGGCGGGCGGGGATGCCGTTGCTGCGGGCCATGGCCAGCAGGTGTGCCCGGCCGGACCGGGCCGGGTGGATGGCTCGGGCGTCGAGCAGCGCGCCCACCTCGTGCAGTGGGCGGCGCAGGTCCCGGTACGCGCGCCCGCCGATGAGGGCCTGTCCGGCGGTGGGGCGGTCCAGCCCGAGGATCATCCGCATGGTGGTGGACTTGCCGGCGCCGTTGGGGCCGAGGAAGCCGGTGACCCGGCCGGGCGCGACGTCGACGGTCAGCGCGTCGACCGCGACGGTCGCCCCGAACCGTTTCGTCAACCCACGTAATGTGATCATGCGCTGACGCTAGGCGCGCGGCCCCCTGCTCCACCGCGCCCGAAGGGCAGCACCGGGCCCTGACTTTCGTCAGGTCGGTCAGCGGATGTAGTCCTCCAGCAGCGCCGGCGTGAGCCCGGCCCGGTGGATCGCCTTGAGCGCGGCGAGCAGGTCGTCCATCAGCGCCGGCCGGAAGTGCATCAGCAGCACGTCGCCGGGCTGGACCACCTTCTCCGGCGTCTGGTAGCGCACCTTCCCCTCGTGCACGGTCTCGGTCCAGTGCAGGACCGCCTTCGCGCCGCAGTCGTGCGCCGCCTGCAACGTGGTGCTGTCATGCTCGCCGAACGGTGGCCGGAACAGGGTCGGTCGCTTGCCGTACAGCGCCTCAAGCGTGTCCGCCGCCCCGCAGATCTCGTGCCTTTGACGGTCGTACGACCGGCCGGCCAGCGAGGTGTGCGTGATGGTGTGGTTCTCGACGACCCCGCCCGCCACCATGATCTGCCGGAAGTAGTCGGGGTGCTCCTGGGCCGCCGGTGAGTTGAGGAACATCGTGACCGGGATGTGCGCCCGCCAGACGAAGTCGGCCACGTCGGGCGGTCGGGCCAGCCCACCGTCGTCGATGGTGATGAAGGCGACCTTCTGGTCGGTCGGGAGGCGGTGCCAGAACTGGGCCGCGCCGGTCGCGGGCAGCGGCACCGGTTGCGGTGGCGGCGCCGCCGGGAAGGTCGGCACCTGGGACACGTACCAGTCCAGACTTCCCGGTCTGGGCCGCACCGTCACCGACGGCGAGACCGACGGTGCGGTCGACGGCGAGGCGGACGGGACCGGCTGGGCCACGCTGATCTGCCGTGTGTGCGGCGTGCGGCCGGCTGTGCAGGCACTCAGCACCAGCAGGGCCACAACTGGTACGACGGCGAGGATCCGACGTGCGGGGGTCGCTGACACGCCCGGAAACCTACCGAAGCGCGATCAGGATCCGGTGCCCCGGACCACGAAAGCGTCCGGCATCCGGAAGGTGAGGTTGTCCGGGCACCAGGGCGGGCGGACGACAGTCACCCCGTCCAGCAGCGGCGCTGCCTCGGCGACCACCACGGCCGCCTCCATCCGGGCCAGCACGTCACCGACACAGCGGTGGGCGCCCGCCCCGAACGACAGGTGGCGGCGGGATCCACGCTGGCCCGGCCGGAACTCGTCGGGCGACTCGACGACCGCCGGGTCGCGGCCGGCGCGACCCAGCCAGAGCACGAGGCTGCTGCCCGCCGGCACCGCCGTGCCGCCGAGCGTGCTGTCCGCCGCCGCCACCCGCCGCCAGGTGACGATCGGCGGCTCCAGCCGCAGCCCCTCCTCCACCACGTCGGCCACCGCGACCTCGCCGGTGCGCAGTCCGGCCCGCACCGCCGGCTCGCCGGCCAGCCGGTGCAGCAGCAGGGTGAGGAACTGCGAGGTGGTCTCCTGGCCGGCGACCAGCAGGAAGAAGAGCGCGCCGACCACCACGTCCGGCGAGTGCCCGGCCGCGCGCAACTCGCCGGCCAACCCGCCGCCGGTGGCCGCGAAGTCCCGCAGGACGCGGTGGAACCGGCCCACCTCGGCGGCGAGTGCCAACTGCCGGTCGGTGTCCAGCGGCGCCCAGAACAACTCCAGCGCGGCGCGGGCGAACTCCTTCACCGCGCCGACGGGCGCGTCCGGCAGCTCGACCAGCCGGGCCAGCACCAGCAGCGGCAGGTCGGCGGCGAGGTCCGCGTACAGGTCGACGGGCGCACCGGTGTCGAGCCGGGCGCCGAGCCGGGCGACCCGGTCCCGGACCAGCGCGGTGAGCCAGGGCCGCTGCGCGGCGACCCGCTCGGGGCGCAACGCCGCCGCGACGATCGCCCGGATCTCGGGATGGCTGGCGCCCGAGTTGTTGGCCAGGGTCGGCGGCAGCCGGAACCGGTGCCCGGCGAGCACCCGCAGGGCGGTCACCGGCATCGGTGTCACCGCGTCCAGGGCGTTGTCCGGCGGGTAGGTGACCGGGTCGGCCAGGACCTGACGGACCAGCGCGTGCCGGGTGACGACCAGGTGGCGTACGCCGACGTGGTCGCTCACCTCGGCGACGTCCGGCCAGGGTGCCTGGACCGCGGACCCCCAGCTGGAGAACAGCACGTCGACACGCTAGCGGGCGGCTCCCGGCAGGCCGGCGCGCAACTGCCAGACGGTGGTGCGCTTCACCCGTACGCTCTCCAGCGCCTCCGGCACCGGCACGTCGTACGCGGCCAGCTCGTCGAAGCGGTCGCGGGGCAGGAACGCCCGACCGGGGTCACCGACGAGCGCCGGCGCGCCGGCCCGGGCGGCGCGCAGCAGGAACCGCAGCACCCGCCGGGCCATCGCGTCGCTGTAGAAGACGTCGCCGGCGAGCACCACCTCGGCGTCGCCCGCGTCGGAGTCGAGGATGTCGCCGAACTCGGCGTCGACGCGTACCCCGTTGGCCTCGGCGTTGAGCGCGACGGCCGCCACCGCCAGCTCGTCCACCTCGACGGCCCGTACCGACGCGGCGCCGGCACGGGCGGCGGCGATGGCCACCAGGCCGGAGCCGGAGGCGAGGTCGAGCACCCGGCGGCCGGCGACCAGCTCCGGGTGGTCGGTCACGTAGCGGGCGAGGGCCTGACCGCCGGCCCAGGCGAACGCCCAGAACGGCGGCGGCCGGTCGGTGGAGAACTCGCCCTCGGTCAGCTCCCACAGACCGATCGGCTCGTCGGCCTGGTGCAGCCGCACCTCGGGGACGAAGGGGACCGGGGCCAGCCGGGCGTGCAGCCGGACGAACGTGCTGGAGAGCTCGGACACCCGGCGATTCTCGCGCACCGGCGATCCCCGGCGGCGCGGGGAGGTGGACCGGTACGGGTGAGGGGTTCACCACTGTCGGTGAAATCACCCCTCGTCCTTGGCGTCCGGTGCGAAGACACCCGTCTGTCCGACCCGCCCGTTTCCTCCTAGCGTTTCCCGGGAGCGACGAGAAGAGGCGAGGTGGTGGTGATCGTGTGGCGGTACGCGCTGCGGGTCGGGGCGTTGGTTGCCGGCGTGACCGGGGCGGTGCTGACCCTGGCCGCGCCGGCGCAGGCGGCCTTCGCCACCGAGATGAGCGGCCTGCCGGCCCGGTTCACCGCCGGGGATCAGGTGCGGACGATCTCCGCGGTGGTGTCCCAGACGGATCGGCGCGGCGGCTGCGTGAAGGTGCGCTGGTCGATGGTGCTCAGCGTGCAGGGCATCCGACTCGACCAGGTGAAGATGGACCGGGTGGAGGAGACCGGGGACTTTCCCCTGCAGATCCAGACCGAGGGTGACGTGGCCCGGCTGACCGACCGGCAGCTCGACCCGGGCACGCTCTGCCCGGGCCGCACGGTCACGGCCCGCTACCGGGTGGCCTTCGCCGAGGACGTCACCCAGGGGCGGGTCACCCTCGCCGCCGAGGCGTACGACGCCAGCGCCCGCCTGCTGGCCCGGCAGACGGCCAGCCGCTCGGTGCGGGGTGCGGGCGTGACCCCGACCGGTACGCCGACGCCGAGCGCCACCCCGGCGCGGCCCAGCGAGCCGGCGAGCGCGCCGGCCGAGGAGGACACGTCCGGGGTGGAGCCGGTGGGGGACTATCCGGCCGACGCCGCGCCACCGGCCGGTCGCCCGGTCTCGCGGTCCGGCGGGTTCGGCGTGGTGCAGGCCGCCTTCGTGCTCGGCGGGTTGCTGCTCTTCCTCGGGATGGGCCTGCTGCTGCGGCTGCGACACCTGACCCGGGCCCCGGCCGACGAGGCCGAGGACCCGCCGGTGGACCGGACCTGGGAGCGGCCGGCCCCGGCCGACCGCTGGCGACCGGCCCGCCGCTGATCGGGGGACGTGGGGGCCGGCGGGCAGTCCGCCGGCCCCCACGGCGTCACCCCGAGAACGCCTGGAACTCGGCGATCCTGACCTGCGTCCGAGCCGGGCTGGCGGTGGCGCAGTCCGTCGTCGTGACCGGGTCGTCGTCCTGCTCGCCCGCGTACCGCGGGCCGCCCGTGCACTGGCTCGCCACCACCTCGAGGCGGAGGTGGGTGGCGAGGGTGCTGGGCACCGCGAACGTCCGGAGGTTGATGTCCCGGCTGTACGACCGGTACGCCCCGCCGGGGAACGCGTCGCCCGCGCTGGTGTAGATCCGCTGCCAGCGCGCCGGGTCCGCACAGTCGGTGGTTGTCGCGTTACAGGCGGACACCGCGAACGAGCGCAGCGCGCTGAGCGCGTTCTGACTGCCGGTGTCGGCGTCGCCGGTGATCGCCGGGCGCAGCATCGCGCTGACGTTCACCCGCTTGACCGTCTGCGGGGCGTCCCCGGGCAACGCCACGGTGAGTTGCCGGCCGGCCACCCCGTCCAGGGAGGCCCAGTTCGTCGCCTCGGTGTCGTCGGCGACCCGGTCCAGGTTGACCCCGTCGCCGGTGATCGTCGCCCCGGACGCGGTGGACGCCAGGTTGCGGCTCATCCGCAGGTCCACGTATCCGTCCTGGTCGGCCTTGGCGATCACGCCGAGCCGCTGGTGGCCGAAGCCGGGGGCCACGGCGAGCAGGTCGTACGAGCCGGCCACCAGCTCCACGGTGTCCGGGATCGGCGTCGCCGGGTCGGTGTCCGCGATCGGCGTTGCCCGCGCCTCGTACGCCCCGACGTACACCCGGATCGGCGCGTCGGCGCTGTCCCCGCGCGGGCGCAGGGTGAGCGTCGCGTTGCCGCCGCGCGGCGAGGCGAAGCTGGGCGTCGGGTCGGTGTCGGCGGCGCCGTTGGTGGCGGCGTCGCGGCCCATCCCGGAGCGGGCGAACTCCGCCCAGATCAGGTCCTGGTTGGCACCGCCGAAGCGGAGCAGGTCGGCGGTGAGCATGTTGTCCCGCATGTCGAGCATGCTGACCTGGCTGGCGGCCTGGAGCAGGAACGAGTCGAAGACCAACTGCGACCAACGCCGGTTGCCGGGGCACTTGTCGGCGGCGACCTTCCCCTGTGCGCAGTCGAGCTGCCGCTGCGGAGTGCCGAGGCCGTACCGCTTCACGAGCGCGGCGCGGACCCGGAAGTTGGTGGCGCCCCAGATCTCCCCGTCGGCGTGTACGGCGGGACCGCCGGTGTTGTAGCCGATGTCGGAGTAGTTGAGCGGGCTGCGGCTGAGGTCGTAGTTGCGGATGCCGCTGACCAGGTTGCCGGTGACGTAGCCGCCGGTGACGAAGGGCGTCTCCCCGGGCGCGCGCAGCCCGTTCTGGAAGAGGTACTCGGCGGCGAGCAGGTCGCCCCACGACTCGCCCATCGCGCCGCCCTGGTGGCCGCCGATCCCGCTGTCCGGGCCGGCGATCATCCGGTTGGTGATCGCGTGGGTGTACTCGTGGCCGATCACCGTCATGTCGTAGTCGCCGTCCACACACGGCGGGTACGGGCCACCTGCCTGCGGCTGCCACAGGTACATGTTGGTGGTCGGCGGCTGCCCGTCGCGCCCGGTGCCCTGGTTGGCGTTGTTCCGGTTGCCGGTCAGCGCGCCCTGCTGGGCGCGGCCCTGCTCAGCGTCACCGCCCAGCCCGGCCGGGGTGAGGTTGACCGCCTGGAGGTTCCACGCCGACTCGGTGAAGCCCAACTGGTACGACCAGTCGTGCATCCGGTTGTGCATGGCGAAGAGGTTGGCGATCGACGCGTCCGCGTCGTTGCGCTGGGCGGAGGTGAACACCTCCGGGTTGCACTTCGCCTGGTGCCACTGGTCGGTGAACGGGTACTCGTAGCGGCGCTCCGGGCTGGCGGTGGCCGGGACGATCGGGGTGCCCGCACCCCAGGAGAGCACCGTGTTGGCCGAGTTGCCGCGCGAGGTGAAGGTGGGTGTGCCGGTGGCCGCGTCGACGTCCCAGGGTTGGCCGGTGGCCGGGTCGCGGAGGGCGGCCTGGCAACCGGGCGCGGGGTCGGCGCACCAGCGCACCCGGGGGTCCTGCCCGGGGTCGAGGTCGCGGGGCGGGGTGGCCGGGAAGACCGCCCAGCTCGGGTTGTCGGAGTCGAAGTCGACGAGGTCCTCACGGACCAGGACCTGCCCGGTGCCGCCGTCCACGTAGCTGGTGAACGCGGCCGGCTCGTCGGTGTCCGCGCCGATCATGGTGACCTCGTAGGCGGCCCGTGGCCCGTCCAGCGGGGTGGGGACGGCCACCTGCCGGATGGTGTGGCTGGCCACGGCGGCGGCGGTCAGCCCGGCGTCGGTGAGCGCGGCGGCGTACGCCTGCTCGGCGGTGCGGGTGGCCGGCGCGGGCGTGCCGGTGTCGCGGGCCAGCGAGGAGTTGACCGAGAGCACCGAGCCGTTGGCGACCGCGAGGGTGACGAGACCGTCCGGGCCGGCGGACAGGTCGCCGAAGCGTTGCCGGAGGGTGACCACGGCTCCGCTGCCGATCGGCCGGACCAGCACCCGTTCCATGCTGGCCACCGCGTCGGCGTCCAGGCCGAACAGGTCGCGATTGGCCCGCAGGTAGGCGCGGGCGGCGGCCTCCGGGTCGGCGGGCAGCCCGGTGGCGAGCGGGGTGCGGCCGGGGCCGAGGGCCTGCGGGGTGCCGAGGCGGTTCCACCTGACGTCGGGGTCGGCGTTGCGGGCCAGGCCGCGCTGGCGGGCGTCGGGTGCCGCCGTACCGGTGCGGTTGTCGGCGTCGGCGGGCTCGTGCCCCTCGCTGAACGGTCCGGACCGGCGCTCGGCGGACGCCGCGCTGCCGGTGGGTGCCGCGGTGCTCGCGCCGGTGGGGAGCAACGCGGCGACCGTGGCCGTCGTCGCCAGAACGGCGATGAGCCGGCGTCGCCGCCGGCTCATCGGGGGTGACCATTCGGGTAGTGGCACAGGACCTCCTCGTGGGAGCGGAGGGCCGGCTGTCACCGGCCGTCGATGCGCGATGACGCATGTGCATTTGTGAATATCAGTCAGTTGTGGCGGCGGCAAGGTCCGGGGCCGTCCGACACGCCTATTGATCGAAATCAGTCGACATGCGGCGACCGGCGGCGAGCGGGGGCACGCCCACTCTCACCGCCGGAGGCGCCACCGCGCGGGGTCAGTCGCCCGGCGTCCAGTCGGGGTCGCGGCCGAAGGCGGCCAGCAGGTGGTCCTGCTCGTCGGCGTCGTCGGGCACCCGCACCCCGGTCTGGACCAGGTTGTTGCGGCGGTAGTCGTCGATCTGGCCGGCGAACCACCGGGCAGCCACGTGCACCGCGTCCGGGTCGAGCCGAGGCTGCGCGCCGATCGCCACCGCCACGTCCCAGCCGTGGACGAGGTGCTCGGCGAGGAGTTGCTGAAGGTATTCCGCGGCCGGGGTCTCGCCGGCGGAGAGGTGCACGGCGCGGTCGAGCGTGCCCGGATGGGTGGCGGCGATCTCGGCCTGCGCGGCCGTCTCCCGCGCCGCCGCGATCGGGTCGTCGCCGAGTTGGTCGCCGTCGAGTCGGTCGCCGACCTCGTCGATGGTCCGGCCGGCGAGCAGCGGGACGCTCCAGCGGCCCTCACTCACCACGTGGTTGACGAGCGTGCGCACGTCCCAGTCGGAGCAGGGTGTCGGGTCGGACCACTGGCCGGGTTCGACCTGGTCCACCCGGTCGACGAATTCGGCCAGGCTCCGGCGGTACGCCTCCAGCAGATCCATGCTGCCGATTGTTCCGGTCGGCGGGCCGGGCCGAGCCGTTTTGCCCGCCCGGGTGACGGCGACCGCGTCGGCTGCCCGGCTCAGTCCAGGTCGGTGAGGTCCAGGCCGAGCTCCCGGGCGGTGACCAGCCGGACCCACTCGCCGAACTGCCGACGGGAGATCACCCGGTCGTGCACCGCGAGTTGGACGGCCAGGCCGTCCATCACCGCGCTGATCCGCCAGGCGGCCCCGTCCGGGTCGGCGCACTGGAAGGTGCCGTCGGCCACCCCGGCGGAGATCACCGCGGCCAGGTCCTGTCGCCAGCGCAGGTCGAGCCGGCGGGACACCTTCTCCAACTCCGGGGTGCGCAGCGACTCGGACCAGCCGTCGATCCACATCGACCAGGAGGTTGCCCGGCCGGCCGGCGTGTAGAGCTTGAGGATCCGGCGGAGCTTGGTCAGCGGGGGGGCCGAGGAGCGGGTCACCGCGTCCAGTCGGGCCAGATCCTGCTCGACCGCGTACGCGAAGGCCTGTGCGAGCAAGCGATCCTTCGTGGCGAAGTGGTAGAAAACAAGTGCCTGACTCACGCCGGCGGCCTGCGCCACGTCGGCCGTCCGGGTGTTGGCCAGACCGCGCTCCACGATCACGTCACAGGCGGTGCGCAGCAGGGCATCCAGGCGGATCTCGGCCGCACGTCTCGTCACGACCGTTACCGTAGCCCATCCGACTGAACACGAACAGTTACCGCTGCGGCCGGATCCGCGATGCGACAGTCGGAAGCCGGACACTTCCCGGGGGTGCCGTCAGTCGTTCCTGTGCGAGCGTTCACCGAGGTCCGCCGCGAGTGGACGACGCGCGAAGTGCCTGGTAGCCGGCGTGCGGCGCACTGATGGCCATCGTCGTCCGCGGGCATCCGAGTGTGACGGTCGGTGGCGGCCGGCAGTACCAGGCCAGCCCCCTAGGAAGCCCTGCGGGTGGCGGTCCCGTCTCCCGCCCGCGGTGGTCTTCGACGCAGCCCGAAAAGGGTCTTCGGTGCAGCCCGGAAGGTTCTTCGGTGCAGCCCGGAAGGGACGGGACGCGCCGGGGTGACCCCGAGTTGGCAGTCTCTCACCGGCTCGGCTAAAGTTCTCATCCGTCACCCGGGAACGTCCGGGGGCGTGCGGACGTAGCGCAGCTGGTAGCGCATCACCTTGCCAAGGTGAGGGTCGCGGGTTCGAATCCCGTCGTCCGCTCGGAGCTGCCGCCACGCGTGACGGGGGCAACCTCGGTGGGGTGGCCGAGAGGCGAGGCAACGGCCTGCAAAGCCGTCCACGCGGGTTCAAATCCCGTCCCCACCTCGGCAACAAGCACGGGCGATTGGCGCAGTGGGAGCGCGCTTCCTTGACACGGAAGAGGTCACTGGTTCAAACCCAGTATCGCCCACAGGGTATATAGGCAGTTGAGCAGCCCGTTACCGGCTTCCGGTAACGGGCTTGCTGCTGTCCAGGCATCATCAGCCGGCACCAGCCCTGCTGGCCGAGGCGCTCGACGAACGCACGACACGGGACAGCGCCGGTGCGGCCTCGCATGGCACGCTTCCCGCGCGACGATCCATCGACCCTAGGGCGGGGGCGGGCCATGGCCGGGGCGGCTGCACCATCCGACAGTGCCGGAGCGGGTCCGGCCCGCGCACCGAAGGTCTCGATCGTTGTGCCGGTGCACAACGAGGAGGAGACCATCGGGCCGTGCCTCGACGCGGCTCTCCGGCAGACGACGCCGGCAGACGAGATCATCGTGGTGGACAACGCCTCCACAGACGCGACGCGGGCCCGGCTGGCCGGGTACACCGACCGGGTCGTGCTGCTCACCGAACCGCGGCTGGGTGTGCTGGCCGCCCGCAACCGCGGCCTGATGGCGGCCACCGGTGACGTCATCGGCCGGATCGACGCGGACACCAGGCTGCCGCCGTACTGGGTGGAGGAGGTCCGCCGGGTCTTCGCGGACGGCACGGTCGCTGCGGTGACCGGTCCGGTGACCTACTACGACATCCGCTTTCCGGCGGCCCTCAACGCGGTGGACCTGACGCTGCGCCGGGCATGGACGCTGCCCAGCCGGCAGCGGCTCGACTGGCTGTTCGGCGCGAACATGGCGGTCCGGGCTCGAGCCTGGCACGCCATCCGGACCGACCTCTGCGATGATCGCCGCTACCACGAGGACCTCGACCTCGGCATCCACCTACGGCGGGCCGGCCACCGGGTGGTCTTCGCCGCCGGGCTCCGGGCCGGCACCTCAGCGCGCCGCTTCCGGAACGACCCGGCCGACTTCTGGGCGTACCTGCGGATGATCGACGCTTCCTACGCCAGCCACTCGGGGCGGGCCGGTAACGCCAGCTACTGGCGGGCCTGGCTGACCAGCCGGCTGATCATGCTTTTCTACCTGCCGTTCCGGGCGCTGCACCGAACCCACCCGGCCTACAGCGCCGCCGCCCCGGCCCGGAAGAACCCGATGGCGGCGGCGCCGGACGCCCGGGCGTAGGCCGGACGAAGGCGTCCAGGTCGGCATCTCCGCCGCGCTCACCTGCGGAAATGGGTCGATTCGGCGGCTGTGACAGGCGATACTTTGTCGAACGTTCCAGATTGCGGGTAGCGTCTGCGACATGGCACGTACCCGCGAATTCGACCTCGACGCCGCGGTCGACGCCGCCATGGACGTGTTCCGACGGAAGGGTTACGAGGGCGCCTCCATGCGCGACCTCGCCGAGGCGACCGGCTTGGGCAGTGGCTCGATCTACGCCGCCTTCGGCAGCAAGGACGGCCTCTACCTGGCGGTGCTCGACCTCTACCGGCAGCGTTACGCCGCACCGATGGTCGAGCTGCTGCGCTCCGGCAACGACGCGCGGGCGGTCATCCGCGAGGTGTTCGTCAGCGCGGTGGACGACATCACCGGCGACGGCCGGCACCTGTCCTGCCTGATCGTCGGGGCATCGATGGAACGGGCGCACCAGGACCTGCGGGTCGCCGAGCGGCTCCGCTCCACCACCCAGTCCCTGGAGCTGGCGCTCTTCGACCTGCTCGCCGAGGCGCAGTTGCGGGGCCAGATCACGTCCGACCGCAGCGCCAGCGACCTGGCCGGGTTCCTGGTGACCAGCCTGCAGGGTCTACGGGTGATGGGCGCCATCAGCCCGGACCGGGCGGCGTTGACACGGTACGCCGACGTCGCGCTCACCTGCCTGGACTGACTGGACGCGGTGGGCGGCCCGGTGTGCCGGGCCGGCTGCCCTCGTCGAGGCGGCCGGCCCAGCAGCATTTGGTCCGTTGACTGTGCCGGCGGTGGAGTGTGGTCGGGTCACAGCGGCGGGGCGATGTCCCGCCGCTCCTCGACCCGCTGGTATTCCACCGGCTGCTCGGTGGTGGTGACGACCTCGCGGCGGCGGCCCCAGATCAGCGTGGTCATGATCAGGCCGAGGACGCCGGCCCCCATCAGGATCCAGCCGACCACGTCGAGGTTGATGCCGCCGACGCTCGCGTCAAGTGCGAAGGTGAGGATCGCGCCGAGCGCGATCAGGAAAATGCTGGTGCCGATACCCACGACAGCCTCCTTAAGGGGGTGTGGTGCGCTGTCGAGCCCCTCAGTACCCCGGCGGGGACCAGCGCAACCGCGACCGGGCAGGGTGCCGTGCCAAGCGATCTTGGCATCGGGTAGAGTTCACCTGTCGCCGGCGCTTGCCGGGGACGTGCGGACGTAGCGCAGCTGGTAGCGCATCACCTTGCCAAGGTGAGGGTCGCGGGTTCGAATCCCGTCGTCCGCTCGCGATGCGCCCCACGGGGCCGCCACGGGCGATTGGCGCAGTGGGAGCGCGCTTCCTTGACACGGAAGAGGTCACTGGTTCAAACCCAGTATCGCCCACCAGCTATGCAAGCGGTTCGATGACCCGTTACCGGATATCCGGTAACGGGTCTCGGCGTTTCCGCTCCCCGCAGGGGGAGACAGTCTTACTCGCCGGCGCGGAGCACCTCGCTCAGCCGGTCGCGCCGCCGCAGCGCCGACTCCACAGGTACGACAGCGGCGGCCGCCGCGATCAGCGCCACGCCCAGCAGGCCCAGCAGCCACCACGGCAGGACCGCCGCCGGGTCGGCGGCCTGGCCGGTGAGCAGCCGCAGGTCGAGCGGGCCGAGCGTCAGGCGCGCGAGCAGTGCCCCGAGCAGTGGGCCGCACACCGCGACGACCACGACCGGCGGCAGCAGCTCACCGGCGGCGACCCAACGGGCGTCGCGTGGCCGCAGGCCGAGGGTCCGCAGCCGGGTCAGGGTCTGCCACCGCTGAGCCGCACCGGAGGCGGCGGCGAGCGCGAGGCCGAGCAACCCCAGCGCCAGCAGCACCGCGGCGGCCGTCCACGCCAGCCGGAGCAGTCCCGTGGTCAGCGGAGCCACCCGCTGCGCCCGCAGGACGTCCGCGCGCAGCACGACGTCCGCGGGGACGCCGGTGGTCGACACGGCCCGCGCCGCGCCGGGGCCGGTCACCCAGACGGTGTTCGGAACGGCGGGCAGCCCGGCGTCGGCGAGGGCCGTGGCGTCCACGATGACGACGTCGTCGGCGCCGCCGACGGAGGGCGCGGTACCGACCACGGTGAGACCGATCGCCGGGGCGCGGTCCCGGGGTAGCTGCAGCCGCGTGCCGGTCGGTAGCTTGCCGTCGCTGGATCGGACCAGCGCGGGGACGTCCCCGGGACCGGGCGCCGTGAGCCGGGCCAGCGACGGCGCGTCGGGCAGCGGCGTGGTGGCCAGCAGGCGTTGGAACGCGGCGGCGTCCACGATGACCAGGCGTGGGGTGATCAGCCCCGATGCGGTGGAGAGGCGTGCCGAGTCGGTCACCTGCGCGACGACGACCTGCCCCACCCCGGGTGCGGCGGCGATGCGCTCGGCGAGTGCGGGTGTGGCGGCCTCGGCGCCGACGTCGAGGCGGGCGTCCGCCCCGACGGTGCTCCACGCGCCGTCGGCCAGACCCCGGGTGACGGTCGCGCCGAGGATGAGTGCGAACGACGCGAGCGCCGTGGTACTGACCAGAACCAGCAGTGGCAGCGCGCGCCCGGCGGTCGTGGCCGCCTGGGAGGCGCCGAACACGGCCAGCGGGCGGCGCGAGCGCAGGGCTCCTCGGAGCGCGATCCGCGCCCCGAGGGGCAGGAGCCGCAGCAGGACGAGCGCGCCGACGAGCGCGCCCAGAGCGAGGGCGCTGATCGGCAGGATCAGGTCGCCGGTCAGCTCACCGGTGTCGCCGTCGGAGGCGACGGACAGCAGCCCGCGCTGGTGCAGTGTGACGAAGGCGGCGACCGCGGCGATCAGGACGGCGGCCTCCACGGCGGCGCGGCGCAGCTGGCCGGTGGCCCGGATCCAGCGTCGGGCGGCCGGGTTGGCGGGTTGGCGTCGGTCGCGGCTGGCGCGGGCGGCGGCGAGGGTGCCGAACGCCGGCCCGGCGACGGCACCGGCCAGGACCACGGGTACGGCCCAGGTCCAGGAGACGCCCGGGGCGGCCGCGCGGGCGAGCGCGAGCCCGACGGCGGCGGCCGACAGGGACACGACTGTGGACTCGATGATCAGTTCCGCACCGAGGTCGGGCAGCGCAGCCCCTCGGTGCCGGGCGGCGCTCAGCGCCGGGGTACGGCGGCGGACCAGCAGGTCGGCGGCGAGGAGCAGGACCAGCACCGTGGCGGTCAAAACCCCGGTGAGCAGGACGGCGGCCTGTGCGGCAACGGCGCTGTTGCGCGCCCGAGCGTCGCGCAGCGCCGTGTCCAGCTGTGATTCCCACTTCAGGGACTCGTCGCGGGCGATCGACGAGCCGGAGGCTGCCTTGAGCTTGACCACCTTGCCGGCGAGCGCGGCGGTGTCGTCCCAGGTGAGCGCGTCGGGAACGGGTGCGAAGTGGACGGTGCGCCGCAGTTGGTCCTCGTCGACGGCGAGCCGGGCGTCCGGTAACGAGTCGCGCGACAGCAGGCCGCCGAACCGGGTGGTCCCCACGCCGTCGGCGCCGGGCACGGGGCGCAGTAGTGACGGGGCGAGTCGCCAGACGGGGTCGGCGCTGTCCGCGGGTCGGTAGATCCCGCTGATCCGGACGTGCGGGCTGCGACCCTGGCCGTCCGTGACCGGGATGCGGTCGCCGGGGCCGAGATGGAGTGCGGCGGAGTCCACCTCGGAGAGGCCGACCTGCACCGGCCAGGGCGGTCCGTCGTACGGGGTCTCGACGTAGTCGTCGGGGACGGCGGCGCCGGGTGGGTTGCCGGCGATCCAGGTCACGGCCGGGCCGCCGAGGTCACCGGCCAGGTAGGTGAACTGGAAGGTACGCGGCACGCTGCCGTCGGTGATGGTGAGGATCGGGCCGTTGACGACGGCGACGGGCGGGAGCAGCGCGGCGTCCAGTTCGGGTCCGAGCGCGTTCTCCGCCCGGGCGCGGAACTTGTCGGTCTCCTCGGCGAGGCGGGGCATCCGGACCCGCCCGCCCGTCGGCCCGTCGTCGCGTTCCCAGTTGGCGTGCACGAGGACGTTCGCGTCGGGTCCGGCGCGGCGGACGGTGTCCTGGACGGCGTCGTCGGCGGCGGCTCCGAGCAGCGCCGGCACGGCCCCGGCGAGGAGCGCGACGGCCGCGATGACGGCGGCGGTGAGCAGCAGCGGGCCGGCGTCGGTACGGCCACGGCCGCGGACGCTGGGCCAGTGCGGCGCCGGCCGCCGGCGGTTGAGCCACCGGTTCACGGCGCCACCCGCAGGTGCGCGGCGTCGGCCCGGCGGACCTGGACGGTGACCACGACGGCGACCGCCAGCAGGCATCCGGCCAGCAGCACGGCGAGCAGTGCGGCCTCGGCCGGCCACGGCCAGTGGGGCTGGGTGGCCGGGACGGGCGCGGCGCCGGTGTCGGAGCGTACGAGCAGGGGAGCGACGACGCGGGTGGCGAGCGCGCCGACGGCCGCGCCCGCCGCGAGCAGGGGCAGCAGAACGCCTGCGTGCTGGCCGAGCAGCACGGCCCGGATGCCGCGCCGGGACATCCCCAGGCCGCGCAGCCGCGTCACCTCGACGGCGCGGACCTGGAGGTCACAGGTGACGTGCAGGACGACGCCGGCGAGCAGCAGCAGGGCCGCGGCCGGGACGAGGATCCGCAGCGCGGCCGGCAGCCCGGCGCGCAGCGGGCCGCTGGTGAGGCGGGCGGTCTCCGCCTCGCGGGACGCGACGGTGCCCAGGTGCAGGGCGGTGGCCCGCTCGGCGGCACCGGGGTCGGCTGGGTGGCCGACCCACCAGGCGTCGACCGGGAACGTGAGGTCGCCGGTGACGGCGCGTGCGCGGGACAGCGTGTCCACGTCGGCCAGGACGGCGACGGCGCCGGGGGCGGACGGTACGGTCGGCACGACCTCGGCGACGACGATCGGGACGGGCGTGATGCCGACCGTGACGCTGAGCTTGCTGCCGCGCTCGGCGCCGACCTCGCTGGCGAAGCGGGCGGAGACGGCGACGGGCACCGGGCCGGGGTCGCGGAAGGCGGTGGCGACGAGGGTCCGGGCCGCCTCCTCGGCGCCGCCGGGGTCGACGGTCGCGGTCATCCGCAGCGCGGTTCCCGTCGGCGTGGCGGACACCCCGACGGTCGGGTCGCTCACCTTGCTCGGGATCGGCGGCGCGGACGTGGCGGTCCAGTCCGATCCGTCCGTGGCCCTCTCCGCCGACCCGGTGGGCGGCACGGTGAGCGTGACGGCGACGGCGACGGGTCTGCCGACCTCGTCGGTGGTGACCGGCAGGGCGACGGCGACGAGGCGCTGCCCGTCAGCCGTGGCGCAGGCGGGCAGCCGAACCTCCCGGCCGTCGAGTGTTACGGCGGGACCGGTGCAGGACGTGCGCAGGCCGCTGGCGTCCTGCAGCAGCAGCCGGGGCGTCACGGTGAGCGGGGTGTCGCCGGTGGTGGTCCCGCTCAGGACCAGCGGGGCGCCGGTCGGGATGGCGAGGCCGGTGACCCGGGTGCGTGGTGCCAGCGTGGCGCCGACGTCCGCCCAACCGCGGTCGCCGTCCAGCCGCCCGCGCAGCAGCGCGTCGGCGCGGGTGGTGTCGACGGCGACCAGGCGCGGCGCGACGCCCGCGGTGCCGAGCCACTGACCGACCGTGGTGCCACGGTCGAGGACCGGACTCACGGCTCCCGCGGTGGCCGCGCCGACGACCGCGCCCTCACCGGCCACCGGCGCCGTGCCGAGGGTGAGTGCCAGGTCGGTGCCGACGGAGAGCGCGGCCTGGTCGCGCTGCGACTGGTGCCAGGTGTTGTCGAAGGCGAGGCCGAAGGTTCCGGACGCGCAGGCCAGTCCGACGAGCAGCCCGGCGGCGACCGCTTGTGGCCGGCGGGCGGCCTCGGCGACCGCGAGCGGAAGCGCCAGCCCGCGGGCGCGGTACGCGAGCCGGTCGGCGCCGCGAAGGGCGGGCAGCACCACCCGGAGAGCCAGGGCGGCGCCCGCGGTGAGCAGCAGCGCCGGTGCGAGCACCCGGACCGCGTCGGCGCGTGCGTTGGCGGCGGTGGGCTGCGCGTACAGCTGCCACCAGCCGGCGGCGGCGAATATCGCGAGCATCAGGTCGGCGCCGGATCGGGCCAGCAGTTCGCGGCGGGTGCGCTGGCCGCCGGCCGCCGGGACGGGCCGGATCGCCAGGACGGTGAGGACAGCGGCGAGCACCAGCGCGCCGCCGGCGACCGCGAGGACCTGGGCGCCGGTGATGGCCGGCCGGACGGTCAGGCCGGCGCCGTCCAGCGGCGGCAGGTGGGTCAGGCCGGCGTGCAGGGCCGACGAGGCCGGTATCGCGAGCGCGGCGGCGACGGCGGCGACGAGCCCGGCCTCGAGTGTCGCGGTGGCGGCGAGTTGGCGGCGGCTGGTGCCCAGGGCGGACCGCAGGGCGGTCTCCTCGGCGCGGATGCCCGTGGTCAGCCGGCCGGCGAGGACGAGTGCCGTCGCGGCCAGGACACCGCCGAGGACGGCGATGGCGAGCACGACGGCGGCGGTGACGTGCCGTTGGTCGTCGGCGGACCGCAGGGTCAGCGGGAGTTCGGAGGAGACACGTGCGAGCCGGACGCGGTCGCCGAGGGTGCCCGCCAGCCGGTCGTCGGCATCGCGGACGGCCCCGGCCACGGTCTCCAGGTCGCGGCGGTTGGGGTGGGACAGGTCCGGATGGGCGGTGACCTCCATCCGGTCGACGGTGGCGCCGGTGGTGACCAGGTCGGCGAGGTCGACGAGGAACGGGCCGTAGGCGTTGACGGGCTGCATGAAGCGGCCGTCCAGGTAGCCGGTGGCGGAGCCGGCCGCGGCCAGCGGGTCGCGGTCCCAGCCGCGTCCCGGCAGCGGGCGGACCACACCGACGACGATCACGTCGATGGCCGGGACGGGCGCGTGGGCCAGCTCGGCGCCGAGGCGCACCCGGCTACCGGGGGTGAGGCCGAGCAGGTGGGCGGTGGACTCCAGCAGCACCGCGTCACCAGGGTGCTGTGGCCAGCGCCCGGTGAGCAGTTCGGCTCGGGTCGGCAGGTCGTCCAGCCCCGACAGGTACGCCTGGGCTTCGACGCTGGTGCCCTTGGCGAGCGTGGGCGGCAGCGCCCGCAGCACCGTCGACGCCCGCGCGGTTGTCGTCACCGAAAACGGCGCCAGTGCGGAGGCCACCACGGTACGGGTGTCGGTGGCGACGGACGACGTGTCCGGGCCCTCGATGGCGCCGGTGTAGACGGTCACGTCGACGGCGGCGGGGGCGGCGCGGGTCACGGCGACCTCCAGCGCCCGCTCGGCGGTGCGGGTGATCAGCAGGGTGCAGGTGCCCAGCAGGGTCGCGCCGATCGTGACGACCCCGAGGAGGGCTGCCAGTAGCGGCCACTGCGCGCGGGCGCGCCGGCTGACCAGCCTCAGCATCGTCGTGTCACCCGGCGTCCGGCGCGGGCGCGTACGGCCGCCCGGCGGCCTGGTCGTCGAGGTGCCCGTCGTGGATGCGGATCACCCGGTCGGCCAGGGCCATCATCACCGCGTCGTGCGTCGACACCAACACGGTGACGCCTTCGGATTCCACTATCCCGCGCAGCAGGGCCATCACCGAGAGGCCGGTCTCGGCGTCCAGTTGCCCGGTGGGCTCGTCGGCGAGCAGAAGCTGGGGCGAGGCGGCCAGCGCGCGGGCGATCGCCACCCGCTGCTGCTGGCCGCCGGACAGCTCGGCCGGGCGCTGCCGGGCGTGGTCGGCCAGGCCGATCAGGTCCAGCAGCAACTCGACCCGCCGCTCGCGCTCGGCGGGGGCGACGCGGGCCATCCGCAGCGGGGCCGCGACGTTTTCCGCGGCCGACAGCACCGGGATCAACCCGAAACTCTGGAAGACGTACGACACCTTCTCGCGCCGCAGCCGGGACAGGCCGTCCTCGTCGAGCGCGGTGACGTCGGTGCCGTCGACGTGCACGGTGCCGGCGTCCGGGCGGTCCAGGCCGCCGATGACGTTGAGCAGGGTGGTCTTGCCCGAGCCGGACCGGCCGACGAGCGCCACCATCGAACCGGCGGCCACGTCGAACGACACGCCGCGCAGGGCGTGTACGACGGTCGGCCCGGTGCGGAAGCGCCGGTCCACGCCGCGCACGCGCAGCAGCGGCTCGCCGCTCATTCGTCGCTCCCCGAGTCGGGGTGGATCGTGATGTGGTCGGGTTCCAGGGCCAGCCGGACCCGTCGGGTCAGCGCCAGCGCCTCGCGGAACTCGCGGGGCACCTGGACCCGCCCGGCCCGGTCCATCACGGCGTACTCCTCGGCGGTCACGTGCGTGTCACCCTCCGCGTCGGTGGTGGCGCGGCGCAGCACCTCGCTGCTGGTACGCCCGTCCCGGATCGCCACGGTCCGTTCGACCTGGCCGCTGACCTCCGGATCGTGGGTCACCACGACAACCGTGACGCCGTAGCGCCGGTTGACGTCCCGCAGCACGCCGAAGACCTCCGCGGACGTGGCGGCGTCCAGCTCGCCGGTCGGCTCGTCGGCGAACAGGACCCGCGGCTGGTTGGCAAGCGCCACCGCGATCGCGACACGCATCTGTTGCCCTCCGGAGAGTTGCCCGGGGCGGCGATCGGCGCAGTCGGCGACACCGAGGCTGTCCAGCAGCTCGGCCGTGCGCTCCCGGCGCTCCTCCTTCGGGGTACGGGCCGCCGTCATCGGCAGGTCCACCATCTCCCGGGCGGTCAGGTAGGGGATCAGGTTGCTCGCCGTCTGCTGCCGTACGAACCCGACGGTGCGCCGCCGGTAGTCCACCCGATCCGCGCGGGACATCGTCAGCAGGTTCCACCTGTCGACCCGGACCCGTCCGGCGGTGGGGGCGTCGATGCCGGCCAGGATGGAGAGCAGTGTCGACTTGCCCGACCCGGAGGCGCCGACGATGGCGACCAGCTCACCGCTCTCCACGGCCAGGTCCAGCCCCTGTAGCGCCTGCACCTCGATCGAACCGGTCTGGTAGATCCGCACCAGGTTCTCGCAGACGATGAGCGCGTCCCGGCCGAACTCGGGCGCCCGCGCGGATGGCTGCGGCAGGGACAGCGGTGTGCGGGGCATCCCCTTCTCCGTCCGGTTCGTGCCGACGTCGAGCCAGCCTCGGGTGGCGGTCAGGCCCACCGATCGGGCGCGTGCTGTCACCCGGTCGGCACGCACGGTCAGCGCATGCGTCGCGCGCCTCGATGCCCGTGCTGACGCAGATTGAAGCAGATTCGCGGTCGGCGGCTTCGTCGACCATGCCCGGGGTCCGCTTTCCCGGGTGCGGGACGGGGGTCCGAGGGTTGACGTCCGGCGCAGGGACCGGTGACGAGCCGGTCCCGCGCCCAATCCGGTGGCGGTCCCCAGCGGAGGTTGCGAGACTCTGGCGTGTGCGAGAGCCGGACCGTTTCCGAGGTGCCGTGCAGGTCTGGGCGGCCGGCGGTGCGGACGCCGCGGCAGCCGCAACGGTGGCCCGTGCGGTGGCCGGCGATCTGAGCATTGTCGTGCTCGTCGAGGGCTTCAGCGATCGGTGCGCGGTGGAGACGCTGGCCGAGCGGCGGGGCCGCGACCTGGCCGGCGAGGGGGTGCTCGTCCTGCCGATCGGCGGCGCGATGAGTGTCGCCCGCTACCTGCGGCTGTTCGGCGGGCAGGGGTTGGCGGTGACCGTACGAGGGCTCTGCGACGAGGCCGAGGAGGGTTTCTTCCGGCGGGGGTTGGAGCAGGCCGGCTTCGGCGGCGACCTGACCCGCTCGGCCATGGAGGCGCTCGGCTTCCAGGTGTGCGTGACCGACCTGGAGGACGAGTTGATCCGCGCGCTCGGTAGTGCCGGTGTCGAGCGGGTCATCGACGCCGAGCGGGATCTGGCCCGCTTCCGGGTCTTCCAGAACCAGCCCGCGCAGCGCGGGCGGACGATCGAGCGGCAACTGCGCCGCTTCATGGGCACGATGAGCGGCCGTAAGGCGCGCTACGCCCGCGCGCTCGTCCGCGCCCTCGACCCCGACGCCATTCCACGACCACTGGATCGGCTGCTCGGCTGACTCCGCGCGGTCAGCGTTCCCGGACCACCGCGACCGGGCAGCCGGCGTGCTGGATCACCTGCTGGCTGACCGAGCCGAGCAGCATCCCGGCCAGCCCGCCCCGACCCCGGCTGCCGACCACCACCGACTGCGCGGACCGGCTCGCCTCGATCAGCATCGCCGCCGGGCTGCCCGAGACCAGGTCGACCGTCACGTTCAGCTGGGGATAGGTACGCCGCCACGGCTCCAACGCCTGCTCCACCGCGGCCCGCTCGTCGGGCACCCCGGCCGCCCCGCCGGGGCCCGGGGTCCAGGCGTGCAGCACGCGCAACGGCACCTGCCGTCGCGCCGCCCGTTCGGCCGCGAAGCCGAGCGCCACGAGCGACGGCGCCGAACCGTCCACCCCGACCGCCACCGGGTCGTCCGGTCCACCGGCCGTCCCGTCGCGGACCACGACCACCGGGCAGTGTGCGTGGGCGGCCACCGACACGGCCGTGGACCCGGCCAGCAGGCCACCGAACCCGCCGTGGCCCCGGCTGCCGAGCACCAGCATGCCGGCCTCGGCCGAGCGTTCCTGCAACACCAGGGCGGGTGGTCCGTCGTACACCTCGCCGGTGATCGTCAGCCCGGGGTGGGCGGCGGCGGCCTCCGCCGCGGCCTTGCCGACCAGGTCCTCGACCTGGTGGCGGGCGGTCTCGTCCGGCCAGACCCCGGGCGCCACGCCCGGACCGACCCAGCCGGCCACGGTCAGCCATTCGAAGACGTACGCCAGCCGCACCTGTTGGCCGCTGTGCCGAGCCTCCTCCAGCGCCCACTCCAGCGCCATCGAGGCGTCGGTGGAGCCGTCGTAGCCGACCAGGATCTCCGCGTCGCGCACGTCGTCCTCCTTCAGGGGTTCGTCGGGTCGGTTGCGCGGACCCAGCGCCACTCGGCGACCTCGGGGTCGTCCTCGCCGTAGCGGCGGGTGTAGTCGCGGGCCGCCTGCCGGGCGTCGACCATCCGCTGCCGCAGGTGCGCGGCGCGGGCGGCCAGCCCGGGTACCCGGTCGATGACGTCGATGACCAGGTGGAAGCGGTCCAGGTCGTTGAGCATCACCATGTCGAACGGGGTGGTGGTGGTGCCCTCCTCCTTGTAGCCGCGGACGTGCAGGTTCTCGTGGTTGTTGCGGCGGTAGGTCAGCCGGTGGATCAACCAGGGATAACCGTGGTACGCGAAGATGATCGGCCGGTCCTGGGTGAAGATGGTGTCGAACTCGTTGTCGGTCAGCCCGTGCGGGTGCTCGGTGTCCGTCTGCAGGCGCATCAGGTCGACCACGTTCACGAGTCGCACCCGCAGGTCCGGGAGGTGCTGGCGGAGCAGCTCGACGGCGGCCAACGTCTCCAGGGTGGGCACGTCCCCGCAGCAGGCCAGCACCACGTCCGGTTCGATGCCCCCGTCGTTGCTGGCCCACTCCCAGATTCCCAGGCCGCGTCGGGTGTGCTGGATCGCCTCGGTCATCGTCAGCCAGTTCGGCGCCGGCTGCTTGCCGGCCACCACCACGTTTATGTAGTGCCGGCTGCGCAGGCAGTGGTCCATCGTGGCGAGCAGGGTGTTGGCGTCCGGCGGCAGGTAGACCCGGACCACCTCGGCCTTCTTGTTGACCACGTGGTCGATGAAGCCGGGGTCCTGGTGGGAGAAACCGTTGTGGTCCTGCCGCCAGACGTGGCTGGACAGCAGGTAGTTCAACGAGGCGATCGGCTGCCGCCAGGGGATGGCCCGGGTCACCTTCAGCCACTTGGCGTGCTGGTTGAGCATCGAGTCGACGATGTGGATGAACGCCTCGTAGCTGGTGAAGACGCCGTGCCGGCCGGTCAGGAGGTAGCCCTCCAACCAGCCCTGGCACAGGTGCTCGGAGAGCACCTCCATGACCCGGCCGTCGGGGGAGAGGTGGTCGTCGCCGGGAACGGTGGCGGCGACCCACACCCGACCGGTCACCTCGAACGCCGCGCCCAACCGGTTGGAGGCGACCTCGTCCGGGCCGAACAGTCGGAACGTCTCCGGGTTGGCGCTGATGACGTCGCGGATCCACGGGCCGAGCACCCCCGTCGCGCCGGCCATCGGCTGGCCCGGTTCTCCGACGTCCACGCCGTAGTCGCGGAAGTCGGGCAGGGCCAGGTCGCGCAGCACCACGCCACCGTTGGTGACCGGGTTGGCGCTCATCCGCCGGTCCCCGCGCGGCGGCAGCGTCCGCAGCTCGTCCACCGGCGCGCCGGTGGCGTCGAACAGCTCCTCGGGCCGGTAGCTGCGTAGCCAGCGCTCCAACTCGGCCAGGTGGGCCGGGTTGTCGCGGACCCCCGAGAGCGGCACCTGGTGGGCGCGGTACGTGCCCTCCACCTGGACGCCGTCCACCTCGTTCGGGCCGGTCCAACCCTTCGGTGTCCGCAGGATGATCATCGGCCAGCGGGGACGTTCGACGACGCCGCCGGAACGGGCCCGCCGCTGGATCTCGGCGATCTCGTCGAGCGCCCGGTCCATCGTCGCGGCGAGCGTACGGTGCACCACTGCCGGGTCGTCGCCGGCCACCACGTACGGCTGGTAGCCCGACCCGCGCATCAGGTCGAGCAGGTCGGCCTCGGGGATCCGGGCCAGCACCGTCGGGTTGGCGATCTTGTAGCCGTTGAGGTGCAGGATGGGCAGCACCGCGCCGTCGCGCGCCGGGTTGAGGAACACGTTGGAGAGCCAACTGCCGGCCAGCGGGCCGGTCTCCGCCTCGCCGTCGCCGACCACGCAGGCCACCACGAGATCCGGGTGGTCGAACGCGGCGCCGTAGGCGTGGCTCAGCGCGTACCCCAACTCGCCGCCCTCGTGGATCGAACCCGGCACGTCCGCCGCCACGTGGCTGGGGATGCCGCCCGGGAAGGAGAACTGGCGGAACAGCTTGGCCATCCCGACCTCGTCGCGCGCCACGTCGTGGTAGCGCTCGGACCAGGTGCCCTCCAGCCAGGTGTTGGCCACGATGGCCGGGCCGCCGTGCCCGGGGCCGGTGACCAGCATGGCGTCGAGGTCACGCGCCACGATCACCCGGTTGAGATGGGCGTAGATAAGGTTGAGCCCGGGGCTGGTGCCCCAGTGCCCGAGCAGCCGGGGCTTGATGTCGTCGGTGGTCAGCGGCTCCCGCAGCAGCGGGTTGCCCAGCAGGTAGATCTGCCCGACGGTGAGGTAGTTCGCGGCGCGCCAGTAGGCGTCCAGCCGGCGCAGCTCGTCGTCGGTGAGGGCGTGTCGCACGTCGAGAGCGGTGTCCATCAGGCTGCCTCTCGCGGGTAGGAGTGGGGCGTTCGGCTGCGTCGCCGCGCACGCCCCGGGGTTCAGGGCCGTTGGCGCCGGGCGTCCGGGCCGGTCAGCGGCGCCTCGGTCAGGCCACGGACGACGACCACCGGTGCGGGGGAGTGGTAGAGCAGGGACTGGGCGACCGCGCCCAGCATCGCTCGCCCCGGTTCGTCGCCCCGGGCGGCGACGAGCGCCAACTGCGACGTGCGGGACGTGTCGACAAGCACCTCACCGGGATCGCCGCGCACGACGCGGCACTCGGTGGGCACCGAACCGTTGCGGCCGGCATGCCGGGCCAGCGCCTCGCTGAGCTGCTCGGCGACCGCGTCGGTGTCCTCGTCCTGCTCGACCACGCGCAGCGCGAGCAGTCGGGCGTCCCGCCGTGCCGCGCAGTCCACCGCCCACTGCAGCGCGAGGTGCGAGCTGGGCGAGCCGTCCACCCCGACCAGCACCGGGCCCTGCGGTGGTGGCTCGCGGCGGACCACCAGCAGCGGGCAACCGGCCCGCGCGGCCAACTGCACGGCGAGCGTCTCGGCCGGGACGCACTGGCCGCTGCCGGCCATCCCGCTGTCGCCGACCGCCAGCAGGAAGGCCGTCTCCGAGCGTCGGATGAGGGTGGCCAGCGTGGCGCTCTCGACGATCTCGCTGCCCACGGTCAGGCCGGGTTCGGCCTGGTGGGCGAGTTGGGCGGCCCGGGTGAGCAGCTCCTCGGCCCGGTCGCGGGGCGCGGCGACGCTGTCGGCGGCGAACGCCGCGTGCCAGTCGAAGGTGTGCAGCAGGTGCAGGGCGCGGCCGTGCCCGGCGGCTTCCTGCGCGGCCTGTTCGACGACCGGAAGGTCGAGATCCGAGCCGAGGCCGACGAGCACCGCCGCGTCGGTGGCTGCGGCCATCGATATCACCTCCCGGGCGTCGCGCCCGGCACGACCACGCTGTCCCTGACCGAGGGTAGTCGGGTGCTCGCGGCGGCGGGCCGGTTCGGGCACCACCCGCTCGTCAACCGATGTTGACAACAGTGCTGTTGTCAACGTATGTTGACGGCATGAGTCAGGCGACAGAACTCGCGGCGGCAGCCGGCAGCACCGACCCCCGGGTCGGGCTGCGCGCCGTCCGCGCACTGCGCCGGCTGCTCGAGCGGCTCGAGGTCGTCCAGGTGGACAACGCCCGTCGACAGGGCTGGTCCTGGCAGGACATCGCCGACGCGCTCGAGGTCAGCCGGCAGGCGGTGCACAAGAAGCACGCCGGTCGACCGGCGGTCAACTCATCCTGGGAGGCGTGATGTTCGAACGGTTCACCGACCGGGCGCGCGGCGTGGTGCGCCGGGCGCTGGAGGAGGCACGGGTCGAGGGTCAGCGGCCGGTCGGCACCGAGCACCTGCTGCTCGCCCTGCTCGACGACGACGCCGGCCTGGCCAGCCGGGTGCTCGCCGACGCCGGCGTCCGCGCCGACGACCTGCGCGAGCGCGTCCGCCGACACACCGCCAGCGGTGGCGTGGGCCTCGGCGACGCGGACGCGGCGGCCCTGCGGGAGATCGGCATCGACCTGGCCGCGATCGTGGCCCGCATCGAGCAGTCCTTCGGCCCGGACGCGCTGCGCGAGGCGGTGCCGGCGCCGCGTCGCCGGTGGGGGCGCAAACGCTACCTCGGTGGGCCGTTCTCGACCCGGTCCAAGAAGGCGCTGGAGCTGTCCCTGCGCGAGGCGCTGCGCCTGCGTCACAAACACATCGGCACCGAGCACATCCTGCTCGGGGTGCTCCGGGAGGGGCACGGCCTGGGCGCGCTGGTGCTCACCGAGGCCGGCATCGACCTCGACGATCTGCGCCGACGGGTGGAGAGCGCGCTACGGGCGGCGGCCTGACGGGGGCGCTCGCGTTGAAACGTGTCTGTGGCACTTTCGACGCGAGCGCCCCGCTGGGTCGCTGAAGGTGCCCCGGTGCTGCACACTGGCGCCCGTGGATGCTGGACAGGACAGGCGGCCCTCGGGCGGCGACGGTGGGCTGCGCTCCGCCGTGGTCGTCAACCCGGTGAAGGTCGACGATCTCGACGAGCTGCGCCGTACCGTGAACGACGCGCTCAACGCGGCGGGCTGGCCCGAGCCGCAGTGGTACGAAACGACTGTCGACGACCCGGGCCGCGGTCAGGCCGAGCAGGCCGTCAAGTCCGGCGTCGACCTGGTCTTCGCCTGCGGTGGCGACGGCACCGTGATGTCCTGCGTCAGCGCGCTTGTCGGCACCGACGTGGCCCTCGCGGTGCTGCCGCAGGGCACCGGCAACCTGCTCGCCGCCAACCTGGGCCTCTCCACCGACCTGGCCGCCGGGCTACAGGTCGCCATCGAACGGGGTCGGCGGCTGCTGGACGTCGGCGCCGTGGAAGACCGCTACTTCACCGTGATGGCCGGCATGGGCTTCGACGCCCAGATGCTCGACGCCACCTCCGAGACCACCAAGGCCCGCATCGGCTGGCCGGCGTACGTCATGGGCGCCGCCCGCCACCTGCGGGACCGGCCGATGCGGGTGAAGATCCGCATCGACGACCGCCCGCCGGTCCGCCGCCGGGCCCGCTCGGTCCTGATCGCCAACGTCGGCCGGCTCCAGGGCGGGGTGACCCTGCTCACCGAGGCCGAGCCGGACGACGGCTGGCTCGACGTCGCCGTGCTCACCCCCCGCAACCTGCGGCACTGGCTGGCGCTCGGCTGGGCGGTGGTCCGCCGCAGTGGCCAGGTGCCGCGGATGGAGGTCTTCCGGGGCCGACGCGTGGTGGTCAGCAGCAACCGGGCCCAGCCCAGGGAACTGGACGGCGACCTCATCGCCCCGGGCCGACAGCTACGGGCGGACATCCGCACCCAGGCGCTGTGGCTCTGCGTCCCCCAACCCGAGGACGCCCCCGACCTGGCCGTCGACGCGCAGGGCGCCGGAGAGCGGGGCGAGCAGCTGATCGAGGACGCGCGCCGTGAGTAGCACCCGGATCGTGCCGGAGACCCGGCTGATGGCCGACGAGGAGCTGTCCGCCGACGACGCCTGGCACACGCTGCGCCGGCAGGGCGGCTGGCACCTGCTGCGGGACGCCTTCATCAGGTTCCGCTACGGCGACGGGTTCAGTCACTCCCGGGCCTTCGCACTGCAACTCTGCCTCGCCGTGGTGCCGTTCCTGATCGCCCTCACCGGCCTGATCAGCGAGCTGGGCGTCGAGGAGGGCGGTCAGGTGGTGGCCGACACCGTCCTGGCGCTCACCCCGGGCCAGAGCGCCCAGATGGTCGCCGAGCTGTTGGGCGAGGGCGAGCGCGTCGAGGACGCGGGCGAACTGGCGCTCACCCTCGGCCTGCTCACCGGCCTGTTCGCGCTGACCACCACCATGGCCCAGATCGAACGCGGCGCCAACCGCATCTACGGCGTCGAACGGGACCGGCCCGCGCTGCGGAAGTACCTCCGCGCCGCGGTGCTGGCCGTCACCGCCGGTCTGCCCGCGCTCGCCGGTTTCCTGATCCTGGTCGGTGGCGGCGCGATGGGCGACTCGGTACGCAAGCACTACGAGTGGGGTGCGCTCGCCAACGTCATCTGGGACGTGGTCCGCTTCCCCCTGAGCCTCGGCCTGACCGTCCTCGCCGTCGCCGTGCTGTTCCGGCACGCGCCACGACGCAACCAGCCCGGCCTGTCCTGGCTGTTCTTCGGCGCCGGCATCGCCACGGTCCTCTGGTGGATGGCCAGCCTGCTGCTCGCCGCGTACGTGCGGTTCAGCGACGGCTTCGGGCAGACCTACGGCGCGTTGACGGGCATGATGGCGCTGCTGCTCTGGGCCAACCTGACCGGGATGGCGCTCTTCGGCGGGCTGGCCTTCGCCGCCCAGTTGGAGGCGCTGCGCATCGGTGCCCGGGAGCCCGCCCAACCCGACCTGTGGGAGCCCGACACCGACCGTGCCGAGCTGGTCGACACCGGGGACATGACGGCGCTGTAGGGGCGTCGGCGTGTACGACGGACGCGGATCGGGTAAAGCGCCTCGCCAGAGACAAGGGAGGTGCGGAGTGACCGCGGTCAAAGAGATGGCGCGACGTCCGATCGGCCACTTCGCCGAGCGGAGCATCGCGGGTCTGGCGGCCGTCACCGGCGCCGGGGTGGCCTTCGGGCTGCTGTTGCTGCTCGTTCGGGTGCGGTGGAGCCCGTTGCAGGACGCCGACCACGCCGCCGCCGAGTGGTTCAACGGGCTCGTCGCCCCGCACCACGCCCTCGTCACCGTCCTGGAGGCGGTGACCGACCTGGGCGGCCGGCCGATCTACATCTGGCTGGTGAGCGTCGCCGTGGTCGGGCTACTGATCCGCAAACAGCCACGGCTGGCCGTCTACCTGATCGTCACCGGCATCGGTGGCCTGATCCTCGACCCGTCGCTGAAGACGCTCGTCGGTCGGCTCCGCCCGGTGGTGGACGTGCCGATCGCCAGCGCACCGGGCAACAGCTTCCCGAGCGGGCACGCGCTGGGCTCGATCGTCGCGTACGGGGCTCTGCTGCTGGTGTTCCTGCCGGCCATGGCACCGCGTTGGCGCAAGCCGGCGATCGTCGGCTTCAGCCTGCTGGTGGCGGTGATCGGCCTGACCCGGATCGCGTTGGGCGTGCACTACATCTCCGACGTGCTGGCCGGCTGGCTGCTCGGCGCGGCCTGGTTGGGCGTCACCGCGTACGCCTTCCGGCTGTGGCGTCGTGAGCGCGGGCGGCCGGTGCCGTCGCTGAGCGAGGGCCTGGAGCCGGAGGCCGGGCACGACATCGCCGCCGCCCCGGCCGAGGAGCACGTGCTGGCGCACCCCCGCTCGGCGGTGGCCGAGCTGCTGGTCGGGTGGGTGCTCGTGTTCGGGGCGCTCTACGCCTTCGGCACGTACGTCAGCTATCACGCCAAGGGCACCGTCTTCGACATGCTCGACACCGAGGTGCCGCGGTGGTTCGCCGCCCGGCACACCGACGTGTTGACCGACGTGAGCTGGTGGTGGAGCAAGTTCGGTGACACCCACGCCATCCTGATCATCTCGCTGGTGTTCTGCCCACTGGTGTTGGCGGTCTGGCGGCGTTGGCGTCCGGTACTCTTCCTGGCGTTGGCGATGGTGGGTGAGCTGACCCTGTTCCTCGCCTCGGCCCGCGCCGTCGACCGACCGCGCCCGGCGGTGGAGAACCTCGACGGGCAGATGCCCACCTCGTCGTTCCCGTCGGGGCACATCGCGGCCACCATCTGCGTCTGGCTGGCCATCACGGTCATCGTGTTCCCGCGTACCGACAGGTGGTGGCGTTGGATCTTCGTGGCGCTGGCCGTGATCATGCCGGTCGGGGTCGCCACCTCCCGGATGTACCGGGGTATGCACCACCCGACCGACTTCATGGGCGCGATCCTGCTCTCCGCGCTCTGGATCGGGCTGCTCTACCTCGTCATCCGCCCGAACGCCGACCTGAAGGACGGCAACCAGCCGGCCATCGAGTCGGAGGACGTGGACACCCTCGACGACGAGCTGGCCCGCGCCGGCCGAGCCGACTGAGCGCCACGTGCTGCGGTTGATGACCTGGAACATCCGCACCGGCGGTCGGGATCGCGGCGGCGCCGACCGGCTGGATCGGGTGGTCCGGGTCATCGACGAGCAGACGCCGGACGTGCTGGCCCTCCAGGAGCTGCGCGGCTTCGACCGCGACGGGCTGATGGCCACCGTGGCGGGTCGGGTGGGCATGACGCCGCACCTGGCCCGCTCCTGCGTCGGGCAGCCGGTGGCGGTGCTGGTCCGGCCGCCGTACCAGGTCGTCGAGGCGGGGACGCTGCGCCGGCCGTTCCACCACGCCGCCGCCCGCGTCGTGGTGGCGACCACCGCCGGCCCGCTCACCGTGCTCGGCGCCCACCTCTACCCGTACTCCGGTGGGCGGCGGCGGATGGAGGCCGACTGGCTGGCCCGGGCGGTGCGGCGGGCCCGGGGGCCGTTGACGGTCGTCACCGGCGACCTCAACTCGCTGGACCCGAGCGTCGACCACACCGAGCGGCTGGCCGGAATGCCCGCTCTCTACCGGCGGCGGCATCTGCGCCGTTTCGGTGGCGACGTGGACACCCGGGCGATCGCCCGGCTGCTCGCCGCCGACCTGGTCGATCTCTGGCCGTCGTGCAACGTCGGGGCGTCGGAGGCCGACGGCCACACCGTGCCCACCCGCTTCGGCGGGGCGGAGTTCGCCGGGATGCGGCTCGACTACCTGCTCGGCACGCGCGACGTGGCGCGGCGGACGCGGGAGTGCCGGGTGCTGCGGGGCGGGGCGGCCGACCGGGCCTCGGATCACTATCCACTGCTCACCACACTCGACCTCGGCCCGGCCGCGACCGGCGGCTGAGGCCTGGCGCGGGCCGGTTACCGTGCCCACCGTGACCGACCGTCTGCCTGCCCGCTCGCCGCTGTCCGGCCCGCCGAGCGGGCCACCCGGCCCACCGTCGGCGGCGCGTCCGGCACCGTCGACCGCGGACCCGGCAGAGCCGGCCGCCGTCGCGCTCCCGCTCGTCGCGGCCGTCGCGCGCGGTGTGGCGTTGGTCGTGGTGCTGCCGGTACGCCTGCTCTGGGAGCTGATCGCGGCTGCCGGCCGGCTGGCGTACCGGAGCCTGCTCAGCCCCGCCGGCCGGTTCCTGCGTCGCTGGGTGCTGTCCCCGCTGTCCTGGGCGCTGCACCGACTCCTCTGGCTTCCGCTGGTCTGGTGCGCCCGCAACCTGCTCTGGGTGCCGCTGGTCTGGCTGGGGCGGGGCCTCGGGTGGGTGGGCCGCGCGCTGATCCGACGCCCGCTGGTCTGGCTGGCGTACGGCATCGCCTGGGTTGTCCGCACGGTGCTCTGGACGCCGCTGGTCTGGTTCGGCGGCGTGCTGGCCGCGATGGGATCGGCGGTGGGGCGGGCGGCTCGGCGGCTGCTCTGGGCACCGCTTGTCTGGTTGGCCCGCCACGGGCTGCGTCCACCTCTCGTCGCGCTGGGACGCGCGCTGGGGTGGCTCGCCGCGCACCTGGTCCTGCGGCCGCTGCGCTGGCTGGGCGCGGCGGTCACCCCCGCGGGGCGGCTGCTGTGGCGTGGCGTCGGCGCGCTCGCCGGGGCGGTGCGCGCCGCGATCGTCGGGTCGGCCCGAGGGATCTGGTGGGTCGTCGTGGGGTTCGGCCGGCTGCTCGTCGCCGTGGTGGTCGGCGCGTGGTGGGCGGCCGGATGGGTGCTGCGGCTGCTCTACCGCCTGCTGCTGCGCCCGCTCGGGCATGGGCTGCGCTGGGTGTGGCGGCACGCCGTGCGCCCGCTGCTGCGGGGAGCCCGGTGGGTCTGGTCGGTGACTGTCGTGCCGGTGGCGCACGGCGTCCGGGCGGCCTGGCGGACCACCGTCACGCCCGCGGCCCGGTGGACCCGCCGGTCGGTGCTCGACCCGGCCCGGCTGGCCTCCCGTGAGGTGCTCAGCGTCCTGGGCCTACGCCGCTGACCGGAGCGGGCGGATCGCGGTCGCGGTCGACGCCGAGCGGGATGACGATGCCCCTCACAACACCAGGTTGAGCAGGACGGTGAGCACCACCGAGGCGAGGATCGAGAAGAGGATCATCAGGAGGCAGCCGAGGCCACCGCCGAGCGGGCGGATCTCCGTCTTGCCCAAGCGCATGGGGTCACCTGTCCGAGAGTGCGGGTTGCGGGGCGAGCAGGCGGCGGCACGCGTCCGCGACCTGCGCCGGAGCGGTCGTGACCACGTTGTGCGCGACGCCGGGGACGACCACCAGGCTCGCGTCCGGCACGAGCCGGGTGCGCAGCCCGTCGACGAGCCGCCACTCGCTCGTCAACCCGGCGGCCGGCCGGGGCGCGGCCATGGCGAGCCGCAGCTCGGTCGGACCGAAGTGGCCGCCGGGCAGCGGCCTCACAACGCCCGCAACCGGGGTAGTAGCTGCTCCTGCGCCCAGTCCAGGAACATCGGCTGGGTCTCCCCGCCGACCTGGATGATCGCCACGTGGGTGAAGCCGGCGTCGACGAACTGCCGGAACGCCTCGACGTGCGCGTCGACGTCCGGGCCACAGGGGACGCCCTCGGCGACGTCCTCCTCCCGGACGAACTGGGTGGCGGCGGCGAAGGACTCCGGGCCGGGAAGGTCGGCGTTCACCTTCCAACCCATGCCGAACCAGCGGAACTGGTCGTGCACGATCTTGCGGCACTCCGCCTCGTCGGGGCCGTAGCAGATGGCCACCTGCCCGTACCGGGGCTGGCCGGCGCCGCCGGCGTCGTCGTACATCTCGATGATGTGCCGGTCGGGTTCGGTGGAGATGATGCCGTTGCCGTACTCGGCGGCCAACGTCGCGGACTGCCGGCCGGACGCGGCGACGGCCATCGGCACCGGCCGTTCCGGGCGGTCCCAGACGTAGGCGTCGGGCACGTCGAAGTGGTTGCCGGAGAAGGTGAGCGTCTCCCCGTTGAGCAGCGGCCGGATGATCTGCAACGCCTCCTCGAACATCTCGTGCCGCTGCTGCACGTGTGGCCAGCCACCGACCACGTGCTCGTTCAGGTTCTCCCCGGCGCCCAGACCGAGGGTGAACCGGCCGTCCGAGAGCGCACCGATCGTGCTGGCCTTCTGCGCGACCACGGCCGGGTGGTAGCGGCGGATCGGGCAGGTAACGAACGACATCAACTCGGCGCGGGAGGTGGCGTGGGCGACCGCGCCGAGCACCGACCAGGCGTACGGCGAGTGGCCCTGGGAGTCCAGCCAGGGGTAGTAGTGGTCGGACATCACCAGTTGGTCGAATCCGGCCGCCTCGGCTCGCACCGCGTGGTCGACCAACTGCTTGGGACCTGCCTGTTCGCCCATCAGGGTGTAACCGACGCTGACCATCCTGGTATCCCCTCTCACCGACTGATCGTTCCCCGGATACCCCGGTCGGGCGCTGTCAACCCTCTCGTCCGGTTCTCAGATGGCGGTGCTTGACGGATGGCCGGTGACCTGCCTACCGTCGGTCTTAACCGGTTAAGACCCGGAGGTGGCGCACATCCTGTGGTGGGGATGATCGCCCCGTGACGGCCCGCGTTCGCGTGGGCCGTTACGGCTGTCCGGGGTGTGCGTCTGCCAACTGAACCGGTTGCGAGGGCCAATCCATCGCCCTACGCTGATGCGTGCGCGCCGGGAGTCGGGCGCGGCTGCCGGGCTGCAGCCGCCTCCCCCTGTCACGTCTCACCCCTGTCGGGCATCGGGGGTCCTCCCTGAGGAAGGCCATGAAGACTCGACTCACCGCCGCCGGCGCGGCTCTGCTCGCGTTGCTCGTCGCCGTGCTGGCGTTCGGTCAGCCGGCGCGGGCCGCGGCTGGTTTCTCCGTTGCGGGCGGCAAGCTGTACGACGCCAACGGCGCCGAATTCGTTCTGCGGGGCGTCAACCACGCGCACACCTGGTATCCGCAGCAGACCAACTCCTTCGCCGACGTCAAGGCGCTCGGCGCGAACACCGTGCGGGTGGTGCTCTCCAGCGGAGACCGGTGGACCCGCAACACGAACGCCGACGTCGCCAACGTCATCTCGACGTGCAAGGCCAACCGCCTGATCTGCGTACTCGAGGTGCACGACACCACCGGGTACGGCGAGCAGAGCGGGGCCATCACCCTCGACCGGGCCGTCGACTACTGGCTCAGCCTCGCCGACGTCCTCGTCGGCCAGGAGAGATACGTCATCGTCAACATCGGCAACGAGCCGTACGGCAACCAGAACTTCGGCTCGTGGGCCACCGACAACGCCAACGCGATCGCACGCCTGCGCAACGGCGGGCTGACCCACACGATCATGGTGGACGCGCCGAACTGGGGTCAGGACTGGTCCTTCACCATGCGGGACAACGCCGCGTCGGTATTCGCCGCCGACCCGGCCCGCAACACCGTCTTCTCCGTCCACATGTACGGGGTCTTCGACACCGCCGCCGAGATCAGCGACTATCTGGGTCGTTTCCGCGCCGCCGGGCTGCCGATCGTGGTCGGTGAGTTCGGTTTCAACCACTCCGACGGGGACCCGGACGAGGACACCATCCTCGCGTACAGCCAGGCCAACGGGATCGGCTGGTTGGGCTGGTCGTGGAGCGGCAACGGCGGTGGGGTGGAATACCTCGACCTCGCCACCAACTTCAACCCGGCCAGCCTGACCACCTGGGGTCAGCGGCTCTTCAACGGCGCCAACGGCATCCGGCAGACCGCGCGGGAGGCCAGCGTCTTCGGTGGTACGCAGCCCACCACGCCCCAGCCCACCACGCCCCCGCCGACCACGCCGCCGCCGACCACGCCCCCGCCCACGACGCCGCCGCCGACCACGCCGCCGCCCACGGGCGGTTGCACGGCGTCGTACACGGTGACGAACCAGTGGCAGGGCGGCTTCCAGGGCGAGATCCGCGTGACGGCCGGCGCGACGGCGATCGCCGGCTGGACCGCCCGGTGGACCCTCGCCAACGGCCAGAGCGTCACCCAGTCCTGGAACGCGACGGTGACCAGCAGCGGATCCACGGTGACCGCGCGCAACGTGGACTACAACGGCCGGCTGGCGGCCGGTGCCAGCGTCAGCTTCGGCTTCCTCGGCGGCTGGACCGGCAGCAACCCCACCCCGGAGGTGAGCTGCACGGCAGGCTGACCGACGCCAGGTGGCCGGGCCCGCACCGCGCCCGGCCACCACGCCTGGCTGCGGTCAGTCCACCACGCCGGGCCCGCGCCGCGCCCGGCCACCACGCCGGGTCCGCGCCGCGCCCGGCCACCACGCCGGGTCCGCGCCGCGCTCGGCCACCACGCCGGGCTGCGGTCCGGCCATCGCGCCGGGTCCGCGCCGCGTCCGGCCATCGCGCCGGGCTGCGGTCAGTGCTCTCCGGTCAGGTTCACGATGACCACTCCCGCGATGATCAGAGCGATCCCGGCGAGCTTGACCAGCCCGACCGACTCGCCCAGGAACACCGCGCCGATCGCCACGATCGCCGCGGTGCCCAGACCCGACCAGAGGGCGTACGCGACGCCGACCGGTATCTCCTTCACGGCCTGGGCCAGCAGGAGGAACGCCAGCGCGTAGCCGGTGAGGCAACCAAGCGTCGGCCAGAGGCGGCTGAACCCGGCGGTGCTCTTGATCAGGCTGGTCGCCAGAACCTCGGCGAGGATGGCGATCCCCAGCAGCACGTACGCCATACGGCTCCCTGGTGTTCGATGCTCGATGAACGCGTCGCTGCTGAGGTTAGTGCCGGCGGTGTCCCCGACCAGCCGACCAACCGGCAAGACGGCCGGCCCGGTGCGGGCTGGCCGGCCAGATCTTGGACACTTTCCGTTACGCGGGCAACCACCGGTTGAGCCCGCCGCGCTTACGGAAAGTGTCCAAGATTGCCAATTAGACCGTGTCGTCACGGAGGTCGACGGGCTCGGCGGCGAGTCGCGCTGCTCGCATCGTCAGGTACCGCTGTTCGGGCAGGCTGCTCGTGCGCGCGGCGGCGGCCCGGTAGTCGATGATCGCCTGCTCCCGGTCGCCGGCCATCTCGTGCAGGTGGGCGCGGGCGGCGGGCAGCCGGTGGTGCCCGGCCAGTTGGGGGTCGTCGAGCAGCGCGTCGAGGGCGGCGAGGCCGGCCGCCGGTCCGTGCACCATGGCGGTCGCCACGGCGCGGTTGAGCGCCACCACCGGGCTGCCGACGAGCCGTTCCAGCACCTCGTAGAGCGCCAGGATCTGCGGCCAGTCGGTCTGCGAGGTGCTCGGCGCCTCGTCGTGCAGGGCGGCGATGGCGGCCTGCACCTGGTACGGGCCGACGGGCCCACGCGGCAGCGCGCGGGTGACGAGTGCGATGCCCTCGGCGATCGCCGCCGCGTCCCAGCGGCTGCGGTCCTGGTCGGCAAGTGAGATCAGCTCGCCGGAGGGCCCGGTCCGCGCCGGGCCGCGCGCCTCGGTCAGCAGCATCAACGCCAGCAGCCCTGTCGATTCGCTGTCGTCGGGCAGCAGGGTGTGCAGTGCGCGGGTCAGCCGGATCGCCTCCGCCGCGAGGTCGATCCGGCGCAGGTCCGGGCCGGCGGTGCTGGTGTGGCCCTCGGTGAAGACCAGGTAGAGCACCTGCCGCACGCTGGCCAGCCGGTCGGCCCGCTCCGCCTCCGCCGGCATCCGAAACGGCAGCCCGGACGCGCGGATGCGCTGCTTGGCCCGGCTGATCCGTTGCGCCATCGTCGCCTCGGGCACCAGGAACGCGCGGGCGATCTCGGCGGTGCTCAGCCCGCCGACGGCGCGCAGGGTCAGCGCCACGGCCGACGTCGGGGCGAGCGCCGGATGGCAGCAGAGCATCAGCAGGACCAGTGTGTCGTCCCGCTCGGCGGTCAACTCCTCGTCCGCGGCGGGTGCGTGCTGCCGGTCGTCGGGGTCGCCGCGGGCGACCAGGTCCTCTCGGCGACGCCGGGCCTGCTCACCGCGGACCAGCTCGATCATCCGGCGGTAACCGACCTGGATCAGCCAGCCGCGTGGGTTCGCCGGCAACCCCTCGGTCGGCCACTGGGTGGCGGCGGACAGCAGCGCCTCCTGCACCGCGTCCTCGGCGGTGGCGAAGTCACCGAAACGACGGGCGAGCACGCCGAGGACCTGCGGCGCCAACTCGCGCAGCAGGTCCTCGACGCGGGGGTCGGTGATCAGCCGTCACAGCTCCTGGGGTGGGGCGGACATCACCGGGTGCACCTCGATCGGCATGTTCAGCGGACGGCCGCCGGGGCCGGGTGCGGTGGAGATGTACGCGGCCAGCTCCACCGCGCGCTGCGGGCTGTCACAGTCGACGATCCAGTAGCCGGCCAGGAACTCCTTCGTCTCCGCGAACGGCCCCTCGGTGACCACCGGCGCTCCGCCCTCGCCGGCGCGGACGATCCGGGCCTGCTGTGGGCCGCCGAGGCCCTGCGCGTCGACCCACTCTCCGGCGGCGGTGAGCTTGCCGTTGACCTCGCCCATGAACGCGATGTGCGCCCGGACCTCCTGCGGGGTCCAGGTGTCGATGCTCGGGAAGTCGGTCCCGGCGGCGCTGAACTGCATCAGCAGCATGTATTTCATGATTGGCCCCTCACGCCTGCGCACCCTCGTCGGTGCTCTCACCCTGAGGTAGAAACAGGCGAAGCCCTTCTCGACACCCCGACCGAAGATTTCGGAGAATCTTGTCAGACAACGGCGTCGACCTCCAGCACCAGGCTCTGCTCCGGGTGCAGGGCCGGCAGTTGCACGCCCACCCGGGCCAGCGCCGCCCCGCTGAGGGTGACACCGTTCGCCAGCCAGGCCGGTGTGGACCGCTCGATTGTCGCCGGGGCCGGCACGTCCGCCACCTGTCGCACCCGGTAACGCCGCCCGGGGTCGAGGCCGGGCAGTCGGGCCGCGCCCGGAGTCTGCGTCACCGAGGTGCTCAGCCGCGCTATCGCGTACACCGCCCGGGTGTTGTCGTGATCGACCACGCCGTGGGCCCAGACGGCCGGGTCCGGGTGGTCGACCCGGACCACCCGCCCGGCGTGCAGCAGCGGGCGTAGCCGCTTGTGCAGTGCCACCCAGGCGGCCAACTCGGTCTGCTCGGCGGCGCTGATCGAGGCGATGTCCCACTCGATGCCGTGGTGGCCGAACAGCGCGGTGGCCGCCCGGAAGCCCAGGTCGTGGACCCGGTTGGTGGTGTGCGAGCGCGGCGGGCCGATGTGCGTGCCCATCAGCTCCGGCGGCAGCAGCAACCCGGTCCAGCGCTGGATGCCGAGCCGTTCCAGGGCGTCGTTGCAGTCGCTGGCCCAGACCCGGTCGGTGCGGGCCAGGATGGCCAGGTCCACCCGGGCGCCGCCGGACGAGCAGCTTTCGATCTCCACGCCGGGATGCCGGCGGCGCACCTCGTCGAGCAGCCGGTAGACCGCGAGGGTCTGGCCGTGCACGCCGGGGCGGCCGTGGTGCCCGGCCTCGGTGAGGTCGCGGTTCTGGTCCCACTTGAGGTAGCTGATGCCGGGATGGTCGCGTAGCAGCGCGTCGAGGCGTTCCAGCAGGTAGTCGTAGGTTTCCGGGCGGCCCAGGTCGAGCGCCTGCTGGTTGCGCCACGCCGGGGGCAGCCGGCCCGGCACGGCGAGCAGCCAGTCCGGGTGCGCGCGGAACAGGTCGGAGTCCGGGTTGACCATCTCCGGCTCGACCCACAGGCCGAACTCCAGGCCCCGACCGGTCACGTGGTCGATGAGCGGTTGCAGGCCGTCGGGCCAGACGAACTCGTCGACGTACCAGTCACCGAGGCCGGCGGTGTCGTCGCGCCGGCCGCGGAACCAACCGTCGTCGAGCACGAACCGCTCCACGCCGATCTGCGCGGCCCGGTCGGCGAGGGCCCGCAGCCGGTCCAGGTCGTGGTCGAAGTAGACCGCCTCCCAGACGTTGAGGGTCACCGGTCGGGGGGAGCGCGGGTGCCCGGGTCGCGCCCGCAGGTGCGTGTGCAGCACGTCGCTGAGCCCGTCCAGCCCGGCGTCGGACCAGACCGCGTAGAGCAGGGGAGTGTCGTACGACTCGCCGGGGCCGAGCCGGATCTCGCCGGGGGCCAGCAGCTCACCGCCGCCGAGGGTCGACTCGCCGGTGGGCCGACGCTCGGCGACCGTGACGTGGTCGCCGCTCCACGCGGTGTGCACCGCCCACACCTCGCCGTGGCCGAACCCGAACCCGGCGGTGCCGGCCACCAGCAGCAACGTGGCGTCGTGCCCGGTCCGGCCGTGCCGGCCCTCGCGGACCCAGGCGCCGTGCGGCCACGGGTGCCGCTGCGGGGACCGTTCCCGGCACCACCTGCCGGTCAGGTCGAGCAACTCGGTGGCGACCGCGGGCACCGGCAGCACCGGCGTCAGCTCCCGCAGCTCGTACCCCGTGTCGCCGTCGTTGCGCAGCCGGTGCCGGACGGTCAGCAGGCCGTGCGGGTCGAGCATGATCTCGCTGGTCAGGGTCAGCCCGGCGGCCGGGTCCGACGCCCGCACGGTCAGCAGCGCCGCCCCGGGCCCGCCGTGCCCACCGTCGGCCGGGAGTACGCCCACCGCCTCGCCGCCCGCAACCGGGTGACCCGGGTCGGTGCCGAGATCCCGCACGTCCACCCCGTCGAGGCGGAACGCGGTGGACCAGTCTCGCCCGTCGCGGTGCCCGGCCAGTCCGGGCCGGCCGCCCCACCCCGCGCTCGCTTCCGGCAGGAGGGACAGCGGAGGCGGCTGGTCGAAGCTGCTCGGCACGACCGGCGGCACCGTCGCCTCGGCGAGGTGGCGCAGGGCGTCGTCGTCGAGGTCGCCGACGTCGCCGCCCCAGTGCACGATTCGGGGCAGCCCCGGGCCGCGCGCGTCGAGCACCAGGCTGGTCCGCGCGCGGCGCAGGTGCAGGATTGTCATCCTTTGGAGGCTCCCAAGGTCAGGCCCCGGACGAAGTGCCGCTGGAGCATGAAGAAGATCACCAGGGTGGGGATCGCGACGAGCACGCTGCCCGCCGAGACCAGGTTGTTGTCGGTGAAGAACTCGCCGCGCAGGTTGTTGAGCGAGCTGGTGACGGGGAACTTGTCACCGGTGCGCATCAGGACGGTGGCCCAGAAGAACTCGTTGTAGATCCAGGTCACCTCCAGGGTTGCCAGCGCCGCCAGGGCCGGTCGGCACAGTGGCATCGTGACCTGCCAGTACTGCCGCCAGATGCTGGCTCCGTCGACCATCGCCGCCTCGTACAGGTCGCGGGGCAGCGCCTTCATGTAGTTGCTGAGCACGAAGACGCAGAACCCGCACTGGAAGGCCACGTTGATCAGGATCAGCCCCCAGTAGCTGTCGTAGAGCAGCTCCGAGTCGCTCATGAACTCCGGCAGCGGCACCTCGGTGAACAGCCGGAACAGCGGGATGAGCAACGCCTGCTGGGGGAGCAGGTTGGCGGCGGTGAAGATCCCCAGCAGGACGACGTTGAGCTTCCAGCTGAACCTGGCGATGACGAACGCCACGCAGGAGGCGAAGAAGAGCGTGAGCAGCACCGCCGGGACGGTGATGTACACCGAGTTGAGGAAGTGTTTGCCGAACTCCGCGGTCCGCCAGGCGGTGACGTAGTTGTCGAGGGTCCAGCCGCCGAACGACACGTACCCGTTGGCGGCGGTGTAGTCGTACGAGCGCAGCGAGGTCAGCACCGCCCAGGCGATCGGAAAGAGCCAGGCCAGCGAGACGACGATGAGGAAGCCGTGCAGCAGCAGCCGTAACGGGGTCAGCTTGCGCCGACGAACCGGAGTGTCCACGCTCATTCCCGGTTCTCCCTCATCACGGTCGCCAGGTAGATGGTGATGAAGACGAGCGAGACGACAAGCATGATCGTGGCCAGTGCCGAGCCGAAGCCGATCCGGCTCGCCTCACCCACCACGTTCTGGGTGACCAGCGCGGAGATCAGCTCCAGCCCGTTGCGGCCCTTGTTGACCACCCAGACCAGGTCGAACGCGCGCAGCGACTCGATCACCGTCACCACCAGCACGATGATGTTGATGGGCCGCAGGACCGGGAACACGACCCGGAAGAATGCCCGGCTCTCCGAGGCGCCGTCGACCGCCGCCGCCTCCCGCAGCGAGGGGTCGACGCCCTTCAGCCCGGCCAGGTAGAGCAGCATGATGTACCCGACGTGCCGCCACCCGGAGGCGACCAGGACCGCCCAGATGTTGACGCTCGAGTCGCCGTACCAGTCGATGCTGCTGCCGAACACGGCGTTGATCAGGCCCTGGTCGCGGGAGTAGAGCAGTTGCCAGACGAAGCCGATGAGCGCCAGCGAGAGCACCACCGGCAGGTAGAGCGCGGTCTGGTAGAAGCGGCTGCCGCGCAGCTCCTTGTCGAGCAGGACGGCCAGGAACATGCCGAACGGGGTGGCGATGACGAACAGCGCGGCCAGCCAGAGCAGGTTGTGCTGGATGGCCGGCACGAACGGCGGGTAGATGTTCACCACGTCGCTGTAGTTGCGCGCGCCGACGAACTCGATCTCGTTGAGGGGGCCGATGCCGTCCCAGTTGGTGCCGGACAGCAGCACGGTGGCCGCGGCCGGCATCCAGACGAGCCCGGTGACGAGCAGCAGCGGGACGAGCACCATCAGCGTGATGACCACGCGGTCGGTGCGGGACAGGAGCCGTAGCCGCCGGCGACGACCACCCGTGGAGGTGGTCGAGGCCGGCGGCGGCACGGCGCGATCCGCTTGGATCAGGGGCAGGTCGGACACGATGTCCTTCCCCCTTCCGCCGTCAGTCAGTGAAGATCGACTTTTTCTGGTTCTCGATGGACGAGGTGAGCCCGCCGATGTCCTTGGGGTTCTTGATGAACTGCTGGATCGCCGGGATCATCACGGTGGACGCGAAGTCCGGTCGGGTGTCCCGGTCCAGGAACTGCGCGATCTCGGTGGCCGAGCCGACCAACTCGGCGGCCTTCTTCTGCAACGCCGTGTAGCCGCTGGTGTCCGCGCTGGTGTTGGCGACCAGGGTGGTCGGGTCGCTCTTGACCGTGATGTCCCCGGCGGTCTTGCCGCCGAAATACTCCATCAGCTTGCGGGCGTTGTCCTCGTTCTTGGGCTTGCGGGCCATCATGTAGCCGTCGATGGGCGCGTCGAGGGCCTTCGCGCCGATCGACGGGTCGATCTCGGGGAAGGTGAAGAAGTCGAGGTCGCTCTGCTCCTCGTTGCTGAACTGCTGGCCGACGAAGAGGCCGAGCAGGTACATGCCGCTCTTCTTCTGCTGCAACGACTGCGCGGCCTCCTGCCAGGTGCGGCCGAGGCTGTCCGGCTGGTGCAGGGGGAGCAGACCGGCCCAGGTGTCGAACACCTTCTTGACCTTGTCGGAGGTCCAGGCCTCCTTGCCGGCCATCAGGTCCACGTGGAACTGGTAGCCGTTGATCCGCAGGTTGAGGATGTCGAAGGTGCCCATCGCGGGCCAGCCGTCCTTGTCGGCGAAGGCGATGGGGGTGAGGCCGTCCTTCTTCATCTGCTCGCCGAGCGCGGTGAACTGGTCCAGGGTGGTGGGCACCTGGTAGCCGTGCTGTTGCCAGACCGACTTGCGGTAGAACACCGCCCAGGGGTAGTAGGACGCGGGCACGAAGTACTGCTTGCCGTCGTCGCCGGTGGACGCCTTCTTGAAGGCGTCGGAGTAGCCGGAGATCTTGCCCCACACGTCGCTGATGTCGCTGGCCAGGCCCTTCTGGGCGAAGAAGCGCATCCGGTAGCCGGCGAACCAGGTGAAGACGTCGTCCGGCTTGCCCTGTAGGTAGTTGTTGATGTTCTCCTGGAACGTGTTGTGGTCGACGGTGTTCACCGCGACCTGCACGCCGGACGCGGTCTTGAACCCGTCGGTGACCTTGACGAGGACGTCCTTCGGCTTCGGGTCGGACTGGTTGGAGCCGAGCGACACGTCCTTGCTGGACCCGCCGGAGCCGGAGTCGTCGCCGCATCCGGCGAGGAGGCCGGTGCCGAGCAGGGCGCCCGTGCCGGCCGCGCCGGCCAACAGGGATCGTCGGTTGATGCCGGCGACAGAGGGCGGTACGAGCCGAGCCAGGTACTCGGCTTGGGATCGGGGACGGGACATCTGTGCCTCCTGCGGATGAAGAGGTGCTACGCCAGGGCCGTCAGAGGTGGGGTGGGAGGTGCGCCGACGTGATCGCCCACTGGGATCCACCGAGAATCCACATTGGTCAACACGATCGGCCAGTGGGGCCCCAAGTTACCCCTCAGTCAGGCGCTGTCAAGGGGGCAGTTCACCTTCGATAACCCAGTTGTGATACACCGGTAACCCGGTAAACGTTGGAAAACGGATCGATGTTGGAAACTGTTGACTTCGACACCGCGCGAGGTGCAACCTCTGCTCTCATGTGGCGATGGCAGGGTGACAGCATCTACTTCGGCGGCGACTACAACCCCGAGCAGTGGCCTGAGGAGACCTGGCCCGAGGACGTCGAGTTGATGCGCCGGGCCGGGGTCAACCTGGTCTCGGTCGGCATCTTCTCCTGGGCCCTGCTGGAGCCCACCCCGGGCCGTTTCGAGTTCGGTTGGCTGGACCGGGCGTTGGACCTCCTGCACGACGGCGGGATCCAGGTCGACCTGGCCACCGCCACCGCCAGCCCGCCGCCGTGGCTGGCCAGGGCGCACCCGGAGACGTTGCCCCGACAGGCCGACGGCACGATCCTCTGGCCGGGCGGCCGACAGGCGTACTGCCCCAGCTCGCCCATCTTCCGCGAGCGTTCGCTGGAGCTGGTGCGGGCGGTCGCCGGCCGGTACGCCGAACACCCCGCCGTGGTGATGTGGCACGTCTCCAACGAGCTGGGCTGCCACAACTCGCACTGCTACTGCGACGTCAGCGCCGAGGCGTTCCGCCGGTGGCTGCGGGAACGCTACGGTGACCTGTCCCGGCTCAACGACGCCTGGGGCACCGCGTTCTGGAGTCAGCACTACGGCGACTGGGCCGAGATCAATCCGCCGCGCACGGTGACGGCCTTCGCCAACCCCACGCAGCAGTTGGACTTCCTGCGCTTCTCCTCCGACGAGCTGCGCGCCCAACTGCGCGCCGAACGCGAGGTGCTCAAGACGCTGGTCCGCCAGCCGATCACCACCAACTTCATGATCGGCATGGGCGTCAAGCACATGGACTACCAGTCCTGGGCCGACGACGTGGACCTGGTGTCCAACGACCACTACCTGACCGCCGCCGACCCGCAGGCGCACCTCGGGTTGGCGCTCGCCGCCGACCACACCCGGGGCGTCGCCGGCGGCGATCCGTGGCTGCTGATGGAGCACTCCACAAGTGCGGTCCAGTGGCAGCCGCGCAACGTGGCCAAGCTGCCCGGCCAACTGCGCCGCAACAGTCTGGCGCACGTCGCCCGCGGCGCCGACGGCGTGCTGTTCTTCCAGTGGCGGGCCTCCCGGGCCGGCGCCGAGAAGTTCCACTCCGCGCTGGTGCCGCACGCCGGGCCGGACACCAAGGTGTTCCGCGAGGTCTGCCAACTCGGCGCCGACCTCAAGGCCCTCGCCGAGGTACGCGGCAGCCGGGTGGACGCCGACGTGGCCATCCTGTTCGACTGGGAGGCCTGGTGGGGAGTCGAGCTGGATTCCCACCCCAGCGCCGACGTCACCTACGACGACCGACTGAACGCCCTCTACCGGGCCCTCTGGCGAGCCGGCGTGACCGCCGACGTCGTCCACCCGTCGGCCGACCTCAGCGGCTACCGGCTTGTCCTGGTGCCGACTCTCTACCTGGTCCGGGACGCCGACGTCGCCGCACTGCACCGCCACGTCGAGGGCGGCGGTACGGCGGCGGTCACCTACTTCAGCGGCATCGTCGACTCCAACGACCACGTCCGCCTCGGCGGCTACCCCGGCGCGTTCCGGGAGCTGCTCGGCGTACGGACCGAGGAGTTCTTCCCCCTGCGCGAGGGCGAGCAGGTCCGCCTCGACGACGGCAGCACCGCCGACGTGTGGACCGAGTGGCTGCATCCGGACGGCGCGGAGGTGCTCGCGTCGTACACCGACGGGCCCTTGCCGGGCGTGCCGGCGCTGACCCGGCACCGCGTCGGCGACGGCGCCGCCTGGTATGTCGGCACCAGGTTGGACGACGCGGCCACCGACCGGCTGGTCGCCCGGCTCCTCGACGAGGCCGGCGTGCGCCCGCCGGCGCCGGCGCCGCCCGGTGTGGAGGTGGTACGCCGGCGCGACGGCGAGCGCACCTGGCTGTTCGTCCTCAACCACACCGAGGCGGAGATCCGGCTCCCGGCGCGCGGCACCGATCTGTTGACCGGTGCGCGATGCTCCGGTGAGCTGATGGTGCCGGCCGGTGCGGTGGCGGTCGTCCGTGAGGATCGGACCGACGATCCGGCCTGAACCTCGGCGACGGCCACGCACGAAGGAGAATCCCAGATGCTCGCCCAACAGCGGCAGACCGCCATCCTCGATCTGATCCGCCAGCGTGGCGGCGTACGGGTGAGCCACCTGGTCAGCCGGTTCGGCGTGTCCGACATGACGATCCGCCGCGACCTGGAGGCGCTGGCCGAGCGCGGCCTGGTGGACAAGGTGCACGGCGGCGCGACACTGGCCGGGCCGGGTTCGGCCGAGGAGCCCGGCTTCGCCGCGAAGTCGATCCGCCAGCAGGCGGAGAAGCGCGCGATCGCCGAGCGGGCGGCGACGATGGTGGAGCCGGGGATGGCGATCGCGCTCTCCGCCGGCACCACCACCGCCGCGCTTGCCACCCTGCTCTCCGACGTGCGGGGGCTGACCGTGGTGACCAACTCGATTCCGGTGGCCGACGCGCTCTACCAGGACCCGCGCGGCGACCAGACGGTCGTGTTGACCGGCGGCATCCGCACTCCGTCGGACGCGTTGACCGGGCCGGTGGCCGAGGCGGCGATCAGCGCGCTCAACGTCGACCTGCTCTTCCTCGGCGTGCACGGGATCAGCCCGCGTACCGGATTCACCACCCCCAACCTGTTGGAGGCCGGTGTCAACAGGTGCCTGATCGGTGCCGCCCGCCGGCTCGTGGTGCTCGCCGACCACACCAAGTGGGAGACCATCGGCATCGCCACCATCGCCCCACTGGAGGCCGCCGACGTCCTCATCACCGACACCGGCCTGCCACCCGAGGCACGCACCACGATCGGCGAACAGGTGGGCGAGCTGGTGATCGTGGAGGTCGGCTAGACGTCCGACGTCGTGCGTGCCCAAACCTTGATCGACTCGGCCTCCTGAAAACCGGGGTGTCTCGGCCACCCGGACACCGCACTTTCCAGAAACCCGAGTCGACCATGCGGCAGCGCGTGAGGGCGTGGCTCAGAGCATGAACAGCAGCGTCTGGTGTTCCACGTCCAGGAACACCACCCGCCTGCCCGGCGACGGCGAGGTCTCGTCGTAGGCCTGGCTGTGCAGCCACCGGGGCTCGGTCGGAAGGAACGATACGAGGCTCGGCCAAACACCCGCAGGGGTGCGCGAGTGCGGCGACTCAGCCGGCTTGTCGGCAGCGAACGGCACGAACTCGAACTGCTCCGCCAACGTGCGCGCATCCTGGGGACGCAGGACGGCGACGCCCTGATGCTCCCAGTCCGTTGGGCCGGGGACCAGGGAACACGGGTTGCCCAAGGCGCGCGCCTGCCAGTGAATCTCCGAATATTCACCGATGTTTGGCAGGTCCTCCGGCGGATCCCACCGGCCGACCCGGACCTTCGCCTCGTCGGCCTTCAGTGACTCCCGGCATCCACGCGTCTCGACCACGACTGTCGTGACGCATCCGACCACCACCAGCAGCCCGACCGCCGCAGCGAGCATGGCTGCCCGTGTCCGTCGCCTCGTCTTCATCGTCCACGATGGTAGAAGTCGATCTAGGGATCGTCTACGGGCGAGCAGGCTTCGTCGTGGTCGGCCCGCCGCAGACAGCGGCGGCGATCGGGCATGATCCGGTCGCAGAAGGCCCAATGCTGTACGTGCTGCGCGTCCTCCGCCGAGACCGTGATGCCGGCGACGTCGACCTGTGGTGTCGAGGTCAGCGACCGGGCGAGGGTACGGGCCATCTCCAGCGCTCCGGCCAGGTCGGGAACCGCCACCGGCAGGTGGATCACGTGTCGGGGTGTCGGTTCGGACGACTCGGTGAACGCCAGCACGGCGGCCCGAGGCAGCGGCACGAAGATCCCACCGGGCGGCTCGTACGGCGGGATCACGGCCGACGCCTCTCGGGCCCGGCGCCGTGCCAGGCACGCAGTGCCCGCTTCACCCGGGCGTTCTCCTCGCTGAGCTGCGCCAGGTCGTGGTGCAGCGTGGTCAGGTCGAGCGCGACCCGGTGCAGGAACCTCCGTACCTCTGCGGGATCGAGGCCCCGCCGGCCGAGGCCGACGGTGGCGAACTGACGGTCGCGGACGTGCCGCGGATGCAGCCGGCCGCCGTCGTAGAGCGAGCTTCTGGTCATCGTCCACCTCTCGTCGTCGTCGACGGGTGAGTCAGGGTCGCGAGGGCGCCCATTTTCGTGGTAGGTATTCGTTCAAGTCGGTTCGGAGCCGGGATTCGCACACCCCGACGCTCCAGTGGAGACCCGACGAGAGCCCGGTATGCGACTGCCACTCGCGAGGCCGTCTCTCGTCACCTTTTCGGCTGTTGGCGCTGCCGCGGTTGCCGTGTTTGCACCGGGCTTCCCCGGGGGCCGGCGATCACCCTCACCCGAAGGCCACGTTTCCAGTGGTCTCGGCATTGGTGCAACGACACCAACAAAGTTCGTCATGAGGGACGGCTAAGGAAGGGAACCCATGCCCGGCAGGCGTGAATCATTCGTCCAGACATTGCGTGCCCAGTGGCTCGGCCAGCAGATGCGACAGTTGCGGGAACAGCGCGGCATCACTCTCAAACAGGCGGCCGAGTTCCTGGAGCGGGACTTCTCGTCCATCGCCCGTTGGGAGCGTGCCGAGTGGCCGCTCCGCCGGGAAGTCGTCGTGACGCTGCTCGATCTCTACGGCGAGCATGACGGGCGTGAGCGGAGCCGCTTCATCCAGCTTGCCGAAGATGCCTGGCGGACCGACCGGTGGGACGACGACTACGACGAGTTGGTGGACGCCTCCTTCATCGACTTTCCCTGGTTGGAGACCAGGGCAGAGCACATCTGCTCGTGGGACGCGTTCCTCATGCCGGGCCTCATGCAGACCACGGCCTACGCGGAAGCGGTGATCCGCAACGCGGAGGGGGAGCAGGCAACGGATTTCTCGGTCGGCAAGTGGCTGCAATTGAGGATCGACCGTCAGCGTGTGCTCACACGGGAGCCACCCGTCCGCGTAGCGGCAATCATCGACGAAGCTGTTCTTCGGCGACCAGTCGGAAGCCCTGCCGTGATGCGCGGCCAACTCCAACACCTCGCGGAGGTGATGCGACGACAGCACATCGACGTCCGCGTACTGCCATCGCAGGTCGGCCTGCATGCCGGACTTGATGGCTCGTTCGTGCTCTTCCGGATGCCCAAGCCCTATCCCGACGTCGCCTACGCCGAGACTCTGGGCGGGCGTCGGTTCATGGAATCTCCGAAGTCGAAACGCTACGCGCTCGCGTACCATCGCCTCCAGGATGTCGCGCTCGATCAGCGCGAGGCGGCCAAGCTGATCGCGAAGATCACGGAGGAACTGCCATGAACGACGCCTTGCCGGCCGTGGCCTGGCACATCAGCACTCGGAGCAACAGCAACGGCGGCAGTTGTGTCGAGGCAGGGCCCGTCCTGGACGGGTCCGGTCGAGTGGCGGTACGGGACAGCAAGGACCGCGCTGCGGCAACCCTCGTCTATCCCTCCGGTGGATGGACCGCGTTCGTCCTCGGTGTCAAGGACGGCGAGTTCGGCTAGGTTCCGTCTCGTAGATCTTGGTGCTGGTCGCGATCCGATCGCACCTCAGCTGATCCGCCAGGCTAGGAGCTTCTCGGGGTTGCGCACCGCCCAGATGTGCCTGATCCGGTCGTGCGCGATCTCGAACGCGAACACGGTCGCGACGCTGCCATTCTGCTGCGCCAACAAGCCGGGCAAGCCGTTGACCATGCACTCCAGGAACGCCGTGCGATCGCCCGCCACACGCGCGATCTCGGCGTAGGCGCGGGCGATCTGCTCCCCGCCCACGATCGGCTGCAGGTGGGTGACGGCGAGCCCGCCGCCGTCGGCGGTCGCGGTGGCGTGGGGGTCGAGCAGGCTGATCAGGGCGTCGATGTCCTTGGCCTCCCACGCCGTCTTGAACTGCCTGACGATGCTGGCCTGCCCGGCACTCGGGCCCGTCGGGGTCTGCGCGGTGCGGACGCGACGGCGGGCGGACGAGGCCAGTTGGCGGCACGCCGCCGGAGTGCGGCCCACGATCTCGGCGACCTCGCCGAAGGGATAGCGGAAGACGTCGTGCAGGACGAACGCGACGCGTTCGGCCGGGGTCATCGAGTCGAGGACGACCAGGAAGGCCATCGTTACGGACTCGTCGAGGGTGACCCGATCGGCCGGATCGTTCCCGCCGCCGTCGGAGCGCCCGGTGATCCACGCCGAGGGTTCGGGCAGCGGTTCCGGGATCCAGTCGCCCACGTACGTCTCCCGCCTCGCGCGCGCCGAGCCGAGCAGGTTCAGGCAGATGCGGCTGGCGACCGTCACCAGCCAGGCACCGGGCGACTCGATGGCCTGCTGCTCCCGCGCGGACATGGCGTACCAGCGGGCGTAGGTCTCCTGCACGACGTCCTCGGCGTCGGCAAGGGACCCAACGAGTCGATAGGCGAGGTTGATCAACTGGCGCCGCTCGCTCATGATCGCGCTGAGGCCCGGATCGCTGTGCTCGTCGCCGGGCTCGACTCTGGTGGTCATGGTCTGGCCGTCTCCCTCGCTCGCTTCGGTGCCTCTACCCGTTACGACAAGACAGCGCACCGGAAGGTGAGGCCGACGCGCCACCTCACATTCCGAAGGGCTGCGTTGTCGTACCGGTGAGGCCGACAACATGGCGGAAGAGGGGACTCTGATGAACGAATTCCAGGCCATCGCGGACCGAGTCGAGATCGAGGCACTGCGCGGCGAGTTCACCGACTCGGCGATGATGCGCGACCGGCCCCGCCTGGCGTCGCTGTTCACCCGGGACGGTGCCCTGCGCATGCCCAACATCCCCGTCGAGCTGGTCGGCCGTGCGGCGATCCGTGCCGGGGGTGAGCGGCTGCAGAGCCAGTGGGACTTCTTCGTTCAGACCACACACCCCGGCACGATCCTGCTGGACGGCGACACCGCGACTGGTCGCGCCTACATCCAGGAACTCGCGCGCACCCTCGACGGACGGCAGGGTCTGAACTACGCCGTCTACCACGACCGCTACCAGCGCACCGTGGAGGGCTGGAAGTTCGCCGAGCGAGTGTACGAGGTCAGGTACCTCGACACCTCCCCGCTGGCGGGCTCGGCACCCCACACGGCGCAGGACTCCGGGACCAACCCGGCAGATGCCACGGCCACCACGGCTCCGACCTTATCCTTCGTCGAGCCGGCATCGGCCCAACGACTGGAGCGGGTAGCAGCGGCGCTGCGTGCCAACGGCTTCGCCGCCGAGATCCTCGACGACGTCGCCGCCGCGCGCGCCCGCGTCAAGGACCTGGTCCCCGAGGGTGCCAGCGTGCTCACCGGATCCAGCGAAACCCTCCGACTGTCCGGCATCGACGAGGACATCAACGCCCACGGCCGGTACGACGCCATCAGGCCGCGCGTCCTGGCCATCGACCGTGCTACCGGCGCCGACGAGATCCGAAGGCTTGTCGCCACCCCGGACTTCGTCGTCAACAGCGTCGCCGCGGTCACCGAGACGGGCTCGCTCGTTCTTGCCTCGGGCAGCGGCAGTCAACTCCCTGCCAACGCGGGCGGTGCCACCCACGCGGTGTGGATCATCGGCGCGCAGAAGGTGGTTCCTGACCTGAGCGCAGCGTTGCGCCGCGTCGAGGAGCACGCCTTCCCGCTGGAGAACGTCCGCTCCCAGGCGGCGTACGGGGTGCCCAGCGCCATCAACCGGCTGCTCGTCCTCAACGCGGAACCTCGCCCTGGGCGCGGCACCGTGCTGCTTCTCCGCGAGGCCATCGGATACTGACCGAGCCCACGCACCGCTCGCCAGCAGCGGTGCGAGCACTGCCCACTCGTGCTGGTGCGGCCCACCGACTCGCGTGACACCATTCGCCGGTGGAATCACGCGAGGCGGCGGAGTTGTTCGACCGGGCGGTGCAACGGCTCCGCCGCGTCGTGGAGTCGGGCACCTCGGACGACCTCGACGACGGAGCCGACCTGCTTCGACACGCGGCCGGGTCGGGCGCTGTCGCCGTGCGGTTGGCGGTGACGCACCTGGCCGACGCGGACCGTGTGGTGCGCGCGGCGGCGTGCGACCTGCTCGGCTTTGCGAGTGACGTGCACGGGGACGACCTGCGCAGCGACGCCGCGACCGCCCTGATCGCGGTGGCCGACACCGAGGTCGATCCCGAGGTGCACTGGTCGATCGCCCGCGCCCTGGGCGCCACCTGCGATCCCCGTGCCCTGCCCACCCTGGTCGCCCTCGCGGGCAGCCCCGACAGTGATGTGCGGTTCCAGGTCGCGGCCGCGCTGCCGATGGTGCTGATCGACGATCACCCTTCCGACGACGGTGTGGCAGCGCTGATCGTCCTGAGCGCCGACGCCGACCCCGAGGTGCGCGAGTGGGCGACCTTCAGCCTTGGCTGGCTGAGCACCGCGGACGGGGACGACGTCCGGCGGGCGCTCTGGGACCGTACCCGGGACACCAACGACGAGGTCCGCGCGGAGGGCGCCCGAGGGTTGGCGCGGCGGCGGGACGCGCGGGCGCTTCCCCTGGTACGCGACCTGCTCGCGCGGGAGGGGGTGCCCACGTTCACCTTCCAGGCCGCCGCTTATCTGGCGGACGCGTCGCTGTTGCCGCTGCTGGACGGGTTCGACCCCACCGCGGACGGTGTGGCCGATGCCCTGCGGGAGTGTGACCCGGTGCGCCGTGGCGAGCGCGACGAGGCGGCGTGGCAGGTTCTGAAGACTGTGCACCAGCTCCGCCCCGATCTGCGGGTCGCGATCTTCGGCGAGCGGTGCGACCTCGGCCTGTACCTCGACATCAACGACGGGTCCGACATTGCCGGCCACTGTTGGCTGGACGGGTTGCTCACCCGGGCCGGAAACGATCCGGCCCGTGCGGCCGAGCTGGCGATCGCGGATCTGCGGCGCTGATCGACCCCGGGCTCACGGAGGTCGGGGTGTCCTGGTCGTGGTGGTGCCCCGGGTTCCAGGAACCCGAGTCGATCAAGCGCCGCCGGCAGCGGCGGTGCCCTCGCGGGCGCTTCACAGCCACCTCACAGGGGTGCTGGATAGGGTGCGGCTCGAGTCAACGTCCGACTCCAACCAGGAGCGGTCGGCGTCGCACAGGAGTTCCGATGGTCTTCAAGAAGATGTTGAGCGCGTTCGGTGTGGGTGGTCCCAGTGTGGACACGGTGCTGACCAACCCCAACACCCGGCCCGGCCTGACCCTCGACGGGCAGGTCAACCTCGTCGGTGGCGACGCTGAGGCGGCCATCGAGCAGGTGGTGATCGGTCTGGTGACCCGGGTGGAGGTCGAGGGGCACGACGCCGAATACTCCGGCACCCTGGAGTTTCACCGGATGGCGGTCAGCGGCGCGTTCCTGCTCGCCCCCAAGCAGCAGCTCTCGATCCCGTTCCAGCTCCCGGTGCCGTGGGAAACCCCGATCACCGACGTGTACGGCCAGCGCCTGCACGGCATGACGATGGGCCTGCGCACCGAGCTGGCGATCGCCCGCGCGGTCGACAAGAGCGACCTGGACCAGGTGGCGGTGCACCCGCTGCCGGTGCACGAGCGGATCCTGGAGGCGTTCCAGCGGCTCGGCTTCCGGTTCAAGCACGCCGACCTGGAGCGCGGCCACATCCGGGGCGTCCAGCAGACGCTGCCGTTCTACCAGGAGATCGAGTTCTTCGCCGCTCCGCAGTACGCGGGCACGATCAACGAGGTCGAGCTGACCTTCGTGACCAGCCAGCGCGGCGTCGAGGTCATCCTGGAGTGCGACAAGCGGGGCGGCTTCCTCAGCGCCGGGCACGACGCTTTCGGTCGCTTCCAGGTGTCGCACGCCGACGTCGACCGGGTGGACTGGGCCCAGGTCGTCGACGGCTGGTTGCGCGAGACCACGTCCCGTTACGGCAGCCTGCGGTCCCAGTACGGCCCGAGCCACGGTCACGGTCGTGGCCGCGGGCACGGGATGGGCGGCATGGTGGCCGGTGCGGCGCTCGGCGTCGCGGGCGGCATGGTCGCCGGCGAGATGATCGAGGACGCGTTCGAGGGTGATTTCGGCGGCGACTTCGGCGGCGACTTCGGCGGCGACGAGTAGCCCTACCCCACACGACGACAGTGGCCTCCGGGAGATGCTCCCGGAGGCCACTGCTTCACGCGTGAGTCGTCAGTGCTTGTTGCGTTCCCGGCCGGAACGACGTGCGGAGCCGGCCTTCGACAAACCACGGCTGACCAGGTATCCACCGGTCAGGATGGTCAGGAACAGCCACGCCTGGTTCGGGTTGTTGATGTTCAGCCCGTTGGCGGTGGTGCCCTTCCAGAACGCGGCGATCACCACGAGCGCGACCGCGGCGGCGTAGACCCAGAATTCCGTCGTCAGGAACGCCTGCTTGGTCTCCGTGCCCGGCGACGGCATCGGGTCTCGATGCCCGTCCCGCATGGACGGCATCTGCTGGGTCGGCATGTCCCGCATCGACGCGGGATTCTGCGGGTCGTTCATGGGCCGGTTCATCGGCCGGGTGGAAGCAGCCTGCGTGCTCATCTGGTCCTCCTCAGGATGCGATGAGTCGTACCTGCATTCCCTCGCCCCGCTACCGCGTGTCGGCCACGGCACGGTTCGCTTTCGTGGCGGGGACACCCCCCGACTACCCGAGGCCCCCGAGCAGGTAACACCGATCGCCGGCCGGAAAAATCCGGCCGGCGATCGGGTGGACGACTGGGTCAGCGCAGGCCGTTGCGCCTGGCCACGCTCACCAGAAGGTCCGGGTCGTCGGTGATCATGCCGTCGACACCGAGGTCGATGACCCGCTGCATCACCGTTGCGTCATCGACGGTGTAGGGGATCACCTTCAGTCCGTCGCGCGCCTGAAGCGTGCGTACGTCCGGTCCGTGGAAGTATGCCGGGTTCTCCCGCAGGTACCAGTCCGCCGAGGCGATAGTGCCCTGCTTCGGGTCGTGCACCTGCCAGTTGGCCGACACCGTGCCGGCACCGGCCGCCCGGGTCAGTTTGCCGAGGTCCTGGTACTTCCACCAGTCCAGTCCACCGGTCCACGGGCTCTTCACCGACGGGTTCCCGTACGCCGCCTGCAACGAGCACTCGTCGGCGAGGGTCGCGCACTCGGCCGGGCCGTACTGCCAGACCAGCGCCACAGTGCCGATGCGGCGGTCGAGCTGCCGCGCGTAGGTGATGGTGCGCCAGTCGAACGACTGGATGGTGGCCCGGTTGGTGAAGCCGGCCCGCTGGATCGCGTCGACGAGCTTGCGGGTGAAGCCGCGGTACGGCTCGGTGTCGTTCACCACCGGGCTGATCTTCGTCTCGATGTTCATCCCGATGTCGCTACGGCCACTGGCCTTCACCAGGGCGAACACCTCGTCCAGGGTCGGGATCCGGGCACCCGGCGCGGGCACCTGCGCGGGCAGCTCGGGCAGCGTCTTCGTGCCGCAGTCGACGGTCTTGAGCTGCGCAAGCGTCAGCTCGTGCACCGGCTTGCCCACGTACGGGAACGCGGGGTCACCACGGCGGACCGGGGCGGTGTCGACGCAGTGCGACCCGTTGACGGTGCGGTCGTGCAGCACCACGAGTTTGCCGTCGGCGGTCACGCCGGTGTCCAGTTCCAGGGTGGAGATGGCCCGGTTGGACAGCGCGTTGGAGAAGGCCGGCAGGGTGTTCTCCGGCCGGGTGGCCCGACCGCCCCGGTGCGCCTGGATGTCGAACGGCGCCGCGTACGCCTTGGGCAGCCGGTAGCCGCGCTGCGCCAGCACACCCCGCAGCCGGTCCGGGTAGTCGGTGATCATGCCGTCCACGCCGTCGTCGATCAGCTTGTTCATGGTCGGCACGTCGTCGACGGTCCACGGGATCACCTTGATCCCGTAGCGGTGCGCCCGGGCGACCATCTCCTTCGTGACGTACGGCTGGTAGCCCGGGTCGGTGACCGTGCCGTTCTGCGGCATGCCGTGCACCGGCGAGAAGGCGCTGGCGCCGAAGCTGCGGATCGCCCTGATCGGGTCGCCACCGAAGTCGTCGATGTCCAGCCCGCCCAGCCACGGCGAGGCGCCCGGCTGTCCGGTCTGCAGGAAGTCGTAGTTGGTCAGGGCGACAAGCGGGAGCTTCGGCTCGACCTGGCGCATGCGCATCAGCGCACCCCAGTCGAAACTCTGGATGGTGACCTGCTTGAGCAGGCCGGCGGCACGGATCTCCGCCGCGGTGACCCGGACGAACTGGTCGCGGGGCGCGGTCTCGGTCGGCGCACCGGCCTCCACCTTGGTCTCGACGTTGAGCGTCACATCCTTCGCCCGGTAACGGTTGACCAGGGCGAAGACCTCACGCAGCAGCGGCATCCGGGCGCCCGGGACGGCGAGCTGGCCGGGCTTGTCCGGCAGCGTCTTCGTGCCGCAGTCGAGCGAGCGCACCTGGGCCACGCTCAGCGTGTTGACGTACTTGCCGACGTACGGGAACTCCGGGTCGCCGGGCGTCACCGGGGCGGTGTCGACGCACTTGGCGCCACTGATCTTCCGATCGTGGGTGACGACGGCCTGCCCGTCCTCGGTGATCTGCACGTCCAGTTCGAGGGTGCTCACCCCGAGTTGGAGGGCGTTGCCGAAGGACGCGAGGGTGTTCTCCACCCGCAACCCGAGGCCGCCGCGGTGGGCCTGCACGTCGAATGTCCGGTCCGGTCGTGGCTTCGCCTGGGCGGGCACCGCGAGCCCGGTCGTCACCGTCGCGGCCACCAGGGCCGCGACGGCGGTACGGCGTACTGTGCGCACGCTGTCATCCCCTCTGCCGGCGGGCATCTCCCACCGGTCGCCGGACAGCATGGACATCTCGGACTGCGGGCAGGCGGCCAGCGGGCGGCGCGACGGTGAACCACCGTGGACGACCTCCCGGTCACGCCGGGTTTGGTCGGCCGGTGGTCGGGCACGCAGTCGGTTCCACAGCTTCTGCGAGGTGATGATCGTGCGTGAGGACGACATGCGGCAGGACGCCGCCCGCCAGGCCGAGGATCGGATCGCCGGAGGTGTGTACGGCAAGGGTGCCGTCGACGAGGTGACGCTTCCCCGTACCGATGTGCAGAGTCAGATCCAGCGCGACGACCCGTTCGATCCGGCGAAGGAACGGATCGACCCGCAGGTGCTGCGCGACGGTGGCCCGGTCGGTGGGCAGGGCGCGGTGACGACCACCGGTGGCACCGCCGGTCCGGCGAGCGTGCGCCGGGTGGCGCGGCAGCCGGAGCGGCACCCGGGCAAGGTCGCACCGACCACGACCGGCGATGCCACCACCGGCGGCCTGAGCACGCCGACCAGCGGTGGCACAAGCGACCAGTCCACGTCCGCGCCCGAACCAGCAAAGTCCATCAGGGACAAATCCAACGACTGACCCGACCCACCCGCCCCCCTTGGCGGCGTGATCATGAGGTTGACGTGGCTGACGGAGATCACAGTCCACGTCAACCTCATGATCGACTCAGCGGGTGGGGGTGGGGCGGAGGACACCCAGGCGTTGGGTCGCGCGGGTGAGGGCCACGTACAGGTCGCTGCGCCCGCGGGGGGACTCGGCGACCATCCGGTCCGGGTCGACGACGAGCACCGAGTCGAACTCCAACCCCTTGGCCTGCGCGACTGTCAACACCACCACCCGGCTCTCCAACTCCGGATGCTCACCCACCGCCGCCTCCGGCAGCGCGGCGGCCACCGCGGCACCCAACTCGCCCACCCGGCCGGCCGGCACGAGCACGCCGAGCCGACCCTCGGTCAGCGCGGTCGCCTCCCGGGTGGCCTCCGCGACGAGTTCCGCCGCCAGCCGCTCGCCGGGCACCGTCCGGTCCCACGGGGGTACGCCGCTCTCCCGCACCGAGCGCGGTGGACGCAACGCCGGGTCGATCTCCGCCAGGACGTCGGCGGCGACCGCCATGATCTCGGCCGGGGTGCGGTAGCTGACCGTCAACTCGGTCAACCGCCACCGCTGGGCCACGTACGGGGCGAGGGCGTCCGCCCAGGAGGGCGTGCCGCTGAGCGCGCCGGTCTGCGCGACGTCCCCGACGATCGTCATCGACCGGCTCGGGCAGCGGCGCATCAGCAGCCGCCACGCCATCGGCGACAGCTCCTGCGCCTCGTCCACGATCACGTGGCCGAACGCCCAGGTCCGGTCGGCGGCGGCCCGCTGCGCGGTGGTCAACCGGTCGGCCTCCTCCTGCCGTTCCAGCAGCCGATCCGCGTCGATCAGGTCGGTCACGCCGAGGATCTCACCGCCCTCGGCCTCGTCCTCGACGTCGATCGAACGAGAACCCCGGGCGATCTCCAGCACGCCCTCGGCGTACTCCCGTTCCATCATCCGGATGCGGTCCCGGCGGGCGGCGGCGGCGCGCTCGTCCTCGCCGAGCAGCTCGGCGGCCTCGTCCAGCAGCGGTACGTCGGCAGGCGTCCAGCCGCCCGGCTCACGGTGCAGCAGCGTCCGCTCGTCGTCGGTGAGCATCGGCGCGGCGGCGGCGATGCGGTCCGGGTCGGCGTACAGGTCGGCGAGCAGGCGTTGCGGGGTGAGCACCGGCCACAGCCGGTCGAGGGCGGCCTGGATCTCCGACTCCTCGCGCAGCTCGCGGCGGATCTCGGCCCGGTCGGCCTCGTCGAGCAGGTTGTCGCCGCCCAGCGGGTCGGCGCCGATCCGTTCGGCCACCTGGTCGGCGAGCGCGTGCACGATCTCCGTGGCGAACAACGTGCGGGCCAGGTTGTGCGGCCGGTCGACCCGGCGGACCCGGTCCCGGGCGGTGCGCACGGTCTCCGGGTCGAGACTCAGCGCCTCCCGCTCGACCTCGATCTCCAGCGGCTCGTCCGGCACCCACTGCCGGTCCCGGACGGCGAGCGCCAGGACCTCCGCCAACACGGCCCGGCCCTTGAGCGCCGCGGTCTCGGCCGGTTCGGTCCGTTGGGCGCTCACCCCGGGAAAGAGATCAGCCTGGGTACGCAGCAGCACGCCGGTCTCGGCCAGTGTCGGCAGCACCTGGGAGATGTAGCGCAGGAATGTCGCGTTCGGGCCGACCAGCAGCACGCCTCGGCTGGAGAGTTCGCGGCGGTGCGTGTAGAGCAGGTACGCCGCCCGGTGCAGCGCGACGGCGGTCTTGCCGGTGCCGGGGCCGCCCTGGACCACCATGACGCCCGGTAGTTCGGCGCGGATGACCTCGTCCTGTTCGGCCTGGATGGTCTCGACGATGTCGCGCATCCGGCCGGTGCGGCCCGCGTTGAGCGCCGCGAGCAGCGACGCCTCACCGGTCAGCTCCTCGTGGCCGCCGGGGGCGGCGGAGTCGATGTCCAGGACCTCGTCGTTGAGCCCGGTCACCTTGCGCTGGCGGGTACGCAGGTGCCGGCGGCGGCGTACGCCCTGCGGGTTGGCGGCGGTGGCGAGATAGAAGGCGCGGGCGGCGGGGGCCCGCCAGTCCATCAGCAGCGGGTCGTAGTCACCTGTGGTGTCGAAGATGCCGATCCTGCCGATGTAGTGGCGGGAGTCGTCGTCACCGTCGAGACGGCCAAAGCAGAGCCCGTTCTCCACGGCGGAGAACTGCTCGACCTGATCGGCGTACATCGCTACCGAGCTGTCGCGCTGCGAGCGGTCCTGGAGGGTGCCGCCGGTGTTGCGCAGCTCGGCGGTGAGCCGGTGGGCGGCCTGCTCACGCAGCCCGTCCAGCCGGTCGTAGAGCATCGAGACGTACTCCTGCTCGCGACCGATCTCGTCGTCGAGCGGCAATTCGCCGGAACCGCCGGAGTGCCTTGACAAGCCGTCTCCCTAAAGAGTAGAATCCTTTGCAGGAACGGCTATTAGCCGTTCTTTTTTGTGTCCTCGAACTGTTGAAGATAGCGCGTTCCGCCGGTTCGCACCAAGCCCGGCGGGTCGGCGCCGGTGATCGCGAGGTGGCGTCGGATGATCCTGCGGGCCGGGCAACGCGTGGTCTTCATCGGCGACAGCATCACCGATTGTGGTCGGCGCGACGTCGCCGCGCCCTACGGCTCCGGTTACGTCAGCCTCGTCCGCGCGTTCGTCGACGCCCGGCACCCGGAGCTGGAGCTGACCTGGGTCAACCGGGGTGTGGGCGGCGACACGGTACGAGACCTGGCCGCCCGCTGGGACGACGACGCCATCGCCGAGCGCCCCGACTGGCTCGCGGTGCTGATCGGCATCAACGACATCTGGCGGCACTACGGCGACCGCCCGCACGAGGCCGTCGGCATCGAGGAGTACGAGCGCACCCTGCGCGACCTGCTGCGTCGGGCGGTCACCGCCACCGGCTGCCGGCTGATCCTCGGCGACCCGTTCCTCATCGAGGCGGACCGCGGCGTTCCACAACGCGCCGACACCGACAGGTACGCGGCGGTGGTGGCGGGGCTGGCCGGCGAGTTCGACGCCGTGCACGTGCCCAACCAGGCGGCGTTCGACCGGGTCCTCGCGATCAGCCCGTCGGCGCACTGGGCCGACGACCGCGTGCACCCCCACCTGCCCGGTCACGCGGTTCTCGCCGACGCGTACCTCAGCGCCCTCGGCGCCCGCTGACTCGGCACCCCCGGCGCGACCGGCCGCTGACCCAGCACCCGTCGGCACCTGTGGCTGCCGCCCACGGGCGACAGGGTCGAACACGATGACGCGCCGGGCCAACCGCGAGGGTCGACCCGGCGCGCACACCTGAGGATCAGCCGCGAGCGGCCTGGTAGAGCCGCTCGGGAGTGACCGCGCCGGCGAGAACCCGTCCGTCGTCAGTCAGCAGCACACTGAACAGCTTGCCGGTGAGCAGACGACCGCTACCCCAGTCGCCCTTGACCGCCGCGAGCCCGCCGAGCAGCTTCGACAGGTCCAGGTCGGCTGCGGCGCCGGCCGGTGGCACGGCCGGCTTCGCGTCGGCCGGTTTGCCGCCGAGGGCCCCGTCGAGGCGGGCGACGAGCACGGTCGTCCAGCCGGTGCCCACCGCGCGTACCTGCGGATCGGCGGCCGGCTCGACGTGGCCGGGCTTGCCCGCGGCCGGCCGCTCAGCCTTCTCCTCGGTGACGGTCACACCGGGCGGCGGGTTGAAGGTGAACTGGTCCGCATCGGGCCGGCGGTAGTCGATCTGGGTGAAGGCCATCTCGAACGCCGGTTGGTCGCTGCCCTTCGCGAGCACCTCGAAGCGCAGCGGCACGTGCTGCTTGGCGTCGATGGCGATCCGCAGCTGGTGCACCAGGGAGCCCTGGTCGCGCGGCTGGAGCACCAGCTCGTACGCGTCCTGACCGGCGACTGTCGCCGAGCGGCCGACGCTCACCTGGGTGCTCGGGTCGATCGCGGCCAACGCCAGGTCGGCGGCCTGCTGCGGCGTGGCCGGCAGGCTCGGCCGCGCCTCGGGCGCCGCCGTTCCGGTCCCGGTGTCGCCGAGTGTGCGGTGCTGTGCGGTGTTGGTCCGACTCTCCCAGGTCCACACGTCCCGGCCGTTGCGGATCACGTCCTGCTCGCCGAGGGTGTCCAGCAGCGCGACCCGCTGCCGCTCCGGGCCGGAATACCAGACCCGCAGGGTGTGCGTGCCGGTCAACATGGTGGTCAGGTCGTTGCCGGGGAGCAGCCCGGCGAGTGGTGGCAGGCCGAGGTCGGCACGCTGCACGACGGTCCCGGAGACCCCCTCCAGTCGGGACGTCTGCAGGTCGACCAGGAGCTGGGCGGCGGTACGCGGCGGCAGGCTCGGCTCGGCCTCGGCGGCGAACGTGCCGATCGCCGCTCCACCGCCGATGACGGCGACGGCTGCGGTGGCCGGGACCAGCCAACGAAGGACGGGACGGCTTCTCAGGACGGACATGGTGGCACCTCCTGCTCCCATCCTGCCCCCTCGGCCCTGAGAACGTGCTGAGGACGCCGAGCCGCCGCCGGTTGACCCGGGTGGCACCCTTGACGTGTGCGGTTGCTTGTGGTGGAGGACGAGGCCCGGTTGGCGGCTGCCCTACAACGCGGCCTGCGCGCCGAGGGGTTCGCGGTGGACGTGGCGCCGACCGGCCCGGCCGGCCTGGACGCGGCCCGGCACGGCGGGTACGACGCGATGATCCTCGACGTGATGCTGCCCGGCCTCTCCGGCTACGAGGTGGTCCGGAAACTGCGAGCGGAGCAGCACTGGTTGCCGGTGCTGATGCTCTCCGCCAAGGACGGCGAGTACGACCAGGCCGACGGCCTCGACTGCGGTGCGGACGACTACCTGACCAAACCCTTCTCGTACGTGGTGTTGCTGGCCCGGCTGCGGGCGCTGCTGCGCCGGGGCACGCCGGAACGCCCGACGGTGCTGGCGGTCGGAGACCTGCGACTGGACCCGGCCCGCCGACGGGTGACCCGGGCCGACGCCGAGGTGACGCTCACCGCACGGGAGTTCGCGTTGCTGAACTATCTGATGCGCCGGCCCGGCCAGGTGATCTCCAAGATCGAGTTACTTGACCACGTCTGGAACGCGAGCCTGGAGACCGCGCCGAACATCGTCGAGGTGTACGTCGGCTACCTGCGCCGCAAGCTCGGCCGGGACCGACTGGAGACGGTCCGGGGCGCCGGTTACCGGCTGGCGACGTGACCACCGGCGGCCCGGTTCCGGCCGGTCCCGCGCGAAACGGCTGGCTGCCGGTGCTGGGGCTGCGGGGACGGCTCCTGGCGATCGGAGTGTTCGGCCTCACCATCGGGCTGGCCCTGGGTGGGGTGGTGCTGTTCGGCGCGCTCGGCTTCGTGCTCCAGCGCACCGTCGACACCGAGGCCTTCCGGACCGCCGACGCGGTCGCCCTGCTCGCCGCCGAGGACGTGTTGCCCGATCCGCTGCCGGTGGCCGGCGGGCAGGTCCGCGTCCAGGTCGTCGACGGGCAGGGGCGGATCAGGGCGGCCTCGATCGACGCCGACCGGCTCGTGCCGATGGTCCGCCCGGAGCGGCTGCGCCACGACCGGCGCCAGCAGCTGGACGTGCCCGCGGAGCGGGTCGGGCTCGCCGGCCCGGTCCTGGTGGTCGCCGTGCCCGCCGGCACGGCGAACGACCCGCTCACCGTGCTGGTCGCCCGCTCGATGGCCGACGTGCGGCAGAGCACCCACGTGGTCCGGACCATCCTGCTGGTGGCCTTCCCGCTGCTGGTGGCGGTGCTCGCGGGCGTGGCGTGGCGGGTGGTGGGCGCGACTCTGCGGCCGGTCGAGGCGTTACGGCGGGGCGCCGAGGAGATCACCGGGCGGGCCGGCACCGGCCGGCTGCCGGTGCCCGCCTCGGCCGACGAGATCCACCGGTTGGCGGTCACCCTCAACGACATGCTGGATCGGCTGGAGTCCGGCCGGGTGCGTCAACGGGCGTTCGTCTCCGACGCCGCGCACGAGCTGCGTAGCCCGTTGACGAACATCCGCACCGAGCTGGAGGTGGCGCAGCGCCTCGCGGACCGGACGGACTGGACGGCGGTGACCACAAATCTGCTGGCCGACACCGACCGGCTGAGCCGGCTGGTCGACGATCTCCTGCTGCTGGCCCGCCTGGACGAGGCCGCGCCGGCCCGGGGGACCGGCCCGGTGGAGCTGGGCGCGCTGCTGACCGAGGTCGCCGCCCGCTATCCGGCGTCGCCGGTGCGGGTGGTCCTGCCGCCGGGCCCGCTGTGGACGACAGGCAACGCCGACGAGCTGCGCCGCGTGCTGGCCAACCTGGTCGACAACGCGGTACGGCACGCCGGCGGCAGTGTGGTGCTCGCCGCCGAGGCGACGGCTGCGGCGCGACGGACGGACGGGCCTGGCGTCGGGGCGTACCACCTGGTGACGGTGACCGACGACGGCCCGGGGATCCCGGCGGCCGACCGGGAGCGGGTGTTCGACCGGTTCACCAGGCTGGACGACGGCCGGGCCCGCGACGACGGCGGCGCCGGCCTGGGGCTGGCCATCGTCCGGGAGTTGGTACGACGCGCCGGTGGCGGCATCACCCTCACCGAAGCGCCGGAGCGGCACGGGCTCCGGGTGTGCCTGCTGCTGCCGGCCGAGGAGCCAACGGTTGACGCGCCGTGATGGTGCGGGGTCAGCGGCGGCGGGTGCAGACCTGCGCGGAGTTGGCGACGGTGTCGGTGGACCAGACCACGGCAACTGTGAAGCAGTAGTCGTTCGTGCGGTTGAGCGCGTAGATGACGTAACTGGTGGTGCCGGCGGGCAGGGTCGCGAAGACGTTGCGATCCTGACCGGTACGACCACCCGCGATGACCACCGGCCCCTCACTGCCGGCCGGATAGGTCCAGTTCAGCGCGATGCTGTCCCGGGTGTCGCGCAGGGTTACCGCGCCCGGCGGACTGCCCAGCGGCGCCCCGGTGGCGGCCGGCGTGGGCGCGGCACTGCCCGAGTTGGGCGGGGTGGCGGCCGGCGGGGTGGCGGTGGGGGAGCCGCTGGCCGGGGGAGGGGTCGGCTCGTCGTCGCCGTCGACCCGGGCCACCCCGGCGATCACCGCGGCCGCGCCGAGCAGCGCCACGACCACGCCGGCCACCAGCACGGGCACCAGCCGGTTGCGCTGCGCCACCGGCGCCCGGTGCACGGGGACCGGCAGCAGGCGCGACGGCGTGTAGGGCTCAAGCGGCGCGTACGGGTCCGGCGGCCGGTGCGGGTCGGACGGCGCGTACGGGTCGGACGGCGTGGCGGGGCGGTGGAGCCGGTAGACGCCGGGCTGCTCCTCGGAGCCGCCGGCCAACCCGAACACCGACGGGGGCACCGGTGGGTCGGTGTGGTGGGACGAGGGCTCCGTCTCGGGTGGCCACCTGGTGCCCGTCGACCCGACCGGCTCGTCGGCAGGCGTTCGCGGGTTCGGAACCGTGCCGCCGGCCGCCGCCCCGCCGTGGTGGGGGTAGGGAGTCGGTGGCTGGTGCCCGGCGTCGGTCGGGTCGTCGCCGTGCGGTGGGACCCGGGCGGCCGGCACCGCAGGCGTGTCCCGGGCGGTGGGCGGGTCGTCGGCGCAGGCGTGGTCGGGATTGGCCGCCGCCCGGGCCAGGGCCGCCACCTGCGCGGCCAGTGGATCGTCGGCGGGCAGATGCTGCCGGCACAGCTCGCGGGCCAGCGCCAGGTTGTCGTGTGCCTCGGTGAACTGCCCGCAGTCACGCTGCATCGCCCCGAGCCGCGCCAGCATCTTGATGCCGCTGGGGTGCCCGTCGCCGTAGATCTCCCGGTGCAGCTCCCAGGCGTCCTGGAGCCGGTCCCGGGCGACCGTGCACTGGCCGCGGGCGTACTCGACGGTGGCCAGGTCGGCGTGTGCGGCCAGCACCCGCAGCGACTCCGGGCCATCCTGCGCGGTCAGCTCGATGATGACTTCCTGGTAGAGCCGCGCGGCCCGGGAGTGGCTGCCGACCCGGTGCAACACCGCGGCCAGGGTCGCCGCGGCGGCCACCGTGCGCGGGTCGGAACGGCCGTGCAGCCGGGTGGTGGCCGCGTACGCGAAGGCGGCCCATCCTCGGGCCGAGTGCGGCTCACCGAGGGCGACCAACACCCTCGCCTGGAGGCTCGCCGCCTCGGCCAGCTCTGCGGTGGCGTTGGCCGGGCGGGGGTCGGCGTCGGTGAGCGCGTCGGCGAGCAGTTGCTGCGCGCCGGCCAGGTCGCCGGCCGACACGAGGTGGTGCGCCTGGTCAGTCAGTTCACCGAAGCCGGAAGACACGCCCCATCGTGCTCATCCGACGACGGTAAGTACAAGACCCGCGCCGGTGTTGATTGGTCAGGATCTCCTCAGGTGGTCGGCCAGAGTTTCGCTGATGCGGCGCAACTGGTCCACCTGGGCGGGGCTCAACGCGTCGAACAGGTGCCGGCGTACCCCCTCGACGTGGCCGGGTGCGGCGGCCGCGAGGGTCGCGAAACCCTCGTCGGTGAGCAGCGCGACCTGCCCGCGCCGGTCGGTGGGGCAGTCCTCGCGACGTACCCATCCGGCCGCCTCCAGGCGGGCCACCGCGTGCGAGAGCCGGCTGCGGGACGACCCGGCGGCCTCGGCCAGGTCGCTCATCCGCAGGCGGCGACCGGGGGACTCGGAGAGCCGGACCAGGATCTCGTAGTACGCGTGTGGCATCGCCGCGTCGCGTTGCAGCTCGCGGTCGAGCGTGTCCATCAACGCCCGGGAGGCGGTGAGGTACGCGCGCCACGTGCGTTGTTCGTCGGAGTCCAGCCAGCGGGTCATGACCGCCATCATAACCCATTTAGTTGAACGTTCAACAAAAATGCGCTAGCCTCGGGGCATGGGTATCCACCGGCTCAACCACGCGGTCCTCTACGTCAGTGACCTCGCCCGCAGCGTCGCGTTCTACCGGGACGTGCTGGGCTTCCGTGCGGTGGCGATGACCCCGGACGGCTTCCGGGGCGCCACCTTCCTCCAGGCCCCCGACTCCACCAACGACCACGACCTCGGCCTGTTCGAGATCGGCGCCGGCGCCGGGCGGTCGACCGCCGGGCGGGCCACCGTCGGCCTCTACCACCTCGCCTGGGAGGTGGACACCCTCGACGAGTTGGCCGTCACCGCCGAGCGGCTCGCCGCCGCCGGGGCTCTGGTCGGCACCTCCGACCACGGCACGACCAAGAGCCTCTACGGGCAGGACCCGGACGGTCTGGAGTTCGAGATCGTCTGGCTGGTCCCCGCCGACCTGCTCGACGACGCCGCGCTGACCGCCCGCAAGCAGATCGGTCGGCTCGACCTGGACGCCGAGCGGCAGCGCTACGGCGGGCAGACCCGGGGCGGGGTGGGGATCTCCGTGTCGGTCTGAGCAGGTCATACGGTAGAACGGACCGATGCCGACCGACCGGACCACCGATTTCCTCCGCGCGCTGCTGGTCCGCCAGCTGACCACCTGGCTGCCCACCGCCCTGCACCGCTCCCGACGGGCCACCGTGGCGCTCGCCGGCGTCGACGCGGACGGCGCGGTGGCCGCGCTGCGACTTGTCGCCGGGCACGCCGACCAGTTGCGCGGCCGGCAGGTGACGGTGCTGGTGCTGGCCGACGGCGCACCCGACCTGCCGACCCGCCTCGGCCCGGTCGAGGCGGAGCTGCCCGCCGAGGTCACCGTGCACCTGCTGCCCGGCACCCCGGACCGGCTGCCGGTCGCCGCGAAGGCGGCCGGCGCGGCCGGGTCGCCGCTGTTCTCCTTCGTGGACGTGCCCGGCGCGGTGAGCCGGGAGCTGCTCAGCGCCGCCGCCAACGGCCGCACCGGGGAGGTGCTGCTGCACGCGGGCAGCAGTGCCCGCGACGCGCTCGTCGCGGTCGGCTTTCCCCTGGTCGCCGAGTTGACGCCGGTGCTGCCGGACGACGAGGCCACCGGTGTGATCGCCTTCGGCAGTCGTTCGGACCGGAGTCTGGAGGCGGTCCGTGAGGCGCTCTGGTCGGTCGGCGCGGACCTCGGCGTGCGCTACCGCGACCCGACCGGCGCGACAGTCGACGTGGCCGCCGACCCTGACCTCGAACCGCTGGCCCGCGAGCTGCTCGCGGAGCTGCGTCGGGGCGGGCCACGGCCGGTCACCGAGCTGCGTCGGCACACCCTCACCGCGACCGTCTACCGTGCCGCCGACGCCAACCAAGCGCTAGCCGCCCTGCTCGACGCAGGCAAGGTGCACCGCGACCGCGAGGCCGGCAAGCTCGCCGGCGACGAAATCATCACCCCGAAGAGCTGACCAACCCCGTCCCGCGCCGGCCTGCGCGATCTTGCACTTCCTGTCCCCGCGTAAGGGGTATTCCGCGCAGAACGGCAACAGAAAGCGCAAGATCGCGGGGGTCGGGCCGGGGCTTTGACGCAGGCCCGTAGACGCCGAGCGGGGTGCCGGTGAATCACCGGCACCCCGCTCGACTCCCGGGAGGCTACGACCGGGACTTGTCCTGCTTCCAGGACAGCGGACCCGGCAGGTCGACCCGGTGCGCCTTCGCCTTGGAGTTCCAGGACCAGCGCCCGATCTTGATGCTCCACGAGGAGAAGCCGTTCTCGGTGAAGTTCAGGATGATCGGACCGTACTTCTTGCGCTTGCGAAACATGAGGCCCATCGGAGGACTCCCCTCGTCACCGTTCCCTGCCGTGTCGAGATCGAACATGCCCGAACCGGCAACTTTTGAAACCCTCTCAGGGTCCGTCCTGGACAGTGCGCACCGCGCGTCGCGAATCTCTACTTAACAGATAGGTGTTGCGCCACGATAGACGCTGCTAGGGGCGCTTTGTCGCATCGGCAGCCGTGCAATTCTCACCTTCTGGAAGAGCGTTGACCGGGCGATCCCGCCCCGGCAACATGAAGTCATGTCGCAGCGGGATGAGCTTCACCTCACCGCTCGTGTGCACGTCGACCTGGTCCGGCACGCGAGCGCGCTCTGTTGAGCTGACCGGTCCATCCGGCTCGGTTCCAGCCCCGCACTCACACCGCCGGTCCGCTCAACGCGGAGCAGCGTGCCTCCCCACCCCCTCCGAGCGTCCGTGCTCCCTCCCCGGACAGATCAGGAGACCCCGCATGTCCCCATCCCGTTTCGCAAACGCCCCGATCACCGCCGTGGTCCGCCGCTCCGGCCCGCCCCGACCGGCCCACGCGCACCCGGCGCCGGCCCAGGTGTCGGCATGACCACCGTGGAGCGTCCACAGACGGACGCCGCCGAGCTGGGCCCGGTGAGCGCGGACCTGTTCCGTGCTCTGCTGCGTCGACAGGCCACAAGCGTCACAGTGGTCACGGCGGTCGCCCACGCCACCGACCCCGCCTGCCTGGGCGGGATCGGCGCGCCGATCCGGGCCGGTTTCACCGCCACCTCGTTCACGTCGGTGTCGCTGGATCCCCCGCTCGTCTCGTTCTGCCTCGGTGTGGCGTCGTCGAGCTGGCCGGTGCTGGCCCGCGCGGAGCACGTCGCGGTGCACCTGTTGACCGCGGGGCAGCGGGACGCCGCGACGATCTTCGCCACCAGCGGCATCGACAGGTTCGCCGCGTACCCGGACTGGACACCCGGACCGTTCGGGGTGCCGCTGCTGACCGGCGTGCTGGCCCGACTGTTCTGCCGGGTGGTGCACCGGGTGCCCGCCGGCGACCACACGCTTGTCATCGCCGAGCCCCTGGCGCTCGGTGACGGCGGCGACGGCGCGCCGCTGGTGCACCACCGGGGCGGCTACACCACCGCCGTCGCGCCGGTGCCCCGGTGAGCGCACCGACCACACCGGACCTGCTCGCGTTGGACCGGGCCGCCCAGGACCTGCTGTTTCGGGCGGCCCGCACGGCCAACACGTTCACCGACGAGCCGGTCACCGACGCCGAGGTCGCGGCGATCCACGACCTGATCCGGTACGGCCCGACCGCGTACAACGGTCAGCCGCTGCGTGTGCTGCTGCTGCGCAGCACGGCCGCCCGGGCACGCCTACTGCCGTACCTCTCGTCCAACAACCGGGCGAAGACCGCCAGCGCCCCGCTCGTGGCGGTGCTCGCCGCCGACGTGGACTTCCACGAGCGGCTGCCCGAGCTGTACCCGCACCGCCCGCAGGCCCGCGACTGGCTCACCGATCGGGCGACGCGGGTCGAGCAGGCCCGGTTCAGTGCGACCCTGCAGATCGGCTACCTGCTGGTGGGCGTACGCGCGGCGGGGCTCGCCGCCGGCCCGATGGCAGGGTTCGACGCGGCGGGCGTGACCCGGGAGTTCTTTCCCGACGGGCGGCACGAGGCGCTGCTGGTCATGAACGTGGGTCGACCCGACCCGGACTCCTGGCGGGAGCGGCTGCCCCGGCTGGACACCGAGGACGTGGTCCGGACCCTCTGACGCGCGAGGTGGATCAGCGCGGCTCCCACGCGTCGGGCAGCGCGGTGAGCTTGCGCACGTGGGCGGGCAGCCGACCGCTGACGATCTCGGCGAGGCTCACCTCGTCGACCACGCGCCGCACCGCCGCCCGCACCGCCACCCACAGGCCGGGCAGGTTCTCCGCGGCACCCTCGTACGTGGTCTCCTCGGGGCGCAGGCCGCGTACCCCGGCCAACGGGCCGTCCACCGCCCGCAGCACCGCGCCGACGGTCACCTCGCGCGGCGGGCGGGCCAGTGTGTAGCCGCCCTCGGCGCCGCGTTGGGCGCGGACGATGCCGGCCCGGCGCAGATCCGCGAGGACCGCCTCCAGGAACTTGCGGGGCATGTCCTGCTCCCCGGCGATGGCCTGGGTGGACAGCAGCGAAGGGTACGCGGTGGCGAGGCTCAGTGCCGCCCGTACCGCGTAGTCGCCGCGCGCGGAGATCTGCACCCTGTCATCATGCCCGGCCGGTGCCGCGGGCCGGTCCGGTGGGCGACCCGGACGGTCCGGCGTGGCCGCTGTTGGCCGGTTCGCCGTGCCCGCCGGGGCGGAACCTGCCCCCGTTGGCGCCCGTCGGCTCGACGGGCGGTCGAGGCCGGACCACCCGGCCGGTCACCGGTTGGTCGCGGGCCGCCCGGAACGCGCCGGGGCTGACCCCGACCTCCCGGGTGAAGAACCGGCCGAAGTTCGTCGGCTCGGAGAAGCCGAGCTGCCGACCGATCTGGGCGATCGGCTTGTCGGTCGCGGCGAGCAGCCGCCCGGCCTGCAACGCGACCCGCTCGTCGATGACCTGCTTGGCGCTGCGGCCGGTGACGGCCAGGCACGCCCGGGTGAGGGTACGCACCGAGCAACGCAGCGCGGCGGCATAGTCCTCCACCCGTCGGGTGCGCGGGTAGCCGCGCTCCACCTCCTGGCAGTACCGGTGGAACGTCTCGTCCTCGGGTCGCGAGGTCGAGCGGTCGGGGCCGGCCAGGGTGAGCCGCAGCAGCAACACGGCAAGTTGGTGGCGGAGCAGCGCGCGGGCGGTGCGGCTGTCGGGGTGCCGCTGGCAGTCCACCGCCAACTGGCTCACCTCGCTGATCACCGCGTCCTCGTCCTCGCCGGCCAGTTGCCGCCAGGTGACGGGCGTGGCCGGGTCGACGTCGAAGCCGCGCAGCGCCTCGGGATCCCAGGCAACCACCGTGGCGTCGAACTGCGGGCCGGCGCAGCGCAGCGCCTGGCCGGCGCGCACCCGCAGCAGCGTGCCGGGCCGGCACGGCAGCAGGTGGAAGTCGAGTTCCGCGTCGCCGTGCCCGCGGGTGGTGAGGATCAGCAGCTCCTGCTCGACGATCACCGGACGACGCCAGCCCGGGTCGCCGGCAAGGTCGGCCAGCGCGAACGTGGCGATCTCGTCGGGTACGGGTGAAGCCGAACCGATCGGTGGCGCGGGGGAGGGAACGGTGGAGACCATCGCCTGCGACGGTAGCCCGAACCGCAGGTCACCGCATCCCGATCGACATCGTTCGCGCAATCCGCGCCGCCCGCGGGGCTTGTCGCCGTCCCGGCGGCCGGGCTACGTTACCCGGCGGTAGCGCCGTCCGGTCCGCGGTCCGCCCGGCGCCTCGCCGGCCGACCAACCCGTCGGCCCCGCCGACTCGCGATGGGATGGGCATGACGCAGCTGTTCTCGGTCGAAGGTAAGACGGTCCTGGTCACCGGCGGGTCGCGGGGGATCGGTCTGATGATCGCCCAGGGCTTCGTGCGGGCCGGCGCACACGTGATCATCTCGTCCCGCAAGGCCGACGTCTGCGAGGCGGTCGCCAAGGAACTCTCCGCCGAGGGCCGGTGCGAGGCCATCCCCGCGGACCTGAGCGACGACGCCAGCGCCGAGGCGCTGGCCGCCGCCGTACGCGAGCGCTTCGACCGGCTCGACGTGCTTGTCAACAACGCCGGCGCGACCTGGGGCGCACCGCTGGAAAGCTACCCGGAGGCCGCGTTCGACAAGCTCTGGGCCGTCAACGTCAAGGCGGTCTTCCGGCTCACCACCGCGCTGCTGCCGGCGCTGCGCGCCGCCGCCAGCGCCGACGACCCGGCCCGCGTGATCAACATCGGGTCAATCGACGGCATCCGGGTGCCGTTCATGGAGGTGTACGCGTACTCGGCCACCAAGGCTGCCGTGCACATGCTCACCCGCAGCCTGGCCCACCAGCTCGCCGCCGAACAGATCACCGTCAACGCGATCGCGCCCGGCCCGTTCGAGAGCAAGATGATGGCCTTCGCCCTGGACGACCCCGCCAGCCGAGCTGCCATCGAGCAGCAGGTGCCGCTGGGCCGCATCGGACGCCCGGAGGACATGGCCGGAACGGCCATCTACCTCTCCTCGCGGGCGGGCGCCTACCTCACCGGAGCGGTCATCCCCGTCGACGGCGGCATCACCACGCACGGCTGAGCCCCGACCATCCCGGTCGGGCGGCGCCTCCGGGCGACCCGGTCGGGCTGCCCGCGTACTCCCGGGTGTGCCGGGGCCGCGCGGACTCGGCAGATCCGCGCGGCCCCGGTGTGGCCGGTGTTGCCCGTTCGGGCGGTGCTCAGCGACCGGCGAGCAGCCGGTTCACCGCCGTGTCGACGTCCAGGTGCTCGGCTTCGCGGCCGCGCGGGACGACGACGTACGTCCGTCGAAGGAAACGCACCAGAACGCTGCGCGGCACCTCGAAGAGGGCGTTGCCGTCCGGTGACGAGAGGGCCAGCGCGACGAAGTCGCCGCGCGGTGTGGCCCAGGGCCAGACCCGCACATCACCGATGCCGGCTGGCTCGTCCAGGCCGGTGACCAGCAGTTCGCGGGCGAAGGACCAGCTCACCGCCTCGCCGCCGGCGGATTCGGCATGGAACAGGACATGGACCGCATACGGGTCAGCAGGGTCGTAACGCAGACTGGCACGCACCGGCAAGGCGGTGGCGTCAGGTGCGACGAGCCTTAGCGACGTCTCGACCTCTACGGTCGTCGGTCGGATGACACTCATGGACGTTCTCCCCCCGGCACCGCTGCGGAACGCGCGTGTCCCGCTTTTCCCATACTCAGGTGCTACTCCTGGCTACGCTCCGCCATACGCTGACTTCACCCAGTGGTGGGAAGGGGGACGGAAAGGCCTCGTGAATGTGAGCATTCATGTAGGATTTCCGGTTCTGCCCAGTGTGTGATTCCGCCCGGCATCGGGTGGTTCAGTCGTCGACTTACTCCGGTAACGTCCAGTCGGCCGTTGCAGTGACGGGCCTGAGCGACACTGGGGGGTGAAATGGTGGCGAAGAAATCCTCAGTGGATCGGCCCGCGGCGCCCCGCCCGCCGAAGGCCGCGGTCCGAGCAGCCGAAAAGTGGGGGTACGGAACACCGATGGAGCAGCCCGAACGCGCCGATCGGCCAACGACCGACGCCGATCGTCCCGGTGGTGTCCTCGTCGTCGGAGAGCCGCCGCGCCGCCCCCGCTGGCGGGAGCGGATCTCGCTGACACTCGATCTCATCCGGGCCAACCCCAGCGGCCGGATCGCCCTCAAGATCTTCATCGCGATCGCCGGAGCGATAGTGGTCACCGTCGGCATCGCACTCATCCCGCTGCCCGGTCCCGGCTGGCTGCTGGTGATCGCCGGGTTGGGCATCTGGGCGGTCGAATACCACTGGGCTCGCCGGCTACTCGGCTTCACCCGCCGCCACGTCTACGGCTGGACACAGTGGGTGACCCGGCAGTCACTGGCGGTGCGAATCATGCTCGGGTCCGTCGGCCTGGTCTTCGTGGCCACCGTGGTCTGGCTGTCGCTCAAGTTCAGCCTCGGCATCGACCTGGTCGCCAAGGTGATGCAGTACCTCGCGACGCACTGACCCCGGATTTCCGGTCGGGTTCCGCGATCGGGTAGAGTCAGCGGCGCTGAGGGCGATTAGCTCAGTGGGAGAGCGCTTCGTTCACACCGAAGAGGTCGCTGGTTCGATACCAGCATCGCCCACTCTCAGTTTGTGCAGGTCAGAAGCCCGTTACCGGAGTCATCGGTAACGGGCTTTGCGGTATGTGCGGCTTACATTGGGAGCAGATTGGGAGCAGCGCGGCTGGTTCTCGGTTCGGGCCGCCGTGGACCTGCCCGGCTGAATGACCTGGTTCGCGGTCCCGAGCGGGCCTGCTGGCTGGTTGAGGAGTCCTACCGCTACCGGCGCCCACCTCACGAGGGGGTGCCCCCGCGCTGTGGCTCACGGGCTGACTGATGGCCGTCGGTCCGGTGACCCGTCCACTCGCCGGTCCACATTGCGAGGTCGTGTACCCAGCGTTCGGTGTTCTGTCGGGACTTGGCCGCCCACTTCGTAGCGTTCTTTGACGCGAAGTCGTCCAAGACCTGTCGGTCAGTCGCAGTCCAGGCGGGAAGCTGCGCTATCCACTCTTCTGCCTGCTCGGCGCTGTGGCCGCTACCGATCAGCCATGGGACGAGCAACGCGAGTTCGACCCATGCAGCGGCCCTGGTTGCCCATGCCCAGTCGACGATGCGTAGGCCGAGTGGTGTCACGATCAGGTTCGCCGGATTGAGGTCCGAATGGATGAGTGTCCCGCCGTCCATCGCCGGGTGCGCGAACCCGAGCCGGGCTGCCGGGGTAAACCACGTCTCGCCGGGCGCCGGCGTCTCCTGAAGTGCTTTCAGTGCGGCTAGGAGCAGACTGAGATCCGTGCTGCCGGGAGACAGGTCGGGGTGGGGACCGGCAAGATACTCGGTCCCCACCACCAGCCAGCCATCGGATTTGAAGTGCCACAGGACTGCGGGCGGGTGCCGGTCGATGGCCCGGGTCACCGCCAGTTCATAGCGCAGCGACCGAACGCTCAACTCGCCGGACGCCGCCTTGACGAAGACCTGTCCGGCCGGTCCGGTCACCGTCGAGGCGATCTCAGCGTGGTCGCCATTGGAAGCCTGGGCGACGTCAAAGGTTCCGCCGACCCGTTCGGCGATCCCTGCCGTGACACTCTCCGGCAGAGCGGTCCAATCGCAACGCATCGATTCTCTTCTCTGCTCATGCCCGGCTGAGGCGGGATGGGCGGACAGCAGGGCGCAGCCCCGCCACCCCAAAGTTTGAGGTTGGCCCGGTAGCCGGTCTCATGTCTCGTCCTCGCGAGTGGCGGATGGGTCATGGTTGCCCACTTGGATGACTGGTTTGGCCCTCGGTCGCGGTCGTCCTGGTTGGCTGGATGTCGCCGTGGAGAGGGCTGCGGCGCATGGAACAGATGACCGGGCCGTCGGGCAATTGAATCGCCGATCCTGGGATGTAGCCATGCCCGACATGCAGGCTCTGCGCATCGGGGGTGGTGCTCGTCCAGGACAGTAGGTTCACATGGTCGAGTCGGCTGCGATGGTGGCTGAGCAGGGACGTGCCGTGTCCTGACCGTCTGGCGCTGGGCGACACGGCGAGGAACGCGAGGTGGTAGTGGGGCTCACTGGGTCGATGTTTGGTGAGTAGCCGATCGAGTAGGTCGAAGCGATCGCTGTGGGCGCCTGCGGCATCCCCTAGGCGGGTGGGGTAGTTCGCTGGTGGCGGAATGGGGCGGTATCGGTGGAAGCCGACAGTGGCGGCGGTGGCGTCGTCAGTGAGGTGGACGTCGCCGTAGAACATGGCGCGCTCGACCCAGATGCCGAGGACGTCGGTGAGGATTCGATGTCGTGGGCCGGGGTCGGGGATCAGCCATGTTGCGAGCGGGCTGGGATGGAGGGCGTCGGCGATGAGTGCGGCGACGTGGTCTTTGTCCGCCCAGCGGGCGGCGCGGATTCGCGGGACAGTGTCCATGGGGGTTCCTTAGAAGGCTCTCGGTTGCGGGGTCAGGAGTTGCTGCTGCTGTTTGCACGGGTGTGGACGAGGAACAGTTGGTAGTCGTCGACCAGGGGGCCGGTGCGGTCGCTGCCGGGTGGTGGTGTGAGTGCGGCTCTTTCGTAGGCGAGTAGTTCGCCGGTGGTGGGGTTGAGGATCAGCAGGAAGCGGATGTCATCGGAGGTGGCGCTGACGCCGATGCCGGTTCGGCCTGCCCGGTCGGTCACCGATGCGTGGTAGGTAATTCCGGGGGTGTCGCGCAGGACGGTGAGGACCGCGGTGCGGGCGGCTTGGTTGGGAGTACGCCAGCCGAGCAGGCTGACGAGGCCGCGAATGACGGCGGTGGGCCCGAGGAATCGGTGCTGGGGGGCGTCGATGTTCGCATTGAGCGCTGTCGGGTCGGCAGCGATCGGGCCGAGGGGTCCGTCCAGCTCGCCGGGGTAGTAGGTGCTGTCGTCGGTCGGCTGGTTGCCGTCGGGGTAGCGGCTGCGAACGACGCGTCCGGAGGCGTCGTCGGCGCGCCAGCGTTGCTCTTCGAACAGCACAATCCGTGTGGTGGTGCTGTTGCCCGCGATGGTGGTGTCCATGGCCCACTGGAGTAAGTGGACGTAGGCGAACCGGCCCGGGATGGCATCGCAGCCGGACGGCCCCGCCGTGACTGCTGTGAGAGCCTGCCCCGCCGGGGACGACGCCGGCAGACGCGTCGGCGACGGGTCAAGTTTCTGCTGTGCGCGTGCCTTGAGCTGGGCCCCAGTTAGGGCGGCGGGCGACGGACACGGCGCCACGGCTGGGAGAGACGCGGTGGCGTTGGAAGTCGAGGGTGCGGATTGGGTCGGCCCAGCGGTGCCCGTCCAGATCGGGATGGCCGTGGCGGTGGCGAGGAGGCCGAGCGCGCAGGCGGCGGCAGTGACCTTCACGGCTCGCCGGCCTACAGGGTGGGGCTTGTCGGTCGGGGGTCGCAGGTGGGGCAGGTTGTTCACGGTCAGCTTTCTTGAGGTGAGGTGACTTGGGCTAGCGGTAGGCGGCCGTGGCGAGGTCACCCACGGCGGCGTCTACGGCGGCGGTGATGTCGCGTACCGGCTGGTAGTGCTGCGCGGCGATGGCCTTCAGGCGAGCGGTCAGGGCTGGGGTGTCGTCGTCGAGGTAGAGGTGGTGGGTGAGGCCGAGGTCGGCGACGAGGCCGGCGAGAGCGGCGGTGTGGTTGTCGGGTTGTTCGCGGCCGGCGGCGAGGTAGCGCAGGCGGGAACGGGCCACGACCGCCCATTTGCTGTCGGTGACGAGGTAGGCGTCGGTGCGCACGAGGCCGCCGAGGCGCCGTCGGGTGTGGTGACGCAGGATCCCGCCGGCGACGAGTCCGGCGCGGGTGCGGTCGTACAGGTCGTCTGAGAACCCCCGCAGCCACCCTCGCAGCGGTGGGTGGGCGTGGCGGATGGTCGCGGTCGCGGCGTCAGCGATCAGATCGCCAACCAACCGGTCGACGTGCGGGTGGATCCGTTGGCTGGCCGGGCGGGTGTCGTCGTTCGGGTCGAGGGTCACCCGCCCGGCCAGGTACAGGTCGATCAGGACCGCGCCAGCGAGTCCCAGTGCGAGGGTCTGCCGGTGCACGTGGGGGTGTCCGGTGTCGTCGTCGTGACCGAGGAGGAACAGCTCATCGCGCAACGGCAGGCGCGGGATCGACGCAGTCATTCGAAGGCTCCTACCGCAGCCCAGCGGTGAGCCGCCGCAGCCGCTCGTGTGCCCCGCCATGCGCGGGGCCAGGGGCGGGGAGCAGGGTTTTGTCGATGGCGGCGAGGACGGTGTAGTTGGGGTCGCACACGTTGCCGATCGGCGCCCGCCCCGCCTGCGACACGAGCTGGTAGGCGTCCAGGGTTTCCAGGCCCGTCAGGGCGCAGGCCCAGCCGACGAGGTCGTGCTGGGCGATGCGGTACGCGTCCTCCAACGGGCGGGCGCACCCGATCGTCAGGAGGTCCCGGTCGGTCTCCAACCGCGGCCACCGCGTGGTCACCCCTTTGATGACGTCGATGGCGAGGGTCGTGGTCGTGGCGATCTCCACGCCGACGCCGCACGCCTCGCCGTCACCCTGGCGGGCGTGCCCGTCGCCGAGGGCAAGCATCGCCCCATGAACGTTCACACCCAGGTAGAGGGTGGTGCCGGCGCGCAGCTGCTGGGTGTCCAGGTTCCCACCGTGCGTATCGGGCACGAGAGTGGATCGGGCCTCGAAGCCGCCGGGGGCGACACCGATCGTGCCGATCATCGGGTCCAGCGGCAGGTCCACGCTGTGGTCGCTGCGGGTGGCGTCGAACCGTACGGTCCCGGCCTGCCGGTCAATGCCGTACACCCACACCCGCTCCTCCAGCGGAGGCTGCAGGGTGGCGGTATGGGCGGTGGACGTCAGGGCCCCGAAGTGCGGGAACGTCGACGACACACCCCAGTCCCGGGCCGGGCTGATGGCGGCGAGGTGGACGGCGAGAGTGTCGCCGGGCTCGGCGTCCTCGACGAAGAACGGCCCGGACACCGGGTTGAGGTACGGCATGCGGCACACCTGCGACGGCAGGTCCGCCGGACCCCGAACGAGACCACCGAAGCAGTCCTCCGTCACGACGGTGAACACGTCACCGCCGCGCACGTGCGCCACCGGCATCCGACCGCCGAAGGTGTACGCCAGCTCATCTCGGGCGGGCCGGTAGGTGAACCTGTCCATGCCAGTCACACCCGCTCCACGCGACGCGCCTGCGGCTGCGCCGGCGCCAACCCCGAGAGGGCAGGCCGGCGGCCAGACAGGTACAGGCCAGCCAGAACGACCATCCCGAGGGCGAGCCAGGCCAGGCCGAGACGCTGGGCGGCGATGTTGGCGTTGACCACCACCCATACCAAGATCGCGAAGCCAATGCCGGGCATGACCAGGTGCGCCCACCAGTTACCACTGCGCTCCCGGATGAGGTGATGCACCACGACCGAGACGTGCAGGACCAGGAACGCGACCATCGCCCCGAAGTTGATCAGCGAAGACAACAGGGTGATCCCATCCGCACGGGTCGCCATGTACAGGCCCAACGCCAGCGACACCGCACCGGTGAGCAGCGTCGCGTTGATCGGCACGTTGCGCCGGATCGACACCTTCGCCAGCAACGCCGGCAGCTGCCGGTCCCGGGCCATCGCGTACAACAGCCGAGACGTCGCGACCTGCGCGACCATCGAGTTCGGCAACCCCCACGCGATCGCCGTCGCGACCGCACACAGCGTCGCCAACCAACCCCCACCAGCCACGCCGGCGGCGTCGTAGAACGCGGTCCCGTTCGGATCACCCTCGGCGAGAAGCACGGCCTGGTCGGGGACGAGCATCGCCGCGAGCCACGTCTGCGCGACGAAAAGCACCCCCGCCAGTACGAGGACCGCAGCCATCGCGCGGCCGATCTGACGGGAGCCGCCCTTGGTCTCCTCCGCCAACATCGAGATGCCGTCGAAGCCGAGGAAGGACAGCACCGCGATCGACACCGCCCCCGCCACCACCGACCAGGTGAACGTGTCGGCGTTGTAGAACGCCGCCCAACTGAACCGGCCCCTACCCGAGGCGAGTGCCCAGCCGGCGACGGCCAGGAACACCCCCAGCACGATCAGCTCGCCGATCAACATCACCCGCGTGACCACTGCGGTCATGCGGATCCCCACCGAGTTGACGATCGTGTTGAGCGCGACGAAGCCGAGGAGCCACGACCACACCGGCACCGCCGGGACGGTGGCGTGTATCGCCACCGACGCCACCAGGTACAACAGCCCCGGTACGAGGACATAGTCCAGGAGGATCACCCAGCCGGCGAGGAACCCGACCGGCGGGCTGATGCCGCGCCCTGCGTAGTTGTAGACGCTGCCCGACATCGGGAACGCTTTCACCATCTGCGCGTACGAGAACGCCGTGAACACCAACGCCACCACACCGATCACGTACGCCAGGGCGACCATCCCACCGGAGCCGGCGTACACGCTGCCGAAGATCGCCATCGGCGCGATCGGCACCATGTACACCAACCCGTACGCGACCAGATCTCGGAACCTCAACTGACGAGACAACTCCTGGCGGTATCCATAGCGGGACAAATCCTGCTCGTACATGACATCCTCCGGCGGGTTTCAATAATCAGTGAATGCAATATTGCGTCTGCCAAATACGCCGACCGAGTGAAGCAGGCCATCGATGCACCTGCTCGTGGACAGGCCCGTCGGCGGAGAGTTGCCGGCCGGTCGACGCCAGGAATTGTGGCGCGATGACCGAATGCGCCACCAGCGGTGGGATCAGCAGAGCATGAGCCTCTTGGCAACAGGCACGGCGAACCTTCCCTCGGTGAGTTGGCATCGCTGGCTGGTGACTACAGCGCAGCGGCGGCGATGACGCCGGTATAGAGCGACCTAAGAGCGCGTTTCACTTTGCTGTCAGTCGGGTGTGTTGAAGGTGAGGCGTTGTTGGCGGGTGGCGGGTTCGCCTCGGG